>NZ_CBCSIW010000001.1:0-671499 GCF_965139575.1 Comamonas aquatilis | reverse complement strand
CCACCCTCCCCGAAACCACGACGGCCCCCGAGGCTCAGCCTGAGCGCCGCCCCATCCGCGATCTGCCCGACGAGCTGATCAGCCAGATCGCCGCCGGCGAGGTGGTGGAGCGCCCCGCCTCCGTGGTGCGCGAGCTGGTGGACAACGCCCTGGATTCGGGTGCCCGCCAGATCACCGTGCGCCTGCTGGCCGGCGGCGTGCGCCTGATTGCGGTGGAAGACGACGGCTGCGGCATTCCGCGCGAAGAGCTGCCCGTGGCCTTGCGCCGCCACGCCACCAGCAAGATCACCGATCTGCATGACCTGGAAACCGTGGCCACCATGGGCTTTCGCGGCGAAGCACTGGCCGCCATTGCATCGGTGTCGGAAACCTCTATCCTGTCGCGCCCTGCGGGCCAGGAATCGGCCTATCTGCTCGATGCCCGCAGCGGCGAGCTGCGCCCCGCCGCCCGCAACCAGGGCACAACGGTGGAAGTCAAGGAACTGTTCTTCTCCACCCCGGCGCGCCGCAAATTCCTCAAGACCGATGCCACCGAACTGGCGCACTGCATTGAATCCGTGCGTCGCCATGCACTGGCTCGGCCCGATGTGGGCTTTGCCATCTGGCACGAAGGCAAGCTGGCCGAGCAGTGGCGAGCCGCCACCGGCACACCCGAAGAAGCCATCTCCAGCCGTCTGGCCGATGTGATCAGCGACAAGTTTGTCAGCAATTCTGTCACCGTGAATCACTGGGCAGGCCCGGTGCATGTCACGGGTCGCGCCGGCATTCCGGACGCTGCCCGCTCGCGCCCCGATCAGCAGTTTTGCTATGTCAACGGCCGCTTTGTGCGCGACAAGGTGCTCACCCATGCCGCCCGCGCCGCCTACGAAGATGTGCTGCACGGCACCAAGCAACCGATTTTTGCGCTGTATATCGAGATCGATCCGGCCCGCGTGGATGTGAACGTGCACCCCACCAAGATCGAAGTGCGTTTTCGCGACAGCCGCGAAGTGCACCAGGCCGTGCGTCACGCGATTGAAAACGCCCTGGCCACACCGCGCGCCGCCGCCGTGGTCGAAGCTGCCGCAGCGGAAGCCGCCAGCGACGCAGCCCGCCAACCGGGCCTGATTGCCGAAGCAGGCGCAGCCCCAGGCAAAGCTGCCACCCAGTCCTGGCCGCAAACCCGCATGGCTTTTGGCGAGGAACGTGTGGGCACGCCGGTCAGCGATCTGGCCAAGCTCTGGGCTCCCATGCGCGAAGAGCAAGCTGCGCCGGCAAGTACTGCGGCCCCTGTGGCCTCCGAACCGATCGCCCCGCCGCTGGCACCATCCACCGCAGCCTCCGAAGTGCCGAGCGTGGTTGAGACCTCAGCTCCTGTTCAAACCGCTGCTCCGGCAGCCACGGCGCCTTTGGTGTCGTCCGCAACGCCTGCTGCAACCCAGACCACGCCAGACAGCGATACCGTCAAGCACCGCCCATCGGGCCAAAGCAGCTATTTCACAAGAAATACGGCTTCAGCCCCGGCGGCATATACGCCAGCAGCTATCAAAGCTGAGGTAGTCCCTGCGACTTCAACACCATCCGCAGCGCCTGCACCAACTGCTGCCCGCACCACACCGGCAGCGGCCGACAGCGCCCCCGTCTGGCCACTGGGCCGGGCCGTGGCGCAAATTCACGGTGTCTATATCCTGGCCGAAAACAGCCAGGGCATGGTGATCGTGGACATGCATGCCGCCCATGAGCGCATCGTCTACGAACAGCTCAAGAACTCCGTCAACAGCAGCGACGGCGAGCAGCAGATTCCCAGCCAGCCGCTGCTGATCCCCGCCACATTTGCCGCCACGCCCGAGGAAGTGGCCACGGCCGAAGACCATGCCGAAACCCTGCTGGCGCTGGGCATGGAGGTCTCGCCCTTCTCACCCAAGACACTGGCCGTGCGCGCCGTCCCCGCCTCTCTGGCCCAGGGCGATGCCGTGGAGCTGGCCCGCAACGTGCTGGCCGAGCTGGCCCAGCACGACGCCAGCACCGTGGTGCAGCGCGCCCGCAATGAAATTATGGCCACCATGGCCTGCCATGGCGCCGTGCGCGCCAACCGCAAGCTCACCCTGGACGAGATGAATGCGCTGCTGCGCCAGATGGAAGTGACCGAGCGCTCGGACCAATGCAACCACGGCCGCCCCACCTGGCGCCAGCTGAGCATGAAGGAGCTGGACGCGTTGTTTTTGCGCGGCCGCTAAAGCAAGGAAGGCTGGCGGCGCTTGAAGCGCCTATTTAACAGCTACATTGTTTCCATCCATAACGATAGCGGGCCGGGAGATACAGGCCCCGGCCGCAGCCATGAATCCCACCGCCAGCGCAACGACGACCGTCAACCCCGAACCGGCCGAGGCCCAGTCCTTCATCGCCCGCGTGCGCGCCGCCCTGCCCCAGCTGCCGCCCACCGAGCGGCGCCTGGGCGAGTTTTTGCTGGATTTTCCCGGCAATCTTTCCAGCTATGCGGCGGCCGAGATTGCCAAGCTCACCGGCGTCTCCAACGCCACGGTCACCCGTTTTATCCGCCGCCTGGGCTATGAGAGCTATGAAGACGCCCGCCGCCATGCGCGCGCGCAGGGCGACAAGGGCTCGCCCCTGTTTCTGGCCGCTGCCGCCGCCCAGGGCGCGCCTACGGCCGATGTGATTGCCACCCATCTGCGCCAGGCCAGCGACAACCTGTCCGTCACCATCGGCCAGATTTCGGCCGCCCAGCTGGATGCGATTGCCAAGGCCTTGATTGCGGCGCGCCAGCTGCTGTTTGTGGGCTACCGTCAGAACCGCAACTTTGCCGCCTATCTGCGCTGGCAGCTGCTACAGGCCCTGGACATGCCCAGTCAGGTGATTCCCGGCGCCGGCGAAACATTGGGCGAATACGCAGCCCATCTGGGCGAAGGCGATGTGGTGGTGGTCTTTGCCCTGCGCCGCAGCGTGCCTGTGGTCAGCGAATTCGCGCGCCAGGCCAGGCAAATGGGGGCCAGGCTGCTGTGCATCACCGACCATGCCAGCCCCGCACCCGAAGCCGACTGGCTGCTGCGCGTACAGACCTCGGCCCCGGGCCCGCTGGACAATCATGCAGCGCTGTTCATGCTCTGCCACCTGATTGCCACCACCACCTTGCAGCAAAGCGGCCAGCCCGGTCGCCGGCGCATGGCCGCCATCGAAGCCAGCCACGATGCGCTGGACGAGCTGCGTTGATGGACTGAATTGAATTGAAGCTAGACGCTACCGAAACAGAAGCAGTTAGCGTTGTTTATTCATAGAGTTCACATGTATCCACATCTGAACTCCATGAATATCAAGCGCTAGCAGCTATCAGTTTCATACCTGCTCCAAGGTCTGCAGCTGCAAGCCCTTGAGCGCAGCCTGCACCGCTGCCACCACAGGCGAGAGCACGGGCACGGCAAAGCGCGGCGCCAGCCACAGCGCGGCTTCGGCCAGCGGGCCGCCGCCAATCACCACCGCCTGGGCGCCATCGCCGTCCACACAAGCGGCCACGGCTGCGGCCAGACGTTCGCACTGCAAAGCCGGGTCTGCGGCCAGCGCCAGGGGCTGGCCTTCTGCGATGCGGGTGCCGGTGAACCAGGGCGTCAAACCCAGGGCCGAGACCGAAGCCGCAATCGAGGCCTCCAACCCCGGCGTGGTGGTGGCAATGCCAAAGCGGCGCGGCAGGCCTTCGGCGTCGCGGGCCGCTTGCAACATGGCGGCTTCGCCTATGCCAAAGGTTTGCACCTGCGCAGGCAAGGCGGCCCGCAGCAAGTCCAGACCCGGGTTGCCAAACGCGGCCACGATGATGGCGCAGGGCCGGGGGCTGTCATCGGCGTCGGCAAACTCCCGCCCCAGCCTCAACACCTCCTGCTCGGCAATGGCCAGGCCGGCCTCATCGGTAATCATGGCCGCACCACGGGCGGCCGTCGCCGTTTGCAGGCGCACGCCGGCGGGCAGACAGGCCAGCGCCTGGCGGGCCATCAGCGCCGTGGTCTGCTGCGAGGTATTGGGGTTCAGCAACAGAATCTGCGCCGCCAGCGGCTTGTCTTGCGAATCTGGCAAAGCGCTCATGCTGTGCGCTCCTGACCGGCGGCCACGCCGCTGCGCGCCGCAGCTTCACTGTGCGCATGCGATTCGCCTCCCGCCCCCTCTTCGATGGAGCGGCCAAAAGTCTCGGGCGCAAACTGCACGGCAATCGCAAAAATGAAGTACATGGCGGCAATCATGCCGAACATGCCGGAGACACCGTGCAGATCGAACATCTTGCCCGCCAACGTCTGCGACATGGCGCCGCCAATCGTGCCCAAGGCCAGCAAAAATGAAGTGCCCAAGGCGCGGATGCGGGTGGGGTAAAGCTCGGGCGCAAAAATCCAGATGGAGGTGTTGAGCGTCAGCACGCAGAACTGGAAGATGGCGCCGCAGATCAAAATCATGGCCACGCTGTCGGTGAAGTTGCCAAAGGCCAGCCCCGCCAGACAGGCGGCAATCGCGCCCACGGTCAGCACACGCTTGCGCGGAAAGTAGTAGCCCATGGTGGAGGCGGCCACCGCCCCCAGCAGGCTGCCCACCTGCATGACGATGGTGAAGCTGAAGCTCTTGGTGATGGAATAACCCTGGGCCACCAGGATGGTGGGCATCAGCGTGAGCACCGACAGCTGGGCACCAAAAGTCATCCACGAGGCCAGGCCCACGGCAATGGTGCGGCGTGCATAACCGCCCTTGAAGATATCGGTGAACGAGCTGCGTTGAACGCTCTGCGCAGCAGCGCCCGGCTCTCCCGCTGCGTTCTTGCTGATGAATTCGCGCACCTCGTATTGGGCGTTGGCCAGCTTGCCCGATGCCAGCATGCTCAGCACCTGGTTGGCTTCATCAACCCGGCCCTTGGAGAGCAGAAAGCGCGGCGTCTCGGGCACGAAGCGGCGGTAGAAGACGATGAAGATGGCCGGCAGCACCAGGCAACCGAACAGCCAGCGCCAGGAATCCTCACCGGGGAACAGCGTGAACACGCCCAGCGCAAATGCCGGGGCCAGCATATTGCCCAGGCCGCCGCCGCCCACATTGATCAGCCCCACGGCCGTGCCGCGAAAGCGTGCCGAGCAGAACTCGGCCAGCATGGTCACCGCCGTGGTGATTTCCCCGCCCAGGCCAAAGCCGACCACAGCGCGGGCAATGGCCAAGAAGGCATAGTCCGGCGCCAGCGCGCACCCCACGGCGCCCAGCGTGAACAGGCCCAGATTCACATTGAGCATGAAGCGCCGCCCCAGGCGGTCTGCCAGATAACCCGACAGCAGCCTGCCCATGGCGGCGGCAAAGAAGGTGATGGTGTTCAGAAACCCGATGTCGGTGGCATCCAGCTTCCACTGTTCACGCAGCAGCGGCCCGACCAGACCCACGGCGTTTTGCTCGAACACGTCAAACAACACGCCGCAAACCACCAGAAAAATGATGCTTTTGTGCGAGCGCGTCACGCCAATCTGATTGAGCGCGCTCTCCAGCTGCTGCATTTGCGCTGCGCTGGCCATGCCTGACGCCGAGGGCGTTACGGGAATCTCTGCTGCCATACAAGCCTCCTGTGTTCCGTGAACCAAATGAAATTTCAGCGTTGCGAATATGAAATTATTTTTTCTTATTAGACAAGGTGAAATTTAAATTTCAAACACAGGTTTACCCGGCTTGCAGTCGCTTGGCTGCATTCGTTTCGCAGCGAGGGCCAAGCATCCGCAGATTTGGCGCCTCATAGTTTTGCCAAGTGAAATCCAAATTTCACAAATCAAAAGACATGGCAAAACAGATTCAGCACCAAGTTGGTGCTATCACATTTAAAGGCTCCCAAACGCTTGCTCATGGTTCTTTCCCAGGTAGCAAAGACAAGTTGTGAGCATCCAGATTTTTTTGCAACAGCAAGACCTGCGTTCATGCACCAGCTAAGTGCTTGCCACCGCTGAAAAAATACCCAAAACACGCACCAACAAATTGCACGCACGCACCAGAATTGCGCCGACGCGCACCGAAACTATGCATGAAGGCATAACTTTTTGGCATAATCTTGGTTTTGCTAGTTTGCACGCCCCCTGTTTAGTCAGAAAGTTCTCTTATGAAGTACGAGTCCGTAGGCCAGTTCCTGGAAGAAGTGGCACAACGCAACCCCGGCCAGCCCGAATTCCTGCAAGCCGTCACCGAAGTGATGGAAAGCCTCTGGCCCTTCATTGAGAAGAACCCCAAGTACGCTGAACACTCGCTGCTGGAGCGCCTGGTCGAACCCGAGCGCATCATCCAGTTCCGCGTCAGCTGGTCTGACGACAAGGGCCAGGTGCATGTGAACCGCGGCTTCCGCATCCAGCACAGCATGGCCATCGGTCCTTTCAAGGGCGGTCTGCGCTTCCACCCCTCGGTGAACCAGTCCGTGCTGAAGTTCCTGGCTTTCGAGCAGACCTTCAAGAACGCTCTGACCACTCTGCCCATGGGCGGCGGCAAGGGCGGTTCCGACTTCGACCCCAAGGGCAAGAGCCCTGCCGAAGTCATGCGCTTTTGCCAGGCTTTCGTGACCGAGCTGTTCCGTCACGTAGGTCCTGATACCGATGTGCCAGCTGGCGACATCGGCGTGGGTGGCCGTGAAGTGGGCTACATGGCCGGCATGTTCAAGAAGCTGTCGAACAACGCTGCCAGCGTGTTCACCGGCAAGGGCCTGTCCTTCGGCGGCTCGCTGATTCGCCCCGAAGCCACTGGCTACGGCACCGTGTACTTCGCCCGTGAAATGTTGGCCACTCGCGGCCAGTCCTTTGAAGGCAAGACCGTGTCCGTGTCCGGTTCGGGCAACGTGGCTCAGTACGCCGTAGAAAAGGCCATGGAGCTGGGCGCCAAGGTCGTGACCGTGTCCGACTCCTCGGGTACTGTGTACGACGCAGCGGGCTTCACCACCGAAAAGCTGGCCATCCTGATGGATGTGAAGAACCACAAGTACGGCCGTGTCAGCGACTACGCCAAGCTGGTTTCCGGCGTGGAATTCCTGGCCGGCAAGAGCCCCTGGTCCATCAAGGTGGACGTGGCCCTGCCTTGCGCTACGCAGAACGAACTGAACGAAACCGATGCCAAGACCCTGATCGCCAACGGCGTGCTGTGCGTGGCTGAAGGCGCCAACATGCCTTCCACCAACGAGGCCGCCCGCGCCTTCGAAGCTGCTGACGTGCTCTACGCTCCCGGCAAGGCATCCAACGCCGGTGGTGTGGCCACTTCCGGTCTGGAAATGTCGCAAAACTCGGCCCGTCTGTCCTGGCCTGCCGAAGAAGTGGACGCCCGTCTGCTGCAAATCATGCAAAGCATTCACGCCGCTTGCGTGAAGCACGGCAAGCGCGAAGACGGCACGATCAGCTACATCGACGGCGCCAACGTGGCCGGCTTTGTGAAGGTGGCCGACGCCATGCTGGCACAAGGCGTGATCTAAGCCTTCGCGCTGTTCACCCCCAACAAAAAAGGTCCTTCGGGACCTTTTTTGTTTGCCCGTTTCATGACCGCCACCCGGCTTTCACGCCTGCGTCACAGGTGCTCCCTAATCTGCATCGCTTGTTAATCAGATTGCAAGGATGTCCATCATGGAACGCCGCCGCTTCTTGGGCCATAGCCTGGCCACCAGCGCACTCGCCACCGGTGCGGGCCTGCTGCCGGCCCTGCTCAAGGCCCAGACAGCGCCCGCCGCCATCACCCGTGATGCGACCCGGGCCCTGCTGACGTCGGGTGTGCAAAGCGGCGATGTACTGGCTCACAACGCCGTCGTCTGGGCCCGTGCCAGCCGTGATGCACGCATGTGGCTGGAGTGGAGCACCACGGCCAGCTTTGCCAACAGCACCCGTTTGCGCGGCCCCGATCTGCTGGAGAGCACGGACGGCACCGGCCGCATCGAGCTGCAAGGCCTGCCGGCCGGGCAGGACATCTTCTACCGCGTGACGCTGGAAGACTTTGGCAGCGCCAATGTGCACTCGCCTGCGGTTCAAGGCCATTTGCGCACGCCGCTGGCCGGCGGCTCGCAAGCCAGCCGGCCGTTCCGGCTGGTTTGGAGCGGCGACACCGCAGGCCAGGGCTTTGGCATCAACGAGGCCTTTGGCGGCATGCGCATTTACGAGCAGATGCGCCGCACCAACCCCGATGTGTTCCTGCATAGCGGCGACACGATTTATGCCGACGGCCCCATCCCAGCCGAAGTCAAGCTGCGCGACGGCTCGGTGTGGAAGAACCTGGTCACACCCGAAGTCTCCAAGGTGGCCGAAACCCTTGACGAATTTCGCGGCCGCTATCGCTACAACCTGATGGATGCCAACGTGCGTGCCCTGGGCAGCGAGGTGGCACAGATCTGGCAGTGGGACGATCACGAAGTCACGAACAACTATTCCGATAGCAAGGACCTTACGTCCAACAAGGCCTACACAGAGAAAAACATCCAGCTGCTGGCCGCACGCGGCCAACGCGCCTTCATGGAGTACGCGCCCATGCGCCGCCTGGGTGCGCAAGAGCATCAGCGCATCTACCGCGTGCTGCCTCAGGGCCCGCTGGCCGATATCTTTGTGCTGGACATGCGCAGCTACCGTGGCCCCAACAGCCACAATCTGCAGACGACGGAGAGCGCCGGCACCGACTTTCTGGGCCGGCCCCAGCTGGCCTGGCTGATCGACGGCCTCAAGCAAAGCCGGGCCACCTGGAAACTGATTGCCGCCGACATGCCTATCGGCCTGTTTGTGCCCGACGGCAAAGATGCCGAAGGCCACCCTGTCTGGGAAGCGGTGGCCAATGGCGAGCACGGCACGCCCAAGGGCCGCGAGCTGGAAATGGCGCGCCTGCTCAAGGGCATCAAGGATGCAGGCATCAAGAACGTGGTCTGGCTCACGGCCGATGTGCACTACACGGCAGCCCACCACTACAGCCCGGAGCGTGCCCAATTCCAGGATTTCGACCCCTTCTGGGAATTTGTCTCCGGCCCGCTCAACGCCGGCGGTTTTGGCCCCAATGAAGCCGACAAGACCTTTGGCCTGGACGTGGTCTACAGCAAAGCGGCGCCGCACCAGAATTCAGCCCCCAGCGAGGGCTACCAGTTCTTCGGCCAGCTGGACATCGACCCGCGTTCGCAGGCGCTGACCGTGGTACTCAAGGACTTGAACGGCCAGTCGCTGCACACCCAAACGCTGCTGCCGCAACGCGCCTGAAGACCTAAGACGCCGCTGCCAAGCTAGGGCAGGCCCCATGGCCGACAGCTACCCCTCCCAAGTACAAAAGACAGGCCTCAACACCCTGTCTTTTTCATACCTTCTTTCGGGAGAAACTCATGCCATTCACCTACCGCGCCGGCTTTGCCAGCTTGCTGTGCAGCAGCGCCTTCATGGTGTTCAGCCAAAGCGCCATGGCCCAGACTAGTACGCCCCAGGCCAGCGGCCTGTCGCGCACCATGGTGGGCAAAGCCGATGTCTCCGTGCCCGGCCGCGAAGCCGTAGTGGCCAAAGTGGAAGTGGCTCCCGGCTCGCGCGCCGGCCGCCACACCCATCCGGGCGACGAGATCAGCTATGTGACCGAGGGCGAGGTGGATCTGCTGGTAGACGGTCAGCCGCCGCGCACCGTCAAGGCCGGCGAATCCTTTGTGGTGCCGGCAGGCGTGATTCACGATGCGCACAACGCCAGCAGTGCCGCCGTCAAGCTGGTGGGCGTGTATGTGGTGGAAAAAGGCAAGCCGTTGGCCACGCCCGCACCCTAAACCGCGGCACAAGAAAGCCAAGGCCAGAGCATGCTCCCGCCTTTTTCATGGGCGCTCGTCCGGATTATTTGCGCTTGGCCGCCGCATCGCACCAGCGCTGTGCCACCTGGGGCGAGGTGCTGCACACGGCATCGTGGGTGACCGTGGTCACGGCGCGCTCAAGCAGTTGGATATCGGCCTCGTGCTGACGAGCCACATGGGGATCCTCAAAGAAGATGGCGCGGTGGCAGCGCTTTTCCAGCACCAGATCGGCAATCTGCGCGTCTCCTCCCAGAGGGCCGCTGTTGTAGCGATCCACCCAGGGCTTGCCCGCGGGCCAGCCCTTGCTCCAGGCCAGCTCGTTGAGCTTCTGGCCCGTGGTGCCGGTGCCCACGCGGCGGCGATAACGTGAAAGCAGCTCGAAATTGCGGTCCACAAAATCCAGCATGGTGGGCTTCATGGCATCGTGGGCGATCAGCGCCAGCGTCTGGTTTTCATAGTCGTGAAAGCGGTCGGCATTGCGGTCGCGCGCCAGCCCGGCATGAATGCGCTCCATCTCTATCCAGTCGCGGGTCGATGCCACGGTGGAGAGAAACGGCTTGCCGTGAATCACGCACTGGCGTTTCATGGCCAGGGCCTCGGGGAAGATGGAGGAAGGATCGACCGGGTCCATCAGATAGATGGCGCCGTCCAGTGTGCGTTCGTCGCCTTCCATGCCCACCACTTCGGCGACCAGCTTCATCAGCCCGCCTTCGCGGCCATAGGGGTAGCGCACCAAGCCTTTATAGCCCTGCAACATGCCGGCAGCGGTGATCGCATCATAGGTGCGGCCCACCGCGTGAAAGCCAAGCTTCAGCTCCCGGATTCCCGCCTCGCAGGCGCGCAGCAGGGAAAACAGCGCGGCATCCTCGGTTTGGTGATGCAATTTGTTGGCGGCAAGCCCCAGGCAGATCGACATATCTAAACAGTCCTCAAACAGGCATCAGACGCTTATTGGAAAAGCGCAAGCAGCTACGAATAAAAGAGCATTCGTGATTCAAAACACCCACAAGAATAGCGCCAATTCATGACAGCAAAACCGGCACACGATTTGCCGCCGCCATACTTGCCCAGCACTTGACAGCCCACCCTGCACCCCATGCCTGCCTCAGCCCGCTTCTGGACACTGCGCCGCCTCCTACTCGCCCTGGGCCTGATCGTGCTTGCGGCCCTGTCGGTCTGGGGCATGCAGGTGCTGGACGCCAAGCAGCGCCTCTGGATTTTCCAGCCCAGCGACCGCAGCTGGTCCGGCGTCAACACCGCAGGCATGCAGGATGTCTGGATCGATTTCCGCAGCCGCGACGGCAGCGACGCCAGGCTGCCATGCGCTATGGATGCCGGCCAACAATCGCCAGGCCCCGCTGCTGCTTTATCTGCACGGAGCACGCTGGAATGTGAAAGGTTCCTCGCCCCGCATCCGGCGACTCAACGACATGGGCTTTTCCGTGCTGGCCGTGGATTACCGGGGTTTTGGTCAAAGCAGCAAAACCCTGCCGTCCGAAGCTTCCGCCACCGAAGATGCCCGCGCCGGCTGGGACTGGCTGGCCCGCAAAGCGCCGGACCGACCACGCTATATCTTTGGCCATTCGCTGGGCGGAGCGATTGCGATTGACCTGGCCGCCTCCGTCAAGGATGAATCCGGCGTTATGGTCGAGTCCACCTTCACCCGCATTGCCGACGTGGTCAGTTCCATGCGCTGGGGCTGGCTGCCCGTGGGGCCGCTGATCACGCAGCGCTTTGATTCGGTGAACAAGGTCGCCGCCATCGGCTCTCCCCTGCTGGTCGTGCACGGCTCGGCAGATCCGCTGATTCCCGTCGCTCTGGGCCAGCAGCTGTTTGAAGCCGCGCAAGAGCCCAAGCGCCTGATCCTGGTGGACGGCGCCACCCACCACAACACCCAGACCAAGGCCATGGCCCAGTACCGCTCGGCACTGCATGAGCTGTTCGGCCTGAACCTGACCAAAAGCAGGAGTTGAAGCCTGGGCACCTCACTTCAAAGATGTTTAGGCTATTTAAAAACCAGTTTTTATTATTTTTTTTTATAGAGATTTTTTCAGAATGCAGGCACTGGCCTTAGCGCCGTCACCTTGTGATTCCAGCCATGCATTCCCGTCGTACTTTTCTGCAGCAATCCCTGCTGGCCGTCTCTGCCGCTTCCACCGCGTCCTTTTCGCTGACTGCCCTGGCCAAAGCCACCGAAGGAGCGGCCATTCCGCAGGCCAGCCGCATTCTGGTCGGCTTTGGTGCCGGCGGCGGAATTGATCAACTGGCCCGCGTGTTGGCCGACAACATCGCTCCCCAGCTGGGCAAGGGCCATTACGTGGTGGTCGACAACAAACCCGGAGCGAATGGGCAAATTGCCGCCCAGACCTTGCTGAACGCGGCGCCCGACGGCAGCACCTATCTGATCGCTCCGCTGATCACGCCGGTGCTCTCGCAAATCGTTTACAAAAAGCCCGGCTACGACCCGGCTCGCGACTTTGCCCCTGTGAGCCTGCTGGCGCACTTCCAGTTTGGGCTGGCCGTACCGGCCAAGCACCCGGCACGCAATATTCAGGAGTACGTGGCCTGGCTCAAAGCCCATCCGCAGCAGGCCAATTTCGGCAGTCCGGCCGTGGGCAGCCTGCCTCACTTCTTCGGTCTGCTGCTGGGCGAAGCAGCCCAGGTCAACATCGTCCACGTGCCGTACAAGGGCGGTCCGGCCATGATGACGGACCTGATCAGCGGTCAGCTGGCCTCGGCCATACAGACCACCAGCGAACTGGCGCCTTTGCACAAAGAGGGCAAGGTGCGCATTCTGGGAACTTTCGGCACTGCGCGCACCAAAGAGCTGCCCGAGATTCCCACCTTCACCGAAGCCGGTTACCCCAAGGCCGTGGGCAGCGGCTGGTACAGCCTCTGGGCACGCAAAGGCACTTCGCCCCAGGCCATCGCCGCCGTCAACCAGGCCGTCAACTCCGCACTGAGCAACCCCAGCCTGCAGACCAAATGGAGCGAGCTGTCCTTGCAGCCCGATCCCCGCACACCCGCCGCGCTGGAGCAGCTGCGCGTCGCGGAAGTCGCCAAATGGCGCCCCGTGATCACCGCCTCCGGCTTTGCCATTGAATAACCCAGACCTTTGGCGAACTGATCCGATGACCGCTCCGAATATTGTTTTCATCCTGGCCGACGACTTGGGCTGGGCCGACCTCGGCGTCTATGGCGCCACCGACTTCAAGACGCCTCACCTGGACCGCCTTGCTGCCCAAGGCGTGCGCTTCAACCAGGCCTACGCCAACTCCGCCGTCTGCTCGGCCACGCGCATCGCGCTGATTACCGGACGCTACCAGTACCGCCTGCGTGCCGGCCTCGAAGAACCGCTGGCCCGCCATGGAGGCCAGCTGGGTCTGCCGCCCGAGCATCCCACCCTGCCCTCCCTGCTCAAGGACGCCGGCTACGACACCGCGCTGATTGGCAAATGGCATCTGGGCCAACCGCCCGCCTATGGGCCGCAGCGCAGCGGCTATGACTATTTCTTTGGCAACCACCATGGCGCCATCGACTATTTCACGCACAAACCCGGCGTGGGCGAACAGTTCGGCCGCGACCTCTGGCAAGGCAGCAAGCCCGTGGAGCGCACGGGCTACTACACCTATATCCTGGGCGATGAAGCCACCCGCTATGTGCATGAGCGCAAGAGCAGCGACAAGCCCTTTTTCCTCTCGCTGCACTTCACGGCACCGCACTGGCCCTGGGAGGGGCCGGACGACGAGCATGTCGCACACAGCATCAAGGACCTGTTTCACTACGACGGCGGCAGCCTGAAGAAGTACGGCGAGATCGTCGAGGCCCTGGACAAGGCCGTGGGCCAGGTGCTGCAAGCGCTTGATGACAGCGGCCAGGCAGACAACACCATCGTCATCTTCACCAGCGACAACGGCGGCGAGCGCTTTTCCAAGACCTGGCCCTTTACCGGCCAGAAGACCGAGCTGCTCGAAGGCGGCATCCGCGTGCCCACGCTGCTGCGATGGAGCGCCCGTATTCGGCCCCAGGTACAGGAGCAGGTCACGGCAACTTTTGACTGGCTGCCCACGCTGCTCGCTGCGGCAGGTGCCAGGCAGCACCCAGACTACCCCAGCGACGGCCAGAACATCCTGCCTATCCTGGAGGATCAGCTGGCAGGCAATGCAGCCCATGCCGACCGTACCTTGTTCTGGCGCTACAACTCCCAATCCCAGCGTGCCGTGCGACAAGGCCCCTGGAAATACCTCAAGATCAACGACAACGAATTCCTGTTCAACGTTGTCGAGGATGCCCGCGAACGCGCCAACCTCAAGCACCATCAGCCCGAGATCTTCGCCCGGCTGCGCCAGCAATGGGAGCAATGGGATCAGCAGCAGCTGCCAGCCGCCGAAGCCATTTACAGCCATGGTCTGTCTCCCGACATTCAGGCCGACCGCTATGTGCCCGCTCGCCTGAGCCAGGGCTAATAGCCGCAGAACAGGTGCAGCCACTGCAGCGGCACACCTGGTGCGTTATCCTTGGCAATCAGCAAAGCAGATGGTCCGGTCGTTCCGGGCCATTTGTTTTTGTGTTCTGCCCGCATCGTTTTCTGCCTCCCATGACTGTTCCACATCAGCTGCCCTGTATCGCCATTGCCGGCCCCACTGCCTCGGGCAAGACCGCCGCAGCGCTGGCGCTTGCAGACCGTCTGGCGCAGCGGGGGCAAAAAGCCGAGATCATCAGCGTGGACTCGGCCCTGGTCTATCGCGGCATGGACATAGGCACGGCCAAACCTTCTGCCGCCGAGCTGGCCGCCGTACCTCACCACCTGATCGACATCATCGACCCGCTGCAAGCCTATAGCGCGGCCGAGTTTGTGCGCGATACGCAGAGGCTGGTGGCTGAAATCCGCGAGCGCTCGGCCATCCCGCTGCTGGTGGGCGGCACCATGCTGTACTTCAAGGCCTTGATGGACGGGCTGGACGATATGCCGGCCGCCAACCCCGAGGTGCGCGCCCAGCTTGACGCCCAGGCCGCGCAACTGGGCTGGCCCGCCATGCACGCCCGACTGGCCGAAGTCGATCCCGTTACTGCGGCACGTCTGGCGCCCGCCGACAGCCAGCGCATTCAGCGCGCGCTAGAGGTATGGCAGGTTTCGGGCAAGCCGCTTTCGAGCTTTCACACCAGCAAAAGCAAAGCAGGTCCCGCAGAACAACTGGGCCTTGCAGCTCTTTTTTCTCTGGAACCCGAGAACCGGACCTGGCTGCATCAGCGCATCGCGCTGCGCTTCGACCTGATGCTGGAACAAGGTTTTCTGGGCGAAGTGCGCACGCTGCGTGCACGCGGCGATCTGCATCTGGATCTGCCCTCGATTCGCTGCGTGGGCTACCGCCAGGCCTGGGAGGTACTGGATGCCCATGAGGCCGATCCATCCAGACCGCTGGACATGGCGGGGCTGCGCGAACGCGGCATCGTGGCCACGCGCCAGCTGGCCAAACGCCAGATCACCTGGCTGCGCTCCATGCCCCAGCGCCAAGCCATTGCCTGCGATGCCCCGGATGCGCAAGCGCGGCTGCTGACGGCTGCCATGCAGCTGATTGATTCGGCAGCTTGATCCAACGCAGCAAGCCGGCAGCACCGGCATGCTTCAAGACCGGTTGTCACGCTCTAAGATGAGGACATGCCTCATCCATCTGCTGCCCCTGTCCTGCTAGAAGTCAAAGAACTGGCCAAGCGCTATGGCGATGATGCACAGAGCAGCACGGTATTCGAGCAGGTCAGCTGCAGCGTGCAGGCCGGTGAGTTTGTGGCCGTTGTGGGAGATTCCGGCGTGGGCAAATCCACGTTTCTCAACTGCCTGGCCGGGCTGGACTCCTGGCAGCAAGGCCGGATCCTGCACCAGGGCACCGATCTCTCCAGCCTGGACGAAACCCGGCGCGCCATCTGGCGGCGCCAGCACCTGGGTTTTGTGTTCCAGGCCTTTCATGTGCTGCCGCACCTGGATGTGGCGCAGAACGTGGCCCTGCCCCTGATGCTGCTGGGGCGCATGAATGCCCAGGGCCAGCAGCGTGTGGAGCAGGTGCTGCAAGCCGTGGGCCTTGCGGGCCTGGGTTCGCGCCTGCCCCAGCAGCTGAGCGGCGGGCAATTGCAACGCGTTGCCATTGCACGGGCTCTGGTGCACTCGCCGCCGCTGCTGCTGGCCGATGAACCCACGGGCAATCTGGACCCCGGCACGGCCCAGCAGATCATGGACTTGCTACTGCAGCAGACGCGGGAACAGCACACGGCGCTGGTGCTGGTCACCCACTCCAGAGAGGCCGCCCGTCGCGCAGACCGTGTGCTCAGGCTCACCGCGCAGGGCATGCAGAGGCAGGGGCAGATGCAGACTCCAACGCAGGCAAGCAACGCGTGATTTCCGGCCCGCCTCTTCTTCAGCTGCTGGCCAGCTTTTCCTGGCAGGAGCTGCGCCAGCACCCCTGGCGCACGGCCACGGCGCTGATCGCCATCATGCTGGGCGTGGCGCTGGGCTTTGCCGTGCATGTCATCAACCAGTCGGCACTAGACGAGTTCTCGCGCGCCGTGCGCAGCGTCAACGGCCAGCCCGACCTGCAGCTGCATGCCATGCAAGGCGGCTTGCCACTGGATCTTTATGCCCAGCTGGCACAGACCGAGGGCGTGGCCCTGGCCGTGCCCTGGATTGAAACCACGGTGCTGCTGCCTCGCAGCAAACAAGACAGCAATCCAGACCAAGCACCGCCCCCCACACCAGGCACGCGCGCAACCGCAGGCTCAGCACCAGGCACGCCACTGCGGGTCATGGGCAGCGATGCCCTGAAACTGGCACCCGTGGCGCCGGCCCTCATGCCCCGCCTGTTCGAAGGAAACAGCCGCCTGGATCTGTTTGCGCCCGATGCGGTTTTTCTCAATGCCGCCGCCTTGCAGGCTCTGAACCTGAAGCCGGATCAGGCGCACAACGCAGCACTGCAATGGTTTCAGAACGGCCAGCGTCAAACCCTGCGCATCGCCGGCACATTGGCCGCCGCCGGCGCGCCGGTGGCAGTCATGGATATTGCCGCCCTGCAGGAGCGGCTGCAGCGCTGGGGCGACATCGACCGCATTGACGTCTTGCTGGCAGAGAGCAGCTCGCGCAGCGCGTTGCTGACCCGCTTGCATCAGTTGCAGGCATGGCAGCCGCGCATACTGGTTCAGCAACCCGGCGACGACCAGCAGCGCATAGGCGAGATGTCACGCGCCTACCGCGTCAATCTCACAGTGCTGGCGCTGGTGGCCTTGTTTACCGGCGCCTTTCTGGTGTTCTCGGTACTGGCGCTGAGCGTGGCCCAGCGTGCGCCCCAGTTTGCGCTGCTGGCCGTGCTGGGTACCACGCCACGCCAGCGCCTGGCCCTTGTGCTGATGGAGGCTCTGGCCCTTGGCATCACCGGCAGCATGGCCGGTATTGCGCTGGGCACAGGCCTGGCCTGGCTGGCGCTAAACCTGCTTGGCGGCGATCTGGGCGGCGGCTTTTTTTCCAGCGTACAACCGGCGCTGCAATGGAGCCCGGCGGCCGCCCTGGTGTTTGCTTTGCTGGGAGTGGCGGCCACCGTGGCCGGAGCCTGGTGGCCGGCACGGGCCGCCATGGATTTACCGCCGGCGGCCACACTCAAAGGCCTGGGAGCCGGTCATGAAAAGCCCGCGCGCCTCGTACCGGCGCTGATCTTGCTGCTGAGCAGCGTGGCCCTGGCCTTCATGCCGCCGATAGCCGGCATCCCGCTGGCAGCTTATGCCGCCGTCGGCTTGCTGCTGCTGGGCGGCATGGCGGCCCTGCCCTGGCTTCTGGGCCGCGTGCTGGCGCTGATGCCCCAGGCCTTCAGACGGCGACCTCTGCCTTTGCTGGCATTCGAGCGCGCCAGGCGCATGCGCCACGCCACCACGGTGGCTGTCGGCGGCGTGGTGGCCAGTCTGAGTCTGGCGGTGGCGCTGACCGTCATGGTGACCAGCTTTCGCGGCAGTATGATCGAATGGCTGGATGCCGTGTTGCCGGCTCCGCTGTACGTGCGTGCGGCAGGCGGTTCCAGTCGGGTGGATGCCGCCCTGCTCCCGGCCGGCCTGGCGGCCCAGATTGCCCGGCTGCCCGGTGTGGAGCGCGCACAAGCCATGCGCACGACCACTTTGATGCTCAGCCCGCAAAACCCCGGCATCAGCCTGCTGATACGCCCTTTGAGGAGCCGGCCCGGCGAGCCGGCGCAGCAACTGCCCTGGGTGGCGGGCCCGGTGGAGTCCAGACATGCGCAAGTCAATGGACAAAAGCTGGTTGCCGTGCATATCAGCGAGGCCGTGGCCCAGCTGTATGACTTGAAGCCCGGCGACGACTGGCCGCTGCTTTCACAGGCTTTTAGCCGTCAAGCGAAGGATGGTCAAGCACAAGAAGCTCATTTTTATATAGCAAGCATCTGGCGTGACTATGTGCGCCAGTTCGGCGCCATTGCCATCGACTGGCAAGACTATCTGCGCCTGGGCGGCGATGCACGCGCCAGCGACATTGCCATCTGGCCCCGGAGCGCCGGCGCCCAGCCATCGACCCCAGCTTCTGCACCGATACAGACAGCCATAGCCGATATGCTGGCTGCCACGGGCCAGACCGTACCGGCTCTGGAATATGTGAGCAGCACCGCGCTGCGAGAGCGGTCTTTGCGCATTTTTGATCGCAGCTTTGCCGTCACCTACTGGCTGCAGGCCGTGGCCATAGCCATCGGTCTGTTCGGCATTGCCGCCAGCTTTAGCGCGCAGGTGCTGGCGCGGCGCAAGGAGTTTGGACTGCTCGCCCACCTGGGCCTGACGCGCCGCAATATTCTGGCCGTGGTGGCCGGCGAAGGCTTGGCCTGGACGGGCCTGGGAGCCATTGCCGGCACGCTGTTAGGCCTGGGCGTCGCCGTGATTCTGGTGCACGTAGTGAATCCGCAAAGCTTTCACTGGAGCATGGACTTGCGCCTGCCGCTGCTGCGGCTGCTGGCCTTGGCCGCTGCCGTGGTGCTGGCCGGCGTGGTCACGGCCTGGTTGGCCGGACGACAGGCTGCCAGCGCCGATGCCGTACTGGCCGTCAAGGAGGATTGGTAAGTGATCGAACTTCAACGCCGCCGCTATCTGCAGGCCGGACTGGCTGCGGGCGGCCTGGTGCTGCTGCCGCCCTCCTGGGGCCTGCCGGCCAAGACGCTGCAGTTTCCGCGCGACTTTGGCAGCCACCCTGAGCTGCAAACCGAATGGTGGTACATCACGGGCCAATTCCAGGCCGGCGGCAAACCCTGGGGCTTTCAGCTGACGTTCTTTCGCTCGCGCGTGAACGGTACGCAGGAGCTGCACTCGGCCCTGGCGGCAAAACAGCTGATTTTTGCCCATGCCGCACTGTGCGATGTACAAGGCCAGAAACTGCAGCACGATCAGCGCATGGCGCGCGCCGGTCTGGGGCTGGCCGGAGCCAGTGAAGCCGATACCCAGGTGCATATAAACGACTGGCGGCTGCAACGCCTGCCCCAGCCGGGCAAAAGCGCGGATCAGGGCAGTCGCTACCAGGCGCATCTGGCGGCCAAGGATTTCACGCTGGATCTCCAGTTTGAGAGCACACAGCCGGTGCTGCTGCAAGGCAAGGCCGGTCTTTCAAGCAAGGGACCGGATGCAGGACAAGCCAGCTACTACTACAGCCAGCCGCAGCTCAAGGTCGGCGGCTCCATCGTGGTCGGCGGCAAGCGTCTGGCCGTGGAGGTCGGCAGCGGCTTGCGCAACCGCGCCTGGCTCGATCATGAATGCAGCCAAGCCTTGCTGCACCCGGATGCGCAAGGCTGGGACTGGATTGGCATGAATCTGGACGACGGCAGCGCGCTGACCGCATTTCATCTGCGGCGCAAGAATGGCAGCGCCCTGTGGGCCGGAGGATCGTTTCGTGCAGCAGGCCAAACCCAGGCCCAGATATTTACTGCCGATCAGGTGCTGTTTGAGCCGCTGCGCTGGTGGACCAGCCCTCACAGCCAGACCCGCTACCCTGTGGCCTGGAGCGTGCAGACACCGGCCGGCCGCTACGAGGTTCAGGCACGGGTCGACGACCAGGAGCTGGACAGTCGCGCCAGCACCGGCGCCATCTACTGGGAAGGTTTGTGCGAGCTGAAGCGTGTGGCCGCCGACGGCAGCAAGCGGGTCGTGGGCAGCGGCTATCTGGAGATGACGGGTTATGCCAATGCGATGAAGCTCTGAGATGCGAAAAACTAAGGGCCGCTATCAGCGGCCCTTGGCATTTCAAGCTCCCTCTTATTTTTTCTTTTCCAGCCAGGCAATCAGCTCACCCATGATGCCCTTGCGGAACAGCAGCACGCACAGCACAAAGATCAGGCCGGTGACGATGGTGACAGACTCGCCCAGAGTGCCGAACCATTCCACGCCCGACAGACGCGCCAGGAAGCTGCCGAACTCGCCAATCTTGTTCTCCAGCGCCACCACCACGGCCGAGCCCAGAATGGGGCCGGACAAGGTACCCAGACCGCCCATCAACGTCATCAGAATGACGTGACCGGAGGTGGTCCAGTGCACATCGGACAAGGTGGCAAAGCCCAGCACCACGGTCTTGAGCGAGCCGGCCAGACCCGTGAGAGCTGCCGAGATCACAAAGGCCAGCAGCTTGAAGCGGTTGACGTCATAGCCCAGGGAGATGGCGCGCGGCTCGTTTTCCTTGATGGCCTTGAGCACCTGACCAAACGGCGAATGGATGGTGCGCACGATCAGCATGAAGGCAACCGTCACCACGGCCAGGGCCACGTAGTACATGACCAGATCGCTGCTCAGATCGATAATGCCAAACAACTTGCCGCGGGGTACGCCTTGCAGCCCGTCTTCACCGCCGGTGAACTTGGCTTGCAGCGCGACAAAGAACAGCATCTGCGCCAATGCCAGCGTGATCATGGAGAAATAAATGCCCTGGCGACGAATGGCCAGCCAGCCAAAGACCAGACCCAGCAGGCCGCCGAACACCGTGCCCAGCAACATGCCGATCTCGGGCGTCACGCCCCAGGCCTTGATGGAGTAGCCCGCGATATAGGCCGCACCGCCGAGAAAAGCGGCATGGCCGAAGGAAAGCAGGCCGGTATAGCCCAGCAGCAGATTGAAGGCCGAAGCAAACAGTGCAAAGCACATGAGCTTCATCACGAACACGGGATAGGCTCCCATGAAGGGCGCGACAATCAGACCCAGCAGCAGCAGGCCGTAGCCAATGGGCGCAATGCGTTGAACAAGCGTCTTGGATTTCATGTTGTGCCCCTCTTATTTTTCTTTACCGAACAAGCCTGCAGGGCGAATCAACAACACGATGACCATGATGAAGAACACGACGGTGGAAGATGCCTCGGGCCAGAACACCTTGGTCAGCCCTTCGATCACGCCCAGCCCCAGGCCGGTAATGATGGCGCCCATGATGGAGCCCATGCCGCCGATCACCACCACGGCAAACACCACGATGATGAGGTTTTGCCCCATCAGCGGCGTGACCTGGTAGACCGGCGCGGCCAGCACGCCGGCAAAGGCGGCCAGTGCGGCACCGAAGGCGTAGGTCAGCGTAATCATGACCGGCACGTTCACGCCAAAGGCTTCCACCAGACGCGGGTTTTCGGTACCGGCACGCAGATAGGCGCCGATGCGGGTTTTTTCGATCACAAACCAGGTGGCAACACAGACCACGATGGATGCCACAACCACCCAGGCGCGGTAGTTGGGCAGCACCATAAAGCCCAAATTGGTCGCACCCTCCAGCAATTCAGGCGTGTCGTAACCCAGACCGGACACGCCATAAACCGAGCGGAACACGCCCTCGATCAGCAGCGACAGCCCCAGCGTGAGCAGCAGGCCGTAGAGGTGATCGAGCTTGTAGATCCAGCGCAGCAAGAAGCGCTCTATCAGCACCCCCAAAATCCCCACCAGCACCGGCGACAGGATCAGCATCACCCAGTAGTTGATCTGGAAATAGCTCATGGCCATCCAGGTGATCATGGCGCCCAGCATGAACAGTGCGCCATGCGCAAAGTTGATGACGTTGAGCAGGCCGAAAATCACGGCCAGACCCAGACTCAGAATTGCGTAAAACGAACCGTTGACCAGACCTAAAAGGAGCTGGCTCATCAGGCCGGGCAATGAAACACCGAAGATTTCCATGGGACAGACGCTGGTGGTGCTAGTGGGGGCTAGTGGGTTTCAGAAGAGCTTCAAACCAGTGTGCGGATGCTTATTTCCAGAGCGCGCACTTGGTCTCGGCCTTGGTCGTCCAGACCGTGTCTGCAGGCAGCTTGTTCAAGACCTTGAGGTAGTCCCAGGGCTTGGTGGATTCGCTGGGCTTCTTGGCTTCGACCAGGTACATATCGTGGGCAAACGTGCCGTCCGGACGGATCACGCCCTTGCCGTAGAAGTCGTTGATCGGCGTGCTCTTGAGGTGGGCCATCACCTTGTCGGCATTGGTGGTCTTGACCGCTTCCACAGCCTTCAGGTAGTTCATGACGGCCGAGTAGTCGGCGGCCTGCACATCGGTGGGCATGCGCTTGGTCTTGGCAAAGAACTTGTTGGCGAATTTGCGTGATTCGTCATTCATGTCCCAGTACCAGCTGGTGGTGTGCAGCAGGCCTTCGGTGTTCTTCAGACCCAGGCTGTGAATGTCGGTCAGGAACACCAGCAGACCGGCGGTCTTCATGGTCTTGTTGATGCCGAATTCCTTGGCGGCCTTGACGGCGTTGATGGTGTCGCCACCGGCATTGGCCAGACCCAGGATGTGCGCCTTGGAGGCCTGAGCCTGCAGCAGGAAGGAAGAAAAATCCGAGGCATTGAGTGGGTGCTTGACCGAGCCCAGCACCTTGCCGCCCTTGGCCTGAATCACCTTGGTGGTGTCCGCCTCCAGCGCCTGACCGAAGGCATAGTCGGCCGTCAGAAAGAACCAGTCCTTGCCGCCGCGATCCACCACGGCGCCGCCCGTGCCCTTGGCCAGGGCCACGGTGTCATAGGCGTAGTGCACGGTGTAGGGATTGCATTGCTCGTTGGTCAGCGCCGAAGAGCCTGCGCCGCTGTTGAAGTGCACGCGCTTTTTCTCGTTGGCCACTTGCGAGACGGCCAGTGCCGTGCCGGAATTGGTGCCGCTGAAGACCAGCGAAATACCCTGGGTATCAATCCATTCGCGCACCTTGGAGGCAGCGATATCGGCCTTGTTCTGGTGGTCGGCGGAGATCAGCTCAATGGGCTGACCCAGCACCTTGCCGCCAAAATCGTCAATCGCCATCTGCATGGCAAGCGCGCCGTTCTTGCCTTCCACATCCGCATAAAGGCTGGACATGTCGGTCACAAAACCGATCTTCACTTTTTCCTGGGCCTGTGCCAGGGGGCTGGCCAGACCGGCCGCGACCAACATGCACGACAAAACGCTCAACTTTGCTTTCATCTCTGTCTCCTAAGGTGGAATCTGCGTTTATGAATGGGAAAAATCAGACGCCCAGCAATTCGTTGAGTACCGGCATCTTTGCCTTCAGCTCGGCTGCGCCAAAGCGCTCCACCACATGGCCGTGTTCCACCACATAAAAGCGGTCGGCCAGCGGTGCGGCAAAGTGGAAGTTCTGCTCCACCATGACCACGGTGTAGCCCTTCTGGCGCAGCGTGGTGATCATGCGGGCCAGGGCCTGCACGATGACGGGCGCCAGGCCTTCGGAGATTTCATCGAGCAGCAGCAGACGTGCGCCCGTGCGCAGGATGCGGGCCACGGCCAGCATCTGCTGCTCGCCGCCCGACAGGCGCGTGCCCTGGCTGTTACGGCGTTCGTAGAGATTGGGGAACATGGCATAGATCTCATCCACACTCATGCCTGGCTGACCCGTCTTGAGCGGCGGCGGCAGCAGCAGGTTTTCCTCGCAGGAAAGGCTGGCGAAGATGCCGCGTTCCTCGGGGCAGTAGCCCACGCCCAGATGGGCAATCTTGTGCGTGGGCAGATGAATGGTTTCCACGCCATTGATCTTGATCGAGCCCTTGCGCGAGCCGGTCAAACCCATGATGGCACGCAGCGTGGAAGTGCGCCCTGCGCCGTTGCGGCCCAGCAGGGTGACGACTTCGCCGGGCTGCACCACAAGGTCCATGCCATGCAGCACATGGGATTCGCCATACCAGGCATTCAGAGCCGAAATTTCAAGCGCCGCTGTACTTGTTTTATTCATTCGTATCACTCAAATCACGCACGAAACCATCACAGAGACCGCGAGGAAGGGCCGCCGCGCACCGAGACTGCCGTCCCTCTCAGGGGGAAGCCGCAAAGCGGCACCGAGGGATTCATCAATGCGCCCCCTGCAGCTGACCGTCGGTGGTACCCATATAGGCTTCCATCACCTGCGGATTGCGGGACACCTCTTCGTACGCGCCTTCAGCCAGCACGGCGCCACGCTGCAGCACGGTGATGCGGTCGGCAATGGTGGAGATGACTTTCATGTTGTGCTCCACCATCAAGATGGTGCGGCCGGCGGAGACCTTCTTGATCAGCTGGGTCACGCGATCCACATCCTCGTGACCCATGCCCTGGGTGGGCTCATCAAGCAGCATCAGCTCCGGCTCCATGGCCAAGGTAGTGGCGATTTCCAGCGCACGCTTGCGGCCGTAGGGCAGATTGACGGTGACCTCATCGGCCAGATCCTGCAACCCCACTTCGGCCAGCAACTCCATGGCGCGGTCGTTGAGCTGGTTAAGCGTCTTCTCGCTGGTCCAGAAATGAAAAGCCGTGCCCAGGCGGCGCTGCAAACCGATGCGCACGTTCTCCAGCAAGGTGCTGTGCGGAAAGACGGCCGAAATCTGAAAGGAGCGAATCACGCCGCGCCGCGCAATCTGTGCCGGCGCTTCCCGGGTGATATCTACGCCGTTGAAGCGGATGGCGCCCGAGGTCGGTTCCAGAAACTTGGTCAGCAGATTGAAGCAAGTGGTTTTGCCCGCCCCATTGGGACCGATCAAGGCATGAATCGAGCCGCGCTTGACGGCCAGATCGACCTTGCTGACGGCCGTAAATCCCTTGAACTCTTTGGTGAGGTGATGGGTTTCAAGAATGAGGTCGCTCATGTGCGCTGGGCCGTTCGTCCTGGATGCTGCAAAACAAATGTCGGGGCGCATCAGGTGTGCACTCCCTTCCCTTGCCTGGCATCTTGGGCCGTGATGCTGCACTGCCGCAGGGGGAAACTCCCAGGTTCCTTATCTGCAGCGCCTCATGTTTACCCTTCCTAGTCAACAAATACGGAGGATGCATAAACAGCAAACACTTACATGCAAAAACTTCACAAAACGAGAGTTTGCGCGACACCGCGACCGCGCGAGCAGTGCTGACTTCGCCGTCAGATATGGTCCAAACGGACTAATAGCTTGCGTATATAGCTATCAAAATTGATTATAAAAAGTAAGAAACAGCCATGACCCTGGCCTTCCGGTATGCGACCCTGATGCCGAAAACCCTTAGCTCGAAGATTCCCCTGTCTGCTGCTCAGTTACTAGCCTGACGCCGGCAAATATGCTTGAGCTTTGTCGCCCTAAATGAATTAAGCGACAAACAAGAGTTTTGCACTCTCATTTTTGTAGTGGTTGGCGCATGGATTGTCGCCATTTCGAATGCTTTGATAGTCAAAGTGCTTGATAGAAAAGCGCAAGCAGCTATCAAAACAGAGGAAGCAAAGACTGCGGCTTGAGGGCTGAGCCACAACAGTCTGTCTTACTGCAAGGTGCCGCTGCCGCCTTCGCCGGTTTCGGGCAAGGCCAGCGGCATCACGCCAATGCCCTCTTCCATCAGCTCCATGGCCTGCTCGGGGCTGGTCTGGCCGCGGATGGCGCGTTCGTCGGTTTCACCGTAGTGCATGCGACGGGCTTCCTGCGCGAAGTTCTTGCCCACGTCCTCGGTGTTTTCGGCCACCTTGCGTGACCACTGCACCCAGGCGGAATGCATGGCATGGAGCTGCTCGCGCGCCTGCGCCGTGAGCTCGGGGGCCGGGGACTTGGCCGGAACCGGAGATGCCGAGGGCTGCGCTGAATGCCGCTCGGTGACCGGCGCTGCCGGTGGAGGCTGCTGCGCACCCAGATTGAGGCGCGGAGCGCTCAGGCGCTTGACTATATTGCTGTCCCCGCAGCTGGGGCACTGCACGAGCTTGCGCGCCAGCTGGCTCTGGAAGTCGTCTTCCGAACCGAACCAGCCTTCGAACACATGGCCCGCAGAGCAATGAAGATCAAGCACTTTCATGAAATTCTCTTGAGCGCAGACGGAATACGGCTCCATCATGCACCCTGATTACGATCAATCCCGGCGATGCACCAGATAACGATAGACGAAGCCTGGGAAAGCCAGCGTCAGAAACAGGGTGCCGGTGATGGCATAGAACTCCCAGCCCTGTGGCGAGACCTGGCCTGCACGGCGCTCGAGCAGATAGCCCAGGCCGCCCACCAACAAATACAGCACCAGCATCTCGATCAGGCGCACCCACATGGGTTTACGGCCGGCCATCACCGGACCCGCAATGGCCAAACGCTGGTTGATAAAAGGCAAATTGGCTGCCACAAGGGCAGCCAAGATCACAAGCCAGATAGAAGCGGTGATAGACACGCTAAGGCATTCCTACAAATAAGGGGAGTAGGCGACAAGCCTCCCCCCTTTTGTCATCAGGAGGCCAGGGCACGCACGATGGCGTCGGCGCACAAGGCCATGAGGCCGCCCGGCAAGATGCCGAGCAACAGCACCAGCGCACCGTTGATGGTCAGAACCACGCGCACATCCAGAGGTGCGGACACGCTGGTGGCTGTGATTGGAGCATCAAAGTACATGACCTTGACCACGCGCAGGTAATAGAAAGCGCCAATCAGCGACATGATCACGGCAAACACGGCCAGACCGATGTGCAGCGTGCTTCCCGAAGAAATCAGCGCTTGCAGCACGGACAGCTTGGCGTAGAAGCCCACCAGCGGAGGGATACCGGCCATGGAGAACAGGCAGATCGCCATCACGCCGGCATAAAGCGGGCTGCGCTGGTTCAGACCGGCCAGGTCGGAGATCTCTTCGCTTTCAAAGCCTTCACGGGCCAGCAGCAAGACCACACCGAACGCAGCCAGAGCCGTCAGCACATAAGTGACGATGTAGAACATGGCCGAGCTGTAGGCGTTTTCCACGGTCGCGGGATCCACCTTGCCGTCCACCACGCCCGACATCAGGCCCAGCAGCACAAAGCCCATTTGCGAGATGGTCGAGTAGGCCAGCATGCGCTTGAGGTTGGTCTGCTGCAGACCGGCCAGGTTACCGATGAGCAGCGAGCACACGGCCAACACCATCAGCATCTGCTGCCAGTCGATGGCCAGCGGCAGCAAACCATCCACCAGCAGACGAATGATCATGGCAAAGGCCGCCAGCTTGGGAGCGCCACCGATCAAAGCGGTAATGGCCGTGGGAGCGCCCTGGTAAACGTCAGGCACCCACATGTGGAAAGGCACGGCGCCGAGCTTGAAGGCCAGACCGGCCACGATGAAGACCAGACCGAAAACCAGCACCTGGTGCTTGATTTCACCGGAGTTGATGGCCTTGAAGACCTGGCCGATATCCAGCGAACCGGTAGCACCGTAGAGCATGGACATGCCGTACAGCAGGAAACCGGAAGCCATGGCGCCGAGCACGAAGTACTTCATGGCCGCTTCCACCGAAGCGGTGTGATCGCGGCGCAAAGCCACCAGCGCGTAGCTGGACAGTGTCAGCAGCTCCAGGCCCAGGTAGATGACCAGGAAGTTGTTGCCGCCGATCATGATGAACATGCCCAGCAGCGACAGCATGGACAGGGTGAAAAACTCACC
Organism: Comamonas aquatilis; assembly: GCF_965139575.1. Lineage (NCBI taxonomy): Bacteria > Pseudomonadati > Pseudomonadota > Betaproteobacteria > Burkholderiales > Comamonadaceae > Comamonas > Comamonas aquatilis. The sequence continues at coordinate 643,913 of NZ_CBCSIW010000001.1, read as the reverse complement.
GCCGCGCAGCATGTCGCGTTCGGCCGCATAGGGGCGGCCGTAAACCATGGTGACCATCATGGCGACCGTGGCAAAGCACTTGAGCCAGTTGCCCATGGCGTCCGAGACAACCATGTTGCCCCAGCCGTAGAAGGTGTTGCCGCTAGAGGCATACATACCCTGCATCACTGCTACGACGAGCAAGGTGAGCATGGTCAGAACATAGGTGCCTGTGCGGCGGGCGCTTGTCACGCCCAAGTCCACCAAGGCGATGACGCAGGCCATCACCAGGAGAACAATCTCCGGGTAAATCGCCAGCCAGCTGATGTTGTCAATCATCTCGAGTCTCTCGTTTCAGTCTGGTCAGTTGAGCTTGCTGATAGCCACATGCTTGATCAGCTCGGCCACGGACACATCCATCACATCGGTGAACGGCTTGGGATACAGACCCATGACGAGCACGGCGACGGCCAGTACGCCCAGTACCAGGAATTCGCGGCAGTTGATGTCCTTGAGTTCCTTCACGTGGTCATTGGCCACAGGACCCAGGTACACGCGCTTGTACATCCACAGCGTGTAAGCAGCACCGAAGATCAGCGCCGTGGCAGAGCCCAGGCCAATCCAGAAGTTGTACTGCACGGCACCCAGAATCACCATCCACTCACCCACGAAGCCGGCCGTTGCAGGCAGACCGCAGTTGGCCATGGCGAACAGCAGGGCGAAGGCAGCAAACTTGGGCATGGTGTTGACCACACCGCCGTAAGCGGCGATTTCACGCGAGTGAACGCGGTCGTACAGCACGCCGATGCACAGGAACATGGCGCCGGACACAAAGCCGTGGGCAATCATCTGCACCAGACCGCCGGCGATGCCGAGGCTGTTGAACATGAAAAAGCCCAGGGTCACAAAGCCCATGTGTGCCACCGATGAGTAAGCCACCAGCTTCTTCATGTCGCGTTGCACCAGAGCCACCACACCCACATAGATCACGGCAATCAGCGACAGCGTGATCATCAGGCCGGACCACTGGTGCGAAGCATCAGGAGCGATAGGCAGCGAAAAGCGCAGGAAACCGTAGGCACCGAGCTTGAGCATGATGGCGGCCAGCACGGCGGAACCACCGGTAGGCGCTTCCACGTGAACGTCTGGCAACCAGGTGTGCACGGGGAACATGGGCACCTTCACGGCAAAAGCAGCGAAGAAGGCAAAGAAGATCAGCGTCTGTGCGGTGCTGGACAGCGGCAGCTTGTGCCAGTCCAGAATCTCGAAGCTGCCGCCCGACTGGGTATACAGGTAAATCAGGGCCACCAGGGTGAGCAGCGAGCCCATCAAGGTGTACAGGAAGAACTTGAACGCAGCATAGATCTTGTTTGGACCGCCCCAGATACCGATGATCAGATACATCGGAATCAGGGTGGCTTCAAAGAACACATAGAACAGCATGCCGTCCAGTGCGCTGAACACGCCGATCATCAGACCCGACAGGATCAGGAAGGCGGCCATGTACTGGTTCACGCGCTCGGTGATGTTCTGCCAGGAGGCAATCACCACGATGACCGTGATGAAGGCCGTCAGCGGCACAAACCACATCGAGATGCCGTCCACGCCCAGGTGGTAGTGGATATTGAAGCGCTCGATCCAGAGCGCTTTCTCGCCAAACTGCATGGCAGCTGTCGTGGTGTCGAAGCCGGTCACCACCGGAATCGTCACCGCCAGGCCAACCAGTGCACCGATCAGGGCCAGCCAACGCACCGCATTGGCCTGCCCTTCGCGGCCCATGGCCAGCAGGAGGGCGCCAAATGCAATTGGCACCCAGATTGAAAGACTCAACAAACCCATTTTTGTTATTCCTCTACTACTTGTTGAGCCACACGAAGTACGTCATGAGGGCAAAGATACCCAGCAGCATGACCAACGCGTAGTGATAGAGATAGCCTGTTTGCAGGCCACGCACCCATTGACCCAGCTTGGCCATGAGCTTCCAGGAACCGTTGACCACGGCGCCGTCGATGATGGCCTGATCGCCCACCTTCCAGAAGACGGTACCCGTGCCACGCGCACCGCGAGCGAAGATGTTTTCGTAGACCCAGTCCACGCCGTACTTGCCTTCCAGCATCTGATACAGACCGATTTTCTTGGAGAAGGCCATGATGGCCGCAGGAATCTCGGGCTTGACCATGTAGAACACATAGGACACCACCACACCAGCCAGTGCCAGCCAGAACGGCGCAGCCGTGAAGCCGTGCAGCGCCATGGGCAGCCAGCCGTGAATCTTCTCGGCCAGTTCTGCCATGGCACCGTGCTTGGCACCGTCCACGTAGATCACGCCCTTGAAGAAGTCGCCGAACAGCATGGGCATCAGCGCAATCGCGCCTATCACCACCGAAGGAATGGCCAGCAGCATCAGAGGACCGGTCACCACCAGTGGCGACTCATGCGGCTTGGCATCGTGGCCATGACCGTGGTGGTCATCGTGGGCGTGATGATCATCATGGTGAGCATCGGGATTCTGGTCGTAGCGCTCTTTACCGTGGAACACGATGAAGTACAGGCGGAACGAATAGAAGGCCGTGATGAACACACCAGCCAGCACCGCGAAGTTGGCAAAGCCAGCTGCAGGCAGGTTGGAAGCGTGCACCGCTTCGATGATGGCGTCCTTGGAGTAGAAACCGGAGAAGAACGGTGTACCGATCAGCGCCAGGTTGCCCAGCAGGAAGGTGATCCATGTGATGGGCATGTACTTGCGCACGCCGCCCATCCAGCGGATGTCCTGGTTGTGGTGCATGCCCATGATGACCGAGCCGGCCCCGAGGAACAGCAGCGCCTTGAAGAAAGCGTGGGTCATCAGGTGGAACACGGAAACCGAGTAGGCCGACACGCCCAGGGCGATGGTCATATACCCCAGCTGCGACAGCGTGGAGTACGCAATCACGCGCTTGATATCGTTCTGGATGATGCCCAGGATACCCATGAACAGGGCCGTGATGGAGCCGATCACCAAAATGAAGTTCAGGGCCACATCCGACAGTTCGTACAGAGGCGACATGCGCGAAACCATGAAGATGCCAGCCGTCACCATGGTCGCCGCGTGAATCAGCGCGGAGATAGGTGTCGGGCCTTCCATGGAGTCAGGCAGCCACGCGTGCAGCGGGAACTGGGCCGATTTGCCCATGGCACCGATGAACAGGCAGATGGCCGTCACCGTTACCAGCAGCCAGCCCGTGCCGGGCAGCTGAGTGTTCTGAATCTCGGGCAGCTTGGCAAAGATTTCAGAGTAGTTCAGCGTGCCGGTGTAGGCAGCGATAAGGCCAATACCCAGAATGAAGCCGAAGTCACCGACACGGTTGACCAAAAAGGCCTTCATGTTGGCGAAGATGGCCGATTCCTTCTTGTAGTAGAAGCCGATCAGCAGGTAGGACACCAGGCCCACGGCTTCCCAGCCGAAGAACAGCTGCAGCAGGTTGTTGCTCATGACGAGCATCAACATGGAGAAGGTGAACAGCGAGATATAGGAGAAGAAGCGGTTGTAGCCCTCGTCTTCTTCCATGTAACCCATGGTGTAGATGTGAACCATCAGCGACACAAAGGTCACCACGCACATCATCATGACCGTGATGGAATCGATCAGGAAACCGACCTCCATCTTCAGGCCGCCGACGACCATCCAGGTGTAGATGGTCTCGTTGAAACTGGCGCCGTCAAAGACAACGCTCTTGAACGTGAGGGCCGACAGGATGAAGGCCGCGAGCACGCCCAAAATGGTAAGAGAGCTGCTGCCGGCGCGACCAATCTTGTTGCCGCCGAAGGCTGTGCCCCAGATACCCGCTAGCGCGGAGCCCACCAGCGGCGCCAATGGCACCGCGAGCAGCAGGGATGCGGAAAGGGTTTGACTCATTCTTGAGAACCTTGCAAATAACGGCGGACTCAACCCTTGAGGGAGTTGAGGTCTTCCGCATCGATACTGCTCTTGTTACGGAACAGCAGCACCAAGATCGCCAGACCGATAGCCGATTCCGCAGCAGCCACCGTCAGGATGAAAAACACGAATACCTGTCCGTGCATGTCGCCCAGGTAACTGGAAAACGCGACGAAGTTCGTGTTCACGGCCAGGAGCATCAGCTCGATGGCCATGAGCAAGACGATCAGGTTCTTGCGGTTCAGAAAAATGCCAACAACGGCGATCGCGAACAGCATCGCGCCCAACGTCAGAAAGTGGCCCAGAGTAAGCGTCATGCTTTTGTCTCCACTGCTGGCGCCGAAGCTTCGGCGGCAGGTTGTTGTGCAGGCTGAGTGACCGATTGCTTGACCAGCTTGATGCGGTCTTGCGCACGTACACGAATCTGCTGCGCCGGGTTGACGGCCTTGCTGTCCTTGCGCTTGCGCAGCGTCAGGGCAATGGCGGCAATCATGGCCACCAGCAGGATCACGGCAGCGATTTCCACGGGGTACAGATACTCCGTGTACAGCAGCTTGCCCAGTTCATGGGTGTTCGAATAAGGAACGGTCTGTCCAGCAGCGTTGACGATGGTGGCACTTGCTGCCTTCACATCTTCCACATCGCCGAAACCACCCATCAGAACCATGCCCATTTCAACGGCAATCAGCAAACCGAAGGGGGCTGCATACCAGAAATGCTTCCAGAAGCCGCGGCGTATGTCCTCGATACGGATATCGAGCATCATCACCACAAACAAGAACAGCACCATCACGGCACCCAGGTACACCAGTACCAGGGCAATGCCGAGGAATTCAGCCTTGAGCAGCAGCCAGATAGCCGCAGCTTGCGAGAAGGCCAGAATCAGATTGAGCACGGCATGCACAGGGTTGCGCGCCGTGACCACACGGAAGGCCGCAAACAGCAGCACAGCCGAGAACAGATAGAAAAAACCAGTTTTGGCGTCCATGGATCGAATCTTTTCAAGTGATCAAGGAGCCGCTTCAGCGGTACTTGGCATCTGCTGCCTTGTTGGCAGCGATCTCGGTTTCATAACGGTCACCCACTGCCAGGAGCATGTCCTTGGTGAAGTAGAGGTCACCGCGCTTTTCGCCGTGATATTCAAAGATGTGCGTCTCGACGATGGAATCCACCGGGCAGCTTTCTTCGCAGAAGCCGCAGAAGATGCACTTGGTCAAATCGATGTCGTAGCGCGTGGTACGGCGCGAGCCGTCATCACGCACATCGGACTCGATGGTGATCGCCATGGCAGGGCACACGGCTTCGCACAGCTTGCAGGCAATGCAGCGCTCTTCGCCGTTGTCATAACGGCGCAAAGCGTGCAGGCCACGAAAGCGCGGCGACTGAGGAGTCTTTTCTTCGGGGAACTGCACCGTGATCTTGCGACGGAAGGTGTAGCGGCCGGTCAGGGCCATGCCCTTGGCCAGTTCCCAGAGCATGAAGCTCTTGAAGAAATCTTTGATTGAGAATGGAGTTGCAGCGACTGCAGACATGTGTACCCCGCTTATTTCCAGATGTTCCAAGGCGAGTACAGCCAAGCACCCACAACAACCAACCACACCAGAGTGACTGGAATGAAGATCTTCCAGCCCAGACGCATGATCTGGTCATAACGGAAGCGCGGGAAGGTGGCGCGAATCCAGATGAAGCAGGACACGACCAGGAAGGTCTTGATCGCCAGCCAGATCCAGCCTGGGATAAAGCCCAGGAAGTCCACCGGAGGCAACCAGCCGCCCAGGAACAGAATCACGGCCAGGATGGACACCAGCCACATGCTGGCGTATTCGGCCAGGAAGAAGACTGCGAAGCCCATGCCCGAGTACTCCACCATGTGACCGGCCACGATTTCGGCTTCGCCTTCCACCACGTCAAACGGGTGACGGTTGGTTTCGGCAACGACGGAGATCAGGTAGACCACGAAAATGGGCAACAAAGGCAGCCAGTTCCAGGACAGGAAGCTCACGCCCATGGCGGCGAACTGGCCCTGGCCCTGGCTCAGCACGATCTGCGTCAGGTTCATGCTGCCGGTCACCATGATGACGACCAGGAAACAGAAGCCCAGAGCGATTTCGTAGCTCACCATCTGTGCAGAAGCACGCAGCGCGCCCAGGAAGGCGTACTTGGAGTTCGAGGCCCAGCCGGCAATGATCACGCCATAGACTTCAATCGAAGTGATGGCCATCATCAGCAGCAGACCTGCGTTCACGTTGGACAGCGCCACATCAGGCGCAAAGGGAACCACCACCCATGCAGCCAGGGCCGGCATGATGGCCATGACGGGGCCAACGTAGAACAGGCCCTTGGCAGCGCGTGTGGGCTGGATCAATTCCTTGGTCAGCAGCTTCAGGCCGTCGGCCAGAGGCTGCAGCAAACCCATGGGGCCCACGCGGTTGGGACCCAGGCGAATCTGCATGAAGCCAAGGAGCTTGCGCTCCCACAGCGTCAGATAGGCCACGGCACCCAGCAACGGAGCCACGATGGCCACGATACCCAGCAAAATCCAGATGACGGGCCAGGCCGCATCGGTCCAGAACGGGGCGGTGGACAGGCCGGCACCCCAGGCTTTCAATGCGTCGATCATGCGGCGCCTCCCTCATGAGCCAAACGGGCGTCGGCCGTCAACTGCAGCGATGTAGCGCGGCGCACGATGCTGTCGAGCTGGTAAATGCTTGCGACCACGGGAGCTGGCAAGTTGCCGGCGGCAGTCACGGTCACGGCGGCAGCCGTGGCATTGTTCAGCGCCGTTGCGGGCACCTGGTTGGCACCGGCGGTGGCAACAGCCAGCACGTCTTGCGAAGTCTCGAAATCCACGCCTGACACGCCCATCAGATTGGAGAGCACGCGCAGCACCTTCCATGCGGGACGGGTATCGGCCAGAGGCTTGACCACGGCGTGGAAGCTCTGGACGCGACCGTCGGCATTGACGAAGCTGCCCGAGGTTTCGGTGAACGGCGCAATGGGCAACAGCACATCGCTGAATTCCATATTGGCCTTAAAGGGGCTCAACGTCACCACCATCTGGGCCTTGCCCAGTGCCTGCACCGCTGCCTTGCCGGCAGCGCTGTCGAACTGGGGTTCGGTGTTCAGCAAGATGGCAGCCTTCAGACCGCCAGCCAGCATCTGGCCTGCGTTCTGGCCGTTGGCACCGGGAGTTGCCTTGACCCATTGCGCGCCCACGGTGTTGGCGGCTTCAGTCAGGTAACCCACGCTGGCACCGGTTTGCTCGGCAATCCAGTTGGCCAGGGCCAGCAGTGCAGATGCCTGGGCATGGTGCGCAGCGGCATTGCCCAACAGCACGGCCTTTTGCTCGCCCTTGAGCAGCGAAGCCGCAATGGCTTGTGCTTCAGCATGTGCCTGACCTGCCACTGGCGCATTCACGCCCTTGGCTTCGGCCACGGCAGCGGCCACATCGGCCAGAGCCTGGGTCCAGTCGGCGGCTGCGACCACGGAGGCGGCGACGGGCAAAGCCCAGTCATACACTCTCTCATTGATAGCAAACACCGCACAGCCCTTCTTGGCTGCCTGGCGAATACGCTGTGCAAACAGCGGGTGATCCTTGCGCAGGTTGGAGCCCACGATCAGCGCGGACTGCAAATTGCTCAGTGCCGTGATGGGCAGACCCAGCCACTGCACGCCCTTGGCGGCGGTGAACTCGGCATTGCGCAGGCGGTAGTCGATGTTCTCGCTACCCAGGCCGCGTACCAGCTTGCCGGCCAGGAACAGTTCTTCCAACGTGCTGTGCGGGCTCACCAGAGCGCCGATGGCGTTTGCGCCATGGTCGTTCTTGATTTGCTGCAGACCATTGGCCACGTATTCCAGCGCGGTTTGCCAGTCGACTGGTTTCCACTCTCCGCCCTGCTTGAGCATGGGCTGAGTCAGGCGTTCGTCGCTGTTGAGCGCTTCGTAGGAGAAACGGTCGCGGTCGGCAATCCAGCATTCATTGACGTCGTCGTTCTCGAAAGGGACAACGCGCATGACCTTGTGGTTCTTGACCTGCACGATCAGGTTGGAACCTGTGGAATCGTGGGGCGACACCGACTTGCGGCGCGACAGTTCCCAGGTACGGGCGCTGTAGCGGAAAGGCTTGCTGGTCAACGCGCCCACCGGGCAGATGTCGATCATATTGCCCGAGAGCTCGGAATCCACCGTATCGCCCACCACCGTGGTGATCTCGGAGTGTTCGCCGCGGTGAATCATGCCCAGTTCCATGACGCCGGCCATTTCCTGGCCGAAGCGCACGCAACGGGTGCAATGGATGCAGCGGCTCATTTCCTGCATGGAAATCAGCGGACCAACGTCCTTTACAGGCACCACACGCTTTTCTTCTTCGTAGCGCGAGCTGCTGCTGCCGTAGCCAACTGCCAGATCCTGGAGCTGGCATTCGCCGCCCTGGTCGCAGATGGGACAGTCGAGCGGGTGATTGATGAGCAAAAACTCCATCACCGACTGTTGGGCCTTGATGGCCTTTTCGCTCTTGGTGCGCACGATCATGCCTTGCGTCACGGGCGTGGCGCAGGCGGGCATGGGCTTGGGAGCCTTTTCAACATCCACAAGGCACATGCGGCAGTTAGCCGCAATGGAGAGCTTCTTGTGATAGCAGAAGTGAGGAATATAGGTGCCGGCCTTCTCGGCAGCATGCATGACCATGCTGCCTTCCAGGACCTCTACCTTTTTTCCGTCCAGTTCAATTTCAACCATATGCTTGTCTCGCGATCAGGCGCTTACGCGGCCTGCTTGGAAGCGTTCTGGATCTTCGCTTCAAACTCGTGGCGGAAGTGCTTGATCATGGCACGCACCGGCATGGCTGCCGCATCGCCCAGCGCACAGATGGTGCGCCCCATGATGTTCACGGACACCGAGTCCAACAGCTCGATATCTTCCGGACGGCCTTCGCCGTGCTGAATACGATTGACCACGCGCCACAGCCAGCCCGTGCCTTCTCGGCAAGGCGTGCATTGGCCGCAGGACTCGTGGGAATAGAAGTACGACAGGCGCAGCAGGCTCTCGACCATGTCACGCGAATCGTCCATCACGATCACGGCACCGGAACCCAGCATGGAGCCTGCCTTGGAGATGGAGTCATAGTCCATCGTGCATTCCATGATGACGTCCGCAGGCAGCACCGGCGACGAAGAGCCCCCAGGGATCACGGCCTTGAGCTTGCGGCCGGTGCGCACACCGCCCGCCAGTTCCAGCAGCTTGCTGAAAGGCGTGCCCATGGGAACTTCGTAGTTGCCGGGCAGGTTCACATCGCCGCTGACCGAGAAAATCTTGGTACCGCCGTTGTTGGGCTTGCCGCATTCCAGGTAAGCCTGGCCGCCGTTGCGGATGATCCAGGGAACGGCCGCAAAGGTTTCGGTGTTGTTGATGGTCGTGGGCTTGCCGTACAGACCGAAGCTGGCCGGAAACGGTGGCTTGAAGCGGGGCTGACCCTTCTTGCCTTCCAGCGATTCCAGCAGCGCGGTTTCTTCGCCGCAGATATAGGCGCCGAAGCCATGGTGAGCATGCAGCTGAAAGCTGAAGCTGCTGCCCATAATGTTGTCACCCAGGAAACCGGCGGCACGGGCTTCTTCCAGAGCGGCTTCAAAGCGGTCATAGACCTCGAAGATTTCGCCGTGGATGTAGTTGTAGCCGATGCTGATACCCATCGCATACGCGGCAATGATCATGCCTTCGATGACGATATGGGGGTTGAACATCAGGATGTCGCGGTCCTTGCAGGTACCGGGCTCGCCCTCGTCCGAGTTGCACACCAGGTGCTTCTGGCCGGGGAACTGGCGGGGCATGAAACTCCACTTCAGGCCCGTGGGAAAACCGGCACCACCGCGGCCACGCAGACCGGATTCCTTCATGGTGGCAATGACCTGATCTTGCGTCAGACCTTCGCCGCCATCCTTGCCCAGCAGCTTGCGCAGGGCCACATAGCCGCCACGCGCTTCGTAGTCCTTGATGGACCAGTTGCTGCCGTTCAGATCCGCATAGATTTGCGGATCGATGTGGCGATCATGAAAGCAGGTTTCATTGCCTGTGGAGGCGAACTTGGCCAGCACGGCATTGGCAGCAGGATTGTTCAGGATCGTGCTCATGCCTTGCCCTCCGCTGCGCGCAGGCCGTCGACCAACTCGTCCAGCTTGTCATTGCTCATGAAGCTGCACATGCAACGATCGTTGACCAGCATCACGGGCGAATCGGCGCAGGCACCCAGGCACTCGGACTGCTGCAGCGTGAACAGACCATCTTTGGTGGTCTCGCCCATCTTGATGCCCAGCTTGTGCTCCAGGTGGTGCAGTGCCTTGTAGCCGTCACGCAGCTGGCAAGGCAGGTTGGTGCACACATTGAGCTTGTACTTGCCAACGGGATGCTGGTTGTACATGTTGTAGAAGGTGGTCACTTCGCGCACGGCGATTTCGGGCATGCCCAGGACCTCGGCAATCACAGCCTCGCTCTCCTGGCTTACCCAGCCCTGCTCCTGCTGCACGATGGACAGGCAGGCCATGACGGCAGACTGTTTCTGTTCAGCCGGATACTTGGCCACCTCACGCGCAAAGCGTTCTCTGGTCGCTGCGGTAATCATCGGTCAACGTCTCCAAACACGATGTCCAAGGTACTGAGCACCATCACGGCGTCAGCCAGCATGTGACCGCGGCTCATTTCATCGAGAGCGGCCATGTGCACGAATCCTGGTGGACGAATCTTCAAGCGATAGGGCTTGTTGGCTCCATCGCTGATCAAATAAATACCAAACTCACCCTTGGGGTGCTCGACGGCGGCATAGGCCTCGCCTTCGGGAACCGCGAAGCCTTCGGTAAAGAGCTTGAAGTGGTGGATCAGCTCTTCCATGTTGGACTTCATGGCTTCGCGATGCGGAGGAGCCACCTTGTGATTGTCCGTAATCACCGGGCCGGGATTGACACGCAACCAATCCACGCACTGCTTGATGATCTTGTTGGATTCGCGCATTTCAGCCACGCGAACCAGGTAACGGTCGTAGCAGTCGCCGGTCGCGCCCACGGGCACATCGAAGTCCATTTTGTCGTAGACATCGTAGGGCTGCGTCTTGCGCAGATCCCAGGCCACGCCGGAGCCGCGCAACATCGGGCCGGTCATCCCCCAGTTGATGGCACGTTCCGGAGTCACCACGCCGATATCGACGTTGCGTTGTTTCCAGATACGGTTATCGGTCAGCAGGGTTTCGTATTCGTCCGCGCACTTGGGGAAGCGCTGGGTAAAGGCTTCGATGAAGTCCAGCAGCGATCCCTGGCGGTCTTCATTCATCTGCTCCAATGCGCGCGCATTGTGCAGCTTGTTGGCCTTGTACTGGGGCATGGTGTCCGGCAGGTCGCGGTACACGCCGCCTGGTCGGAAATACGCCGCGTGCATACGCGCACCGGAGACTGCCTCATACATGTCCATCAGCGCTTCGCGCTCACGGAAGGTATAGATCAGAATGGTGGAGCTGCCGGCATCGTTGCCCGAGGAGCCCAGCCACATCAGGTGATTCATGATGCGGGTGATTTCCGAGAACATCACACGGATGTACTGGGCGCGCACGGGCACTTCCAGGCCCAGCAGTTTTTCAATGGCCAGACAGTAGGCGTGCTCGTTGCACATCATGGACACATAGTCCAGGCGGTCCATATAGGGCAGCGACTGGATATAGGTCTTGGTCTCAGCCAGTTTCTCGGTACCGCGATGCAGCAGGCCGATGTGGGGGTCAGCACGCTGCACCACCTCACCGTCGAGCTCCAGCACCAGACGCAGCACACCGTGCGCTGCCGGGTGCTGCGGACCAAAGTTCAGGGAATAGTTCTTGATTTCAGCCATGGTCTTCCGTCAGAAGGCGACGCGCGCCTTTAGTGCAGGCCTCCGCCGTAATTGTCTTCACGGATGATGCGCGGAGTGATTTCTCGCGGCTCGATCGTGACGGGCTGGTACACCACACGTTGCTGCTCGGCGTCGTAACGCATTTCCACATAGCCCGAGATGGGGAAGTCTTTGCGGAAAGGGTGGCCGATAAAGCCATAGTCGGTCAGGATGCGACGCAGATCGTCGTGGCCATCGAATACGATGCCGAACAGGTCGAAGGCTTCGCGCTCGAACCAGCCGGCGGCATTCCAGATGTCGTTGATCGAAGCGACCACGGGGAAATCGTCATCCGCGCAGAACACGCGCACACGCAGGCGCTGGTTCAAGGTCAGAGACATCAGGTGCGACACCACGGCAAAACGCGGGCCTTCCTTGCCCACTTCGGCATAGGTGGAGTAGTCCACACCGCACAGGTCCATCAGCATCTCGAACTTGCAGCCTTCTGCATTGCGCAGGATCTGCATGACTTCGACATACTGGTCCGCCGACACTTCCACCGTCACTTCGCCCAGAGCCAAGGTCACGTTACGTACCTTGTCGCCCAACGCCGAAGTCACCACATCCCGCAGTTTTTCGGGGTGAATTGCAATTGCAGTCATCTCAACCCTTTAAACGCGAGCAATGGTGTGAGTGCGGCGGATCTTCTGCTGCAGCTGGATGATCCCGTAGATCAACGCTTCTGCAGTCGGAGGACAGCCAGGCACATAAACATCCACCGGGACAATGCGGTCGCAACCGCGCACCACGGAGTAGCTGTAGTGATAGTAGCCACCGCCATTGGCGCAAGAGCCCATGGAAATCACCCAACGGGGTTCCGACATCTGGTCGTACACCTTGCGCATGGCCGGAGCCATCTTGTTGCACAAGGTACCGGCCACAATCATCAAGTCCGAGTGGCGGGGGCTGGCACGAAACACTTCGGAGCCGAAGCGACCGATGTCATAACGCGCAGCCGCTGCGTGCATCATTTCCACAGCACAGCAAGCCAGACCAAATGTCATGGGCCAGATCGACCCTGTTTTGGCCCAGTTCACCACCGCGTCATAGCTGGTGGTGACAAAGCCTTCCTTCATCACGCCTTCGATCATCGTGTTTCCTTAGAGTAGCCGCTCATTCCCAATCCAGGGCACCTTTTTTCCACTCGTAGGCAAAGCCCACGACCAGAACGGCCAGGAAGATGAGAACAGCAACGAATCCTGCTCCACCCACGTCCTTGAGCGCGACAGCCCAAGGCAGCAGAAATGCGATTTCCAAATCGAACAGGATAAACAGGATGGCGACGAGGTAGTAGCGCACGTCAAATTTCATGCGCGCATCTTCAAACGCCTCAAAACCGCATTCATAGGGAGAGTTCTTGGCCGCATCAGGACGATTGGGACCCAGAACGTAACCGAGCACCAGGGGCACTACACCCACAGCGATGCCAATAAGAATGAACAAGAGAACGGGAAGGTACTGATCGATGTTCATCAGTGTGGGCCTTGTATTAAAGACATGCCTCACCGATCACCGCCTGATCAGCAGGGCAGGCTTTTAGTTATGTGTTGGTGCCGTCGGCGAGACTCGAACTCGCACAGCTTTCGCCACTACCCCCTCAAGATAGCGTGTCTACCAATTCCACCACGACGGCTTCGTCTCAATTGTCCGGCAACCTCGGAAACCTTCGTTGCAAAGATTTTGATCCCCAGACAATCCATAGATTCTAGCTTGAAAAACCCCTGCTTTTAGGAGTTCTTCAAGTTTTCATCAAATTATTTCGCAGGAGTTTGCGCTGCACCTTCTGTGCCGGCTGCAGGAGCCACGGGAGCTGGCACGGATGCATCAGGAATGGCCGCAGGTGCAGCGGGTGCTGCAGGCGCGGTGACAGGCACATTCTCCAGCACGCTGCCGGAGCTGACGGGACGGTTATTACCCAGGTAGGCCAGAGCCAGGGTGGTAATGAAGAACACAGTGGCCAGAGCCGCCGTGGTACGCGACAGGAAGTTGGCACTGCCCGATGCACCGAAGAGGCTGCCGGAGCTGCCGCTACCAAACGAGGCACCCATGTCGGCGCCCTTGCCATGCTGAATGAGGATCAGGCCGATCATGGCCAACGCGGCCAGCATCTGGACCGCGAGAATCACGTTGGATAAGAATGAGACGTTCATATATAAACCTGCTAATTGTTTGCTCTGCTGCGCTTTGCCAAGGCAAGGCGCTTATTGCGCAGCCGCAATAATGGTCAAGAAATCCGCCGCCTTGAGAGCGGCACCACCCACCAGACCACCGTCGATATCGGCTTGCGCCAGCAACTGGGCCGCATTGACCGCATTCATGCTGCCACCATAGAGCAGCGGCACACGGCCCGCTTTTTCGGTAGCCGCCGCCAGCTGCGCACGCAGCACGGCATGCACTTCCTGGGCCTGCTCGGGGCTGGCCGTCTTGCCAGTACCGATGGCCCAGACGGGCTCATAGGCCACCACCAACTCGCTCACGCACAGACCCACCTGATGAATCACGGCCGCCAGTTGGCGTTTGACCACCACTTCGGTCTGACCGGCTTCGCGCTCCTGCAAGGTTTCACCCACGCAAACGATGGGAGTGATGCCCTTGGCCAAAGCAGCCTGCGCCTTCAGCGCAACCACCGCATCCGTTTCGCCATGGTATTGGCGACGCTCGGAGTGACCGACCAGCGCATAGCGCACGCCAAACTCCTTGAGCATGGCGGCAGAGTTTTCACCGGTGAACGCACCCTGCTCATGCTGGGACACGTCTTGCGCTGCCACATCAATAGCAGAACCCGCAAGCTCCGCCTGAATCTGAGCCAGATATACCGCAGGTGCAGCCACTGCCACACCGGCCTTGTTATCCGCAGGCAAGCCTTGCTTGAGTGCCTGCAGCAAAGCTGCGTTGGCAGCCAGGCTGCCGTTCATCTTCCAGTTGCCGACAATGAGTTTTTGCTTCATTTTTCCCAAGTCAAAACGATTTTTCCGGTGTGCTGACTCGACTCCATCAGCGCATGCGCTGCTGCTGCGTCGGCCGCATCGAATTCACGATAAATGGCTGGGCGCACGGTTCCGGCTTCCAACATGGGCCAAACCTTGCGCTGCAGCGCCTGCGCAATAGCGGCCTTGAAGGCCACCGAACGCGGGCGCAATGTGGAACCTGTAATGGTCAGGCGCTTGCGCAGCACCAGACCGGCATCGAACTCAGCCTTGACGCCGCCCTGCACCGCAATGATGACCAGACGACCATCGGCTGCCATGCATTGCACTTCGCGCGCTACATAGCTGCCGGCGACCATGTCCAGCACGACATTGACGCCCTCGCCTTGCGTGATGCGCAGCACTTCTGCGCCAAAGTCCTGGGTCTTGTAGTTGATGGCGTGATCGGCACCGAGCTTGAGGCAATCCTCGCACTTGGCGTCCGAGCCCGCCGTCACAATGACTTTGGCACCCCAGGCCTTGGCAATCTGAATGGCAGTAACGCCAATACCGCTGCTGCCGCCTTGCACCAGCAAGGTCTCGCCCGACTGCAGCGCACAACGATCGAACACATTGCTCCAGACCGTAAAAAAGGTCTCGGGCAAAGCAGCGGCCTGTACATCGCTAAAGCCTTGCGGCACCGGCAGACATTGCTGCACCGGCGCCACGCAGTACTGCGCATAACCGCCACCAGCGACCAACGCACAGACGCGATCGCCAATCTTCAATCCAGCTTGCGCCATGGCCGCTTCATCGCCGGAGACGATGATCCCCGCCACTTCCAGACCCGGAAGATCGGAAGCACCGGGCGGTGGAGCGTAATGGCCTTTGCGCTGCAGCACGTCAGGGCGGTTGATGCCGCTGGCGGCCACACGGATCAGCAATTCGCCCTCAGCCGCCACCGGCATGGGACGCACACCCATGCGCAGCACGTCGGGCGCGCCAAAGGCGGTGATTTCTACCGCACGCATTGTGTTGTGTTCCATATCAGAGCCTAGGTTTCAAAGTCAAATCAGGCTTGAGCCTTAATGGATCAAGCGCAAGAAGCTATCAATACAAGAGCATCCACAGCAAGGCAGCTCAAGCACAAACGGGAACCCTCCATACAGAGGATTCCCGCTCAGCGATTACTGCTGTTGCTGTTGTTGCTGGTCGTCAGCGCCGCCGCGGTTTTCGCGTGGCTCACGGTTCTCGCGGGGTTCGCGCGAGTCACGGTTCTGACGGGGAGCACGTTCGCGGTACTCGCGGGGTTCGCGAGGCTCACGCTCAGGCATGCCGGCGGGACGCTCGGTCAAAGCCTTCATGGACAGCTTGACGCGACCCTTGTCGTCGGTTTCCAGAACCTTGACCTTGATGACCTGACCTTCTTGCAGGTAGTCGGTCACTTTTTCCACACGCTCGTGAGCGATCTGGCTGATGTGCAGCAGACCGTCCTTGCCGGGCAGCAGGTTGATCAGAGCACCGAATTCCAGGATCTTGACGATAGGGCCTTCGTAGATCTTGCCGATTTCGACTTCAGCCGTGATCTGTTCGATACGCAGCTTGGCAGCTTCAGCCTTCGCGCCGTCAGTGGCGGCGATGGTGATGGTGCCGTCTTCCTCGATGTTGATCTGGGTGCCGGTTTCTTCGGTCAGCGCACGGATGGTGGCGCCGCCCTTGCCGATCACGTCACGGATCTTCTCGGGGTTGATCTTCATGGTGAACAGCTTGGGAGCGAAATCGGACACTTCGGTCTTGGCTTCGCCCATGGCTTCCTGCATCTTGCCCAGGATGTGCATGCGCGCTTCCTTGGCTTGTGCCAGTGCCACTTGCATGATTTCCTTGGTAATGCCCTGGATCTTGATGTCCATCTGCAAAGCCGTGATACCGCTGGTGGTACCGGCCACCTTGAAGTCCATGTCGCCCAAGTGATCTTCGTCACCCAGGATGTCGGTCAACACGGCAAAGCGGCTGTCTTCCTTGATCAGGCCCATGGCGATACCAGCCACGTGTGCCTTCATGGGAACGCCGGCATCCATCATGGACAGGCAGCCGCCGCAGACCGAAGCCATGGACGAGGAGCCGTTGGATTCCGTGATTTCCGACACCACGCGGATGGTGTAGGGGAACTCTTCCTTGGTGGGCAGGCAAGCGGCCAGAGCACGCTTGGCCAGACGGCCGTGGCCGATTTCGCGGCGCTTAGTCGAACCCATGCGGCCCACTTCGCCGGTGGCAAAGGGAGGCATGTTGTAGTGGAACAGGAAGCGGTCTTCGAACTCGCCGGACAGTGCGTCGATACGCTGTGCATCGCGCTCGGTGCCCAGAGTGGAGATCACCAAAGCCTGTGTTTCACCGCGGGTGAACAGGGCCGAACCGTGGGTACGGGGCAGCACGGAGTTGCGGATCTCGATGGGGCGCACGGTGCGGGTGTCGCGGCCGTCGATGCGGGGCTCACCGGCCAGAATTTGCGAGCGAACGATGCTGGCTTCGATATCGAACAGCATGCTTTCGACCTTGACGCCGTCAAACGCCACGCCTTGCTCGGTCAGGCCGGCCTTCACGTCGGCGTATGCCAGACGGCAAGCGTGCGTGCGCACTTGCTTGTTGCGCTCTTGATAAGCGGCGCGCAGCTTGGCTTCGCCCAGCTCGGCCACCTTGGCGATCAGAGCTTCGTCCTTGGCAGGCGCAGTCCAGTCCCACACGGGCTTGCCGGCGTCACGCACCAGTTCGTGAATGGCGTTGATGGCGACCTGGCCTTGCTCGTGGCCGTAAACCACGGCGCCCAGCATGACTTCTTCAGGCAGCTGTTGGGCTTCGGATTCCACCATCAGCACAGCGGCTTCGGTACCGGCAACCACCAGATCCATCAGCGAATCCTTGCGCTGGGTCTGACCGGGGTTGAGCACGTACTCGCCATTGATGTAACCCACGCGGGCCGCACCGATGGGGCCGTTGAAAGGCAGGCCGGACACCGACAGGGCGGCGGACACAGCGATCATCGCAGCGATGTCGGCATCCACTTCGGGGTTCAACGAGATGGTGTGGATGACCACGTGCACGTCGTTGTAGAAGCCTTCTGGGAACAGAGGACGGATGGGACGGTCGATCAGACGCGAAGTCAGAGTCTCCAGCTCCGAAGGCTTGGCTTCGCGCTTGAAGAAGCTGCCGGGGATCTTGCCTGCAGCATATGTCTTCTCGATGTAATCAACGGTCAGGGGGAAGAAATCCTGGCCCGACTTGGCAATCTTGGAACCCACCACGGTGGCCAGCACCACGGTGTCGTCGATATTGACCAGCACGGCGCCGGAGGCCTGACGGGCGATTTCGCCGGTTTCCATGGTGACCGTGTGCTGGCCCCATTGGAAAGTCTTGGTCACTTTATTGAACATGGTCATCTTGACTCCTTGTTTGATAGCCGAATGTGCACATCCAGCCTATAAGTGGAGTGCAAACAGAACACGATGCCATTCCAGTGCTGCGCTTAATGCTATGAATAGTGCAGCATTGGAATGACACAGCTTCGCTCTGTTTTGCTTTCTCCGAAGTAAAAAACGCCTGAGCTAGCGTGCTAACTCAGGCGTTTCGATCTTGCACTGTGCTTACTTACGCAGGCCCAGCTTGGCGATCAGAGCGGTGTAACGCTCAGCGTCCTTGGACTTCAGGTAGTCCAGCAGCTTACGACGACGGCTCACCATGCGCAGCAGGCCGCGACGACCGTGGTGGTCCTTGGCGTTTGCCTTGAAGTGAGGAGTCAGTTCGTTGATGCGAGCAGTCAGCAGGGCCACTTGCACTTCTGGGCTACCAGTGTCGTTTTCGGAACGAGCGTTAGCCTTGACAACTTCAGCCTTGATAGAGGCAGCGATCATTTTGTTTTCCTTGGAGATTGGCACTCGGCAGGCGAGCACCTTGGTTACTTGCGCCGGGGCTGGAAAGGCTCTGGCGTGCGTCTTGCACCATGCAAAACCTGTCGATTATATCAAGAGCCTCTCAACCCTCCCAAACACCCACCCCAAGCGCAGTCATGTGAGCCGCCGAGATCAAGGTAAACCCCGGCAAATCGAGCTGGTTTCAGACTCAACAATGCGCAGGTCTGCCACCTTCGAGGAAAGCACGATGCCCGCACTGAACTCCAAGTTTGTCGCCACTGTCGCTTTAGCTGTGCTGAGCGCAAGCCTGACCCTACGTACCCCGCAAGCACAGGCCGCGAGCACGAACAAAGCAGAAAAACGCCAAAGTGGGCGCATCAAGATCCAGAACATTCGCAGCAGTTCCGAAGAAACGCCTGCAGAGCGAGATCGCAGGCTGTATCGCGAATGCCAAGGCAGACCCAACGCCGGAGCTTGCGCGGGGTATACGCACAAACCGCCCAAAGGAAAGCGTTAAACATCCGCGGCTGCGTGACCGTCGGTCCAGGCTTCAACACGCACCTTTCGGGTGCAGTGGCTCCATCAGCCCAAGGAGCCGCTTATCCAGCAAACACGACCTTCAGTCCAAGTGCTACGCACAAAGCATTCAGCGCTATCTAGCATGGCGCCATGAATGCTAGTGTTAACCACACATCCAGGCACCCTTTTGGGCGCCCCCCTCAAAACTGTCCAGGCTTCACATCTATCGAGCTGCTGACAGTTATTGCCATTATTGGCGTACTTGCGGCCATTGCCGTTCCAAGCTTTAAGCCCATTATTCAACGCTGGAGCGTTCGATCCGTCACCGAATCCATGGTCAGCACCTTGTATTTGGCAAGAGCCGAAGCCATCAAACGCGGCGGCGGTGTGGTGATTCGAAAAAAAACCAACAACACCGATGGCTGCACACTTGCCCCCACCAATCAAGACTGGGGCTGTGGTTGGGGTATTTTTTACACCGACAACGCTGGCAATCTTGCTCCTATAAAAAGTATTTCCCCCGCCAAAGGCATTGAAGTCACCGTCGCCAGCAGTGGCGGATCGATTACTTTGGATCGCTGGGGAAAGATGAGCGGCATCAATGCCAAAGGCATCTACATATTACCCGCCGGTGGTAATTTAAACCCACCAGCACAAGGCATATGCAGCAGTTCCGGCGGAAGAATACGCGTCATCGGAGATCCGCCATGCACATAAAAACAAGCAGAAAACAAAATGGCTTTACTTTAATAGAGTCCTTGATCGCCATTCTACTAACAGCTCTCGGCATACTGGGGATATTAGGCGTTCAGATGAGAACTTTGGCAAATACCCAAGACACGATGCGCAGAACGCAAAGCATACGCCTGATCGAGGACTTGAGTGAGCGGATAAAAAATCAAACTAGCGGCATTGCCAACGCCAGTCAATACACGACAAGCTGGGTAGATTTAACGCAATCCATCACGACCCCTTCAGCCGATTGCACAACCACCAACTGCACTGCAGTTCAACTGGCTGATTTTGATAAAAATATTTGGCTCAACTCTGTCAAAAATAGTCTACCTCTTGGCAAGGTACGCGTTTTTGCAACTGCGGACGGAAAGTCTTTGGGCGTCATGCTGGCATGGCGCTCCAATGAAAGCAGCGCAGGAACTATGGCCGCAGCACAAGCCGTAGACGCCTCAGGAGCTACGGTGCAGTGCCCCAAACTCAACGCCAATGACGACAACAGTCCAAATATGAGTTGCCATCTTCAGTTCATCAGCCTGGAAGAACGATGCCAAACCATTGGATCAACTGCCTACTGCGCTTCTAATTAGTCGTCAACATGACTCATATATTTTCAAATAGCAGTTTTAAATGCAGGCCATATCAGCAAGGTTTGACATTGATTGAACTCATGATAGGTATTGCACTTGGATTGCTTGCGATTGCAGTTGCCATGGGGGCTTTACTCGCATCCAAAAATGCCAGCACTACGACCTCTGACAGCACTACCATGCAACAACAAGCGTCTTTTGTTTTTCGAGTGATTGGGCAACAGATACGCCAAGCGGGCAGTCTTTCTTTGAAACCTTCAGATAGCCATCTCGAAACCGCTCAATTCATTGATAGTACGTCACTGAGCAGCTATACAGCAATATCCGGAAAAGACGCCCCTGGCAGCAGCGAATATTTATTCACAGTTGTCTATCAAAATTCACCTAGTGAAAAACTTTATCCCATATCAAGTGGCACTGCCTCCACGGGAGCACAATTAAGAAATTGCCTCGGAGAAAACCCCTCGTCATCGCCACCCGCAGCACTTCAAAACGCCTTCAAGCGGGATGGCAACATACTGTACTGTGCCGGTACAGGTAGCAAACAGCCACTCATTGGTGGAGACTCGGCAAACGATATCAAAGTCAAAAATTTCCAGGTTCGTTATCTTAGACAAACCGGAGAGACGAATCCGACATTCACCTATGTCACAGCGGCAGCGCTCACAGATAAGATCTCTTGGTCACAGGTGCAATCCATCGAGGTGTGCCTTGAGTTGGAAGGCAGCGAAAATATAGATACGGTTGGATCAAGCTATATCAATTGCAACAATCAATCGGTGTCTCGCGGAAGTAGATTACGCAGCGTTTTTAGAAATACATTTCGATCTCGCAGCGATGCATGGCCAGTCAGCAATTGAAAGTCGAATTATGACTCCATCAACAAGAAAATTACAGCAAGGTGCGGCGCTATATGTCGTAGTCGTACTGGTTTTACTCTCCATGTTGATAGCATTATGGGCTTCGCGATCCGCCATTTTCAATGAGCTTGTAGCAGGCAACGATGCAGATTATCAGAGGGCCATGGAATCCGCCCAGGCCATGGTACAGGATGCGCAAGACGATATTTATCGACACCTTTACGATGGTACAAAATCCTCATTACGAACTGGCAGCACCCAGCAATTCCCGGGAAGTCAAACTATTTATTTTGGCAGCTGGAGTAATGGACTATCTGCACAAACTCTTCAGTGCAAAGATGCAATCTGCCTAAGAAGAACAAATGCAGAAGACTTCTGGAACGACCCTACGACCCTGCAATCCATGCTGACTCTTGGTGCCAGGTATGGACAATATTCCGGTGCAAAGCAAACAGGATCCACCACCATAACTCCTCCCAACCCCATCTTATCAATGACCGATGGAAATAAAGGAGCTTGGTACTGGATAGAGCCCATGCCTTACGGAACATCAGGATTAAGCCCTGGTGGAAATACAAGCAAGCTGATTCAAGGAACAAACACATCTGTAACCGATGCAGACATGGTTTTTAGAATTACTGCCTTGGCTTTTGGTATCAAAGGATCCAGTAGCAGCACAGCATTCAAAGATCATTCACCCACAACCGCAGTGATTCAAACAATAGTATCTATGCCGGCCATTACAGGTGAATAGCATGAAAAAAAAATCAACAACTCACATACTCACTTCATCTTTGATGCTTGCAGGGCTACTAACGCCTCATTATGTATTATCAACCCCCCTTAGCCTTGTACAGCGCCCAGCAGGCAGTGCAAGTGTGGAACCCGCACCCAATGTTATTATCTCCGTCGACGACTCTGGCAGTATGGGCGCGTCCGGAATCTCAAGCCTCAAAAGTGCACTAAAAGATACTTTTGCAGCGAGCAATATCCCAGACAACCGATTACGGATAGCATGGCAATCCATGAATGGCTGCGACGAAATCCCCAGCAGCAATTGCAGCAACAAAAATACACTAAAAATTCTAGATACCGCCCACCGCACCAATTTTCTAACTTGGGTTGACACCCTTGTGGCATCTGGCGGAACGCCTTCACACAAAATGGTCAGAAATGCGGGTGATTTTCTGATGCGTACAGATTTAGGAATTAACTCTCCTTGGGCAGAAATCCCTGGAACCAGGACAGGAAATATTCTGTCATGCAGAAAATCTTTTCATATCTTCATGACGGATGGCGGCTGGAATGGCTCTGCAAAGACCACAAATGCCATGATAGATGCAGACAGAGACACATACCCGGCCATAACAAAAACAAATATTGACAATATATCAACACCGCTACCAGATGGAGTCAACACCTACGACCCTTCACAGCCTTATGCCAATATTTATAAGGATGACTGGGGTGGAGAATATACTCGAAGCAATAAAAAAGATGCAATAAACACACTATCTGACTTGGCTTTTTATTATTGGTCGAGAGATCTACAACCATCCATCGCCAATGAAGTAAAGCCCATTATAAAAATTAGTGATCAAAAAACAATAACAGGATCAAATAATAGATCAATCACCTTTAGCCCATACTGGAATCCCGAGAACAATCCGGCAACTTGGCAAAATTTAATCACTTACACCATCGGCTTTAACAATGCCGCAAGCTGGGGCTCCTTGCTGACATGGGGTGGGACCACGCATTCCGGAGCCGACTACAATGATTTAGCCACAGGCGCAAAGAAGTGGCCTACCGTTTTATGCAATAATTCAAATAATTATGCATCCAATGGCAATCAATCCTGCGATGGATCTACTGGCTACAACGCTTACATAAATAGAGACAATCGCACTACTGAGTTATGGCACATGGCCATTAATAGCCGAGGGAAGTTTGTTCCCGCCAGCAATAGTGAAGACTTGAAAAATGCTTTCAAAGATATTGTAAGCAGCATCATTGAAGACACCACACAGCCCGTCACAGGTTATGCAGGCTCGTCAGACTCCATTAATGGAAATGACGCAAAACTTTACACATCCACCTATGATGCTAACGGCTGGAAAGGCGCAGTTTCCTCTCAAATAATAACTACAGAAACAGGCGCGTTATCAGACAATACTGACTGGGGCGTAAACACTAGCAATAGAGCCGCGAACACCGCAGATAAGCTCAATGCTCGCATCTCGCAAATCAGTAGTCGTCTGATATTAAGCAGCAATGGGATTGGTGGTATCAGCTTTAACTACACCAACCTCGGTGATGCGCAAAAAACAAGCCTCACCGCATCTCTAGCAAGCAACGCGACCAGCGCCGCCAGAACAGCACTTGGCACAGCCATAGCGGACTTTATTCGTGGAGATAACTCCAATTATGGAAAAACGGTCCAGGGACTGACCTTCAGAACAAGAACCTCCATACAAGGGGATATTGTTAACTCTTCAATATGGTATACCGGCGCCCCCAGCCAAGGCTACAGCCAGGCGGGCTATGCCTTGTTTGCAGAACGCCATAGTACACGCACCCCCATGCTTTATGTGGGTGGCAATGATGGAATGCTGCACGGATTCTCGGCGATTGATGGGCAGGAGAGGATTGCCTATGTTCCACAAGGCGTCATAGCCAATCTGCCACAACTCGCCAACAGCAGTTATAGCCACCGCTATTTTGTAGACGGCTCTGCATTTTCGGGTGACGTCGATATCGGTTCGACCAGTAGCAATGCTGCCGATCGTTGGCGCACAATGTTGATAGGTAGTCTGGGGGCAGGAGGTAAAGGCTACTTTGTGCTGGATGTGACTCAACCTGGAGCGACTGTATCTAGTGGATATGCAAGCAACTTCTCTACCTCAAATGCAGGTGGTCTGGTAGTCATGGACAACACAGCAGGAACTGATGCAGATATCGGAAATATTTTCAGCGCTCCGGTGGTTAGCGAATACAACTCGCAGATTTCGACTCAAGTTGTCAAAATGAACAATAACCGCTGGGCTGTAGTGATGGGCAATGGCATCAACAGCACAAATGAAAGACCGGTTCTGCTAATTCAATATCTGGATGGAAGTAAAGAGCTTTTGAAAATTACCGCAGCATCGTCCGGTGCCAATGCCAGCAGTAACGGATTGGCCGCTCCGCGCCTGGTAGACCTCAACGCAGACGGCACTCCCGATATCATCTATGCGGGTGATTTACGTGGGAATTTGTGGAAATTCAATGTTGCCAGCGATACATCACAAAATTGGGGCGTTGCTTTCAATGGATCACCTTTATTTACGGCCAGTTATACGGCCAACAATGCGACCACCATTCAACCAATTACAACAAGCCCCTTGGTCAGAATAAACAAAAGCGCGGGTGGACTAATGGTAGCGTTTGGCACAGGAATTAATGTTACCGAAGAGAATAGAACAGATATTTCCAAACAAAGCTTTTATTCTGTTCTTGATAACACGCGCTATAAGGTATGCATTGCAGGAGATAGCTCATGCACAGCGGGAAAAATTATCGTGGACGCGCAGGCTGCAACGCCTACCACAGTGAGCAAAAATAACTTAGTCGCCAGAAGTTTTTCAAATAATGCGATTGCAGGCTCCGGAAATAGTACAAATCAAGATTTCTGGAATATGGGCACTCAAACCGCACTCAGCTACCTCAACAGCAAAGGCTGGTATTTTGATTTACCTGAAACAGGAGAAAGGGTCATTCGAAACCCTGTATTTTATACAGCGTCCAGCAATGTTATCAACATACGCTCCGACGTTCCCGCATCCGGGGGGAACACCGAAGGAGAGACATGCGAGCCAACATCGACTCCCGCCAAGGCCTGGAGCAGTCTTTTGGGCATTGAATTTGGTCTCAAGCCAACACAACAGCTAATTGATACCAACGGAGATGGACTCTACAACTCATCGGATAATGGAACGAATCGAATGACAGACTCCCCACAGGGAATTTCATTTAAAACCGGCGCTGGCAAAGTAAACATCGGAAACCAGCAGACGTCCAAGACCGGAAAGCTGAGCAACCCTGTTTCGTCTCTGAATTGGCGCCAACTTCAGTGAAATCAAATCAAATGAATACCAAGAAAGAACAAAATGGATTTACGCTGATTGAGCTGATGATTACGGTGGCGGTTGTCGGAATCCTGACCTCCATCGCATATCCCAGCTATGCGGAATACATTCGTCGTGGGCATAGAAACGAAGCCAAAGCAGGTCTGCAGCAGGCCGCACTATGGATGGAGCGGGCCGCCACGGCCAACGGCATCTACCCCATCACCTCCGATAGCACACAAAAAACAGCCATGGACAAGATGCTGGGCCAATACAGCAGCGCTTACTACACCTTGAGTTTTTCAAGTTCAGATACATCCTCCTTTGTGCTACAGGCTATCCCCCAGGGGGGCCAAGCGTCAGACAAATGCAAAACGCTGACGTTCAATCAAGCAGGGCTCATGGGAGCCAACGGCAAAACCCAAGGCACCTCAGGCTACGACGCAGACTGCTGGGGCAAGTAATCCCTTCGAGGACTGCATTACCATCGTGGGCAAGATGACCCATCACACCCACTTCATGCAACTAGCGCTTGAGCAGGCCGCTCAAGCGCTTTTTCTTTCCTCACCCAATCCCCGCGTCGGTTGTGTGATCGTCGACTCTGCCGGCCACGTGATTGGCCAAGGCTTTACCCAGCAGGCTGGCGGCCCGCATGCCGAAGTGATGGCACTGCGTGATGCAACGGCCAAAGGTAACGATGTGCAGGGTGCCACTGCCTATGTAACGCTGGAACCCTGCTCTCACCACGGCCGTACCGGGCCATGTTGCGATGCCTTGATCGCCGCAGGCATTGGCAAGGTAGTAGGGGCATTGACTGACCCCAACCCGCAAGTAGCCGGCCGCGGCTTTGCCAGGCTGCGCGCCGCAGGCGTGAAGGTGGAGATCGGCCCTGGCGCTGCACAGTCGCGCGAGCTCAACATCGGTTTTTTCAGCCGCATGATTCGCGGTACGCCATGGGTTCGCATGAAGGCCGCCAGTTCGCTCGACGGCGCAACCGCCCTGCACAACGGTGCGAGCCAGTGGATCACCTCCCCTCAGGCCCGTGCCGACGGTCATGCCTGGCGCGCCCGCGCCTGTGCGATTTTGACGGGCATAGGCACGGTGCTGGAAGACAATCCACGCCTGAACGTGCGCGATATAGCAACGCCACGCCAGCCGCGTATTGCCGTGGTCGACAGCAAGCTGGACATACCGCTGGATGCTCATGTTTTGAAAGCACCTAGCGGCTGCCTTATCTACAGCTGCAGTGCAAATCAATCCAAAATCGATGCACTGCAAGCGTTAGGCGCTACTGTTATTCATGCACCCAATACGCATGGCAAGGTCGACCTGGCTGCTATGCTGCGCGATCTCGCCCAACGCGGCACCAACGAACTGCATGTAGAGGCCGGTTTCAAACTCAATGGCTCGCTGCTGCGCGAAGCGTTGGTGGACGAATTGCTGCTTTATCAGGCACCCAAGCTGCTGGGCGCGGGTGCCATGGGCATTGCCAATATCGGCCCGCTGGATACGCTGGACCAAGCAGTTGCTCTGGAGCTGCACGATGTGCAGCGCATGGGCCCGGATCTGCGCATCATTGCCCGTATCCAGAACCGCGCGGCTTTTTAAAGCACGACAGCACTTTGCAGATCAGAGCCAACGCTCCCGCCTCCGTCCGACAAGCAGCAGGCCAGCGCCGGGCTATATCTTGACCATGTCCGACCTTGCAGCCTCCGCATACTCAACCCCGCCATCCACAGCAGCGGCGGGCCGCATGGCATTTCTTGCTGCACTGGCTCTGACAGCGGTTTTGGCGGGCTGCGCAGCGCCTTTGCCACACGATGTGGAGCGCCCCATCTCTTCGGCTTTCAGCACACCCGAAGACACCGAGCTGGGCCGCCTGATCGCTACCGCCCGGCCGCCCACGACCAAACCCAATGCATCGGCTTTTTCCCTCCTGGCCGGCCCGCAAGCGGCCTATAGCAGCCGACTGGCCTTGGTTGACGGCGCCCAGCAAACCCTGGATTTACAGTATTACGCCATTCATGCCGACCAAAGCACCAGCCGGCTGTTGCGAAGCATTGTGCAGGCCGCCAGACGCGGCGTGCGCGTGCGCGTGCTGCTGGACGATTTTCACAGCACGGGGCCGGATGCACAGGTGATGCGCTTGGCCTTTGTACCGAATATCGAGATGCGCATGTTCAACCCGCTGGCTGGCTCGCGCAGCTCCAGCCTTGGGCGGGCCTGGACCATTCTTACGGACTTCCAGCGTGCCCAGCAGCGCATGCACAACAAGCTGTTCGTGGCAGATAACGCCCTGGCCGTGATCGGCGGGCGCAATCTGGGCGATGCCTACTTCGATGCGGCACAGGATGACAATTTCGTGGATCTGGATGTGCTGAGCGCGGGCAGCATCGTCAAAGACCTGTCTCACAGCTTTGACAGCTACTGGAACAATGTGCGCGCCTACCCCGTGCAATCGCTGATCAGCAAGCAGGATTTGCTGCAGCTGCAAGACCAGTTCAAACGCGAAGATCAAGCCCAGCATGCTTCAGAGACTGCCGCCCAGTCCCCTGCCGAGGCCCGCTCCAGCATCTGGGACGAAAAGCCCATGGACTTGCAAGGCGTCGCCTGGACCTGGGCACTGGCCGCCGTGCTGGCGGACAGCCCGGCCAAAATCCCCACCGAAGCCGACCAAAGCAGCAGCAACACGACAGACCCGGGCAGCCCGGGGCCGAGAGCACAGCTGCAGCACAGCGCTCCACCCCCTACCGGCTTGCACAGGCTGGCAGCTCCAGCGCAGCAGGCCGATTCTGTGGTCGATGGCTTGCTGACCCTGGTACGCAACGCCAGCAAAGACCTGCTGGTCGTCTCGCCCTACTTTGTGCCTGGGCCGGAAATCATGACCGCCTTCAGCGCCGCCCGCGAGCGCGGCGTGCGCATCCGCGTGCTAACCAACTCCCTGGCCTCCAACGATGCACCGCTGGCCCATGCTGGCTACGCACGCCATCGCAAGCAATTGCTGCAGATGGGGGTTGAGTTGTACGAGCTGCGCAGCGAGGCTGCCAATGTCAGTTCGGCGTTTCGTGCCGGCTCCACGGGTAGCTCGGGCGGCAGCACAGGCAAATCGCGCGCCATGTTGCACTCCAAACTGCTGGTGGTTGACGGTCGGCTGGTCGTGATCGGCTCCATGAACCTCGATCTGCGCTCACAGCTGCAGAACACCGAAATCGCCGTGCTGATTGCCAGCCGCTCCTTTGGCAGCCAGGCCGCCGGCAGCATTGAGGAAACCCTGTCGGAAAACAGCTGGCAGGTAGAAATAGCCAAGGATGGCGAGCTGATTTGGCGAGCCCCCAAGGACAGCGATCGCACCGATATGCGCACCGAGCCCGATGCCAGCCTGCCGCTGCGACTGATGCTGCAGCTGCTGGGCCCACTAGCTCCGGACCGGCTGCTTTAAATTCTCAGGCCGCCTCAGGCCAGGACCACTCCTGCGCCAGATCACGCTGCGGTAGCGCTGCCACCCAGGCGCTGATGGCCAGCTGATCGGTTTGCGTGCGCAGCTCCTGATAGGCAATTTCGGCTTGGGGAAAGCGTCTGCGCATCAGATTGAGCCATTGCTTCAGGCGCCCAGCACGCTGGCGCGGCTCCAGATCCTCGCAGACCATATGCCAGAAACGCTGCACCTGGGGCAGCAGATCGGGCCAGTCCACGGGCCGGGCTGCAGGCGCATCCTCCTGGCCCAGCGCCGCGCGAATCGCCAACGCCAAGCCCGGGTCGGCCACAATGCCGCGGCCCAGCATCAGATCCTCGCAACCCGAAACCTCCAGGCAGCGCAAAGCCTCCTCCACCGTCCAGATCTCGCCATTGGCCACCACAGGCACGCTCACCGCTTCGCGAATGCGCGGAATCTCCTCCCAATAGGCGGGAGGACGGTAGCCGTCGAGCTTGGTGCGCGCATGGACCACGATTTCGCAGGCACCGCTATCGGCCATGGCCTGGGCGCACTCCGTCATCAAGGTGCGGTCGTTGAAACCCAAACGCATCTTGGCGGAAACCGGCATATGCGCAGGCACGGCAGAGCGCACGGCAGAAACCACACGGGCAATCTGCTGCGGATCCTGCAGCAAGGAAGCACCGCCGCCATGGCGGTTGACCACCTTGGCCGGGCAGCCAAAATTCAGATCAATCCCCTCCGGCCCCAGGCGGGCCAGATTGGCCGCGTTTTCGGCCATGCTCACAGGGTCCGAGCCCAGCAACTGCGCACGCACGGGCACGCCTGCCAGCGTCTTGCTGCCATTGCGCAGCTCGGGCATGGTGCGCAGATAGACCTTGTCCGGCAGCACAGAGCCGGTGATGCGAATGAATTCGGAGACGCAGCGATCCGAGCCGCCCACACGGGTCAGCACATCACGCAGCACAAAATCCAGCAGCCCCTCCATGGGCGCAAGCAACAGTCTCATTTCGCGTACCGGAACAAATTTCAATAAAAAATGGCTAAAGCGCTTAAAGCTACATAAACAATAGCATCACCTGACCGCGTCGCATGTTTGAGCGGCAGCCGATTGTGGAGCATCCCAACCGCTTTGCTTTGCGCAAGACCCGAGATTCATACCTCTGTCATGGTCGTGACTTGCAATAGCCGCTTGATTTCACTCTTGCCGCTTTTACCGACTGCCATGTTGCTGCAAAAAACCGCCAAAGCCCTTGAAGAACTCCAGCCCGGAACCCGCATGCTGCCGCAGCGCGCGCGCTCCGTGCTGCTGATGGCAGGTGGCAAAAGTCTGGTCGAGCTGCAGCAAATGCTGGGCCTGGAACATGCACAACTGGCACAGCAGCTGATAAGTGAAGGCTATCTGCAACTGCAAACCGGCACGCCACAGCAAACAACAGGCATTCCGACAGGCATCCCAACCGCCGATCCCGCGCCAAGCCCGGCTGCACCTGCAATGGCACCATCTACCATGTCCATGGCCGGAACGCGCATGTATCTATTTGACCTGTGCGAGCGCCTGTTTGCCAACCGCCAAGAAGCACTGGCTCAGAGCCTGCGCCAGCAATTGCGTGCAGCGCGCGACATCATCAGCCTGCGCGAAGCAGGCTTGGCCATGCTTGATGCGGTACAGGAACATGCGGGGCAAGAGCGTGCCAGCGCCCTGCGTGAGCAGCTTTCGGCCTTGCTGGAAACGCATGCAGACATAGACGCGGATATCGCAGCCTGAGGCCGGGCTCCGTGCCTGGCGTCCGATTTCAGGCCCTGCTCAGCGCTTGGCCGCCAGTCGCCACAGCGAAGTCACTTCCGCCGCGCGGGCCGCATGCAGCGGATCTTCCCTGTCCTGCACCTTGCCATGGCGGGGGCGTATATCGTCACGTCCCAGCACCTCAAGACCAGCTTCATCTATCCAGGCTAGCAGGCTTTCGCGTGTGCGCAGTTTCAGGTGCTCGGCCAGATCGGACAAGATCAGCCAGCCTTCGCCGCCGGGCAGCAAATGCCCACGCAGGCCTTGCAAAAAGCCGCGCAGCATGCGGCTGTCTTCGTCATAAATGGCTTGATCCAGCAGCGATGCGGCCTTGCCCGGCAGCCAGGGCGGGTTGCAGACAATCAAACCGCTTTGGCCCTGTGGGAACAGATCGGCCTGCAGCAGCTCTGCCCGGGCACTCAATCCCAGGCGCTTCAGATTGTCCTTGGCACAGGCCAGAGCGCGCTCGCTCATGTCCGTGGCCAGCACTTTCTGCACTCCGCGCTTGAGCAGCAGGGCCGACAGCACGCCGGTACCCACGCCGATATCCCAGGCCACGGCCTTGCCGGCAGCCGGAATTTCCGCTTTGGCCACCAGGTCCAGATACTCGCCGCGCACGGGCGAGAACACGCCGTACTGCGCATGGATGCGGGCATTCTTGCCCAGAGCAGCAATCTCCACGCCCGCTTTGCGCCATTCATGGGCGCCCACGGCGCCCAGCAGCTCGCGCAAGGGGATCAGCACCGTCTTGGCACCGGCCTGGGTCGGTACCGGGCCCCAGGCTTCGGCACAGGCTTCGCTCCAGTCAGGAGCACGGCGCAAGGTGCAATGCCACTGCGCATCCAGCTCGATCAGAATGCTGGACAGCAGACGCGATCGCTGGGCCTGAGCCTGGCGGTGCAAATGAAAGGCGTGGGGAAAAACGGCCGCAGGGGCGCTGGCAGCCTTGGTGTTCTTGCGTGGAGCACGCTCCAGCCTACGGCTCAGCGCCAGCATCAGCTGGCGGGCATTGTGAAAATCGCCGCGCCAAACCAGGGCCGAGCCCTCACAGATAAGCTTGTAAGCCGCCTGGGCGGACAAAGTGTCGTCGGCCAGTTGCAGACGCTTGGGCTGCGGCATGGCACTTTGGGTGCGCCACAGGGCCTGATGTGTTTGATCAAGACCTTGCCACTGCAACAAGGTAAAGGCCAGGGAAGAGGATGTATCAGAATTCACGGCCTTACCTTGTGAGAAACGGCGAACGAAAGAG
The DNA here is from genome assembly GCF_965139575.1 of Comamonas aquatilis. Lineage (NCBI taxonomy): Bacteria > Pseudomonadati > Pseudomonadota > Betaproteobacteria > Burkholderiales > Comamonadaceae > Comamonas > Comamonas aquatilis. The sequence goes on along the minus strand of NZ_CBCSIW010000001.1, from coordinate 612,030 downwards.
AGAGCGTTTAGCCGTTGAGAGGGCGCTTGACGCGCACTTCTTCGATCTTGATGCTGCCGATGACAGCTGTCTTGGCGGTAGACATTTCGCGCTTGAAGCCCGCCATTTCGTGGAAACGCAGGGCACGCTCGTTGCGCAGCGGGATCCAGGCGGTCACGTTGGTGCAGCCTTCTTCCAGCAGACCATCGCGGGCGGCATCCCACAGGGCGATGCCAACACCTTGACTCCAGTGAGCGGGAGAGGCATAGATTGCCCAAATCTCACCGGTGGTCTGGCGAGACTTCTCATCGCGTGAGCGGTCAAAACCGACGAAACCGACGATCTTGTCGCCTTCGATGGCAACCTGAACCTGGGGTTCGCAAAATTCAATGGCTTCGCGCCAGTAAGCCTGACGCTTTTCAACAGACGACATGGACTTCAACTGGTCGTCGGGGATCAGCCCACGGTAAGCCTCCAGTGCGGAAGCAGTATGGATCTGGGCAATCGCTTTTGCATCGCGAAGAGTGGCGGGACGAACCTGGATACTAGACATGGAAAAACCGGGACGTAAACATGTGAGAATAGGAAGGCCGCAATTGTCTACGGATTCCATTTTTAAGTACGCGCCATGGCAGTAAGCCATGCGCGCAAGTACGGCTGTCCGTAAATTCTTGCCCCAGGGCAAACGATGTGCTATGCGCTCACCAAAATGAAGCAGCTAGCACAAGCCCATCAAGGGTTTGCTTGAGATTTGATACAAAATTCAAACAGCTGCAACCCGCTCTATCGCCGCCATGGACGATGCGGAAGTTGCCCCCGCAGCAAGCGGATGCCGCGCCCCTACCGCTCGAATCCGGCTAAAACCAACGGCGCATGAAATCCATCACGCGATCGAATTTCTCGCCAAAAGGTGGATAAAGCAGGGAAGTGGCGGCCCAGCGCGACTGCACAAAGACGGCTTTCTGGTGCGTAAAGCGCAAAAATCCTTGCTCCGAATGGTAGGCACCCCAGCCGCTATCGCCCACACCGCCAAACGGCAGATTGTCGTGAGCCACATGCAGCAAGGTATCGTTCACGCAGACACCGCCGCTGACGGTGCGGGCCAGCACCGCATCGCGCTCGGTCTCGTTGTTGCCAAACCAGTACAGGGCCAAAGGCCTGGGACTGGCGTTGATGGCATTGATCACATCCTCGATGTGCTCGTACGAGATCACCGGCAGGATGGGGCCAAAGATTTCCTCTTGCATCAGCTGCATCTGCCCCGTGGTGCCAAACACCAGCGCCGGCGCCAGCTGACGCTCCACGGCCTCACCCCAGCTCGTCGCATCGCCTTCGGCCGCAGGCGCCGCCGCCTCGTGCATCCAGTGCACTTGCGCGCCCAGGCTCTGGGCCTGGCGCAGCATCTGCTTCAAGCGCGCCAGATGGCGCTTGCTGATGATGGCCGTGTAATCCGGGTTGCCCGAGATCGAGGGGTAGAGCTTTTGCACGGCAGCCCTGAAGGCCTCGGCAAACGCTTGCTCCTGTCCGCGCGGCAGCAGTACATAGTCGGGCGCAATACAGGTCTGACCCGCATTGACCAGCTTACCATAGGCAATCTTGAGCGCGACCTCCTGCATATCGCAGCTTTGCGAGAGTATGCAAGGCGACTTTCCGCCCAGCTCCAACGTGGTGGGCGTCAGATGCACCGCCGCCGCCTGGGCCACGCGGCGCCCTACAGCCGTGGAGCCGGTAAACAGCAAATGGTCGAACTGCAGACCCGAGAATTGCGTGGCGACGCCCGTATCGCCCTGGATCACACAAAATTCGTCGGGGGCAAAAAAACGGGCCACCAGCTCGGCCATCTTGGCCGAGGTGTGCGGCGTCAACTCGCTGGGCTTGAGCATGACGCGGTTGCCCGCAGCCAGCGCAGTGATGGCAGGCGCCAGCGACAGCTGCACCGGATAATTCCAGGGCGCGATGATGCCTACCACCCCCAGGGGCTGGCGCTCGACCCAGGCCTTGCCCGGCTGCAGCATCAGCGGAGTACGCACGCGCTGGCGCCTGGACCACACTCCCAGATGCTTGAGCGTGTGCTTGAGCATGTTACGCACCAGCATGAGATCAAGCATCTCCGTCCAGCGCTCGGAGCGCACGCCAAAGTCTGCCTGCACGGCGGCAGACAGCTCGGCACCGCTTTCCACCAGCATTTTCTGCAAGCGCAGCAGGCGCTCGCGGCGCACCAAAATGGGCACGTCCACCTGCGCGCGGCTGGCTTGGTATTGCAAGTCAAAAATGCGGTGCAAGTCCATGTAGTTCATGCCTGTCTGAAAAGCTCTTTAATCACAGCCTCAACCATAGCCTGAGACTGCGTAAACACGGCGTAAAAAAAGAGCCTGATGCATACAGCATCAGACTCTTTGGTACGAATGAGAGGCCGTCTGCAACCCAGTATGAGGGCTGCAGACGGCCTTGTCATTACGACTCGTGCACTTCGCGTGGCTGCACGTCGGTCACGTCGCCGGCGCCCGGCAGCACGCCACGACGCGAGCGCGAATCGCGTTCTTCAGCCGCAGAGGCCTTGCCCGACGATTGCGCCATCCACTCGGCACCCGAGCGGTACACCGTCTGCCAGCCGGCAAACGGGCTCATGCCGCCCATGCTCATGGGCATGATGGGCTGGCCGGTGAGCCTGGCCCACAGGGCACGCAGGCCCCAGAGCAGCGCCAGCGAGCCGGCCACTGCCATCAGGCACAGAAAGAACACCAGACCCACCAGCATCAGCACGATGCGGATGGCCCAACGGGTAGCGGTGGTGGCGAAATCGTTCAAAGCAAAACCTTTCTATTGCTCAAGAAGCTCAGGCAGTGCCCGCGGCCTCGAACCTGAATACCCCGGGCGCAGTGACCGGGTCCACTTGTACAGAGATGGTACTCTTGGGCAGGAACTTGCCTTCAAGTAACAACTTGGACAGCGGGTTTTCAATACGCTGCTGAATCGCACGCTTGAGCGGACGGGCACCGAACACGGGATCGAAGCCAACCTTGGCCAGCTCGGCCAGAGCCTGCTCGGACACCTGAATGCCCAGATCCATTTTCTCCAGACGACGCTCCAGCAGTTTGAGCTGAATCTTGGCGATTGCCTCGATATTGCGTGCGTCCAGCGCATGGAAGACCACGGTCTCGTCGATACGATTCAAGAATTCGGGTCGGAAATGGGTTTTAAGTTCCCCCCACACCGCTTCTTTGATGTCATCGGCGTCCTGACGCACCATGGCCTGGATCAAATGCGAACCAATGTTGCTGGTCATCACGATCACGGTGTTCTTGAAGTCCACCGTGCGACCCTGGCCATCGGTCAAGCGACCATCGTCGAGCACCTGCAGCAGCACATTGAAAACATCGGGGTGGGCTTTTTCCACCTCATCGAGCAGCAGCACGCTATAGGGCTTGCGGCGCACGGCTTCCGTGAGGTAGCCGCCCTCCTCGTAGCCCACATAGCCTGGTGGCGCACCAATCAGACGTGCCACAGAGTGCTTTTCCATGAATTCGCTCATGTCGATGCGCACCAAGTGGTCTTCGCTGTCGAACATAAAGCCTGCCAGCGCCTTGCACAGCTCGGTCTTGCCCACGCCGGTGGGGCCCAGGAACAGGAAGGAGCCTGTAGGGCGATTCGGATCGGACAGACCCGAGCGCGAACGGCGGATGGCATTGGCCACGGCAGAGATCGCCTCCTCCTGGCCCACCACACGCTCGTGCAGCTTGTCTTCCATGCGCAGCAGCTTGTCTTTTTCGCCCTGCATCATCTTGGCCACGGGAATGCCGGTGGCACGGCTCACCACCTCGGCAATTTCCTCGGCACCGACTTGTGTGCGCAGCAGCTGGTTGGCGGGCTTGCTGCCGCCTTCCTCTTCGTTCTGGGCTTCATGCAACTGCTTTTCCAAAGCAGGCAGCTTGCCGTATTGCAGCTCGGCCACCTTGTTGAAATCGCCTTTGCGCTTGAACTCCTCGATCTGCACGCGGATCTGGTCGATCTCCTTGCGGATCTGCTCCGAACCCTGGGCGCTGGCCTTCTCCGAAGTCCAGACCTCTTCCAGATCGGCGTATTCACGCTCCAGATTCTCGAGTTCTTCCTCAATCAAGGCCAGACGCTTTTGCGAAGCCTCGTCCTTTTCCTTCTTCATGGCTTCGCGCTCGATCTTGAGCTGAATCATGCGGCGCTCGAGCTTGTCCATGACCTCGGGCTTGGAGTCCATCTCGATCTTGATCTTGGCCGCAGCCTCGTCGATCAGGTCGATGGCCTTGTCCGGCAGAAAACGGTCGGTGATATAGCGGTGCGACAGCTCGGCCGCCGCCACGATGGCGGGGTCGGTAATGTCCACGTTGTGGTGGCTTTCGTACTTGACCTGCAGCCCGCGCAAGATGGCAATTGTGTCTTCCACCGAAGGCTCGTTAACCATCACCTTCTGGAAGCGCCGCTCCAGCGCCGCGTCTTTTTCGATGTACTTGCGGTACTCGTCCAGCGTGGTGGCACCCACGCAGTGCAACTCGCCACGCGCCAGGGCGGGCTTGAGCATATTGCCTGCGTCCATGGCTCCATCGGCCTTGCCGGCGCCCACCATGGTGTGGATTTCGTCGATGAAGAGAATGATCCGGCCTTCGTCCTGCGAGACTTCCTTGAGCACGGATTTGAGGCGTTCTTCAAAATCACCGCGGTACTTGGCACCCGCCAGCAGGCCAGCCATGTCCAGCGACAGCACGCGCTTGTTCTTCAGGGATTCAGGCACTTCACCGGCCACAATGCGCTGGGCCAGACCTTCCACGATTGCGGTCTTGCCCACGCCGGGCTCACCAATCAGCACGGGATTATTCTTGCTGCGGCGTTGCAGCACCTGAATGGCCCGACGGATTTCATCGTCGCGGCCGATCACGGGGTCAAGCTTGCCGCTGCGGGCACGCTCGGTCAGGTCCAGGGTGTATTTTTTGAGGGCTTCGCGCTGGCCTTCGGCTTCCGCGCTGTCCACGTTCTGCCCACCGCGCACGGCGTCAATGGCCGACTCCAGACTGGAGCGGCTGACACCGCTTTCCTTGAGCAAAGCGCCTGCACGGCTGGACGAGCCCGCGCCATCGGCCAGGGCCAACAAAAACAGCTCGCTGGCGATGAACTGGTCGCCACGCTTCATGGCCTCCTTGTCGGTGGCCTGCAGCAGACGGGCCAGCTCCGAGCCCACTTGCACGTCGCCTTGCTGCTGCACGCGCGGCAGATCGGCCATGGCCTTCTCGGCCGAGCTCTTGAGTTGCTGCACATTGCAGCCTGCACGCTGCAGCAGCGCGGACGGACCGTCGGGCTGGCGCAGCATGGCAACCAGCAGATGCAGAGGGTCGATGGTGGATTGATCGGCGCCCAGCGCAAGCGACTGCGCATCGGCCAAAGCTTCTTGAAATTTGGTAGTCAGTTTGTCAATTCGCATAGTGTGGGTCTCCACTCCATAACAGATTCATTGCTCATAATCTAAGCACATAGCGGAGATTTTCAAGGTCTGCGCCTGCAACAAAGTCTCCGGCTTGCGCCAGATCAAAGGCCATCCATCGCGGCACACCAGCGCCCGTCAAGCATCCTGCTGCAGCCGGGAAAACTGCGTAGGAGTCATGCCCAAATGCGTACGAAAGCTGCGCAGCAGGTGACTGGCGCTGGAAAAACCCGTCTGCGCCGCCACCCGGGCCAGCGTCGGCCTGTGTCCCGATGCCGCCAGCAAGCTGCGTGCCTGGCCCAGCCTGCGCTGCAGCACCCAGTCATGAACGGTGCAGCCCATGCTCTGGTGAAACATGCGGGCAAAGTGAAACTCCGACAGACAGGCCACCCGGGCCAGAGCCTGCAGCGTCAGCGCCTTGCTGTCTGCCAGATGCGCCTCGACATAGTCCAGCACCCGGCGGCGCGCCAGCGAAGACAGACCGCCTGCCACTCTGAGCGCAGCCTGTCTGCGCTGGGGCGTTGCCGATTGCAGCACCAGGCTGTCCAGCACCTGCTGACTCAACGTATCAGCTTGCAGCCAGCTGGCTGCATCGCTCCAGTCCAGCGCGTCCAGCGTCTGCGCCCAGCGCAGATAGGTGGCATCCTGGGCATAGATTTGCGGTGCAGGCGCATGGCTGCGCGGCTCGGCATCAAGCAGGCGCACCACACGCTCGGCCCAGGCCTGATCCGAAACGTAGAGATGCAGAAAGCGCACCGGCTCGCGCACCAGCCATGACGATTCATGCTGCGCCGGAAAAATGCAAAAACGCCCTGCCTCACCGCGCGCATCCGCATCGCCCTTGAGCTGCGAGCCCTTGCCACCCGCCAGATACACGCTGAGCGTGTGATGGCTTTGCCGGCTATAGACCACCTCGTCATCGCGATTGGCCCAGACCGCCAGTTGCAGCGACTGGGTCAGCTTCGCCTGCCGCTGCAGCTGCGCGTGCGACTGCGCCAGCACCTGACAAAGATGCTGTTGCGGTGGTCGGGATAAAGACTGCAAGGCAGGCGCGTGCATGGCCCATTGTGTCCCAGCGCTTCAACCAGGCCTGTGCATCCCGGCTTGCAGCGCCACAAAACCGCAGGAAAATGCAATGCCGCAACCAGGCCGCCGCGCATCATGGCCAGCATCTTGTGATTGCCGAGAAAGCCATGATGTTGCCTTTGTATGCCCTGGTCGTGCTGATCTGGGGCTCCACCTGGATCGCGCTGAAAATGCAGCTGGGCAGCGTGCCCATAGAGATCTCGATTGCCTACCGCTTTGGCCTGGCCGCCCTGGTTTTGTTTGCCTGGCTGGCCCTGAGCCGCCAGTGGAAAGTGCCGCGCGGCCCGGCCGTGCCGCGGGTGCTGGCACAGGGTCTGTGCCTTTTCAGTCTGAACTTTGTCTGCTTCATGCACGCCAGCGAGACGCTGACCAGCGGCCTCGCCGCCGTGGTCTTCTCCAGCGCCAGCATCTGGAACGCACTGCTGGCCCGACTGATCTATGGCCGCAGGCTGGCACCCCATGTGCTGGCCGGCAGCAGCCTGGGACTGACGGGTCTGGTCATTCTGTTCTGGCCCGAGCTGGCCCAGGGCCAGCATGCCAGCTGGCAGGGTCTGGCCTGGGCTCTGGGGGGAACGCTATGCTTTTCTTGCGGCAACATGCTCTCCGCCTCGCTGCAGAAGCTGGGCTACAAGCCGCTGCATACCAATGCCTGGGGCATGCTGGCGGGCACGCTACTGCTGGCGGTCTATGCGCTGATGGCAGGCCTGCCATGGACGTTCGACACCCGCCCCGGCTACACGGCGGCACTGCTGTATCTGGCGCTTCCCGGCTCGGTGATTGCCTTTACTGCCTATCTGACACTGGTGGGCCGACTCGGCCCCGAGAAAGCCGCCTATGCCACGGTGCTGTTTCCCATCGTGGCACTCAATATCTCGGCCCTGGTCGAGGGCTATGCCTGGACAGGCAGCGGCCTGCTGGGTCTGGCCCTGGTAATGGCCGGCAATGTGCTGGTCTTCAAGCCGCCGCGCTGGATGGTGGGACTGACACTTCAGAAATCGTAGCTTAATGCGCTTTATGCACAAGGGCTAGAGCCAAATTATTCATAGAATTTCAGATGCTGCATCCTCACCGCCCCACGCCAGCCGCACTGCGCAACTCAGACTAGCTCCAACGCGCCAGTGCCTGTTCATCGCTGACGCGGGCATCCACCCAGCGCGCGCCCTGCGGGGTTTCTTCCTTCTTCCAGAAAGGCGCTTCGGACTTGAGAAAGTCCATGATGAATTCGCAGGCCTCAAAGGACTTGCCGCGGTGGGCGCTGGTCACGGCCACCAGCACGATCTGCTCCATGGGTTGCAACAGGCCGATGCGGTGAATGACCTTTGCGCCGTAGATGTCAAAACGCTGCACGGCCTTGTCAATGATGGCTTCTATGCTTTTTTCGGTCATGCCCGGGTAATGCTCCAGCTCCATGCTGGAGACGGCATCGCCCTCGTTGCGGTCCCGCACCGTGCCCACAAAGCTGCAAACCGCGCCTACGCGCGCATCGCCGGCACGCAAGGCGGCGATTTCGGCACTGAGGTCAAAGTCCTGGGTCTGAATGGATACACGGGCAGCAGTCATGCCTGCATTGTCGCAGGCCAGCAGGGGAGGCGGGAGAGCATTAGGATGACGGATAACGCACAGAGCAGGCAGACACTGCCCTCGCCGCGACTTCTTCACGCCCATAAAGCCAGAGCCATGGTCACCCACACAATCAACACGCCCACCTACACGCTCTATCCGTCGCCGCGCAACGAGCATCGGATCATTTTTGAGTTCCAGGTTTTCGTGCCCCACCCCTACGCCATCATTTACCTGCCCGACTACAACTTCAAAGGCAAGGCCACGCTGTTCTCAGCCCACCGTGTGGCAGACGGCAAATCGGGCCACCTGGTGACTTGCGAGCTGGCCGAAGATCTGGCCCGCTTTGAGCGCCTGTTTGAACCCGATTGAGGCATTGACGCCATGGACGACACCAGCCAGATCCAGCCACCGCCCAGTTTTGCCGAACTGTTTCGCACGCGCAGCGGCAAGCTGTCCGCACCAATTGCCGAGGTCGTGGCCCGCTACGAGCTGTGCGAAGACCTGGCCAGCCATCTGACGGAGCAGGCACAGACGCTTTATCACTCGGGCAACTCGTCCGAAGAACAGGTGCTGCTGGGCATGCATGCCGGTCTGGCCTCCGAGGGTTCTGTAGTCAGCGCGGGCGAAGCCGGCTGGATCGTGCAGCGCATGGCCGAGTTGCTGGAATGGCGCGCACCCCAGCTGCCCGAGAACGGCGAAGATTAAAGAGAAATCAACCTCCAGCCCTTGTTGAACAAGCGCTGGCAGCTATCAAAACAAAAGCCGTGCAGCAAATACTGCACGGCTTTTGTTTTTTGCGTCTAAGCGCGTAGGCGCTGATTACTCGCCTGCTGATCCAGCGCTCTTCCAGTCCGCATAGCGGTTCAGAATGCGCTGCACTTGGCCATGGGTCCACTCCCCGCCCTTGGCGGCCGCAATGCCGCGGGCATTGAGTTCGGCCGCCATGGCCCGGTGGGTCAGGCCTTTTTGCAGCAGTTCGGCAAACAGCGCCTCATGCTGCCTGGCAAAGGCATCGGCTGCCGATTTGCGCTTTTCCACCGTGGCGCGGATATTCGCCGCCCCGGCCGTACCCAGCTTGACACCGCGCTCGCGCGCCTCGGCCAGCGCCTTGCGCGTGCGGGAGCTGATCTCGGGGTTGATTTCAGTGGAAAGCGAATCGGCAGTTTCGGTCATGGCATTACGGGTGGGATATAGCTCAGGGTCTGACCCAGGAACCATAACAGGAACAGTACCACCGGCGCATGCACCAGCAATTGCACAAAGTTGAAGCCGATCAGATCACGCGCCTTCAGACCCAGCACGCCCAGCAGCGGCAGCATGTAGAAGGGGTTGATCAGATTGGGCAGCGCTTCGGCCGCGTTGTAGATCTGCACGGCCCAGCCCAGGTGGTACTGCAAATCATTGGCCACCTGCATCACATACGGTGCTTCGACAATCCATTTGCCGCCGCCCGAGGGCAGGAAAAAGCCCAGCACGGCCGAGTACACACCCATGAGCACGGCATAGGTGTCGTGCGTGGCGAAGTTGGTGAAGAAGGTGGAGATATGGTGGGCAATGCTTGCACCCTCCGCGCCCTTGACTTCCGTCATGATGGCCGCAATCGCGCCGTACAGCGGGAACTGGATCATCACACCGGTGGTGGTGGGCACGGCGCGGGCCACGGCATCCAGAAAGCTGCGGGGACGCCAGTGCAACAAGGCTCCGGCCATCAGGAAAATCAGGTTGTAAGTGTTCAGCCCCGAAATCGCCTGAATGAAAGGCTTGCTGGAGAACTCCTCCACCATCCAGCCCACGGTCAGCGCCACCAGCAAGAGGATGAGAATCGGGCTGTGCTCCAGCCATTCACCGGGACGGGTGGGCTTGGACTGCTTGTGCACCACTTCGTCGCTGATGTCCACCTCGCACTGGGCCGCATCGCGCGCCGTCTTCTCGCCAGGCGCTGTCATATAGGCCACGACGATGGAGATCACCATCAGCACGCCCAGCAGCACACCCGACTGCCACAGGAAAATGGTCTGCGTGAACGGAATCACGCCCGTAATCGCCAGAATGCCGGGCGGCAGGCTGGCGGCATTGGCCTGCAGCTGCGCTGCCGACGAAGAAATGCCCAGCGCCCACACGGCACCCAGGCCCAGATAGACGGCGGCGCCAGCGGCACGGTAGTCCATCTTGATATCGGTGCGACGTGCCAGCGCCTTGACCAGCAGACCGCCAAACACCAGGCTCAGACCCCAGTTGAGCAGCGATGCAGTCAGGGACACAAAAGCCACCCAGGCCACGGCCTGGCGGCCATTGCCTGGAACGCGGGCCAGCGATTGAATCAGCTTGGATGCGGGCTTGGAGCTGGCCACCACATAACCGCCAATCACCACAAAGGCCATCTGCATGGTGAAGGGGATCAGGCTCCAGAAACCCTTGCCAAAGGCCTTGCTGGTTTCCTGTACCGGCGCGCCGATCGCAAATGCGGCCAGCACCACGATGGCAATACCGGCGACGGCAAACACCCAGGAATCAGGGAACCACTTTTCCGCCCAGCTCGCGCAGCGCATTGCAAAACGGGCCGTGCGGGTCTCCTCCATATTGACGTGAGTTGTCATGAGGTAACTCTTTCAGTTTCTTTTAGAAAGACGGGATTCTCATAGAGGCTCACTATTAAATGAATGAAATGATCCATGGGTAAACCCTGGTAGGTATTTGCACCGGTTGCGCTTCGTGCCGCGGCAATTCAATAAAAAGCGGCCTGCACATCACATGCAGGCCGCTTTGGACATTACCGGCAGCCGGAGCGCTGCCTACTATCAGCCTCCCGTCACCGGCGGGAAAAACGCTACTTCATCGCCGCTCTTGAGTGCTGCATCGCCCAGGCACATATCCTGATTCAGCGCCATGCGCACGGCCTTGCCGTGGGCCAGCGCTTCGGCGGCGGACGGGCTTTGCCCCATCAGCTCCTCGCGCAGCGCACCCACGGTGGCGGCGGCGGTCTGGCGCTGCTCGCTGCCTGTGCCCATGGCTTCTCGAATCGAGGCGAAATAACGCACGGTAATAGTGTTGATGCCGCTCATGCCATTAGCTCCGAAAACGGAATGAAGCTCACGCTGTCTCCCTCGGCAATCGTGGTGCCGGCGGGGTTGTCCACCACACCGTCACCCCAGGCGGTGGACGTCAGCACGCCCGAGCTCTGGTTTCTGAACAGCTCCAGCCCGCCACGCTGGTTATAGCGCACGCGCAGGAATTCGCGGCGCTTGTCGCCCTTGGGCCAGACAAAATCGGCCCGCGCCTGTATGGCACGCGGCAGCACGTTCTGCACGCCTTGCAGGCGCAGCAGGAATGGGCGCACCAGCACCTGGAAGGTCACAAAGCTGGAGACGGGATTGCCGGGTAGACCGATGAAATGGGCAAAGCCATGGTCTTTGCGGTTCACGCGGCCGTAGGCAAACGGCTTGCCGGGCTTGATGCTGATCTGCCAGAGATCGAGCTGGCCCAGCTGCTGCACGGCGGGCTTGATATGGTCTTCCTCGCCTACGGAGACGCCGCCGCTGGTGACGATCACATCATGGTTTTGCGCCGCTTGCTCCAGCGCCTTGACGGTGGCTTCGCGGTCGTCGGGAACAATGCCCAGATCCGTCACTTCACAGCCCATGCGCAGCAGCAACGCACGCAGGAAAAAGCGGTTGCTGTTGTAGATGCTGCCAGGCTTCATGTCCTGTGGCGCAACAGTGCCGGGCATGACCAGCTCGTCGCCCGTGGAGAACATGGCCACGCGCGGCTTGCGCGCCACGGCCAGCGTGGCAAAACCCATGCTGGCGGCCAGACCCAGATGGGCAGGCGCGAGGCGGGTGCCCGCCACAATGACGGTGGCGCCCTGCTGGATATCGTCACCCGAGAGGCGAACCCACTGTCCGACCTCGGGCCTGGACTTGATGCGCACACGGCCGTCGTCCAGCACTTCGCAGTCTTCCTGCATGACGATGGCATCGGCTCCAGCCGGTACGGGCGCGCCCGTGAAGATGCGGGCCACCGTGCCTGCGGCCAGAGCATCCGGCGCCGTGCCGGCGGGTATGCGCTGGGAAACGGGCAGCACGGCATCGCCGCTGGCGCATTCGGCCGCACGCACGGCATAGCCGTCCATGGCCGAGTTGTCTTGCGGCGGCACCTGCAGCGGCGAGACGGCGGCCTCCAGCAGCACGCGGCCGTCGGCATCAAAGGTATCGACCTGCTCGGAGCCCGTCAGCACCAGGGCGTGTGCCAGCAGCTCCTGCAAAGCCTCGTCCAGCGGTTTGAGGGGCTTGCGTGGTGTTTGCATTGCTTTGTCCTTGTTCAATTTCTGTACTCCAGCTGCGGGCCCCGGGCCAGCAGCCATTGCAGCACTTGCTCGGGCCGGTTCAAGTCCAGTACCGGCTGCGTGGGCAGCTGCGGCAAATCGGCGGCCGCATCGGTCGCCACCGCCAGTACCCGGGCATCCTGCGCATACAGCGGCTGCAGAGGCTTGCCGCTGTCCAGCCGGTCCTGCTGATGGCGCCAGACCTCGATCTTGGGCAGATCGCCATGCTTGAATCCCTCGATCAGCACCCAGTCCACCGCCGGATCCAGCTGCGCCAGCATCTGCTGCACCGACAGCTCCATGGGTTGGGGGTACTCGCGCATCAGCGCCAGTCGCTGATCGGAAGCCAGCAGCACCTCATAGGCCCCGGCCTTGCGATGACGCCAGCTGTCCTTGCCCTCACGATCCACATCGAAGTGGTGGTGGGCATGCTTGATGACCGAGACCTTGAGCCCACGCTGCGTCATCAGCACCACCAGAGCCTCAACCAGCGTGGTCTTGCCTACGCCCGAATATCCGGCAAAGCCTATGACCTTCATGCCAGCAGCATCCCGAAATACTCACAATTTAATAGCTTCATGCGCTTATGGTAATTGGGCATAAAGCCAATTTGACTCTAAAAAATAGAAAAGCACCTGCAGCCGGGCTCCAGGTGCTTTCAAGCTTAACGCTGCCCCGTTTTACTTGCAGTTTTCAGCGATAAAGGCCTTGACCTTTTCCACATCGCAAGCCATCACCACCACGCGCTTGGGCAGGGCTTCGATGCCCTCAAACTTGGCAGGACGATCGGGCAAGCGGCCCAGGGCCTCTTCGATCGTGGCGGCGAACTTGATGGGCAAGGCGGTTTCCAGCACGATCATGGGCTGGCCATCCAGGTATTCGCGCGCCACCTTCACGCCGTCGGCCGTGTGGGTGTCGATCATCTGACCGAAGCGCTGGTACGTGTCCTTGATCGTGGCCAGGCGATCGGCGTGCGTACTCTTGCCGCTCACAAAACCATATCGGGCAGCCGCGTCCTTGAAGGCTGGATCTGCGCTCAGATCGAATTGACCGTCCTTGGCCACACCCTGGTCAAACAGCTGCTTGGTACGTGCGCCATCGCGGCCGACCAGGTCGAACACAAAGCGCTCGAAATTGCTGGCCTTGGAGATGTCCATCGAGGGGCTCGATGTCTCATAGGTGTTGGCCGCGCCGCGCACCTGATAGACGCCGGTACGGAAGAACTCGTCCAGCACATCGTTTTCGTTGGTGGCCACCACCAGCTTGGCAATCGGCAGACCCATCTGGCGTGCCACATGGCCGGCGCAGATGTTGCCGAAGTTGCCGCTGGGCACGGCGAAGCTCACTTTTTGCTCGTTCGAGCTGGTGGCTTGCAGATAGCCGGCAAAGTAATACACCACCTGGGCCAGCAGACGCGCCCAGTTGATGGAGTTGACGGTGCCGATCTTGTACTGGGCCTTGAAGGCGTGATCGTTGCTGACGGCCTTGACGATGTCCTGGCAGTCGTCAAACACGCCTTCGATGGCGATGTTGTGGATGTTTTCGTCCTGCAGGCTGAACATCTGTGCCTGCTGGAAGGGACTCATGCGACCGTAAGGGCTGGTCATGAAGACACGCACGCCTTTTTTGCCGCGCATGGCGTATTCGGCCGCGCTGCCGGTATCGCCACTGGTGGCGCCCAGAATATTCAGCTCTTCGCCGCGGCGGGCCAGTTCGTACTCGAACAGATTGCCCAGCAGCTGCATGGCCATGTCCTTGAAGGCCAGCGTGGGGCCGTTGGACAGGGCTTCGATATGCAGCATGCCTTCCAGCTGGCGCACGGGAACGATGGCCTCGGTGCCGAAGACTTCCTGGGTATAGGTCTTGGCGCACAGGGCGCGCAAATCGTCGGCCGGAATGTCGTCGATGTATAGCGACAGAATCTCGAACGCCAGCGCGGCATAGCCCTGGGTGGCCAGGGTTTCGCGCAGCTGGCTCAGCTTGGCATCGTCAATCTGGGGATAGCTCTCGGGCAGGTACAGACCGCCATCGGGCGCCAAGCCTGCCAGCAGAATGTCACAAAAACGCTTGCGGTCTGCGTGACCGCGGGTGGACAGATACAGCATCTCAAACTCGCCAAAAACTAAAATTCAAAACGGGCAGCCAAAACGGGCAGAACTTACGCCGCCAAGCGCAACATTATCGGTCAGCAGGCTGGCATTCACTAGGCGTAAATGCAGAGACCGGTCAACGCGGTTTCACCTGAACGGTTAGCTCAAGCCAATCAGGGCTGGAAATAGCGCTCTGCATCGGGCTTGAGATAGGGTTTCAGTTTCTTGAACGAAATATCCACCCCGCTGCCCAGACACGCACCCATGGCGTGGCCAATGCCCGAGATCACAAAGCTCATCTTGTCCGGCTTGTTCAGCATCAGCGCCATGTATTCAGGCAAAAAATCGTTGCACTCCCTGTCGTCATGTGGCTCGGGTTGACTGGCAAGATTCTTTTGAATGAAGCCCGACATCTGCGGGCTGAACTCCAGCCTGTACTCCCCATACTTCGCGCCCGTGAACAGACGTGTGAAGTCCATATAACCGCCGCGCAGCAAGTCCAGCACAAACGGATCGAAATGGTTGTTGGGGTGAGCACCACCACATCCGTTGGAACCCGACTCCACCACGCTCATCAACGCAGTGGATAGATAGCTGACCTTGATTTCTTCATTGTTGTAGTTGCCCAGCGAGCCTGCTTCCGGGCCGCTGCTCAGGTAAATCGAGCCCACACAGCCCAGCGCCTCCAGGTTCATGCCCCAGTGGCGCTGCTCCAGCACGGCATTGGTTTGGCTCAGAATTTTGGCATCAGGGTGACGCGTAAGACGTGGATACCAGAACTTGGTGCGTGGGTCCTGCACCGGGCGCCAGGCCAGCGATGGATTGATCACAACCTCTTTGCCCTGCTCCAGCTTTTGCTCTGCCATTTTCAGATAGTCATAGGGCGTGCTTTGTGCAGAAAGGGCTACGCCTTGTGAAACACTGCTCCCGTAGCCCTGAACAATTGCATTGGTCACAGCCTCTACGCCATGTGGCGCTATCTTTTCAGGATCGTACTTCGCAATGTGTTTAAGGCTTAGAGGCAGTTTTTTGCCTTGAAAACCATCGACCCACTCCCCCACCAAAGCCTCACCCTGGAGGCGCAACCGCCACTGCATGCTGCGCTGTTTGGCATCTGCAAACAAAGGCATATCCGTCTGAGCGCGACGCCATTCGTCATTGACCGGCAGTGCTTCTGCCAAAGCGCCCAGAGTGCCTTTGAGCGGGATGTCGACACCATTGCGCACATAAAAGTAACGCCCTTCGCGCTCACCGCCTGCCTTGGGCTGACCCAGCTCCATCACCACCTCCGCCCGACCCAGTGTGCCGCGATAGACATCTACGGGCGCAGCCTGCGCGCCCGTCGCCGCAAAAGCAAAAAAGGCCGGCGCCATGAGGCGCCAGCCTTTGAGAAGACCTGCAGTGCGCTCATCGCACTGAACAGGGACAAATCCGGGTTGAGTGCAATCAGACATGCCAACCTCCGAAACCATCATGTTGGGAACGGCCACTGACCTAGGTCAGTGACACCAAGCAAGGGCCGACCCGCAGCGATGGTGTCGTCCCCTTCCGCGAAGCAGAGAGGGGGAAGCGGCGGGGCCGCCTAGGCAAAGCCGCTCAGGGGGTGAACTCCAATCAGTTCAGCTCTTCCTTGCGGATGCGGTTGATGGGCGCCAGCACGGTGGGCAGGCTCTGGATTTCGGCCAGCGCCTTGTCCATATCGCCTTCGCGCGTATCGTGCGTGAGGATGATGAGGTCGGTCTGGGTCGAGCCCTCGCCACCCACTTCATCGGCTTCGCGCTGCAGCACGGCATCGATGCTGATGCCGGTGTTGGCCAGAATACCGGTGATCTTGGCCAGCACGCCGGCTTCATCGGACACGCTGATGCGCAGGTAGTAGCTGGTCACCACTTCGCTCATGGGCAGCACGGGCAGATCCTTGCCGGCTTCGCGCAGCGTGTGGCTCTGGAAGGCCAGAGGCGGCACGCGGTGGGCCGCGTCAGCGCCTTGCAGACGGGCGATGTCCACCAGATCGGCAATCACGGCCGAAGCGGTGGGCTCGGAACCTGCGCCCTTGCCGTAGTACAAGGTGGTGCCCACGGCATCGCCATGCACGACCACGGCGTTCATCGCGCCTTCCACATTGGCGATCAGGCGCTTGGTAGGCACCAGCGAAGGGTGAACGCGCAGCTCGATGCCCTTGTCCGTGCGCTTGGTGATGCCCAGCAGCTTGATGCGGTAGCCCAGTTGCTCGGCGTACTTGATGTCGGCCGAAGACAGCTTGGTAATGCCTTCCACGTGCGCCTTGTCGAACTGCACGGGAATGCCGAAAGCGATGGCGCTCATCAGCGTGGCCTTGTGGGCGGCGTCCACGCCTTCGATGTCGAAGGTCGGGTCGGCTTCGGCGTAACCCAGACGCTGGGCTTCCTTGAGCACCACGTCGAAGTCCAGGCCCTTGTCGCGCATTTCGGACAGGATGAAGTTGGTTGTGCCGTTGATGATGCCGGCCACCCACTGGATGGAGTTGGCGGTCAGACCTTCGCGCAGCGCCTTGATGATGGGAATGCCACCAGCCACAGCGGCTTCATAGGCCACGATCACGCCCTTCTCGGCCGCGGCCTTGAAGATTTCAGAGCCGTGCACGGCCAGCAGCGCCTTGTTGGCGGTGACCACATGCTTGCCGGCGGCAATCGCTTCGAGCACCAGGGCCTTGGCAATGCCGTAGCCGCCAATCAACTCGACCACCACGTCGATCTCGGGGTTGGCGATGATTTCGCGGGCATCGCCAACCACCTTGGCCTTGTCACCCACCACGCTCTTGGCGCGCTCGGTATCCAAGTCGGCCACCATGGTAATTTCAATGCCACGACCCGCACGACGGCGAATCTCGTCTTGGTTGCGTTCCAGCACATTGAAAGTACCGCTGCCCACGGTGCCAATGCCTAACAGGCCTACTTGGATTGGTTTCATAAACTACTTCAGGTCAAAAAAACACTTGAGCCCTTGATTGACAAGCGCTTCAAGCTATCAAAAAGAAAGTGTTACGCGGCCTTTTCAGCCTTGCTTGCCTTGAGCACCCTGGCATCGACCGCCTTGGGCTTGTCGGTGCCGTGGCGCTTGCGGTACTTCTCGAGGAAGGAAGCCAGACGGTTGATGGCTTCGCGCAGATCGGCGTCATGCGGCAAAAAGACAATCCGGAAGTGATCGGGGTTGGGCCAGTTGAAGCCCGTGCCCTGCACCAGCATCACCTTGGTTTCCTGCAGCACTTCGAGGAAGAACTCCTGGTCGTCCTTGATGGGATAGACCTCGGGGTCCAGGCGCGGGAACATGTATAGCGCACCCTGGGGCTTGACGCAGCTGACGCCGGGAATGGCGTTGATCAGCTCCCAGGCCAGATCGCGCTGCACGCGCAGCCGGCCGCCTTCCTGCACCAGTTCGTCAATGCTCTGGTGACCGCCCAGGGCCGTCTGCACGGCCCACTGGCCGGGCACATTGGCGCACAAACGCATGTTCGAAAGCATGTTCAAGCCTTCGATGTAATCCTTGGCAGGCTTTTTGTCGCCCGAAATCACCATCCAGCCCGCACGGTAGCCGCAGGAGCGGTAAGCCTTGGACAGGGAGTTGAAGGTCAGGGTCAGCACGTCGATGGACAGGCTGGCCAGAGGCACGTGCTTGGCATCGTCGTACAGCACCTTGTCATAGACCTCGTCGGCAAAAATGACCAAGCCGTGCTCGCGCGCCACCTCCACGATTTCCAGCAGCAACTCCTTGGAGTACAGCGCGCCTGTGGGGTTGTTGGGGTTGATGACCACGATGCCCTTGGTGCGCGGCGTGACCTTGCTGCGCAAATCCTTCATATCGGGCATCCAGCCGTTGGCCTCGTCGCACATATAGTGCACGGGCGTGCCGCCCGAGAGGCTGGTGGCCGCCGTCCACAGCGGATAGTCGGGGGCCGGCACCAGCATTTCATCACCGGTATCCAGCAAGGCATTGGTGGCCAGGCTGATCAGCTCGGAGGCGCCGTTGCCCAGGTAGATATCGTCCAGCGTCACGCCCTTGATGCCCTGATGCTGGGTTTCGTGCATCACGGCCTTGCGGGCGGCAAAGATGCCCTTGCTGTCGGAGTAACCGGCCGAGTTGGGCAGGTTGCGGATCATGTCCTGCTGGACTTCCTCGGGCGCATCGAAGCCAAACACGGCCAGATTGCCGATATTGAGCTTGATGATCTTCTGGCCATCGTCTTCCATCTTCTTCGCCGCGTCCATGATCGGCCCGCGGATGTCATAACAGACGTTGGCAAGTTTGGCGGATTTTTGAACGGTTTTCATGCGAATGAAGGGGGTAAGGATTTCAAGCACGCCATGATGCACGTTACACCACGGTGAAACCTATAATTTGACCACAGTTCCGCCGAGCAGCAATGTCCCCACCCTCGCTGCATGGAGACCCCAGCCATCGCCCCCGCAATCGCCTGCGATTGCGCACACTCTTGCACCATGAAATTCCAGGCCGACAAATCCGACGCGCAATCCATCACCGGCTATGGCCCGGGCTGGCTGGCGGTAGACAAGCAAAACTACGCGCACAGCCTGCTGCTGGGCTCACACGGCCTGCTCAAGGAATGGAATTGCCGAAAGTTCGAGGATCTGACTGCCGAGCACTTTGAAGAGCTGGCAAAGCTCGATGCGGAAGTCATCATTTTTGGCAGCGGCAGCAAGAACCGCTTTCCGCCGGCCGCCTGGCTCAAGCCTTTGATGGCCAGACGCCTGGGCCTGGAAACCATGGATACCCCAGCAGCCTGTAGGACATACAACATCCTTTCTGGCGAAGGCCGTAACGTGGTTGCGGCCCTACTCTTGGAGTAGACTCCTCGCCCCTCATTGAGGCAAATACGTATTTCAGGGTAAAATCGCAGGCTGCGGCTGGGGGTAATTCGCAACAAAAATAACAATATCGACGAACACCCTCGGCATTTCAACGAATACACCCGAGAGATACAAGCGCATGGCTATCGTTGTCAACAAACCCCTTCCCGAATTCGAAGCCAACGCAACCGGCGGGATCAAGGTGTCCAACACCTCCCATACAGGCCAGATTCTGATCCTGTATTTCTACCCCAAGGACAATACGCCCGGTTGTACCACGGAAGCTATGCAGTTCCGCGACAAGTACAAGGACTTTGTGAAGGCCGGTGCTACGGTGTTCGGTGTGTCTCGCGACAACATGAATTCGCACAACGACTTCAAGGGCAAGCTCGAGCTGCCCTTCGAGTTGATCGCTGATACCGAAGAAAAGATGTGTCACATGTTCGGCGTGGTCAAGAACAAGATCATGTACGGCAAGAAGGTCAAGGGCATCGAACGCTCCACCTTCCTGGTCGGCGCAGACGGCCTGCTGGCACAAGAGTGGCGCGGCCTCAAGGTTCCCGGCCATGTGGACGAAGTGCTCGCGGCGGTCAAAGCCATGAAGACACAAGACAAAAAGGTTGCCTAAACCAGCGCCTTGAGACTTTGAAGCACCGACACACCGCGATTCAAAGTCTTTATCGTGCTGCAGCTGCCAAGAATCGAGAAATCTGCCTTCCAAGGCTGCTGAGCTATGCATAATGGGCCCATGCCCCAGTGCAACAGAGTTTCTCTTTTTCACCCGATCAAAGCCGCCTCGGTTTCCAGGCGGCTTTGTGCTTTTTGACCCTTGTTGAGGAACGGTTCGTCCACTATGCCCCTGCCTCCCGCACCCGGCCACCGCGCCGCAAAGCTTTCCGCAGAAGCCTTTTTGTCCAGCCACAATCCCAAGAATGTGGCGGCAGTCAACGACGATCTGAATACTGCTGCAACGGCCACGCCGGCCGCTGCAGCCAACGGCAAGGCGCGCCGCAGCACGCCCGCTGCCAACGGCCAAGCGGCTCCGGCAACAACCTCCGCCACCAGAGCGCGCGGCCGCAAGACGCCAGACACAAGCCCGGCAGCTCCAGTCACCGCAGCTGCGGCCAACCCCGCCACACCTACGGGCAAGAGCGCCACTCGCCGCGCGCGCCACTCGCGCACCGGCCCCAAGACGCTGTTCGTGCTGGACACCAATGTGCTGCTGCACGATCCGTCCAGCCTGTTCCGCTTTGAGGAGCACGATATCTTCCTGCCCATGGTGGTGCTGGAAGAGCTGGACAACCATAAAAAGGGCATGACCGAAGTGGCGCGCAACGGCCGCCAGGTCAGCCGTACGCTGGATTCGCTGGTAGCCTCCCAGCCCGCCGACGGCCTGGACAAGGGCTTGCCGCTGAATGCCACCGGCCAGCGCAGCGCTCTGGGTACGCTGTACTTCCAGACCCATGCACTGACCGCTGCCCTACCTGACAGCCTGCCCCAAGGCAAGGCCGACAATCAGATCCTGGGCGTGGTTGCCGCTTTGCGCGAACAGCACAAGGAACGCGAAGTCGTGCTGGTGTCCAAGGACATCAATATGCGCGTCAAGGCCCGCGCGCTGGGTCTGGCCGCCGAGGACTACCAAAACGACAAGGTGCTGGAAGACGGTGATCTGCTGTATTCCGGCGCCATGGCCCTGCCCCGCGATTTCTGGGCCAAGGCCGGCAAGCATGTGGAAAGCTGGCAGGAAGGCGCCATCACCTATTACCGCGTCAGCGGCTCGGTGGTGGATCAGCTGATGATCAATCAGTTCGTTTACTACGAAGCACCGGGCGAGCCCAACCTCTATATGCGCGTGACTGAAATCCGCGACAAGACAGCGGTGCTCAAGACCTTGCGCGATTTCGGCAACCCCAAGAATGCCGTCTGGGGCGTGTCCACGCGCAACCGCGAGCAGAACTTCGCCATGAATCTGCTGGTCAACCCCGAGGTGGACTTTGTCACCCTCACCGGCACGGCCGGCACCGGCAAGACCTTGCTGGCCCTGGCCGCCGGCCTGGCCCAGGTGCTGGACGAACGCCGCTATACCGAAATCATCATGACCCGCGCCACTGTGAGCGTGGGCGAGGACATCGGTTTTCTGCCCGGCACGGAAGAGGAAAAAATGGGGCCCTGGATGGGCGCACTGGACGACAACCTGGAGTTCCTGGCCAAGGGTGATGGCGGCAACGCCGGCGAATGGGGGCGCGCAGCCACCAATGAGCTGATCCGCAGCCGCATCAAGATCAAGAGCATGAACTTCATGCGCGGCCGTACTTTTCTGAATAAGTACGTGATCATCGACGAGGCGCAAAATCTGACCTCCAAGCAGATGAAGACCTTGATCACCCGTGCCGGCCCCGGCACCAAGATCATCTGCATGGGCAATCTGGCGCAGATCGACACCCCCTACCTGACCGAAGGCAGCTCGGGCCTGACCTATGTGGTGGACCGCTTCAAGGGCTGGCCCCACAGCGGCCACATCACGCTGGCACGCGGCGAACGCTCGCGTCTGGCGGACTTTGCTAGCGAGGTGCTCTAAGCCATGGCGATCAGCTGGATCAGCGCACTCAAGATGGTCCCCTGGGGCGATGTGATCAAGGCCACACCCCAGGTGGTCAAAGCCGCCCAGGGTCTTCTGAAGAAAAAAGAGGAGCAGGCCGAAGCCCATGCCCAGAGCGATGCCGCTCAGCAGACCAGCCAGCGCCTGTCGCCGCCCCAATCTTCGGGCGAGCAGGCCTTGTTGCTGATTCGTGGCCTGGACGAGCGCATTGACCAGCTGGAACAATCCCAGCGCCAGTCGCTGGAGATCATCGAGAAGCTGGCCCAGCAAAATGCACAGGTGGTGGCCACCGTGGGCGCCTTGCGCATTGGCGCCCAGCGCTTGGCCTGGGCTTGCGGCGTGCTGGCGGCAAGCCTGATAGGTCTGAGCATCTACGTGCTGCGCAGCTGAAACGCTGACGCGACAAGCAAAAGCCCGCAGGCATCATGCCTTGCGGGCTTTTTTATGGATGTCAATTAATGAGCTACCAGCGCACAGCACTCACAGACTTCAGACTGAAAACCATCTGAAGTCCTTTGAAGCAATGCGCTAGCAGCTATGCTTTTAATACTCGTCGCTGCCGTAACCGGCAGCCAGATTTTCGAAGCGCGTCTGGTTCTTCTGGAAGTAGAGCTTGCAGGTACCTGTAGGGCCGTTACGCTGCTTGCCGATGATGACCTCGGCAATATTCTGCTCCTTGGACTCTTTGTTGTAGTAGTCGTCGCGGTAGATGAACATGATGATGTCGGCATCCTGCTCGATGGCGCCCGATTCGCGCAGGTCGGACATCATGGGGCGCTTGTCGGTGCGCTGCTCCACCGAGCGGTTGAGCTGGGACAGCGCAATCACCGGGCATTGCAGCTCCTTGGCCAGCATCTTCAAGCCCCGGGAAATTTCACCCAGCTCGGTGGCACGGTTGTCCGAACTGGCGGCCGAGCCCGAACCACTCATCAGCTGCAAATAGTCGACCACGATCAGACCCAGCTTGCCGCACTGGCGCGCCAGGCGACGGGCGTTGGCACGCAGCTCGGTGGGCGAGAGGCCGGGCGTCTCGTCAATGTGCAGCGACACGGTGCGCAGGCGCTCGATGGCCTCGGTCAGACGCGGCCACTCATCGTCGTTGAGCTTGCCGGTGCGCAGATTGCCCTGGTTGACGCGACCGATGGAACCCACGATACGCACCGCCAGCTGAGCGGCACCCATTTCCATGGAGAAGATGGCAACCGGCAGACCTTCGTTGAGCGCCACATGCTCGGCAATATTCACCGCAAACGAGGTCTTGCCCATAGAGGGGCGCGCGGCCAGCACCACCAGGTCACCAGCCTGCAGACCCGAGGTCATGCGATCCAGATCGACAAAGCCCGTAGGCACACCGGTCACATCCATGGGGTTGTCGGCCATCTCCTGAACCCGGTCCAGCAAGTCCACCACCAGGGTGTCCAGTGACTGAAAGCCCTGCTTCATGCGCGAGCCTTCTTCGCCGATGGCCAGAATCTTCTGTTCGGCCTCATCCAGAATCCGCTCCACCGTCTTGCCCTGCGGGTTGAAGGCATTGGTGGCAATGTCATCGCTGGCCGTGACCAGCTTGCGCAAGATGCCGCGCTCGCGCACGATTTCCGCATAGCGGCGGATATTGGTGGCGCTGGGCACGTACTGTGCCAGCTGATTCAGGTACAGCAGGCCGCCGATTTCCTCGGCCTTGCCCATGCCCTGCAGATGCTCGTACACCGTGATCACGTCCGCCGGTTTGCTGGCATTGATCAGCTTGGCAATCGCCTCGTAAATCAGCTTGTGCTCGTGGCGGTAGAAGTCGCCCTCACCCAGCAAGTCCCCCACCCGCTCCCAGGCACTGTTATCGAGCAGCAGACCGCCAAGCACGCTGGATTCGGACTCCATGGAGTGCGGCGGCACGCGCAACTGCGCCACCTGCTGGTCCGCGATGGGCGGCACCGGCGCGAAAGCATCATCAAGATCAAGCGGGGGCATTACAGACGACATGAAATTCCTAGAGACAGCCTTGCATCGTAGCGGGAGGCAGAAGCTTAGTCACTCCAGGGTGACTATAAAAACAGGCGCAAGATATTGCCGCCAAAAACAAAAAACCGCCCGAAGGCGGCTTTTTGTCATCACTGAAGAAACTTCAGGGATTAGGAGTGGTCACCGTACACCGACACGGAGACTTCTGCAGCCACATCAGTGTGCAGAGCCACCACAACAGTAGCGTCGCCAACCATCTTCAGAGGACCGTTAGGCATGCGCACTTGCGACTTGTTCACTGGGAAGCCGGCCTTGACCAGTTCTTCAGCGATGTCGGCATTGGTGATGGAACCGAACAAACGGCCATCAACGCCAGCCTTTTGCGTGATCTTCACAGCAGCGCCGTTGAGCTTTTCGCTCAGGGCTTGGGCAGCAGCCAGCTTTTCAGCAGCAGCCTTTTCCAGTTCCACGCGCTTGGCTTCGAATTCAGCCTTGGCAGCAGCCGTGGCGCGACGAGCAGAGCCCGTAGGAATCAGGAAGTTGCGAGCGTAGCCGTCCTTGACCTTGACGATATCGCCCAGGTTACCCAGGTTAACAACCTTGTCGAGCAGAATGATTTGCATGTTCGTGCTCCTTAGATCTTGTGCTGGTCAGAGTAGGGAACCAGAGCCAGGAAGCGAGCGCGCTTGATGGCAGTGTTCAGCTGACGTTGGTAGATGGCGCGCGTGCCGGTCAGGCGTGCGGGCACAATCTTGCCGTTTTCAGCGATGAAGTCACGCAGGGTGTCCACATCCTTGTAGTCGATTTCTTCGACGCCGGCGACGGTGAAGCGGCAGAAGCGCTTGCGCTTGAACAGCAGCGACTGGGTGTTGCGCTTAGGACGCTTGTCCTTGTTGAATTTCTTGAACGTGGCCATTTCTGGACCTCTTGAAAATTAGTTTTGTTGAATGTCCTGAATGTGCAGAACCAGCATCTTGGTGTTGCGCGGAGTTGCCAGAAAGCCTTGAAAGCTCCATTGACTACCCGGTGCCTGGCGGGCCAGCTTCTCAGCCAGCGGACCAAAGGCCACAGCCTTGACAGATGCCATCACGTTGCGTGCACTGCCGGCTTCCTGTTGCTGCGAACTGTGTTCGATACGCAAATCAAGAGCTGGCAATCCGGCGGGGGTGTAACGCAGAGCATTCAGCTCGGCGAGGGTTCCCGTCAAAGCAACGTGGTTTTGCACTCCTTCAGAGTTACTTGATGCTTAGGCGTGCTCGGCTTGATTAGCCTTGCGTGCTTCTTCGCGCTCAACTGTCTTCATCATCGAGGAAGGAGCTGTATCAGCCTTCTTCTTTTGAACAGTCAGGTGACGCAGCACTGCATCGTTGAACTTGAAGGCATGTTCCAGTTCAGCCATCACAGCCTGGTCGGCTTCGATGTTCAGGCACATGTAGTGAGCCTTGGCGAGCTTGTTGATCATGTAAGCCAGCTGACGACGGCCCCAGTCTTCTTCGCGATGCACCTTACCGCCACCAGCGGCAATCATGCCCTTGTAGCGTTCCAGCATGGCGGGAACTTGCTCGCTCTGATCCGGATGGATCAACAAAATGATTTCGTAATGACGCATCACAACTCCTTTTGGGAAAACGCCGCCCACTGCGTCTTGTAGTGGTGCGGCAAGGCAAAACGTTAGATTCTAGCGTACCCGTCCAGTATCTGTACACTTGAGGCCGCATAAACCCGGTGTTGCAGCCGGGGTAACCCCACCAGAGATCTTCTGGAATGCAGTTGCAGCACGGCAGCTGACAACTGCGCGCCCCATCACCCTGGCAAGGCTTGAAATTGTGCCTGCGATGCCTATCTGGTGAAGGAATCGTCTTTAGTTACTTGATTGAAGCCCTCTGACTATGTCTGAAAACAACAAACTCAACCCTTTGCACGACGCAGCCCCCGAGGAAATCGAGGCTGCCATGGCCGCCAATGCTTCGGACGAGGTGGAACGTCTGAAGGCCGAGCTGGAAGAACTCAAAGCCAAGAGCAGCGAACTGGCCGACCAGTATCTGCGCGCCAAGGCCGAAGCCGAAAACGTGCGCCGCCGCGCCGATGACGACGTGAGCAAAGCCCGCAAGTTCGGTATCGAAAGCTTTGCCGAAAGCCTGCTGCCAGTGTGCGACAGCCTGGACGCCGCTTTGGGCATCCAGAACGCCACGCCCGAGCAGTTGCGCGAAGGCGCCGATGCCACCTTGCGTCAGCTGACGCAGGCCCTGGAGCGAAACAAGGTCATCGCCATCAACCCGGCCGCCGGCGAGAAGTTCGACCCCCACTATCATCAGGCCATCAGCATGGTGCCTGCCGAGCAGCCCGCCAACACCGTGGTGAGCGTGCTGCAAAAAGGCTACATGATCGCCGACCGCATTCTGCGCCCCGCCCTGGTGACAGTGGCCCAGAGCTAAAGCGGCGCCAGGTAACTTGTGCGGCGCAGCACAAATTTGTGAGTGACGGCTCTTGAAGCCGCCCGCAACGCCCACAAGTGACTAATCAAGCAAATATTCAACAAATTACGGAGAAAAACATGGGAAAAATTATCGGTATTGACCTGGGCACCACCAATAGCTGCGTGGCCATCATGGACGGCAACACCACACGTGTGATCGAGAACAGCGAAGGCGCTCGCACCACACCTTCCATCGTTGCCTATCAAGAAGACGGCGAAATCCTGGTCGGCGCCTCCGCCAAGCGCCAGGCCGTCACCAACCCCCGCAACACCATCTACGCTGCCAAGCGTCTGATCGGCCGCAAGTTTGACGAAGCCGAAGTTCAAAAAGACATCGCTCTGATGCCCTTCCAGATCGTCAAGGCCGACAACGGCGACGCCTGGGTGCAAGTGCGCGACCAGAAGCTGGCCGCCCCCCAGATCAGCGCCGAAGTGCTGCGCAAGATGAAGAAGACCGCCGAGGACTTCCTGGGCGAACCCGTGACCGAGGCCGTCATCACCGTGCCCGCCTACTTCAACGACGCTCAGCGCCAGGCCACCAAGGATGCCGGCCGCATCGCCGGTCTGGAAGTCAAGCGCATCATCAACGAACCTACCGCTGCGGCTCTGGCCTTTGGCCTGGACAAGGCTGGCAAGGGCGACCGCAAGGTGGCCGTGTATGACCTGGGTGGCGGTACGTTCGACGTGTCCATCATCGAAATCGCCGATGTGGACGGCGAAAAGCAATTCGAAGTGCTGTCGACCAATGGCGACACCTTCCTGGGCGGCGAAGACTTCGACCAGCGCGTCATCGAGTACATCATCTCCGAGTTCAAGAAGGAACAAGGCGTTGACCTGTCCAAGGACGTGCTGGCCCTGCAACGCCTGAAGGAAGCTGCCGAAAAGGCCAAGATCGAACTGTCGAACTCGGCCCAGACCGACATCAACCTGCCCTACATCACGGCTGACGCATCGGGTCCCAAGCACCTGAACATCAAGCTGACCCGCGCCAAGCTGGAATCGCTGGTGGAAGAGCTGATCGAGCGAACCATCGCTCCTTGCCGCACCGCCATCAAGGACGCCGGTATTTCTGTGTCCGACATTGACGACATCATCCTGGTCGGCGGTATGAGCCGCATGCCCAAGGTGCAGGAAAAGGTCAAGGAATTCTTCGGCAAGGAACCCCGCAAGGACGTGAACCCTGACGAAGCCGTGGCCGTGGGCGCTGCCGTGCAAGGCCAGGTGCTGGGTGGCGAGCGTTCCGACGTGCTGCTGCTGGACGTGACTCCTCTGTCTCTGGGTATCGAAACCCTGGGCGGCGTCATGACCAAGATGATCACCAAGAACACGACCATCCCTACGAAGTTCGCACAGACCTTCTCGACGGCCGAAGACAACCAGCCTGCCGTGACCATCAAGGTGTTCCAGGGCGAGCGCGAAATGGCTTCGGGCAACAAGCTGCTGGGTGAGTTCAACCTGGAAGGCATTCCACCTTCGGGCCGTGGCATCCCTCAGATCGAAGTGACTTTCGACATCGACGCCAACGGTATCTTGAACGTCTCTGCCAAGGACAAGGCGTCCGGCAAGGAAAACAAGATCACCATCAAGGCCAACTCCGGCCTGTCGGATGAAGAAATCCAGAAGATGGTCAAGGACGCCGAGCTCAACGCTGCCGACGACAAGAAGAAGCTGGAACTGGTGCAAGCCAAGAACCAGGGTGAAGCTGCCGTCCACAGCGTGACCAAGAGCCTGGCCGAACACGGCGACAAGCTCGATGCGGCTGAAAAGTCGGCCATCGAAGCTTCCGTGAAGGAACTGGAAGAAGCCTTGAAGGGCGAGGACAAGGACGCCATCGACGCCAAGACCACGGCCTTGATGACCACCAGCCAGAAGCTGGGCGAGAAGATGTACGCCGACGCACAAGCCTCTGCCGGCGGTGCACAAGCCGCAGCCTCCAGCGCGGCCGGTGCCAGCGCATCGTCTGCCGCGGCCGACGACAACGTGGTTGACGCTGAAGTCAAGGAAGTCAAGAAGGACTAAGCGCAGGCTGGTTTTTGCCTGAGCACTGACCACTTGCCGCCGCGCCAGACTCTGATAAGGGACTGGCGCGGCGTTCCTGTTCTACCCGACCGGAAACCAACATGTCCAAACGCGACTATTACGAAGTTCTGGGCGTTGCCAAAAACGCCTCGGACGAAGAAATCAAGAAGGCTTATCGCAAACTGGCGATGAAGCACCACCCCGACCGCAACCAGGGTGAAAAGGCCAAAGAGGCCGAAGAGCAGTTCAAGGAAGTCAAAGAGGCTTACGAGATGCTCTCGGACGCCCAGAAACGTGCGGCCTACGACCAGTACGGCCACGCGGGCGTGGACCCCAACCGAGGCATGGGTGGCGGCGAAGGCTTTGGCGGTTTTGCCGAAGCTTTTGGCGACATCTTTGGCGATATGTTCAGCCAGGGCCGTGGCGGCCGGGGCGGTGGTGGCCGTCAGGTCTATCGCGGCAACGATCTGAGCTACTCCATGGAAATCAGCCTGGAAGAAGCCGCCAAGGGCAAGGACGCGCAAATCCGCATCCCCAGCTGGGACAACTGCGACAACTGCCATGGCAGCGGCGCCAAGCCCGGCACCAGCGCCAAGACCTGCTCCACCTGCAACGGCATGGGCAGCGTGCAGATGCGCCAGGGATTTTTCAGCGTGCAGCAATCGTGCCCACACTGCCGCGGCACCGGCAAGATCATCCCCGAGCCCTGCACCAGCTGCGGCGGCCAGGGCAAGGTCAAGCGCCAGAAGACGCTGGAAGTGAAGATTCCTGCCGGCATCGACGACGGCATGCGCATTCGCTCCGCCGGCAACGGCGAGCCAGGCACCAATGGGGGCCCGGCAGGCGATCTGTATATCGAGATCCGCATCAAGGACCACGATATCTTCGAGCGCGACGGCGACGATCTGCACTGCAATGTGCCGGTGAGCTTCATCACCGCCGCCCTGGGTGGCGAGATCGAAGTCCCCACGCTGGCTGGCAAGGCTGCGATTGACATCCCCGAAGGCACGCAGGCCGGCAAGCAGTTCCGTCTGCGCGGCAAGGGCATCAAGGGCATTCGCTCCAGCTACCCCGGCGATCTGTATTGCCACATCGTGGTGGAAACGCCGGTCAAGCTCACCGAGCACCAGCGCAAGCTGCTCAAGGAGCTCGATGAGTCGCTGAAAAAAGGCGGCTCCAAGCACTCGCCCAGCGGCGAAAGCTGGACCGATCGCCTGAAGAGCTTCTTCAGCTAAACCGACGCCCAAGCGGTAGCAAAAAGCCCGTAAGCCACCTGATTTCAGGTGATTTACGGGCTTTTTCTATATCAATCAAGCACTGACCGCTATCGAATTTGAATCAGATAAGGCTCAGGATTCCTTGACCGGCTTCCACTGCTGCGCCTTGCGCTGCACGCGCACACGATCTGCCGGCTTGAGTTCCTGTTGCGCCGCTTGCAGGCGCGATTGCAGCGAAGGATCTTTGAGCTGGGCCACCAGCAGCCAGAAATAGGCCTGCTCCGCGCTCTTCTCCACTCCCTGGCCGCTGGCATAGACCGCTGCCAGATTGGACTGAGCCAACGTATAGCCCTGCTTGGCCGCGCGCTCAAACCACTGGGCAGCACGGCCCATATCCTGCGGCACGCCCTGGCCGTTGGCATAGAGAAAGCCCAGAGTGGACTGCGCCGAGGCATTGCCCTGCTTGGCGGCTTTCTCCATCCACTGCGCAGCGCGGCCCAGATCCTGGGGCACCACCACGCCTTCGGCATAAATCATGCCCACGTTGTATTGGGCATCGACCAGGCCTTGCTCCGCCGCTTTCTCGAACCAGCGCAGCGCCGCCTTGCCATCTTCCTTGGTGCCGCGGCCGCCAGACAGCATCACGCCCAGGCTGTACTGACCCGTGGCTTCACCACTTTCCGCCGAGCGCTGAAACCACTCCAGAGCGCGCGCCTCATCCTTGGCCACACCGCGGCCTTCGGCATACATCAAACCCAGATTGTTCTGGGCAATGCCATCGCCTTGCTGGGCCGCCTTGCCATACCACTGAGCAGCCAGCGCATCGTTGCGCACCACGCCACGCCCGTTGGCATACAACACGCCCAGATCCGACTGGGCAGGAGCAAAGCCCTGATCTGCCGACTTTTGATACAGCTGCACGGTCTGCGACAGATCCTGAGGCAGGCCTCTGCCAAAGCGATAGCGCGAACCCAACGCGTACTGGGCCTTGGCGTCGCCTGCGGCCACTGCCTGGCGCAAGGCTGCGATGTCTCTGGCCTCGTCCGGCGCTGCGGCATTCGGCGTGCTCGCAGGTTTGGCAGGCGTCCATTGCTCCAGGCCCGTTGGACCTGCCACGGCTGCGGCCGCACCTACGGCAGCGGCGCCAGCCACGGCGGCGCGGCCACCGCGCGCCTGCTTGCCTTTGCGGCTATTGCCTTGCACAGCGGTATCCCGTGCCGCAGACTTGGGGGCCGGTTTGGCTGCGGCCTTGCCGGGCTTGGCTGCAGGTTTGGCCGCTGGGCGGGAGGCACTGGAAGCATTGGTCTTGGCATTGACCGCCGTCTTGCCCTTGGCCTGGGCCGGCATGAAAGCGACAGAGCCCAGGGACAGAACCAAGGACAGAGAGATCGTCATCCAGCAGGCCACAGGCTTGGCCGGGCGCAGGGTCACTTGGGTGCCTGCAGGGCAGGCCAGGAATTGCGGGCTATCCGGCGGCGAAGGGAAGGTAGCGGTCATAACTCACATTTTTGCAGCATATGCCTGAGGCAGCAGGCCACTTTACCGAGGATTCACAGCTTGTTTCAGCTTTGTGTGCTTTGCCTCATGAAACAGGCTTGAAATCCTGCACCAGCTCAATCACGCCCAGCGCTTTCAGCTATGAAATTGAAAGAGACATAACAGCCTGCACAGCGCAGTCGAGTCATCGCCAAACAGCAGGTGGCTCATCGTAAAATCATGACCCATTACCCAGCAAGGCATCGTGCTTGAAGATGGATAAACGATAATTTATCGGTAAAAATACACACAACTTCTCTAAACGAGAAGACTAGAGCCCCACCATGAAGAATTCAGAGCGCAGTTTTGCACGGCGCATAGACCTCACCTCCCTGCAGCTGTTTGTTGCCGTCTGCGAACTGGGCAGCATAGGCCGCGCCGCCGAGCGTGAGTTCATCGCCGCCTCGGCCGTGAGCAAGCGCCTGTCCGATCTCGAAGCCACCGTCGATACCGCCCTGCTGTACCGCCACAGCCGCGGCGTCACGCTGACGCCCGCTGGCGAGAGCCTGCTGCACCATGCACGCAATGTGCTGTATGGCTTGGAGCGCATGCAAGGCGAGCTCAGTGAATACGCCGACGGCGTGCGCGGCCACGTGCGCATTCACGCTAATATGTCGGCCATCGTGCAGTTTCTGCCCGAAGACCTGGGCGTTTTTGCCCGCGAGCACAACCAGATCAAGATCGATCTGCAAGAGCATCTGAGCCCCGACGTGCTCAGCGCCGTGGCCGAAGGCACGGCCGACATCGGCATCTGCACTTTGGGCAACAACGGGGCAACCTCTGCCACCCAGACCACCGTACAGCTGAGCCAGGGCAATGTGCAACTGCAGCACCGTGCCTACCGCGAGGATAGATTGGTCGTCGTCGTTCCCGAGCAGCATGCACTGGCCGAACGCGAAAGCGTTGCCTTTGCCGAAGTGCTGGAATGGGACATCGTCAGCCTGCACGCCGGCTCCTCCATCAGCCTGACCATGCGCGCTGCCGCCGCCACGGCCGGCCATGCGCTGCACCAGCGCATTCAGGTCACCAGCCTGGACGCCATGTGCCGCATGATCGACAACGGCCTGGGCATTGGTCTTTTGCCGGATCGCGCTTTCGAGCTCATGCATGGCGTGGGCCATTTGCGCGCCGTGCACCTGAGCGATGACTGGGCCCGCCGCGAACTGCGCGTGGTGGCCCGCGACTTTGAAGCCCTGCCCGTGACCACCCGCCTGCTGGTGGAACACCTGTGCCCTGCAGGCGCAGCGACAACAACACATAGCCCGGCTTGACGCGCATACGCCGCCCAAGCCTCCTCCACGATTACCCAACGACCACGAGACAACCATGGGACGCACCCTCTACGACAAGATTTTTGACGAGCACGTCATCCATACTGAAGAAGACGGCACCTCCATCCTCTACATCGACCGGCATCTGGTCCATGAAGTGACCAGCCCCCAGGCCTTTGAAGGCCTGCGCGTGGCCGGCCGCAAGCTGTGGCGCATCAGCTCCGTGGTGGCCACTGCCGACCACAACACGCCCACCACCGGCTGGGAGCGCGGCTATGACGGCATTGACGACCCAATCAGCAAAGAGCAGATCGTCACGCTCAACAGCAATATTGCCGAGTTCGGCTCGGCCGCCTTCTTCCCCTTCATGGACAAGGGCCAGGGCATTGTGCACGTCATGGGCCCCGAGCAAGGCGCAACCCTGCCCGGCATGACCGTGGTCTGCGGGGACAGCCACACTTCCACCCACGGCGCTTTCGGCGCGCTGGCCCACGGCATCGGCACTTCGGAAGTCGAGCACGTGATGGCCACCCAGACGCTGCTGGCCAAGAAGGCCAAGAACATGCTGGTGCTGGTCAACGGCAAGGTCGCCCCCGGCGTGACCGCCAAGGACATCGTGCTGGCCGTCATCGGCAAGATCGGCACGGCTGGCGGCACGGGCTACACCATCGAGTTCGCGGGCGAAGCTTTCCGCGACCTGTCCATCGAAGGCCGTATGACCGTCTGCAACATGGCCATCGAAGCCGGTGCGCGCGCCGGCCTGGTGGCCGTGGACGACAAGACCATCAGCTACGTCAAGGGCCGCCCCCTGGCCCCCACCGGTGCCGAGTGGGATGCCGCCGTTGCCTACTGGAAGACGCTGCACTCCGATGCCGATGCGAAATTCGACCGCGTGGTGGAATTGAACGGCGCCGACATCGTGCCTCAGGTCACCTGGGGCACCTCGCCCGAGATGGTGCTGGGCATCGACGCCTGCGTGCCCGATCCCGACAAGGAAAAGGACAGCAACAAGCGCGGCGCCATCGAGCGCGCGCTGACCTATATGGCGCTGGAGCCCGGCAAGCCTTTGAACGACATCTTTGTGGACAAGGTCTTCATCGGTTCCTGCACCAACAGCCGCATCGAAGACATGCGCGAAGCCGCTGCCGTGGTCAAGAAACTGGGCCAGAAAGTGGCCAGAAACATCAAGCTGGCCATGGTGGTGCCCGGCTCCGGCCTGGTCAAGGAGCAGGCCGAGCGCGAAGGCCTGGATGTGATCTTCAAGGCCGCCGGCTTTGAATGGCGCGAACCCGGTTGCAGCATGTGCCTGGCCATGAATGCCGACCGCCTGGAGCCCGGCGAGCGCTGCGCCTCCACCAGCAACCGCAACTTCGAAGGCCGACAAGGCGCCGGTGGCCGCACCCATCTGGTCAGCCCGGCCATGGCTGCTGCAGCCGCCATCCACGGCCACTTTGTCGATATCCGCAAGTTCGCCTAAAAATCTTTCAGCGAGACAGAGCATGAAGCCTTCCGTCACGATTCTTTTGATCGGCCTGGCCTTCACCATGGCCGCCTGCAACACCGTCAAGGGCCTTGGCCAGGACGTGCAAAGCGCAGGCAGCGCCATCGAGCGCGCCGCTCGCTGAACCCCTTGATCCTTGGAATTCACGCCATGCAAAAATTCACCGTGCACAAGGGCCTTGTCGCCCCCATGGACCGCGAAAACGTCGATACCGACGCCATCATCCCCAAGCAGTTCCTCAAGTCGATCAAGAAGACCGGCTTTGGCGTGAACCTGTTTGACGAATGGCGCTATCTGGACCAGCCCGGCCAGCCCGGCGTGCCCGAATCGGATCGCAAGCCCAACCCCGACTTCGTGCTCAACCAGCCGCGCTACAAAGGCGCATCCATCCTGATTGCGCGCAACAACTTCGGCTGCGGCTCCAGCCGCGAGCATGCGCCCTGGGCGCTGGATCAATACGGTTTTCGCGCCGTGCTGGCCCCCAGCTTTGCCGACATCTTCTTCAACAACTGCTTCAAGAACGGCCTGCTGCCCATCGTCTTGCCCGAAGCCGTGATCGAAGAGCTGTTCAATGCCGTCCATGCCTTCCCCGGCTACGAGCTGACCATCGATCTGGAGCGCCAGGTCATTGTTCGCCCCCAGGGCGAAGAAATCCCTTTCGACGTGATCGCCTTTCGCAAGTACTGCCTGCTCAACGGCTTTGACGATATCGGCCTCACGCTGCGCCACGAAGACAAGATCAAGGCCTTCGAAGCCGAGCGTCTGGCCACCAAGCCCTGGCTGGCACACACTCTGGTTCAGAAGTAACTATCAATAAATGAGCTGCTAGCGCTTTGAATTCGTAGATTTCAATATCAATTGAATCTAAAGTCTATGAATAATGGGCGTAAGCAGCTATCAAATTAAAAGGAACATCATGAAGATCGCAGTTCTGCCCGGAGACGGCATCGGCCCAGAAATCATTGCGGAAGCCGTCAAGGTTCTGAACGCTCTGAACCTGGACCTGCAAATGGAAACCGCCCCCGTGGGCGGCGCGGGCTACGAGGCCTCCGGTCACCCCCTGCCTCCCGCCACGCTGAAGCTGGCACAGGAAGCCGACGCCATCCTGTTCGGCGCCGTGGGCGACTGGAAGTACGACACGCTGGACCGCCCTCTGCGCCCCGAGCAAGCCATTCTGGGCCTGCGCAAGGCTCTGGGCCTGTTCGCCAACTTCCGTCCCGCCATCTGCTACAAGGAACTGACCCACGCCTCCAGCCTCAAGCCCGAGCTGGTTGCCGGCCTGGACATCCTCATCATCCGCGAGCTGACGGGCGACATCTATTTCGGCCAGCCACGCGGCCGCCGCGAGGCACCGGACGGTCACTTCCCCGGTTCCGAAGAAGCTTTCGACACCATGCGCTACTCGCGCCCCGAGATCGAGCGCATTGCCCATGTGGCCTTCCAGGCCGCCCAAAAGCGCGACAAGCGCGTGACCAGCGTGGACAAATCCAATGTGCTGGAAACCTTCCAGCTGTGGAAGGACGTGGTCACCGAAGTCGCCAAGCAATACCCCGATGTAGCGCTGGACCACATGTACGTGGACAACGCCGCCATGCAGCTGGTCAAGGAACCCAAGCGCTTTGACGTGGTGGTCACCGGCAATATGTTCGGCGACATCCTGTCCGACGAAGCCTCCATGCTGACCGGCTCCATCGGCATGCTGCCCAGCGCCAGCCTGAACGACAAAAAGCAAGGCCTGTACGAGCCCAGCCACGGCTCGGCCCCCGACATCGCCGGCAAGGGCATTGCCAATCCGCTGGCCACCATCCTGAGCGCCGCCATGATGCTGCGCTTCAGCCTGGGGCAGGAAGCGGCCGCTCTGAAGATCGAAGCCGCCGTGCAACAAGTGCTGGCCGACGGCCTGCGCACCGCCGACATCTACAGCGAAGGCACGACCAAGGTCAGCACCGCCCAGATGGGCGACGCCGTGGTCAAGGCCCTGGCCTCGGTATAAGGCTCAAGCACCGCTGAACGCAGGGGCACCCAGGCGCCCCTGGGTTCAGCGGCAAATTTGCAGGACCACCGTGCTGATTGATGCGGTTTCAAGGCGTAAATCAGCAAAACGTCAAAATTAATATGAATTTTTCGTCGGATTGACGAATACATTTATCATTTTTAACGAAGAGTGATTTCAGCAGATTGGCTAGAATCACTGCACTTATGTTTGCCACACGCCTTTTCATCACTGAAATCACAACACCTGCTGCTCAAGCCGGTGTGGACGCGTGCGCAATCACCATTAAGACGATTACCGGCTGACCCAGCCCGGTTCGTCGTGCGCCCTTTCCGGCCTAGACGAGCCGGACGAAGCAGTCTCAAGCTACTGTTTTCAATACTGAAAGGGCGTTTCAAATGAGCAAGCAACTAGTGGGTTTGGTGGGCTGGCGCGGCATGGTCGGTTCCGTGCTGATGGACCGCATGCAAGC
Source organism: Comamonas aquatilis (assembly GCF_965139575.1). Classification (NCBI taxonomy): domain Bacteria; kingdom Pseudomonadati; phylum Pseudomonadota; class Betaproteobacteria; order Burkholderiales; family Comamonadaceae; genus Comamonas; species Comamonas aquatilis. The sequence goes on along the minus strand of NZ_CBCSIW010000001.1, from coordinate 575,661 downwards.
CGAAGGCGACTTCGAGCTGATCGAGCCTGTGTTCTTCTCCACCTCCAATGCCGGCGGCAAGGCTCCGGCCATGGCCAAGACCCACACCCAGCTCAAGGATGCCAACGACATCGCCGAACTGTCCAAGTGCGACGTCATCATCACCTGCCAAGGCGGTGACTACACCAAGGACGTGTTCCCCAAGATCCGCGCCGCCGGCTGGAACGGCCACTGGATCGATGCCGCATCTTCGCTGCGCATGGAAGACAACGCAGTCATCGTGCTGGATCCCGTCAACGATGATCTGATCAAGACCAAGCTGGCCGCCGGCGGCAAGAACTGGATCGGCGGCAACTGCACCAACTCCATCTTGCTGATGGGCCTGGGCGGCCTGTTCAAGGCCGGTCTGGTGGAATGGGTCTCCTCCATGACCTACCAGGCGGCATCGGGCGGCGGCGCCAACCATATGCGCGAACTGCTCAAGGGCATGGGCGTGGTCCACGCTGCCGTGGCCGACGAGCTGGCCACGCCGGCTTCCGCAATTTTGGAAATCGACCGCAAGGTTGCCACCACCATCCGCGAAGACGTGCCCACCGAATTCTTCGGCGCCCCTCTGGCCGGCGGCCTGATCCCCTGGATCGACGCCCAGCTGGACAACGGCCAGTCCAAGGAAGAGTGGAAGGGCCAGGCCGAAGTCAACAAGATCCTCGGCACCGAAGCCACCATCCCCGTGGACGGCCTGTGCGTGCGCATCGGCGCCATGCGCTGCCACAGCCTGGCCCTGACGCTCAAGCTCAAGAAGGATCTGTCTCTCGAGGAGATCGAAGCCCTGATCAAGAACGGCAACCCCTGGGTGAAGTTCGTGGCCAACGAGCGCGCCCTGACCGTCAAGGAACTGACGCCAGCCGCCACCACCGGCGGCCTGGAAGTGGCTGTGGGCCGCGTGCGCAAGCTGAACATGGGCCCCGAGTATGTGTCGGCCTTCGTGATCGGTGACCAGTTGCTGTGGGGCGCTGCCGAGCCTCTGCGTCGCATGCTGCGCATTTTGCTGGCCGCCTGATTGCTGCCACCAAGCATTTGATGCCCATCCGGGCAGGGCTCTGATTCGCTACGCGGATTTGAGTCAGCACAAACAGCGCCATGTCATCGTCCAGATGCATGGCGCTTTTTCTTGACTTGGCCGCCGCTGCGGCACAATCTCAGCCATGTAACATGGCAGAAACAGCCCTGGCTTTGGCTCTGCCGGCTCCACCTGCACCGCTGCACAGCAGCCAGCATCGATACACTGGCTTGTATCTCGTTGCCATTCGGCAACATTCCTCTGTTTCACCCACCAGGCTTTTGCTCACAATGCGATAGCGTGGTTGACAATGCAAACCACGTACCCGGCTCAACGAGACTCTTTTTGAACTGGGTAAATTTCAATTACAAATGTGCATGGATGAGTCTGGCCAAAAGAAAAAGATTGCTCGCCCGATTGCACATATCAACGCTTGATGCCCTATGCAACGCTGGAAACTCTCTGCGCTCGCCGCTGCGACCCTTGCCTTCTCAGGCTTAACTTCCTCTAACGCATGGGCACTCGCACTGGGCCGCATCACCGTACAGTCCGCTCTTGGCGAGCCTCTGCGCGCCGAAGTGGAGATTCCTCAGCTGACCTCTGCCGAAGCAGACAATCTGCAGGCCAGTATTGCCTCGCCAGCCGCTTTCCGCTCCCAGGGCGTGGAATACTCAGGCATTGCCAGCTCTGTGCGCATCAAGGTGCAAAAGCGCGCCAATGGCACGGCCGTGCTCCAGCTGAGCAGCTTCCAACCGGTCAACGATCCTTTTATTGACCTGGTCATCGATGCCAACTGGACGTCCGGCAATCTGCAGCGTAGCTACACCCTGCTGCTGGACCCGCCCGCCGCACGCCGCCCGGCTCCCGTCGTCACGGCCGCCGCCCAGACCTCGGCTCCTGAAGTGGCTCCTCGTCCCCGCCCCATTCCACCGCTGGCTGCAGAGCGACCAATCGAGCGCGCCGCCTCCTCTGTGCGCAACAAGCGCGGCAGCGAGGAAAGCACCCCGCGCAAGCGCGCAGCGGAAACAACTTCGCCAACTGCACAGGTCGCAGGCGAGAAGAGCATCAAGATCAAGCCGGGCGACACCGCCAGCCGGCTGGCTGCCCGCTATCGCCCCGCAGGCGTTTCGCTCGATCAGATGCTGGTCGCTATGCTGCGCAGCAACCCGCAGGCATTTGTCAACGACAACGTGAACCAGATGCGCAGCGGCGCCGTGATCGAAGTGCCCGACGCTGGAGCTGCCAAGGCCACATCGCCGCGCGAAGCACGTCAGATCCTGGCTGCCCAGTCGCGCGACTTCAACGAATTCCGCCGCCTGCTGGCGGGCGCTGCGCCATCCGTGCCCGTGGAAGCGGCAAGCCGCACGGCGTCGGGCCAGGTCCAAGCCCAGGTGCAGGACGCCAAGCCCGGCACAGCTGCTCCCGACAAGCTCACTCTGTCCAAGGGCGCCGTCAAAGCCGTGGCCGAGGACGAGAAGCTGGCCCAGCAAAAGCAATCGGCAGACCAGTCCAACCGTGTCGATGAGCTCAAACGCAATATCGCCGAACTGAACCAGATTGCCGCGGCAAGCAAGCCCGATGCTGTTCCGGCCACTGGAGCAGCGGCAGACCCCGCTGCGCCGACCACCGCCGCAACAGACAGCACCAAACCGGCTGCAGCCCCGGATCCATCTGCGACTGCAGCTACCGAAAATGCAGCACCCGCTGCCGCTGCCGCTAGCGCGCCAACGGCGGCGCCCGCTCCGGCACCCAAGCCTGCCCCCGTGGCGGCACCAGCTCCCGTCCCGGCAGAACCTGGTTTTATCGACAACCTGCTGGCAGACCCCACGATCCCGCTGGCAGGCGCGGCCATTCTGGCCCTGCTGCTCGGTTATGGCGGCTACCGCGTGGCACAGCGCCGCAAGGCTGCAGCCGTCGCGGGCGACAGTACGCTGATTGACAGCCGACTCGACTCCTTTTTTGGCAGCAGCGGCGGCCAGCGCGTGGATACCGGCATCAGCAGCCAGATGTCGGGCCACTCCATGCATTACTCGCCCAGCCAACTCGACGCCGGCGATGTGGACCCTCTGGCCGAAGCCGATGTGTACCTGGCCTACGGCCGTGATCTGCAAGCCGAGGAAATCCTCAAGGAAGCGCTGCGCAGCACTCCGAGCCGCCTGGCCCTGCATCAAAAGCTGGGCGAAATCTACGCCAAGCGTCACGACCGCCTGTCTTTTGAGGCCACCGCCAACCATGTCTACGCCCTGACCCAGGGCCAGGGTGTGGAATGGCAGCGTCTGTCCGATCAAGGTCGCATTCTCGATCCCGACAACGCCCTCTACCAGCCCGGCGGCAGCCCCCAGCCCCGCTCGGCAGCCAGCGCTCAGGCGTTCATGCCCTCCCAGTTCTCGGCCACCGAACCCGCATCGACCCAAATGGGCCGCGTCGCAGCCGCCTCGGCCGTTACGGCGGTGGGAGCCGCCGGCTTGGCTGCAGCCCATCAAACGCTTCAGTCAGGCTATCAACCACCCCACGATGACCGTGAAGGCCCCGCCACCTTGCCGCTGGACATGGATCTGGGCATGGACCTGGATCTGCCCGGCGGTCTGGCCGATGCCAGTCTTTCCTCGCAGCCAATGCCTATGGAAGCCCATATTCCTCAGCCCAGCGCTCAGGACTTTGACGCTCTGGAGTTCAGCGACTCCCGGCCCGCAGCCCAGCCCCCTGCAGCAAGCCTGCCCACATCGGCGCCCCCCCCGGCCGACAACAGTCTGAACATGGATTTTTCGGCTATGGAGGCCTTCACGCCACCGATTGCGCCCGCCGACAACAGCCAGGCTTTTGCCGCCACCTCGCTGGACGCGCTGGAGTTCAATCTGGACAGTTTCACCCTGCCCCTGACCCCATCTGCAGCAGAAACCCGCGCACCTGGTCTGACCGAGGAGCGCGCAACCGAACAGCAGCCTCCGGAGCCAGCCAAAGACCCGGTCGCCAACAGCCATATCATGGACTTCGATCTTGGCGGCCTGAGCCTGGATCTGGGCGGCGGCCCTGCCTCCAGCCCCGCGCCGACCGCAGTGGCTGCCGCGCCGACCACGCCTGAGGATCCCCTAGCCACCAAACTGGCCCTGGCTGAGGAATTCAATGCCATTGGCGATGCCGACGGTGCGCGTACACTGATAGAAGAAGTGATTGCCGAAGCCCACGGCGATCTCAAGACCAAGGCCCAGAGCCTGCTCTCCCAGATTGGTTGAAATTTGATGTATTTGAACCCCGCGCCAGGGGCATTGCCATGCGCATAGCTCTTGGCGTCAGCTACAACGGTCAGGCCTACAACGGCTGGCAAAGCCAGTCCTCAGGCAACACCGTACAAGACAAACTCGAAGCGGCCCTGGGCCGCTTTGCTACTGAAAAAGTCTCCACCGTCTGCGCCGGCCGCACCGATGCAGGCGTCCACGGCCTCATGCAGGTGGTGCACTTTGACACCGAGCTGGAGCGTGCTCCCTATTCCTGGGTGCGCGGTACCAACACCTTTTTGCCGCCCGATATCGCCGTGCAATGGGCCCACCCCGTCGCTGAAGACTTTCACTCGCGTTTTTGCGCCACCGGCCGCCGCTATGCCTATGTGCTGCTGCAGTCGCCCGTGCGCCCCAGCGTGGAGGCCGGCCGCGTGGGCTGGATGTTCTACCCTCTTGATGGCGAGGCCATGCAGCAAGGCGCCAGCTACCTGCTGGGCGAACACGACTTCAGCTCGTTTCGCGCCTCGGCCTGCCAGGCCAAGAGCCCGGTCAAGACCCTGTACGACATCCGCATCACGCGCCGCCTGATCAGCGGCGGCTCCCAGGCCGCCGCCAGCGCCATGCGCCCCGGCGACGAGCCCATGGAATGCTGCTACTGGCGTTTCGAATTTGACGGCAGCGCATTCCTGCACCACATGGTGCGCAACATCATGGGCTGCCTGATCAACATCGGCCAGAAGCAATGCCCGCCCGAGTGGATGCAGCAGGTGCTCGATGCCCGCTCGCGCGATGCCGCCGCCCCTACCTTCGCGCCGGATGGTCTTTATTTTCTCGGCCCCATGTATGAGGAAAAATGGGGCCTGCCCACCCGTACGGCAGCCTATGACTGGCTACCCTGACGCCATGCACAGCACACAGCACCGAACCCGAATCAAGATCTGCGGCCTCACCCGTGAAGAGGACGTGGATGCCGCCGTGGCCGCCGGAGCCGATGCCATAGGCTTTGTGCTCTATGCAAAAAGCCCGCGTGCCGTATCGGTGGCCCGCGCCGCCGAGCTGGCCAGGCGCCTGCCGCCTTTTGTCACGCCCGTGCTGTTGTTCGTGAACGAGCCCGCTTCCAATGTGATAGCTGCCTGCGAAGAAATACCGGGCGCTTGCGTGCAATTTCACGGTGATGAATCGCCAGCACAATGCCTGGAGGCCACCTTGGGTACCCGGGCATGGATGCGGGCCGCCCGCATACCCCTTGGGGATGACGCCAAGCAGTTCGACCTCGTAGAATATGCCCAACGATATTCAAAAGCCCAGGCCATCCTGCTCGACGCCCATGTCGACGGTTATGGCGGAGGCGGAAAAACATTCAATTGGTCACTCCTGCCAACAAGCGTCGCCTCTCACCTCGTTTTGTCTGGTGGACTCACGCCTGCAAACGTGACCGATGGCATCTTGCAAGTGCGCCCTCGCGGGCTGTCGCTGGCCGTTGATGTGAGCTCTGGTGTCGAGGCCGACGGCCCCGATGGCAAGCCGCTCAAGGGCATCAAGGACGCCCACAAGATTCACCGCTTCATCGCTGCCGTGCGCGCAGCGGATGCCCCAAATTTGCAGACGACACATGTTTGACTACCAATTCCCCGACGCCCGCGGCCACTTCGGCCGCTACGGTGGCAGCTTTGCCAGCGAAACCCTGACCCACGCCCTGGTCGAGCTGCGCGAGGCCTATGCCAAGTACCAGAACGACCCGGCCTTCATTGCCGAGTTCCAGTCAGAGCTGGCCCACTATGTAGGCCGTCCCTCGCCCGTCTATCACGCCTCGCGCATGTCGCGCGAGATGGGCGGAGCCCAGATCTACCTCAAGCGCGAAGACCTCAACCACACCGGTGCCCACAAGATCAACAATGTGATCGGCCAGGCAATGCTCGCCAAGCGCATGGGCAAGCCACGCATCATTGCCGAGACCGGTGCCGGTCAGCACGGCGTGGCCACGGCCACCATCTGCGCCCGCTACGGCCTGGAATGCATCGTCTACATGGGTGCCGAGGACGTGAAACGTCAAAGCCCCAATGTCTACCGCATGAAGCTGCTAGGCGCCACCGTCGTGCCTGTGGAATCGGGCAGCAAGACCTTGAAGGACGCCCTCAACGAAGCCATGCGCGATTGGGTGGCGAATGTGGACAACACCTTCTACATCATTGGTACGGTGGCTGGTCCCCACCCCTATCCCATGCTGGTGCGCGACTTCCAGAAAGTCATTGGCGACGAGTGCCTGACGCAGATGTCCGAATTTCTGGGTGCTGACCAGCAGCCCGACGCCGTGGTGGCCTGCGTGGGCGGCGGCAGCAATGCCATGGGTATTTTCTACCCCTACATCCCCTACGAAAACACCCAGCTGATCGGCGTGGAAGCCGCCGGTGAAGGCCTTGAGAGCGGCAAGCACTCGGCCTCGCTGCAAAAAGGCAGCTCGGGCGTGCTGCACGGCAACCGCACTTTCATCCTGCAAGATGAAAACGGCCAGATCACCGAAACCCATTCCATCAGCGCCGGCCTGGACTACCCCGGCGTAGGCCCAGAACACGCCTGGCTGCAGGAGCTCGGCCGCGCCCAATACGTGGGCATTACCGACCAGGAGGCGCTGGACGCCTTCCACTACCTGTGCCGTGCTGAAGGCATCATTCCCGCGCTGGAATCCAGCCATGCCGTGGCCTATGCCATGAAGCTGGCCAAGACCATGCGCGCCGACCAATCCATTCTGGTCAGCCTCTCCGGTCGTGGCGACAAGGACATCGGTACCGTGGCCGATCTCTCGGGGGCCGAATACTTTGACCGCCCCTCCATGCGCGGCCTCACCGTCAAGGGTGGGCCAACGCATGACGGCGCCAAGACAGCCCACGGCACCAGCGCTGCGGGAGGAAACAACAAGCTATGAGCCGCATCACCACCACTTTTGACGCACTGCAGGCCGAAGGCCGTAAGGCCTTGATCCCCTACGTCACGGCAGGCTTTCCGTTCGCCGCCATCACCCCTTCCCTCATGCACGGCATGGTGGAAGCTGGTGCCGATGTGATCGAGCTGGGCATCCCCTTCTCCGACCCCATGGCCGACGGTCCCACCATCCAGCGCGCGGGCGACCGCGCCATCGCCAACGGTGTGGGTCTCAAGCAGGTGCTAGCCTATGTGGCCGAGTTCCGCCAGAAAAACACCACCACGCCCGTGGTGCTGATGGGCTATGCCAATCCGGTGGAGCGCTACGACCAGATCCACGGCGACGATGCTTTCGTCAACCAAGCCGCCCAATCCGGCGTGGACGGCATGCTGATCGTGGACTACCCGCCCGAAGAGTGCGAAGAGTTCGCTGCCAAGCTCAAGGCCCGCGACATGGATCTGATCTTCCTGCTGGCCCCCACCAGCACCGAAGAGCGCATGCAGCAGGTGGCGCGCGTGGCCAGCGGCTATGTGTACTACGTCTCGCTCAAGGGCGTGACGGGCTCCGGCACACTGGACACGAGCGCCGTGGAAGCCATGCTGCCCCGTATCCGCCAGCATGTCAGCATTCCCGTGGGCGTGGGTTTTGGCATCCGCGATGCCCAGACCGCCCATGCCATCAGCCGCGTCGCCGATGCCGTGATCATCGGCAGCCGCATCATCGACCTGCTCGACGGCCAGCCGCACGAGAAGATCGTGCCCCTGGCAATAGACTTCCTGCGCGGTGTGCGTAAGGCTCTCGACGCATAATGCTGCCCTGAAATCAGCCTCCCCCTGAGCGGCATTGCCGCTTCCCCCTTGAAAGGGGGACGACAAGCTCGCAGCGGGGCGGCCCTTGCTCGCTGTCCCTGACGGGATTGCGCCAGTGCCTGCGCCGCGCCGCTCTTATGGGTTGCGGGTGGCGCGCAGTGCAGTGGAAACTGAAAAGGAAACACCATGTCTTGGCTTGAAAAACTTCTGCCTGCAAAAATCCAGCAGACCAACCCGACGGAACGCGTACAGCAGATTCCCGAAGGTCTGTGGATCAAATGCCCCAGCTGCGAAAGCGTGCTGTACAAGACCGATCTGGAAAAGAACCAGAACGTCTGCCCTACTTGCGGCCATCACCACCGCATTGGCGCGCGCGCGCGCCTGAACCATTTCCTCGATGCCGAGGGCCGTTACGAAGTCGGCCAGGAAGTCATTCCTGTCGATCCGCTCAAGTTCAAGGACAGCCGCAAGTACCCCGAACGTCTGAAGGAAGCGCTGGAGAACACCGGCGAGACCGATGCCCTGATCGTCATGGGTGGCTCGGTCAAGAGCATCAATGTGGTCGTGGCCTGCTTTGAATTCGACTTCATGGGCGGCTCCATGGGCTCCGTGGTCGGCGAGCGCTTTGCCCGTGGCGTGGAAACCGCCATCGAGCAAAAAGTGCCCTTCATCTGCTTTACGGCCACCGGCGGTGCCCGCATGCAGGAAGGCCTGCTGTCGCTGATGCAAATGGCCAAGACCAATGCGGCGCTGACCCGCTTGGCCAAAAAAGGCCTGCCCTACATCTCGGTGCTGACCGACCCCACCATGGGTGGCGTCTCCGCCGGCTTTGCCTTCATGGGCGATATCGTGATGGCCGAGCCCAAGGCCTTGATCGGCTTTGCCGGCCCCCGCGTGATCGAGACCACCGTGCGCGTCAAGCTGCCCGAAGGCTTCCAGCGCGCCGAGTTCCTGCAGGAAAAAGGGGCTGTGGACATGATCGTGGACCGCCGCGAACTGCGCGACCGCGTCTCCAGCTCGCTGGCCATGCTGCAGCGCCTGCCTGCCGACGCCGTGGCATAAGCCAAAGCGCTAGCAAAAACAAAGCGGCCCGCGCAGATCCTGTCTGCGCGGGCCGCTGTTTTTATGCTCAGACCAGGCTTACAGTCCCGTGCTGACAATGGCGCGCAAGCCCCAGGCCTGCACATAGGCCAGCACCATCAGCAGCACCTGCAGCGCAATCAGGCCGATCAAGGCCGAGAAATCCACGTTGCCGACCAGGGGCACGAGCTTGCGTATCGGCTTGAGCAGCGGATCGGACAGACGCTGCAACACGCCGGCAATCGGCGAGTGAGGCTGGACCCAGGACAGGATGGCAAACACCAGCAAAATCCCCATCAGTCCCGACAAAGCCACTTTGGCCAGAGCGCAGAGTGCCAACCAGGGCAGAGCCAGCACCGAGCCTGCGGCCCCCGTGAGCAGCCACAGCAGCAGCATCTGCACCAATACCAGCAAGATGGCGGCCAGCAGGCTGGGCATATCCCAGCGCCCCTTGGTGGGAAACGCCTTGCGCAGCGGCAGAACAATCCAGTCAGTCAGGGCAAAAACCAGCTGGCCCACGGGATTGCCGAACGGCACCCGCTGCTGTTGCATGTAAAGACGCAGCAGACAGGCGCCGCTGATCAGGCCGACAACAATGTCCAGCACAAAGGTAAGAATCTCAAACAGCATGGAAGGTGTTCAGTCCAAAGAAGTGAAAGGCGGTAGCGCCGGTTCCATGGGATGATAGCCGCCCACCATGACCGATAGCATCACCCTGCATTCTCTGCCCCTGTTCCCCCTGGGCACCGTGCTGTTTCCCGGCGGCCTGCTCAGCCTGCGCGTATTCGAGGTGCGCTATCTGGACATGGTCCGCAAATGCCAGGCGGCCAAGGCACCGTTTGGCGTGGTGGCCTTGCAAGCCGGGCAGGAGGTGCGTAAACCCGGCGCCCAGCCCGAACAGCTGCACCCCGAGGGCGTGCTAGCCCAGCTCGTGCAGCTTGACAACTCCCAGCCCGGACTGATGCAGCTGCAATGCCGGGGAGAACAGCGTTTTCATATCGCCAGTAGCTGGCAGTTGCCCCACGGCCTGTGGGTGGCCGATGTGCAATTGCTGGCCGATGACCCGCAGGTCGCCATCCCCGACCACCTGCGCAGTGTGGCCCGCGCCCTGGCCCAGGTGCTGCAGCAACTGCGCGCACGGGCACAAGACCCCGACCACAGCCAGCTGCCCACGCCGCAGCAACTGGACGATTGCGCCTGGGTAGCCAACCGCTGGGCCGAGCTGCTGCCGCTGCCTATCCTGATCAAGCAGCAGCTGATGACGCTGGACAATCCCTTGCTGCGCCTGGAGCTGGTGGCCGATGTGCTGGAAAAAAGCGGCATTGGTGCCTCTGACGAGGATTGAAGCCAAAAAATCAGTAAAAACAGCCTAAACCCCTTAGTTCACAAGCGCATATAGCTATGAATAAAGGAGTTTTCAAGCCAGTGCAGCGGTGCTTGGAACCGGGCATACCGCAGTCACTTCACGCCCATTTGCCACAGCTGCGCCCGGCCGGCGTCAAAAAACTTAAAATCGCAGGTTTTGGGCCGTCACTGGCGACCCATCCGCCCACTTTTTTGGTCTTCAACCGGCGTTTGACGCTGGCGCTCTCATTTTCATGACTGAACAAAACACCTCTTCCGCGGTAGAAAACACCGCCCCTCAGGACGAAAACAAACTCATCGCTGAGCGCCGCGAAAAACTCAAAGCCTTGCGCGAACACGCCAAGGCCCAGGGTGTTGCCGCTTTCCCCAACGACTTCAAGCCCGCCGACCGCGCTGCGGCCCTGATTGCCGCCCACGCCGAGCAGGCGCCCGAAGCCCTGGAAGCCGCAGCTGTCACCGTCAGCGTAGGCGGGCGCATGATGCTCAAGCGCGTCATGGGCAAGGCCAGCTTTGCCACGATTCAGGATTCCACCGGCCGCATCCAGCTGTATGTAACCCGCGACGCCGTGGGCGAAGAGCTGTATGCCGACTTCAAGAAGTGGGACCTGGGCGACATCATCGGCGCCGAAGGCGTGCTGATGAAGACCAAGACCGGCGAGCTGTCGATCAAGGTCACCCAGATCCGCATGCTCACCAAGAGCCTGCGCCCCATGCCCGACAAGTTCCACGGCATGGCCGACCAGGAACAGAAGTACCGCCAGCGCTACGTCGATCTGATGATGGACGATGAAGCCCGTACCCGCTTCATCGCCCGCAGCAAGGCCGTAGCCGGTCTGCGTGAGTTCATGGTGCAAAACGGCTTCCTGGAAGTCGAGACCCCCATGCTTCACCCCATCCCCGGCGGTGCCAACGCCAAGCCGTTTGTGACGCATCACAACGCGCTGGACCAGGAGATGTACCTGCGCATTGCGCCCGAGCTGTACCTCAAGCGTCTGGTGGTCGGCGGTTTTGAGCGCGTGTTCGAAATCAACCGCAACTTCCGCAACGAAGGCATCTCGGTGCGCCACAACCCCGAGTTCACCATGATGGAGTTCTACGCGGCCTACTGGAACTACCGCGACCTGATGGACTACACCGAAGCGCTGATCCGCGACGCCGCCCAAAAGGCCGTGGGCACGCTGCACCTGACTTACGGCGGCAAGGCCGTGGATCTGGAAGCCCCGTTCGAGCGCCTGACCATTGTGGAAGCCATCGTCAAGTACACCGAAGCCGGTGACAACGTGAATGACCGCGAATGGCTGACCAATGCCCTGAAGAAGCTGGGCATGAAGGAAGAAAAGGACAAGCTGTCCACCCGCACCCTGGCCAGCCTGCAGGTGCTGTACTTCGAGGAAGTGGTGGAAGAAAAGCTGTGGAACCCCACCTTCATCATGGAACACCCCACCGAAATCTCGCCGCTGGCCCGTGCCAATGACGAGCGCCCCGAAGTGACTGAGCGCTTTGAGCTCTACATCACCGGCCGCGAATTCGGCAACGGCTTCTCGGAACTCAACGACGCCGAAGACCAGGCTGCGCGTTTCAACGCCCAGGTCAACGCCAAGGACAGCGGTGACGACGAAGCCATGTACTACGACCATGACTTTGTGCGCGCTCTGGAATACGGCATGCCTCCCACCGGCGGCTGCGGCATCGGCATTGACCGCTTCATGATGCTGCTGACGGACAGCGCCAGCATCCGCGACATCATCCTCTTCCCCGCGCTGCGTCGCGAAAGCTGATCCGGCGCCTTGAGCGGCGCCTTCACCAGCACCTAACAGGCGACTGCATGCCCGACTTGCCATTGGCAAGACAACGGGCATGCAGTCGCCTGTTGTCATCTCTGCGCGCACGGCCCAGGCATTCAGAGGCCTGGCTGCGGCTCAATTGCCCGAAGCAGGCCATGGCTATACTGCCTCGCATGCACATTCCTCAATACTGGGCACAGGTCAGACTGCGTCACCAGACCGGCATCCGCCATGGTGCCAGTGTTCAGCGCTGGGGCTGGTCCGACAGCAGCCAGATGGATGCCGAGGCCCATGCCCGCCAGCGTGCCCAGCAAGCACTGGATGCCTTGCTCAACGCGGGTAGTGCCCGGCCGCTGGATGCGGGCTTTGAACGCATGGAATGGCGCGGCGAGTATGGACTCAATGGCGCCACCCCCATTCGGGAAGAAGTGCTGGAGCGCCGCGGCGAGACCGTGATGACGCGTAACAGCTATGGCGCGCACTGCCTCAATACGGAGCGGGTGGCGATTGCGGACGTGGATTTTCCTGCCACCAGGCCGGGACCCGGCTTTCCCGTCAAATCCCTGATTCTTTTAGCCATTGCGCTTCCCTGGCTATGGCTCACCCCGCTGGCCTGGAGTGCGGCGTTGCTGACCCTCATGGTCGTAACCGCCATGACGGGCTTGTTTTTCATCTCGCAGCTCAAAAAATGGCTGGCATGGCGCCAGCGCCAACAGTCGGAACAGGGAGCAGCCTCTGCTGCAGACCAGGCCATTGCCCGCGTGCATCAGACCGCGTCCAGGCACCCGGACTGGGGGTTGCGCATCTACCAGACACCCAAGGGTCTACGCATCATCGTCACCCATGCCGCCTGGGACTATCAGGCACCTGAAGTGCAAATTTTGTTCAAGGAACTGGGCGTCGATCCCCTGTATGCCATGCTGTGCGAGAAGCAGCAGTGTTTTCGCGCGCGGGTGAGCGCCAAGCCCTGGCGCATGGGCATGAGCGGCCTGTCCAGTACGGAGCGGCGCTGGCCTCTGCCCCCCGAGCACATGCAGGCACGCCGGCAATGGACTCTGGAATACGAGAAAAAGGCCGCCCAGTTCGCGGCCTGCCAGTTTCGGGAGCAACTGGGCAATCCTGTGCTCTGCGTTCAGGCACAGAACTTTGTTCAATGGCACGATACGGCTAGCAAGGCCCAGAGCACCCTGCCGCTGGCGTGAGGCACGTCTTACATACGAAGGAGAAAATATCGCGTACAAGGTAACAACCTATTACGATTTTCCTCGTACGTTTCGCTGGCGCGTCTCCCGACGATTCATATCTTCACAGGATTTCGAGCAAAACCAGCCCATGACAGCCTCATCTTTCACTGCCTCAACCAATCCGGCCATCGAGTCTACGGGCGCACGTTTTTCTTCGCCCGATGCCCCGGCGCCGTTTTCCGTGCTCGTGGTGGAAGACCAGCCTTCCATGCGCTCTGCGCTGGTGGCCGAACTGAAATCTGCGGGGGTCTCTCAAGTCCTTGAAGCCGAGAATGGCCGCACGGCACTAGCCCTGTTTCGCAGTGAACGCCCCGATCTGGTGCTGCTGGACATTCGCCTTCCCGGTGAGGACGGCTACTGGGTGGCCCGCCAACTGCGCGAGGCCGAGCCCGGCGAGTGGACGCCCATCATCTTTCTCTCTGGCCTGGATAACGATCTGGACGTCTGGCGCGGCATTGAGGCCGGAGGCGACGACTACCTGGTCAAGCCGGTCAAGCCTATTGTGCTGGTGGCCAAGCTGCGTGCCATGCGCCGCCTGCTCGATATGCGCCGCCGTCTGGTCACGCTATCTGGCGAGTTGCATCTGGCCAACCAGAAACTCAACGAGATGGTGGAGATGGACTCGTTGACCGGCCTGGTCAACCGCCGCGGCATGGATCGCATGCTGCACGCCGAGATTATGGCCGCCAGCCGCGAAGGCAAGCCGCTGACGCTGATGCTTTGCGACCTGGATCACTTCAAGCGTTTCAACGACACCTATGGTCACTTGCAGGGCGACGAGTGCCTCAAACATGTGGGCCGCTTGCTGCGCGATGTCTGCGTGCGCCCGCGCGATGTGGCGGCCCGCTATGGCGGCGAGGAATTTGCCCTGATCTTGCCCAATACGCCGCGCTCCGGCTCCATGACTTTTGCGCGCGCCCTGGGTCAGATGCTCAAGGCCCGAAAAATCCGCCCTCCCGACGCGCCCGAAGATTTTCAACTGACGCTTTCCGGCGGCATCACCACCTGCATTCCAGACGCCAACACCAGTGCCGAAGCCATGCTCATGCGTGCCGATGAAGCCTTGTATGCGGCCAAAAGCCAGGGCAGAAATCGCTTCTTCAGCTTCGAGATGCAGATGGATACCGTCGAGCAGCGACAGCTTTGACGCTTGACATAGCACCCTCCATGGCGCTGCCTGCCATGCCTTGTCTCAATAGACGCTAGGATGACCTCCTAGCGTTTTTTATTCTTTGGTTATGCGTCGTCTTCAAATGCACCTGCCCGAATGGATGCAGGAGTGGCTGGAAGTCCTGATTCCCGGGCTCCAGATTTTTCTCATCATTGTGGCCGCCTGGCTGCTCAACCGCCTGTTCAAGCGCATCATCTCGCGCGTGGGCCAGCACTACGACCTGCCGCACGAGCTGCTGATGCCGCTGCGCGGCGTGGTGCGCTGGGTCATCATTGCCGCCACCATCTTGCTGCTGCTGGAGCGACTCGGCATGTCAGCCACCGTGCTGTGGACGGCCTTCACCGGCTTTGCCACCGTGGGAGCGGTAGCCTTCTTTGCCGCCTGGAGCGTGCTCTCCAACCTGTTTTGCGCCATGCTCATCGTCACCGTCGGCCCCTTCCGCCTGGGCGATTACATCGAGGTGCTGGATACCGCCGAGAAGCCCGGAGCCAAAGGCCGGGTCATCGATCTGAACATGCTCTACACCACACTGCAGGACGATAGCGCCCCAGCCGGTATTCCCAATCTGCTGCAGATTCCCAACTCGCTGATCTTCCAACGCGTGATTCGCCGCTGGAAGGGCGGCATGCCCGTCGACACGTCCCCCGCCAGCGAGCATGAGGAAGCCAGCGCCATAACTCTCACCACCCCGGCCCACACGCCCCAGGCCTGATGGGCCTTTCCTGCATCGCTGCGTCAAAAAGGCTTCCCAGGAAGCCTTTTTGATGGGCGTAGAACGTGTTTACGATCTCTACGCAGCCGCGTTGAGGCGCAATCGGGATGAGTTCGAAGCGATGTGGTGCAGCTTGCACCGAGGTGCAAGCAAGCCGCGGCGCGAAGAAATCGCCCGATTTCGCCTCAACCCTTAGGGCCAGTGCCTTTGCGGGCGCGGCGCCGAGGAGATCGTAAACACGTTCTTAAGGCTTTCTGGGCTTGACCTTGCCCGCAGCCAGCTTGGCCTTGGTGCGCGCCGCTTCGATATCTGCAGCACGCGCCAGCGCCACGCCCATGCGGCGCTGCACAAAGCTCTCGGGTTTGCCGAACAGGCGCAGATCCGTGCCCTCAATCGCCAGAGCTTCGTCCACCCCGTCAAACACTAGGCCTTCGGCATCTTGGCCGCCATAGATCACGGCGCTGGCGCCGGGGTTGCGCAAACTGGCGTCCACAGGCAGGCCCAGAATGGCGCGGGCATGGAGCTCAAACTCGCTTTGCCACTGCGTGATCAACGTGACCAGCCCCGTGTCATGCGGGCGAGGCGAGACCTCGCTGAACCAGACCTGCTCGCCCTTGACAAACAGCTCCACGCCAAACAGGCCCAAGCCGCCCAGATCATCGGTGACGGCCTTGGCAATCTGGCGGGATTTTTCCAATGCCGCAGGATGCATGGGGTGCGGCTGCCAGCTCTCCACATAGTCGCCGCTTTGCTGAACATGGCCTACGGGCTCGCAAAAATGCGTTTGTACCTGACCATCGGCCCCCTTGGCCCGCACAGTCAGCTGGGTGATTTCATAGTCAAAGTCGATGAAGCCTTCCACAATCACACGGCCCTTGACCACACGGCCGCCGGCCATGGCGTAGTCCCAGGCTTTTTGCACATCGGCAGGGCCGTCAATCTTACTCTGACCCTTGCCCGAGCTGCTCATCACCGGCTTGACCACGCAAGGGTAGGCAATGGCAGGCTGGCCGTCCGTGCCATCGATAGCAGCCTGCAGTTCGGCCAGCGAATCGCAAAAGCGGTAGGGGCTGGTGGACAGGCCCAGAGTTTCGGCCGCCAGACGGCGAATGCCCTCGCGGTCCATGGTCAGACGCGCGGCACGGGCCGTGGGAATGCAGGTAATGACGCCAGCGGCCTCCAGCTCTTCGAGCATGGGCGTGGCAATGGCCTCGATCTCTGGAACCACCAGGTCGGGCTTGACCTCCTCAATCAAGGCCTTGAGCTGGGCCGGATCGCTCATGGTGATGGTGCGCGCATGGTGAGCCACCTGCTGACCGGGCGCATTTTCATAGCGGTCCACCGCAATGGTTTCCACGCCCAGGCGCTGCAAGGCCATCAGCACTTCCTTGCCCAGTTCGCCGCTGCCCAGCAGCATGACTTTGGTGGCGTGGGGAGACAGAGGGGTTCCGAGAGTGGTCATAAAAATCCGGCAGGTAAATGCGTAAAAAAGGCTTTGGCGCGAAACCACGCCAAAGCCCCGATCATAGGTGCTGCGCCAGCAGCTTAGGGCAAGACCACGGCCTGTGCGCCCACCTGTACGGCACGCCCGCCTCGTGCCCTCACATGGGCCAGTGCCTGCTGCATATTGGAGAAACAGAAATTCGGATAACCGGCATGCGCAGCCACAACCTCCAGCGGCAGATGCGGCTGCTCGGCATCGCTCAGCAGTGCAGCGCGATAAAGCTCCCAGTGATTAAAGCCAGCTTCCTGCGCCAGCATGCGCAGCACATGCTTGCGCTGCACCAGGGCGCGCTGCTCAAACAACTGGGGCAGCGTCAAACCCTGCAGCAGCTGCGCGGCCATCAAGCGCCGCAGCACGGGAAGGGACTGAGCCAGCGACGAAGCCCCGGCCTGACGATGCAGCCGCTTGGCTGCACGCAGCACGGCCGAGACACGCTCAGTGCCGGACGCTTCGAAAGAAGGGATAGAAGACGAGATATGCATACCAACTCCTGTTACAGGGCATGCCTCGCTGCGAGCCCGGAATGGTATGCAAGCCAGAGGCTTGCGCTGATCAAGAAATCAAGGTGCGTTTGCTTTTGCGAGATGGGCGACCTTTCAGCCCGACGCCTATTTTAGCGGCGACCGCAGCATCACGTGCTCCACTTATTCATTTCTTCAAAATCAGTAGCAAACAGCGCATACCTGACAAGCGCTAGAGCCGGTTTCATTCAATGCGTGATCTGGCCTTGCAGGCTGCCGCGCTGTGGAATTTGGCCGGTTTCAAAGTCCATCTCGCTGGTCCAGACCGCGTCATCCCAGTTCCAGTTGCTGCTGGCCTGCTCCAGGCTGAGCACATGGACACCGCTGGCGTCCTTGACTCGCTCCTTGAGCCAGCCTATCTGGTCGCTGCGCACAAAGACCAGACAGCCCACACTCCAGTCGGCCGTGGTGATGCCCAGCGATTGCAGCTGCGGCAGCAGCGGCGCATACCAACGCTCCACCCGCTCGTTGAGGCGGTTGACCAGACCCAGCGGATAGCCCGAGGCGCTGACCTCCACCACATAGACCTGGCGGCGCGCCGGGCGCAGCACCACAAAGGCCGGACATTGCCAGCCTTCGGTGACTTCATAACGGGGGGCAACAAAGGTTTCGCCATTGGCCGTGAGCAGCTGCATCACGGCTTCTTCATGTCGATCCATGCGGAGTCTTTCCTGTGTAGAGGCTCACATTGTTGCGCAATCCGCCTGCGCGGCTCTCAAGCCTCACCCAGACAGATGCCGATATCGCGCGCCATGGTGATCAGATCGCTGTCAAGCGGTACGGTACGCTGGGTATTGGCCACATCGGCAATAGCGACCGAGCCGATCTGGCCGTTTTGCAGCGTCACCATGCGCCCAAACTGGCCGCCAATCACCAATTGCGCCGCATGGTGACCAAAGCGCGTGGCCAGCACCCGGTCAAACGGCGTGGGATCGCCGCCACGCTGCACATGGCCCAGTACCGTGGTGCGCACCTCGCTTTGGAGATGCGACTGCAGACGCTCGCGCAGCACATGGCCCACGCCGCCCAGGCGCACCGGATCGGGGCTGTGCTCTATGCGCTCGCGCACCGTCAGGCTGGCACCGCTTTCCTTGGCGCCCTCGCCAATGCAGATGATGGTGTAGCGCTGGCGCTGCTCGCGCGCCTTGCAGACATCGATGATGGCCTGCAGGTCAAAGTCGATCTCGGGCAGCAGGATGACGTCGGCCGCACCGGCAATGCCGGACTCCAGTGCCAGCCAACCGGCATGGCGGCCCATGGTCTCTACAATCATCACGCGGTGGTGACTCATGGCCGTGCTTTCGATGCGGCGCAGGCTCTCCGTCACCGTGGCCACGGCCGTATCAAAACCGAAGCTGCGCTCGCAGCTGGCAATGTCGTTGTCAATGGTCTTGGGCACGCCCACACACTGCAGCCCGATCTGACGCAGGCCGTGAGCCAGGCTCATGGTGCCGTCGCCGCCTATGACCACGGCCACATCCAGGCCCAGCGCCTGCACATTGCTGCGCACCTGATCCAGCGTGGCCTGATTGCGCAGCGGGTTCGCGCTGTTGCTGGTGCCCAAAATCGTGCCGCCCATGTGCAAGATGCCGCTGACCTCGTCCCAGGACAAGGGTTTGACGCGCGGAGCATCGCCCATCAGGCCTTCAAAGCCGTCGGCAATGCCCAGGACCTCGCACTGGCCATGGTTGATCAAGGACTTGGTGACCGCTCGGATCACCGCATTGAGGCCAGGGCAATCGCCGCCACCGGTCAGCACACCAACGCGCATGGGTTCGCTCTCCAAAGAGTCTTAAAAGCACATCATCCCATGAGAAAGTAGCCGTGAAGCCTTCGCATAATTGCCCTGCGGTTGAGACTGCTTCGCCCCAGCTGAGCACTGCGCGCGTCTCAATGGTTTTGGATCGAATCTTCCACCCGGATCTGCTGGCGCTGGGGCTCCAGCAACCAGCGCTGCTGGTGAAACTCGGTCACGCTGTCGCGGTGAGCCACCGAGACCAGGGCCCCGCCTCGCTGCTGAACCAGCTGCACCAGTTGCGCATAGATACTGGCTTCGGTGACGTTGTCCAGCGCACTGGTAGCCTCGTCGGCAAACACCCAGGCCGGACGCTTGAGCAAGACCCGCGCCACCGACAGACGCTGCTGCTCGCCGCCGGACAGGCGGCTGTTCCAGGCGGCCTGTCTATCGAGCTGCTCCTGCAGCTGCGGCAGCTGTGCATCCCGCAAGGCCTGCTTAAGCTGCTCGTCGCCATAGAGCGCGGCCAGCTCGGGATAGGCCAGGGCATCGCGCAGACTGCCATTCGGGAAGTAGGGGCGCTGGGGAATGAACATGGCATCCAGCGGCCGCTCCACCCTGCCCCGCGCAAACGGCCAGATACCGGAGAACACCCGCAGCAGCGTTGATTTTCCGCTGCCAGAAGGCCCGCTGATCAGCAGGCGCTGCCCTGGCTTTACCTGCAAGTTGGCAGCGGCTAGCATGCAGCGCCCGTCGGGCAAAAACACATCCAGTGCCTGGGCCTGCAGCTGCGCTGCCGGCGTGATCTGCACGCCTTCGTCGCCGTTTTTTTGTGCCTCATCCTGCGCACGCAGGCTGCCGTCAAACCCTGCCAGACGCTCGGTAGTCGCCCTCCAGGCGGCGATATCGGCGTAGTTGTTGACGATCCAGCTCAGCGAGTCCTGCACCTGGCCGAAGGCCGAAGAGATCTGCATGAGTTGGCCTAGCTGAATGGCACCGCTGAAAAAGCGCGGCGCCGCAATGATGAAAGGAAAGACCACGGCTGCCTGACCAAAGAAATTGGTGAACCAGATCAGGTTTTTTTGCTTTTTGACCAAATTCAGATAATTGCCCAGCGCATCGCGAAAGCGCAGGCCGATCTGCTCGCCCTCTACGCGTTCGCCCCCGTCGAGAGCAATCGCTTCAGCGTTCTCGCGCACCCGGATCATGTGATGGCGAAAATTGGCCTCCAGCTGCTGCTGACGGTTGTTCAGCCAGACCTGGGGTTTGCCGATCCAGAAGGTCAGCGCGCTGCCGGCCAGGCAGTACAGCACGGCCATCCAGACCATAAAGCCCGAGATATGCCACTGCCCGCCGCCCAACAAAGCCGGCAGACGAACATCCATCACGGCACTCAGCCCCCAGAGAATGCCGACAAAGCTCACAAAAGTGACTGCAGCATTGAGCAGCCCCATGGACAGCGACACGGTATAGGTGGTGAAAAGATTCAAGTCCTCCTGAATACGCTGATCGGGATTGTCCGGCGCTCCATCACCGCCATAGCGGCTCAGCTCCATACGGTAGAAGGCCTTGGCCGACAGCCAGCGCTGCAGCATGTGGTCGGTCAACCAGCGCCGCCAGTTGAGCTGCAGCAGCTGCGTGAGATAGAACTTGTAGACCGCGATGACGATGTAGATCAGCGCCAGCCAGAGAAAGCGCCACAGCTGCTGCCAGAACACATCGGCCTGCTTGTTTTGCAGCGCGTCATAAAACACCCGGTTCCACTCGTTGATCTGCACCAGCATGAAGACCGCCGCCAGATTGAGCGCCACGATGGCGCTCAGCAGACCCCAGGCTTTCCACTTTTCTTCGGACTGAAAATACGGTCGGGTCAGGGCAAAGGCCTGGCGAAATGCGCTCAGTCGGTCTTTGCGGGGCACCAGCTCTGGTTTCATGGGATTCATGCAAGCTTTCGGTGATTCATGAAGTTCGACGGCGACAGGTGGATCAACGCCTGGATTGCAGCCTAAACAGACTCGCTGAGGCCAAGCTTAAATGCCATCGGCTGCAACCGCTTTGGGCTCTTCGGGCGCTCCGCGCATAAAAAAATCCGCTGCCTTTGTTGCAAAGACAGCGGATTCGTCAAAAGGTATCAGTACGGGCTTAAGGCAGCAGATCCAGTGCCTGCAGATAGGCGGGCTGGCGCATCAAATCATCCCAGGGCTGAGGCACGGTCTCCGGCAGCAGCGAGACGCGGCGGGATTCAGAATCTTCGTCGGGCAGCCAGCGGCCATCGCGCAAAGCCATGTCCATGCCGTCGAGCAGCTCGTCCACATGCGCGCCCAGGCCCAGACTCTGGTTGCACAGCAGCACCATATCGCAGCCGGCATTCAGCGCGGTCAGCGCAGCATCGGTATAGCTGATGACCTCGCCGTTGATGCGGCGGGCGCCTTCCATGCTCAGGTCGTCGCTGAAGATGGCGCCGTCAAAGCGCAGACGGCCGCGCAGAATATCCTTGAGCCACTTTTCGCTAAAGCCCGCCGGGCGCTTGTCCACCTTGGGGTAGATCACATGGGCCGGCATCACCGCCGTGAGCACGCTGGACAGCCAGGGGTAAGGCGCGGCGTCTTCGCTGAGGACGGCCGTGAGACTGCGCGTATCGACAGGAATATCCACATGGGAGTCGGCCTTCACAAAGCCATGGCCGGGGAAGTGCTTGCCGCAATTGCCCATGCCGGCTTGCAGCAGGCCTTGCATCAGGCTTTTGGCCAGAACCGTCACCACGCGCGGATCGCGGCCAAAGCTGCGGTCGCCTATGACCGAGGACTCGCCATAGTCCAGATCCAGCACCGGCGTAAAGCTGAAATCCACGCCGCAGGCGCGCAGCTCGCAGCCCAGCACATAGCCGGCCGCCGTGGCGGCATTCATGGCGCGCATGGCGCCGCTACCTTCGCGGTATTTTTTGCCAACGCCGTCATCCATCCACAGCTCGCCAAAGGCGCGCATGGACGGCAGATGAGTGAAACCATCGGTCTTGAAGCGCTGCACGCGGCCGCCTTCATGGTCCACGCAGATCAGCAGATCGGGTTTGACGGCCTTGATATCGGCGCACAGCGACACCAGAGCCTCGCGGCTTTCCCAGTTGCGGGCAAACAAGATGATGCCGCCCACCAGAGGATGGGACAGACGCTGGCGATCCACATCGCTCAAAGCCTTGCCGGCGATATCGATGATGAGAGGAGCATGCATACCAGTAGATTCGTTAGTGTTCATCTTGTCGATTCGACTTAAATAGGAGACTAAGGCTTAAAAAACGCGCACGCTAGGCCAGCAAACGCCGCGCAAGGGCCGCCCCGTAGCGCTGGCGTTGTCCCCAGGGGGAAGGCGCAAAGCGACTCAGGGGGATGCTTATCGCTTCTCAACCACGCAGAAGCTGGCGGCGTAGTCGCTCTCGTCGGTGACCGACAAATGGACTGTGAGCTGGTTTTTCTCAAACCACTCCTTGAGCTCGCCATGCAGGCGAATCGCCGGCTGGCCGCTGGGCAGCTTGATGACTTCGCAATGCCGCCAGGTCATGGGCATACGCATGCCCATGCCGATCGCCTTGCTGAACGCTTCCTTGGCCGAAAAACGCGTGGCCACATAGCGGATGCCGCGCTCCGGCCAGCGTTCGCTGCGCGCGCGCCAGGTGGCCAGCTCGCCCTCGGCCAGCACCTTCTGTGCAAAACGCTCGCCATGCTTTTCCAGGCTCTCGCGAATGCGGCGTACATCGCAGATATCGGTGCCTATGCCGTAGATCATGCTTTACTCCTCATGAGCCAAATCAGGCTCAAGCGCTTATGCGACAAGTGCTAACAGCTATGGTTTCAGGATTGCTTTAGCGCCATGCCGGCGTCAATGACCGCCTGATAGGCTTTCACGGTTTCGGCATAGCCCAGCTCCAGCGCATCGGCAATCAAGGCGTGGCCGATCGAGACTTCGGCCAGACTGGGCGTACGCGCCACAAAAGCCGCCAGATTGTCACGGTTCAGGTCATGCCCGGCATTGATGCCCAGACCCGCATCCAGCGCGGCCTGTGCGGCCTGGGCATAGACCTGCAGCTGATGCTCCTGATCGGCCTTGCCCCAGGCGGCGGCAAATGGCTCGGTATACAGCTCCACCCGGTCGGCACCCACCGCCTTGGCGGCTGCCATCTGCTCGGGGATGGGGTCCATGAACAGGCTCACGCGCACACCCAGCGCCTTGCATTCAGCAATCAGCGGCGCCAGGCGCTGGGCATCCTGGGGAAAGGTCCAACCATGGTCGCTGGTGAACTGGTCTTCGCTGTCGGGCACGAAAGTGGCCTGGTGCGGGCGGGTCTGGCGGATGAACTCCATCAGATTCTGCGTGGGATTGCCCTCGATATTGAACTCGGCCTGCGGCCAGGCCTTGAGCAGCGCATGCAGCTCGTAAACGTCTTGCGCGCGGATATGACGCTCATCGGGGCGCGGGTGGATGGTGATGCCCTGGGCGCCGGCCTGCAGGCAGATCTCTGCCGCTCGCGTCACCGAGGGAATGCCCAGATGCCGCGTGTTGCGCAGCAGGGCCACCTTGTTGACATTGACGGACAGAGCCGTGCGCGGGGAAGCAGAAGAAGTGTTCATAGCGATTGCAAATCCATCATCAGCTGGCGGGTGCGCAGCATGTTTGAGCCGCAATGGTATTGCAGAAGATGGCGCAGCTGCGGCTTCAGGGCCTGGGCCACTTCGGGCTCGGCCAGGCAGTGCAGGGTTTTGGGAAAGGGCTGAGAAGTCTGCAGTGCCAACTCTATGGCCCGCCACTGGCTGCCGGTCAGCGCGGCGCGCTCATGCGTGGCAGCCTGGCGCAGCCCTCCTTCGGCCACCAGCGCGTAGCGGGCAACGCTGTTGACCGCGCCCAGCGTGGCGCTTTCTTCGCTCAGCTGGGGCAGATGGCCTAACTCGCGCAGCAGCACCAGCTCGAACGCCCGCAGCACCGGCTCTATGGCTTCCGTCGTGCCGCCGTGCTGGCCGGCCAGCACCCTCACCACACCGGCGTAGATATCGAACAGCGCGGCATAGGGATCGTCACGCGCCAGCAGGCGCATCAGCAGCTCGTTGAGATACATGCCGGACCACAGGGCATCGCCCTGCGGCATGACATGGCCGCCCATCCATTCCGCGCCCTTGAGCGAGTGAATCTCGGCATTGCCCTCGGCCCCCAGCGTGTAGCTGACCTTGATGGGCTGCAGGGGCAGGAGCACGGGGCGAAAGTTGGAAGTCGGCCGCTTGACGCCCTTGGCCGCCAGCGCCACCCGGCCGCGGTGGCGCGTGAAGACCTCCAGAATCAGGCTGGATTCGCTCCAGTCGTACTGATGGAGGATGAAGGCGGGTTCGTCACTGACGCGTTTGGCGGCCACAGCTGTGCTTCAGATAAAAGAAAAGGCCTCAGCAGAGGCCTTGGAGCAGAAATGATAGCTTGCAGCCCGGTTGCAGATTCGGGCTGCAAAAGCCATCACTCGTAGCCGAAGGATTTGACGCGGGCTTCGTCATCAGCCCAACCGGAACGCACCTTGACCCATACTTCCAGGAAGACCTTGGCATCCAGCAGCTTTTCCAGCTCCTGGCGCGCTTCGGTGGAGATGCGCTTCAGGCGCTCGCCGCCCTGGCCGATCACCATGGCCTTGTGGCCATCGCGCTCCACCACGATCGTGGTGGCGATGCGCATGAAGCGCTTGTGGGTCTTGCTGGGCTCTTCCTCGAACTTGTCGATGACCACGGTCGAGGTGTAAGGCAATTCGTCGCCAGTAAAGCGGAACAGCTTTTCACGCACGGTTTCGGCCGCCAGGAATTTCTCGCTGCGGTCGGTCAGCTCGTCCTCGGCATAGAACCAGGGCTGCTGCGGCAGGTACTTGCCGCAGATGCCGTACATGCGTTCGATGTCCTTTTTGTTCTTGGCCGACATGGGCACGAACTCGGCAAAAGGATGGCGCTCCTGCATGTCGCGCAGCCAGGGAGCGATTTCCTGGCGACGACCCACGGTGTCGAGCTTGTTGGCAATCAGCAGCGTGGGAATGCCGGGCTTGAACAGGCTCAGCACCTTGGCATCGGCCAGCGTGAAGCTGCCCGCTTCCACCACGAACAGGATCAGGTCCACATCGCCAATCGCGCCCATCACCGTCTTGTTCAGCGATTTGTTCAGCGCGGTCGAGTGCTTGGTCTGAAAACCCGGGGTGTCCACAAACACGAACTGCGTATCGTCCTTGGTATGGATGCCGGTGATGCGGTGGCGCGTGGTCTGCGCCTTGCGCGAGGTGATCGAGATCTTCTGGCCCACCAGCGCATTCATCAGCGTGGACTTGCCCACGTTGGGCTTGCCCACGATGGCGATCAGGCCGCAGCGCTGCTCTTCAGGGGCGTAGATGCGGGCCGGTTCGGCAGGCACGACTTCCTCGCGGACGACGGCGGAGATGGCACCGGGCTTGGCCGCAGCCAGCATGGCGTCAATATCGGCCTGGGTCTGGGTATTTCCAGCGCTTTTTTTCGGCTTGGCGCTTGCAGCACCTGCGGTGCTTGCTAGCTTTTTCTTAGCAGCATCGGTCATGACTTTTTAACTTTCAATTGTTCAAGGACTGCAGCGGCTGCAGCCTGTTCGCCCGCACGGCGCGAGCTGCCTGTGCCTTGGGCGCTGATATTCCATTCCGTCACCGTGCAACCCACGGTGAAGATCTGCTTGTGTGCCACGCCCGAGATATCCAGCACCTCGTAGTGTGGCAGCTTCATGCGTTTGCCTTGCAGCAATTCCTGCAGGGCGGTCTTGGGGTCTTTCTCGGCCGCACGCATCTGGGGGTTGATATCGACGCCATCAAAAAGATGGTGCACGACTTTTTCCCCTGCGGAAAAACCGGCATCCAGGTACACAGCGCCAATCAGCGCCTCCACGGCATCGGCCAGGATGGAGGGCCGTTGCTTGCCGCCGGATTTGGATTCACCTTCACCCAGGCGCAGCAAATCGGGCAGCTGCAGCCTGAGTGCGATCTTGTGCAAAGTTTCCTCACGCACCAGATTGGCGCGCACGCGCGAGAGATCGCCCTCGGGCATGGAGGCCAGCCGTGCATACAGCAGGCTGGAGATGGCCAGACTCAGCACCGAGTCGCCCAGAAACTCCAGGCGCTCGTTGTTGTCAGCCGAAAAGCTGCGGTGCGTGACGGCACGTTGCAGCAAAGCCGGGTTGGCAAATTGGTGCTGCAGCCTTTGCTGCAGCGCGATAAGAGCAGGTTCCACCAAAAAGGTCTATTTCTTAAAACGGTAAACAAGATAGGCCGGGCCTACCAGGGGAATTTCTCGGGAGTATTCATAGCCGACCACCACCTTGTCATTGACTTTGGTGACTTGCAGATCGTTGCCGCTGACGGACTTGATGTCGTCAATCGCAGCAGCGCGGTCAAAGCTGGCCTTGACCTCGGCCACGGTCAAGCCTTCGGCAGCCGCCTTGTTGGCAGCTTTCTTGATGGCTTGATTTTCCAAAAAGATGGGCACCGATTGTGCGCCAACCGCCACCACAGCGACCACGATGGCCACCATAAACACCAGTCCGATAAAGGACAGGCCGCGCTGACGCGAACGATTTGCCAATGTCTTCATGCTTTTCCCCTCCTCAAGGCGGGCTGTTGATGGCCCGCGCTGCCAGAAAATCGGTCAATGCCTGTCAGTTAAAACCGCCGATGCGCTTGAGATCACCGAAGTTCATCCAGACAAAAAACGCCTTGCCGACGATATTCTTGTCCGGCACAAAGCCCCAGTAGCGCGAATCCAGCGAGTTGTCGCGGTTGTCGCCCATCATGAAGTAATGACCTTCAGGCACCTTGCAGGTCACGCCTTCCACGCTGTAGCTGCAGTTCTTGCGGTACTCGTGGTCGCTGGCACCCTGAATAAAGGGCGGCACATCGTTGTTCACGATGATGCGGTGCGGCTTTTCACCCAAAGACTCGTCGAACTGCTTGAAGTAACGCATCGCATCGCGATCCAGAAAATCAGGCAGCTCGGTCGTTGGCACGGGCGTGCCATTGATGGTCAGACGCTTGTTCAGATAGGCCACCTCATCGCCGGGCAGACCCACCACGCGCTTGATGTAGTCCAGATTGGGCTGTGGCGGGTAGCGAAACACCATCACATCGCCACGCTGGGGGCTGTTGCCTTCGATGATTTTTTTATTGATCACGGGTAGACGCACACCGTAGGTGAACTTGTTCACCAGGATCAGGTCACCCACCATCAGTGTGGGAATCATGGAGCCCGAAGGAATCTTGAAGGGCTCGAACAGAAAGGAGCGCAGCACGAACACGATGGCAATCACCGGGAACAGGCCGGCCGTCCAGTCCAGCCACCAGGGCTGCATGAGGATGCGGCCCTTGGCTTCTTCCGAGACTTCGATATCCGTCTTGGCAATGCCCATGCGATCAAGCTCGGCACGGCGCTCTACCGCAGCGCGCTCCACAGCGGCTACCGCGTCGCGGCGCTTGGGCCAGAAATACATGCGCTCGGCCACCCAGTAGATGCCGGTCACCAGCGTGGCCAGGAACAGCAGCAGCGCAAAGTTGCCTTCGATGGCTCCCATGTACCAACCGCCGATATAGGCGACAAAAGACGCCAGAACGACGGCCGTAATCCATTGCATGACTTGCATCAATCCTCCACTTGCAGGATGGCGAGGAACGCTTCCTGCGGCACTTCCACCGAGCCGATTTGCTTCATGCGCTTCTTGCCGGCCTTTTGCTTTTCCAGCAGCTTGCGTTTGCGCGAAACGTCGCCGCCGTAGCACTTGGCCAGCACGTTCTTGCGCATGGCCTTGACGGTTTCGCGCGCAATGATGTTGGCGCCGATGGCGGCCTGAATCGCCACGTCAAACATCTGGCGGCTGATGATTTCGCGCATCTTGGCCACCACGGCACGACCGCGGAAAGTGGCTTGCGAGCGGTGAACAATGATGGACAGAGCATCGACCTTCTCGCCGTTGAGCAGAATGTCGACCTTGACCACATCCGAGGCGCGGTATTCCAGGAACTCATAGTCCATGGAGGCATAGCCACGCGATACGGACTTGAGCTTGTCAAAGAAGTCCAGCACGATTTCGCCCAACGGCATTTCATAGGTCAGCATGACCTGGCGGCCGTGGTAAGCCATGTTCTTTTGCACGCCGCGCTTCTGGTTGGCCAGCGTCATCACGGGGCCCACATAGTCTTGCGGCATGTACAGATGCACGGTCACGATGGGCTCGCGGATTTCTTCCATGCGGCCCTGGTCGGGCATCTTGGAGGGATTTTCCACCTGGATGACTTCGCCGTCGGCCTTGACCACTTCGTAGACCACGCTGGGAGCGGTCGTGATCAGGTCCTGGTCGAACTCGCGCTCCAGGCGCTCCTGCACGATTTCCATGTGCAACAGGCCCAGGAAGCCGCAACGGAAGCCAAAGCCCAGCGCCTGCGAGACTTCGGGCTCGTACTGCAGTGCCGCATCGTTGAGCTGCAGCTTTTCCAGCGCGTCGCGCAGCTGGTCGTATTCGGAGGCTTCGGTAGGGTACAGACCCGCAAACACCTGAGGCTTGACTTCCTTGAAGCCGGGCAACGCCTTCTCGGCAGGGCCCAGATTGTTCGGCAGCTTTTTTTCCAGCGTGACGGTATCGCCGACCTTGGCGGCCTTCAGCTCCTTGATGCCGGCAATGATGTAGCCCACCTCGCCGGCCTTGAGCGCATCGCGCGGCTGGTTGGCAGGGGTGAACACGCCGATGTTGTTGGCTTCATAGGCTGCGCCCGTGGCCATCATCTTGAAGCGCTCGCCCTTTTTGAGCTGACCGTCGACCACGCGCACCAGCATCACGACGCCCACATAGGGGTCGAACCAGCTGTCCACGATCATGGCGCGCAGCGGAGCATCAGGGTTGCCCTTGGGGGCTGGCACCTTGGCCACAATGGCTTCCAGAATCTCGTCGATACCCATGCCGGTCTTGGCCGAGCAGGGAATGGCGTCCGTGGCGTCGATGCCGATCACGTCCTCGATCTCGGCCTTGGCATTGTCGGGATCGGCATTGGGCAGATCCATCTTGTTCAATACCGCAAACACTTCCACGCCCAGATCCAGCGCTGTGTAGCAGTTGGCAACGGTCTGAGCTTCCACGCCCTGGGAGGCATCGACCACCAGCAGGCCGCCTTCGCAGGCCGACAACGAACGCGAGACTTCATAGGAGAAGTCCACGTGACCGGGGGTGTCGATCAGGTTCAGGTTGTAGACATTGCCGTCCTTGGCCTTGTACTGCAGCGCAGCCGTTTGCGCCTTGATGGTGATGCCGCGCTCTTTCTCGATGTCCATCGAGTCAAGCACCTGCGCCTCCATATCGCGCTCGGCCAAGCCGCCACAACGCTGGATCAAACGGTCCGCCAGTGTCGACTTGCCGTGGTCGATGTGCGCAATGATGGAGAAGTTACGGATGT
Source organism: Comamonas aquatilis (assembly GCF_965139575.1). Lineage (NCBI taxonomy): Bacteria > Pseudomonadati > Pseudomonadota > Betaproteobacteria > Burkholderiales > Comamonadaceae > Comamonas > Comamonas aquatilis. The sequence continues at coordinate 546,097 of NZ_CBCSIW010000001.1, read as the reverse complement.
GATTCATCAACGAGAAAGACGACTAGAAAATTGGAAAAATGGGGTCTGGATGCCAAAGAAAAAAGGGCGCGTCCATTTGCGGCGCGCCCGTAACCAACAATCTCTGGCAACTGCGATAGTTGGGACTTCATTGTAGGCAAAACTGGCCGCAAACCAAGACCCAGCAAGGCTTGACAATTGTTTGTTTGTATTGATCGAATTCACTTATAAACAGTTTATCAACAATACGAAACAAGCTTTTTGCCCATCAGCTTCCGGAAATTGCAAAGGCTTTTGCACCGCTGTCAAAGCGCTGAAATCAGCCGCTTTTTTGCGTTCGACCACCATGCATTTGCGTTGGATTCTACCCAATGGCATAGGGGCACTGAGAGTGCGGGACAAGCATGTCTTTCGGAGAGCGCAAGACCTGCCTGTCCGGCGCTGGTTATTTGCTGGGGCGAATCAGCACGTACTGAGCCCATTCTCCACGGCGCACCAGTACATTTACGGGTTTACCCTTATCCGCCTTGGCCCATGCGCTCTCAAAACTCTTGAGATCGTTCACCTCGGTATTGGCCAGTTGCAGGATGACATCGCCCTCGCGCAGACCGACACGCGCAGCCGCATCAGTAGCCGCCATCACGCGCACGCCGCCCTTGACGCCCAACTCCTTCTTCTGAGCCACCGTCAACTCGCCCAGAGTCAGGCCTAGCGCCTTGTTCTCCAGCATGCCCTGAGGCGTCTTGCTGTTGCCGGCCGCCGCCTTGGCCTTGAGGACATCGTCAGGCTCAACCTCGGCAATCACCATGTTCAAGTCCATGAGCTTGCCGCGACGCAGCACGGTAATCATGCTCTTGGTGCCGGGCTTGGTATTGCCCACCAGACGCGGCAGATCGGAGACTTTTTCAATCGTCTTGCCGTCGAACTTGGTGATCACGTCGCCGGCTTCCACGCCCGCCTTGGCGGCTGGGGAGTCAGCTTCGACGGCCGAAACCAGCGCGCCTTCCGCCTTGCCCAGGCCTATGGACTCTGCCACCTCCTTGGTCACAGGGCCGATCTGCACGCCGATACGTCCACGCGTCACCTTGCCGCTGGCACGCAGTTGCTCGCTGACGCGCACGGCTTCATCCACCGGAATGGCGAAGCTGATGCCCATGAAGCCGCCGGAGCGCGAATAGATCTGGCTGTTGATGCCCACTACTTCGCCGCGCATATTGATCAACGGACCGCCCGAATTGCCGGGGTTGATGGCCACATCGGTCTGAATAAAAGGCAGGTAGTCGCCGGTATCGCGCTGCTTGGCCGAGACAATGCCGGCCGTCACGGAATTTTCCAGACCGAAGGGCGAACCGATGGCCATCACCCACTCGCCTACCTTCAGGCGGCCGACATCGCCGATCTTGACGGCAGGCAGGCCCTTGGCCTCGATCTTGACTACGGCCACGTCCGTACGCTTGTCGCTGCCCACGATCTTGGCCTTGAACTCACGCTTGTCGGTCAGCGTCACGATGACTTCGTCCGCACCTTCGACCACGTGGGCATTCGTCATCACATAGCCGTCCGCCGTGAGGATGAAGCCCGAACCCAGACCACGAGGCTGCTCTTCGCCCTGTTGACCGCCGCGCGGCGTGCGCTGGCGGGGAATATTGGGCACGGGCAGACCAAAGCGGCGGAAAAACTCCAGCATGTCTTCGTCCATGCCCAGGCTCTCGCCCGCGCTTTTCGAGACCTTCTCCAGCGTGCGAATGTTCACCACCGAGGGGCCGACCTGGTCCACCAGATCCGTGAAGTCCGGCAGGCCGCGTGCCGTGGCGGCGCTTTGGGCCTGGGCGGCCGACACCGGCAGCATGGCCGCAGCACCGGCAGCAGCCACCATCATCGCGCTGGCCAGGGCGGTTGCCTTGGCACGGGTTGCGAACATTGTCCAGGCTTGGGTGCGCATAGTCATGGTTTCCTTGCTCGATTTTCGAGACCGCATACAGGGGAGAAAAATGGACATTTCAGACCCACAGCTTCTCATTCTGGCAAAGCCTCCGCACCGGCGAAAGCGCGGCAAGCCGCGCTCGGGCCATATTTACCCTCTGTTTACCCGCAGGCCAACAGCATGGAAGGCGAAAAGACTTAAAAAGGATAGCTGTAAGCGCTTGAGTTTCAATGCTTCTCAATATAAACATCATTGAGTCACGTCAAAACCAAGCGCAAGCCGCTCTCATATTGATGAGCAGCAGGCCAAGAAGTTCCGGCACACGGGCCGAATTCAGCGGCGTTGCGCGGACTGGGAAGTCGCAAAATTGGCGTTACGCAAAAAGCTGGCCGGCATCTGCAGATTGGCAGCGCTGCTGAACTGATTGCGAGATGTGAGCAACTCGTCCAGGCGTGGATCGCGCAGCATCACGCTTTGCCCGTTGGGCGTGGTGACGGCCACCACGGTGGACGACTGGGCATCGGCACCCAGGGCAATCTGAGCATCATCCGCTTCGGGAGCCGCAATGCCTGCCAGTGCAGCAGAGGCGCCCTGGGCCACGGCAGCGACGCTCTGCGGGCTCAACGCGGCCAGCTGAGCACCTGCATGCCCCTGGTCTGCGCCACCGCCCAGCAGGGCACCCCAGCCAATGGCGGCCACCGCCGCTACCGAGGCGAAACCGGCGGCCATCTTCCAGCGAAACACCGAAGCATTGGCCGCACCGCGATGAAGCTGAGACGGCTGCGCCGCCTCCGCCGCAGCCACCTGCTGCAACTGCCCCAAGGGCATGTTGCCGGCACCACCCGTGACAGCGCGCGGTTCGCGCTCCATGTGGGCGCGAACGCCGGAAAGAATATCGTGCTGGCTGTGATGGGCCAGCTCGGGCGAGCGCAGCACGTCGCCGATCAGGTGGTACATGCGCCACGACTGCTGGCCTTCGTCGCTTTCCGCGTAGACCAGCACACCCGGCATGGAAGGCGACGTGGCCTCGCCATCTACCAAAGCCGAAAGCTGTTCGCGTTGAGTCTGATCGTCATTCATGTAGTTCACCTGCTCGTTGCCCATCACCTGTAGCCCTGATCCGGCCTGTTTACCAGCGCTTGCCGCTTTGGCGCTCCAGCAAGGGTTTGACCTTGACCGAAATCGCCTCGCGGGCCCGAAAAATGCGCGAGCGCACCGTGCCAATAGGGCAATTCATGGCCAAGGCGATCTCGTCATAGCTCAAGCCCTCGATCTCGCGCAGCGTCACCGCCTGGCGCAAATCCTCGGGCAAAGCCTCCATGGCAGCGTTCACGGCCGCAGCAATTTCCTGGGCGGCGAGCACGGTCTCCGGAGTCTCATGGGTGATTAGTTCCTGTCCCGAGCGAGAAGTTTCATCCTCGTCACCACCAGTGTGTAACGCGCTCTCGGTGATGATGGGCGAACGCTTCATGTCCATCAACGCCTTCTTAGCCGTATTCACCGCAATCCGGTACAGCCAGGTGTAGAACTGGGCCTCGCCCCGAAACTGGTGCAAGGCCTTGTAGGCGCGGATAAACGTTTCCTGGGTGATGTCCTGCACCTGATCCACGTCGCGCACCATGCGCCCCACCAGCCGCTCGATACGACGCTGGTACTTGATGACCAGCAACTCGAAAGCCCGGGTATCGCCGGCATTGGCGCGCTCGACCAGGGCCAGATCACTGTCTGCGGAAGGTGTTGGAAAATCGGGAGGTGTCATGAAAACCAATGCAGCGCATCGCTTTAACCTACATGGGACTCAGCCCTGCTTTGCCAGCGATACGGCCGGTGAATATACCGCACGGCGCAAATCGCCCCATTGAACGGGGCTGCGCCGCTGCGACAAATATAGCCAGACCACGCCCGTCTCTCCCTTCCACAGCCCCTGCTTTACCGGACGTTTACGGGCCTTGAGCCAGAGCCAGCTGCCGCCATCGAGACCGACTTCCAGCACCACAGGCTCCGCTACCTGCCCTACGGCATGCGATAGATGCTGAGCCTGCAGCGCCCAACACTCACCATTCCATAGCAGTACACCGCCAGCCCATCTACGCCAAAACCCGGAAAGTGTCAGAGTCGCCACCAGCAGCAAAGCGACGGCCAGCGCACGTTGCCAGAACGTGGCCGCTGGCTGGGCTGCCCAGGCCAGCAGTACGCCAGCTACCAGCAAGCCCGCAAACAACAAGGCCCAAAGCGCCCACGGTGGGCGCTCGAACGCATAAGCAGTGGCGGGGGCACGGTAACGCACGGGCATGAGAGCAGTGTGCAAACAAGGCCGACAGCAGAGCAAGGGAAAAACCCGGGCCACAAAAACAAAAGCCCGACTACGGGAGTCGGGCTTGTTGATCAATGAACCGGCAGACCTGGGTCGCCGGCACATTCAAACGAACTTCAGATGCGCTTGAATACCAGCGTACCGTTGGTGCCGCCGAAACCGAAGTTGTTCTTCACAGCCACTTCCAGTTTGGCATCACGCGCGATATTGGCGCAGTAGTCCAGATCGCAATCGGGATCCTGGTTGTCCAGGTTGATGGTCGGCGGGATCTTCTGATCATGCAAAGCCATCACGGTGAACACGCTCTCGATACCACCGGCGCCACCCAGCAGGTGACCCGTCATGGACTTGGTGGAGCTGACCACCAATTTCTTGGCGTGCTCGCCCATTGCCGCCTTGATGGCATTGGACTCGTTGATATCGCCCAGCGGAGTCGATGTACCGTGGGCATTCAGGTAATCGACCTGATCCTGGTTCACACCGGCATTGCGCAAGGCGTTGAGCATGGCGCGGCGAGGGCCGTCCATATTGGGCGCAGTCATGTGACCGGCATCGGCACTCATGCCAAAGCCGGACAGTTCCGCATAAATCTTGGCACCGCGGGCCTTGGCGTGTTCGTACTCTTCGAGCACCATCACACCGGCACCTTCACCCAGCACAAAGCCATCACGGTCTTTGTCCCAGGGGCGCGAAGCAGCCTTGGGGTCGTCGTTGCGCGTGGAAAGCGCACGCATGGCGGCAAAACCGCCCACACCCAGAGGAGATACGGTGGCTTCGGTACCACCGGCGACGACGATGTCGGCGTCGCCATATTCAATCATGCGTCCGGCTTCACCGATGCAGTGCAGACCTGTGGTGCAGGCTGTCACGATCGACAGATTTGGCCCCTTGAAGCCAAAGCGCATAGACACATGACCGGCCACCATGTTGATGATGGAGGCAGGCACGAAGAACGGCGTAACGCGGCGAGGACCGCGGGCAGCCAGTTCTGCGTGGGTGTTTTCGATCAGCGGCAGACCTCCGATGCCCGAACCGATCACGCAAGCAATGCGTGTGGCCAGATCATCGGTCAATGCCTCACCCGTGGGCAGGCCTGCATCGAGAACCGCTTGTTCCGCAGCCGCAATGCCGTAATGAATGAAGCTGTCCATGGAGCGCGCTTCTTTGGCGCTCATGTATTTCTCCACATCGAATCCCTTGACCTCACCCGCAATCCTGCAGGAGAAATTCGACGTATCGAACTTCGTGATGAGGTCAATGCCGGACTTGCCGGCCAGGAGGTTGGCCCAGGCCTCCCCCACCGTGTTACCCACGGGGGAAATGCAACCCAGGCCGGTCACGACAACGCGACGACGGCTCATGCGTTCAAACCTTTAACTGATCGCTGGAAAAGACCTATTAGGCCTTTTGGTGGGTGTTGGCGTAGTCGATGGCGTTTTGCACCGTCGTGATTTTTTCAGCGTCTTCATCGGGGATTTCGATGCCGAATTCATCTTCCAGGGCCATCACCAGTTCGACCGTGTCCAGGGAGTCAGCGCCCAGGTCAGCCACGAAGGCCTTTTCGTTGGTCACTTGGGACTCTTCAACGCCGAGTTGTTCAGCAATGATTTTTTTGACACGTGCTTCGATATCGCTCATGGTTTCCCTCAGGGGGTTGTGAATGAACCCGCGATTCTAGCCGGTTCGGGCCTAAGACCCTTTGCGGCTGGCCGTCGCGAGAAAACGGCCTCTGAACTTGCAAAAATGTTCAGCTTCTGGCAGCAACTGCGGCAAACGCCACAGAACTACCCGAAATTTCTTACATGTACATGCCGCCGTTGACGTGCAATTCCTGCCCCGTCACATAGCCGGCACCGGCGGATGCCAGGTAGGCCACCGCATGTGCGATGTCGCTGGGCTGGCCCAGATCACCCATGGCGATCTGCGCCTTGAGCGCCTTTTTCTGTTCTTCCGGCAGGTCTGCCGTCATATCGGTCGCGATAAAGCCAGGGGCCACGCAGTTGACGGTAATGCCGCGGCTGCCCAGCTCCTTGGCCAGGGCGCGCGTCATACCGGCCACACCGGCCTTGGCCGCAGCGTAGTTGGCTTGCCCTGCGTTACCCGAAGCACCCACCACGCTGGTGATGCTGATGATGCGGCCAAAACGCTGCTTCATCATGGGGCGAATAGCCGCACGGCTGACACGGAAAACAGCCTTCAGATTGGTGTCCACCACGGAATCCCAATCACCGTCCTTCATGCGCATGGCCAGGGTATCGCGGGTAATACCTGCGTTATTGACCAAAACATGCAGGCCACCGTCGTTCTTGACGATGGAGTCGATCAGCGCGTCCACGGCAGCGCCGTCGGTCACATTGAGGTTCACGCCACGACCGCCAAAAGCGGCCAGGGCCTGGGAAATTTTTTCAGCACCGGAATCGGTGGTGGCCGTGCCGACCACTAGATAGCCCTTAGAGGCCAGCTCCTGCGCGATGGCAGCGCCGATGCCACGGGTGGCGCCGGTAACCAGGGCGATTTGGCGAGCTTGACCAAGAGTGGTCTGGTTATCAGTCATGCGAGCAATTCTTTCACGTCAGCCAGGGTGGCTGGGTCATACAGTGCGGCACCCGTCAGGTCCGCGTCAATTCGCTTGGTCAGGCCCATCAGCACCTTGCCTGGACCGCATTCGACCAGATGGCCGATGCCACGGGCCTTGATGGCCTGCACGCACTCCACCCAACGCACCGGGCCGAAAGCCTGACGATACAGGGCATCGCGAATGGCATCGGCGTCCGCTTGGACGGTGACATCGATGTTGTTGATGACGGGAATCTGGGGAGCCGCCAGAGTCAGGGCTGCCAGAGCAGCCTTGAGCTTCTCGGCCGCAGGCTTCATCAGGCTGGAATGGAAAGGCGCGGACACCGGCAGCGGCAGCGCACGCTTGGCGCCTGCGGCCTTCACGGCTTCGCAAGCCTTCTCTACGGCCAGTTTGCTGCCGGCGATCACGGTTTGCGCGGGATCGTTGAAGTTCACGGCCTCCACCACTTCAGCGCCGCCCAGCTGGGCCGTCACTTCGGCGCAGATGGCCTGCACCTTGACGGCGTCCATACCCAGCACGGCAGCCATGCCGCCCGTACCCACAGGCACGGCATCCTGCATGGCCGCAGCACGCAGGCGCACCAAAGGCGCAGCCTGAGCCAGGGTCAACACACCAGAAGCCACCAGAGCCGAGTACTCACCCAGGGAGTGACCTGCCACGGCATCGGGCATGGCGCCACCTTCGGCCTGCCAGACACGCCAGGCAGCCACTCCGGCCACCAGCATCACGGGCTGAGTGTTGGTGGTCAGCGCCAAGGCTTCCTTGGGGCCTTCCTTGATCAGCTGACCCAGGTTCTCACCCAGAGCGTCAGAGGCTTCGGCAACGGTTTGCGCCACCACGGGGTGATCACCCCAGCCGTCCAGCATGCCCACAGACTGCGAGCCCTGGCCGGGAAATACCAATGCGAACTTTTTCATATTTCTTAGTATAAAAAGTACTTCAAACGCTTATAGATCAAGCGCCTATAGCTACATCTTGAGGAGTACAGCACCCCAGGTAAAGCCGCCGCCCACGCCTTCGAGCAAAACGGTCTGGCCTTTCTTGACCTGCCCGTTGCGCACGCCATGATCCAGAGCCAGCGGAATCGAGGCCGCCGAGGTATTACCGTGCTGATCGACGGTCACCACCACCTTGTCCATGGACAGCTTGAGCTTGCGCGCCGTGCTTTGCATGATGCGGATATTGGCCTGATGGGGAATCAGCCAGTCGATATCGGCATCCGTCATACCGGCTTTTTCCAGCGTGGCACGCGCTGCCTTGTCCAGCACGCTGACCGCGAGCTTGAACACGGCCTGGCCGTCCATCTTGAGCACGGGGTCGCCCAGCACATTGCCGCCAGACACATGACCGGGCACGCAGAGAATGCCCACATGGCTGCCATCGGCATGCAGCTCGGTGGCCAGGATGCCAGGCTCTTCCGAAGCTTCCAGCACCACGGCGCCTGCGCCGTCGCCAAACAGCACACAGGTGGTGCGATCGTTGAAATCCAGAATGCGGCTGAACACTTCGGAGCCCACCACCAGCACGCGCTTGGCAGCGCCGGACTGAATCATGGAATCCGCCACCGTCAGGGCATAGACAAAACCGCTGCACACAGCCTGCACATCAAATGCGGGGCAACCATTGGTAATGCCCAGCTTGTGCTGCAGGATGGCCGCAGTCGAGGGGAAGACCATGTCGGGCGTTGAGGTCGCGACAATGATCAGATCGATATCCGAAGGTGCAATGCCGGCCGCCTCGATGGCCTTCTTGGAAGCCTCGCAGGCCAGATCGCTGCTGGTCACATCGGGAGCGGCGAAATGGCGAGCGCGAATGCCGGTGCGCTCGACGATCCACTCATCCGAGGTTTCAAGCCCACGCTGGGCCAGCTCGGCAGCCAGGTCGTTATTGGTCAGGCGGCGGGGCGGCAGGTAACTACCGGTGCCAATGATGCGTGCGTAGCGTCTCATATCTTCTATCAGGGCGCCGACGTTCCTTGTTCCGACTGCACTGCCAGCAGCAAAGGCGCTGCGGCAGCGATGCGGCTGCGGACACGGTCAAGCAAATTGTTGCGTGCCGCATCATACGCGCGCTGCAATGCGTGCTCGAAAGCGATTGCATCCGCAGAGCCGTGGCTTTTGAATACCAGGCCCCGTAGACCCAAAAGGGCCGCGCCGTTGTAGCGGCGATGATCCACGCGCTTCATCAGCGCAGATAGCACCGGATAAGCAATGATGGCGGCAATTTTTGTAAAGATGTTGCGCTTGAACTCTTCCTTCAAAATACCGGAGATCATGGAAGCCACGCCCTCGGTGGTCTTGAGGGAGACATTGCCCACAAAGCCGTCACAAACGACTACATCCACCAAGCCCTTGAAGGTATCGTTACCTTCCACGTTGCCGTAGAAGTTGAGATTGCCGGCCTCGCCGGCCGCACGCAGCAACTCGCCCGCGCGCTTGATGACTTCGCTGCCCTTGATCAGCTCTTCGCCAATATTGAGCAGACCCACGGTGGGAGCTTCCACATTCTTGAGCGCAGAAACCAGAGCCGAACCCATGAAGGCAAATTGCAGCAAATGCTCTGCCGAGCAATCCACATTGGCACCCAGGTCCAACATGGTGGTGTCGGTACCCTTGGAGTTGGGCAGACCAAAAGCAATAGCAGGCCTGTCAATACCCTCAAGGGTTTTAAGCACATAGCGCGAAATAGCCATCAGCGCACCAGTATTGCCCGCAGATACGGCAGCCTGGGCCTTGCCATCCTTGACCTGGGCAACGGCCACGCGCATGGACGAATCCTTTTTCCTGCGCAAAGCGATTTCCACCGGGTCGTCCATGGCCACGACCTCGGAGGCCGGCACGATGGTGGCACGTTCATGCTTGAAATTTTCCAGCTCCTGCGGCTTGCCAACCAGCAAAAGATGGGCATCAGGGTGGGTTTCAAGAAACTGACGGCACGCCGCCAGCGTGACGCGGGGGCCATGATCGCCCCCCATGCAGTCAACAGCCAAAGTGATCATGGGTCCGCTAGAGCCTGGAGTAAGAAGTGACATTGACAAAACCGGCCAACACAAGTGATCAGGCTTTGCAAATATCACTTTAAAAAAACAAAAGCCCGCGCTACAAAATATGTAGCAACGGGCCTTACGAGAGCAGTCGTCGCTTAGGCTTCGGACTTGTTCTTCAGCACTTGACGGCCACGGTACACGCCGTTGGGGCTGATGTGGTGACGCAGGTGAGTTTCGCCAGTGGTGGCTTCCACTGCGATTCCTGGCACATTCAGTGCGTTGTGTGAACGGTGCATGCCGCGCTTGGAGGGAGACTTCTTGTTTTGCTGAACAGCCATGGTGGCTCCTAGTATCTTGAAAGGGTTGGTAAGACGGCTTATGCAAACAAACAGACAAGACGTTTGTCCTTGCGATACGCCATTGGCGCACCCTTGTTTGCACAAACCCTAAAAAAACGCGATCAGCCCATTAAAGACACGAGGGGATTCGCGCGAAGCTCACGATTATAGCTCAAACGCATTTCGTGAATTCATGCGAATGCATTTCCCCAACGCATCAGTCGGCTGACTTGCCTACATCCAGAGAGCGCAGCACATCAAAAGGGTTTTCCTTCTGAGTGTTGGCCTCTTCAAAGTCAGTGTCGCTGGACTGGAGCGTGACGGGTTCGGGACAGGCATCATGACGCGGCACCACAGGCACCTCCATCAGCAACTCGTCCTCGATCAGCTCCAGCAGATTGAACTCACGACTGAGCGCGAGCACATCTTCTTCACTGTCGTCATCTTCCAGTTCTGCCGTGGCTTCGTCATCGACGAAGCGAAATGACCTATCAACCTCGAGGGGAATGGAGGCCATTGTCAGGCAGCGCTGGCACACCATGGGCAGCCCCACTTCGGCATAGACGTGCAGCCACACCTTGCCGGCACCACCGGCTTCCTCGACCAGCTCGCCTTCGACTTCCCAGCGCACTTCGGGTTCAACCCCTGTATGCGGCTGGGCATCCTGGGCCAGACGGGTAAAGGCCGACAATGGTGCCTGGCCCTGTAGAAGACCTGCAGCCTGTGCAAATGCATGCACATCCAGCCGGGTCGCAGAAAAATCCTTGCTCATGGCGCCAGTGTAAGAGAATCCCAATATGCCTGACTCCCTTGTTGCCGAGCGCCTGTTGCGCCCGCTGATTCTGGGCTCCACCTCACGCTACCGCCGTGAGCTGCTGAGCCGCCTGCAATTGCCGTTTGAAACGGTCTCCCCCGAGGTGGATGAAACCCCTCTACCCGGAGAAACTCCTCTGGATCTGTCATTGCGACTATCCCGCGCCAAAGCCCTGGCCGTGGCCGCGCTGCACCCAGGTGCGATCGTGATCGGCTCCGATCAGGTGCCCGAGCTTGATGGTCAGCCGCTTTCCAAACCCGGAACGCATGAACGTGCCACCGAGCAGCTGCGCCAGATGAGCGGCCGCCAGATGAACTTTCACACCGGCGTCTGCGTGAGCTGTGTCGAAACCGGCTTTACCGAAGCCAGCGTGGTGACGGTGCAGGTGCGCTTTCGCCAGCTGAACGATGCCGAGATCGAGCGCTATCTGCGCGCCGAGCAGCCCTATGACTGCGCGGGCTCCGCCAAGAGCGAAGGCCTGGGCATTGCCCTGCTGGATGCGATTGTGAGCGACGACCCCACGGCGCTGATCGGCTTGCCGCTGATTCGCACCTGCCAGTTGTTGCGCGCTGCGGGAGTGGTACTGCCATGAGCGAGCAAAACCCCTCCACCGCGACCAAAAAGCAAGCTGGCACCCTTTATCTGGTGCCGGCTCCACTCGATTTTGGCTGCGATAGCCAGACCGCACTGACCGAGGTGCTGCCCGAAGGCACGCTGCGCACGGCCGCCGGCCTGACCCACTGGATCAGCGAGAACGCCAAGAGCGCCCGCGCCTATCTCAAGCGCATTGATGCCCTGTATCCGCTGGCCGCGACACTGCAAGCCCAGGACATTGCCGAGCTGCCGCGCGAAGCCCATAAAAAAGGCGACCACGGCAACAAGGGTGCGGCGATTTTTGACCCCAAGCCCTTGCTGGCTCCGGCTCTGGCCGGCCACGACATGGGCTTGATCAGCGAAGCCGGCATGCCGGCCGTGGCCGATCCCGGCAGCTCCATCGTGCGCTGCGCCCATGATCTGGGTCTGCGCGTGGTGCCGCTGATCGGCCCGGTTTCGCTGCTGCTGGGTCTGGCAGCCAGCGGACTCAACGGTCAGAACTTCGCCTTTGTCGGCTATCTTCCGCAAGACGCGGGCGAGCGCCTGAGCCGCATCAAGGAACTGGAGAACCTGGCCCTGCGCCAGGGTCAGACCCAGCAATTCATTGAGACGCCCTACCGCAACGCCGTGCTCTGGCAGGCCCTGCTGCAGACGTTGCAGCCCAACACCCGTCTGGCCCTGGCCAGCGGACTGACGCTGGCAACCGCCCGCATCGAAAGCCGTCTGGTGCGCGAGTGGCGCCAGCGCAATGCGCCACCGGACAATCGCACACCCGTGGTGTTCTCCATCGGCCGCTAAAGCAGCCTTACACCACCCAACAAAAAAGCCCGCTGCAGATACAGCGGGCTTTTTCATTCACAACGGATTTGATAGCTATCAGCGCTTATGCAGCAAGCGCCAACAGCCAATTTCATTCAAATTATCAGCGAATCGTGGGCAACATGCCGCGCATGGCTTGCACCGAGCCTGCGCCAATGGCCGCACCAAATTTCTTGGCCAGGCGTTCGGCCACGTTATCGCGGCGGGTGTAATCCACCACATCTTCGGCCTTGACCACTTCACGGGCCACATAGTCCAGGCTGCCGATCTTGTCGGCCAGCCCCATTTCCACCGCCTGCTGACCGGTCCAGAACAGGCCGCTGAACATTTCCGGGGTTTCCTTGAGCTTGGCGCCGCGGCCTTTTTTCACGACACCGATGAACTGCTGGTGAATCTGGTCCAGCATCTGCTGGGCGTATTCGTGCTGCTTTTCAGACATGGGGCTGAAAGGATCCAGAAAACCCTTGTTTTCGCCCGCGGTGAGCAGACGGCGCTCCACGCCCAATTTATCCATCACACCGGTAAAGCCAAAGCCATCCATGAGCACGCCTATGCTGCCCACGATGCTGGCCTTGTCCACAAATATCTCATCGGCCGCAGAGGCAATGTAGTAAGCGGCCGAAGCGCAGCTTTCTTCCACCACCGCGTACAAAGGCTTGTCGTACTTGGCCTTGAGACGAATCATTTCGTCATTGATGATGCCGGCCTGCACCGGACTGCCGCCGGGAGAGTTGATCAGCAGCACCACGGCGCGGGAACCCGAATCCTCGAAGGCGCTGCGCATGGCGGCCACCACGAACTCGGCCCCGGCATCTGCTCCGGAAGCGATTTCACCCTTGATCTCCACCACCGCCGTGTGAGGCGTGGTGGTGGCCTTGGTGGCCGTGTCCTTGAAGAACACCATCCACAGCACCAGCAACACGACAGCCGACCACAACAGGCGACTGGCAAAGCGCCAGCGGCGGGCAGCGCGCTGCTCCTTGATGGAGGCAAAAACCAGCTTTTCCAGCACATCGCGCTCCCAGCCGCTTTTGCCGGACGCAGAACTAGCAGCCTGCTCGGCCGAAGCTTGTGCATCTGCAGGCGCTGCAGCGGGCGACCACAAATCAGCCCCTTTCAGCGGGGCATCCGAGCCATGGTTATCCGGTGTATTAGGAGCACTCATCTCAAAACTCAATAGGTTTTAGTTGGGGGCCAGTATGCCAGCGCACCAGGGCATCGCTCTCGCTCAGGTCAATTTTGATCAATCCACCACGGCAAGGCCCGCCGACGCAGGCCCCGCTGTCAGGCGCATAAGCGGCGCCATGGGTGGAACACAGCAGCCAGCGTCCGCTGTCGTCGAAAAACTGGCCGGGCTGAAAGTCCATCTCCATGGCGACATGGCTGCAGCGGTTGAGATAGGCATGCACCCGCCCCTCGTAGCGAATGGCAAAAGCGCGGCATCTCTGGCCGGCGTAGACCACATCGAAGGCCACGGCCGGGCCGCCATCCTGCAGCTCGCCGCTGGCGCACAGTTCTATGAGGTCGACCGCTTCGCTCACGTCCAATCCTCAGGCGTTGGCAATCAGCCACCGATGCAGTTCAACAGCCGATTCGGCCACGAACAAGGGATTGAACTGACCAAACGCATCGGGGGCATGGGCGCCATAGGACACGCCCACGCAGGCACAGCCCGCATTCACGGCCATTTGCAGGTCATGGGTGGTGTCGCCAATCATCAGCACGCGCTCGGGCTCCACGCCGAACTCGGCCATCAACTCCTGCAACATCAGGGGATGGGGCTTGCCCGCAGTCTCATCCGCCGTGCGCGAGCCGTCGAACATGCCTTTGAGCTGCTGATCCTGCAGCGCGTCATTGAGCCCGCGACGGCTTTTGCCGGTAGCCACGGCCAGCCAGTGGCCGCGTTCGCGCAAGTCCTTGAGCATGGGAAGCACGCCGTCAAACAAGCAGATATCGTCCTGGTGCTTGATGAAGTGAAAGCGGTAGCGATTGCCCAGCTCGGTGTATTTTTCCGGCGGCACATCGGGCGCGGCTTTCGCCAGCGCAGGCACCAAAGCCATGCCGATCACATAGGCCGCCTGCTCGTCGCTGGGCACGGTGCCACCCACATCACGCACCGCTTCCTGAATGCTGCGAGTGATGATGGCGGTGGAGTCCGCCACCGTTCCATCCCAGTCGAATGCGATCAAGTCAAAGCGGCGATTGCGCATGGCGCTATCATTTTTATTAGTCATGCAATCCTGAAAGCTAGGGTTCAGCGGACAAAATCCGCCAGTTCCGGCGGCAACTCGGCGCGCAATTCCACGCGCTCGCCACTGGCCGGATGATTGAACTGCAAGCGCCAGGCATGCAGAAACATGCGCTTCAGGCCATGCTTTTGCACACGGCGATTGAGGTCGAAATCACCGTATTTGTCATCCCCCACAATGGCGTGGCCTTGCGAAGCCAGGTGCACCCGAATCTGGTGGGTACGGCCGGTCTTGATGGTCACCTCCAGCAAGCTCATGGCAGGCAGGCCCTGCAAAGGCCTGGCCTCAAACAGCTGACGTACCTTGACCAGGGTCACGGAACGCATGCCGTCCGGGTCGTCGGCCGTGGTCACGCGCACGCGGCGCTCGCCGTCGGCCTGCAGATACTTGTGCAGCGGCAGATCAATGACCTTTTTATTGCCGGGCCATGCGCCCTGCACCAGGGCCAGATAGGTCTTGCCCGTCTCGCGCTCACGGAACTGATCCTGCAGATGGGTCAAAGCAGAACGCTTTTTGGCCACCAGCAAAATGCCCGAAGTTTCACGATCCAGCCGGTGGGCCAGCTCCAGAAACTTGGCTTCGGGCCGCGCCTGACGCAGCTGCTCGATCACGCCGAAGCTCACGCCCGAGCCGCCGTGCACGGCCACGCCGGCCGGCTTGTCTATGGCCAGAATGTGTTCGTCATCCAACAGCGCGGGAAACTCCTTAGCCGGCGCCGGACGCTCGGCTTTTTCCGCCACTTTTTCGGAGATTCGCACCGGCGGAATCCGCACCGTATCGCCGTCTTGCACGCGCGTCTCCGCGCTCACCCGTCCCTTGTTGATACGCACTTCGCCACTGCGGATGATGCGATAGACATGGGTCTTGGGAACGCCTTTTAAATGGCGCATGAGAAAGTTGTCCAGACGCTGTCCTGCGGAGTCGGCATCGACTTCAATCAGCCGCACGGAGACTGCGGCCGTATTCTGGGACCGGTCCTCGCCCGGTTTGCCCTCTATAATGTGTTTCACCTGTGCCGCGATAGTTGTAAGTGGTTGATTCGCATGGAGTTTAGTCCATGCAGCCATTTCCCACCGCACAGGCAGGTCGATGCCCGCCCGTTTTACCCACACAAATTGCAGTAAAGATGACTGCGGCAGTCTGGGGAATTCTGGCAAAGGCTGACGAATTGAAACATTGATACGGAATCTCAACCCGGCAGTTGCAGTGGAGCCAGACGCTCCCAACTGTCGGTCCCAAACGAGCATGTGGATCTTTTGGACATGGATGATCAGCCTCTGGGGCAGCAAAAAGCCTGCGCCCAAGCATCGTCACGTCCACAAGCGACCACCCACCTCCCCCGCACGTGCACTGACCCTTTTTTTCGCGCGTCTGCGTGCACGGCCCTTCCCGCTCGTACCCTGGCCTGTGCCTTCGCTGCTGACTTGAAACAAAGACAGCAGCAATCCGGCACCCTTCCGATTCCCTATCGTTTCAACGCGTCCGTCTGGCATCTCGGCTCCTATTGAGCCTGTCTTTGATTATTACCAGTCAAAGGCACGCGGGACTGACGGCAATTGGCCGCTGACCGACGTGCCTCAAAACGATTAGAGGAAACGCATCATGAAACGGATGCTGATTAACGCTACGCAGCCCGAAGAACGCCGTTTGGCCATTGTCGACGGCCAGAAGCTGCTGGACTACGAGATCGAAATCGAAGGTCGCGAACAACGCAAAGGCAATATCTACAAAGCCGTTGTGACCCGTGTGGAGCCCTCGCTGGAAGCCTGCTTTGTGGACTACGGTGAAGACCGCCACGGCTTTCTGCCTTTCAAGGAAATCTCCAAGCAATACTTTGCCGAAGGCGTCTCTCCCAGCCAGGCTCGCATCAACGATGTGATCCGTGAAGGCCAGGAGTTGATCGTCCAGGTCGAAAAAGAAGAGCGTGGCAACAAGGGCGCCGCCCTGACCACCTTCATCTCCCTGGCCGGCCGCTATGTGGTGCTGATGCCCAACAACCCCCGTGGCGGTGGCGTTTCGCGCCGCATTGAGGGCGAGGACCGCGCCGAGCTCAAGGAAGCCATGGACCAGCTGGAATACCCCAAGGGTATGTCCATCATTGCGCGCACCGCCGGCATCGGCCGCACCGCGCCCGAGCTGCAGTGGGACTTGAACTATCTGCTCAAGCTGTGGAACGCCATTGACGGCGCCGCCAAGGGTGCCAAGGGCGCCTTCCTGATCTATCAGGAATCGAGCCTGGTGATCCGCGCCATCCGCGACTACTTCAACGGCGACATCGGCGACATCCTGATCGACACCGACGATATCTACGAGCAGGCCCAGCAGTTCATGGCCCACGTCATGCCCGAGCATGCCGCCCGTGTGAAGCGCTACCGCGACGACGCCCCCCTGTTCTCGCGCTTCCAGATCGAACACCAGATCGAATCGGCCTACTCGCGCACCGTGATCCTGCCGTCCGGCGGCGCCATCGTGATCGACCACACCGAAGCCCTGGTTTCCGTGGACGTGAACTCGGCCCGCGCCATCAAGGGCGGCGACATCGAGGAAACCGCGACCCGCACCAACCTGGAAGCCGCCGACGAAGTGGCCCGCCAGATGCGTTTGCGCGATCTGGGCGGCCTGATCGTGATCGACTTCATCGACATGGAAGAGTCGAAGAACCGCCGCGAAGTGGAAAACCGCCTGCGCGACGCTCTGCGCCAGGACCGTGCCCGCGTGCAGTTCGGCACCATCAGCAAGTTCGGCCTGATGGAAATGAGCCGTCAGCGCCTCAAGCCCGCCCTCTCCGAAGGCGCGCACATCAACTGCCCACGCTGCGGCGGTTCCGGCCACATCCGCGATACCGAATCCTCGGCTCTGCAAATCCTGCGCATCATTCAGGAAGAGTCCATGAAGGACAACACGGCCGCTGTGCACTGCCAGGTGCCTGTGGAAGTGGCCTCCTTCCTGCTCAATGAAAAGCGCAGCGAAATCACCAAGATCGAGCTCAAGCAGCGCGTCAACGTGATCATGGTGCCCAACAAGTCCATGGACACGCCGCATTACAAGCTTGAGCGCCTGAAGCACGACGATGCCCGCCTGGAAACCATGGAAGCCAGCTACAAGCTGGCCGAAGAGGTGGAAGACGTGACCACCGTCACCCGTCGCTCGCAGGAACCCACCAACAAGCAGACTCCCGTCATCAAGGGCGTGCTGCCCGATGCACCAGCTCCGATTGCCGAGCCCCGTGCACCGCGCCAGCCACGCACAACTGCGGCTCCAGTACCTGCCGCGACGCCCGCAGCAGCCCGCCCTGCAGCGCGCGAGCAAGGCTTCCTGGCCTGGCTCAAGAACCTGTTCGGCTTTGGCGCTCCGGCAGCCGTGGTGGCTCCTGAACCCGTAGTGCAGGCTCCTGCAGCCCGTGAAGGCCGTCGCAGCGAAGGCCGTGGCGGTGACCGCAACGAGCGTGGCGAGCGTGGTGAACGCACTGACGGCCGCCGCCGCAACAACGAGCGCGGCGCTGAACGTGGTGGTGAGCGCAACGAGCGCAATGCCGGCGAACGTGGCGATCGCCAGGATCGCAACGGCGGCGACCGCAACCGCCGCAACGGCGGCCGTGATGGCGAGCAACAGCGCAACGAGCGCCAGGATGCACGCCAGGAAGGCCGCCAGCAGGAGCCACGCGCAGAACGCGGTGAACGCAATGAGCAGCGCAACGAGCGCGGTGGCAACCGCCAACGTGGCGAGCGCAACGAGCGTCGCGAAGCCCAGGTCGCAGATGTGGCACTGAACGCCAACGAAGAGCTCAACGACCAGGCTCAGGAAGCGCGTGAACCACGCGAGCCTCGCAACGAGCGCAATCGTGGCGAGCGCGGCGAACGTGGTGAACGTTCCGAGCGCAGCGGCGAAGGCCGTCGCGAACGCCAGCCCCGCAATGCAGATGCCCAGCCTCTGGCCCAGCCCGTGATGGGCGAAGGCCCAGTGGGTGACGCAGGCAACGAGCCGGCACAGGACGGCCAGGCCGAGGGCGAGCAAGCCCGTGAGCCACGCCAGCGCCGCTCCCGCGACCGCTACGGCCGCGACCGCCGCGAACGTGGCGAGCGCGCACCGCGTGAAGGCCAGGAAGCGCAAGCCCTGGGTTTTGCTCCCGAGCAAAACCAGGATGCGCCAGTCCAGCCCACGGCGGACAGCGTGGCTGAAGCCCCGGTGCAAGAACAAGGCTCGCGCCGCAGCTACTTTGATGCCGTTTCGGCTCCAGCCGTTGATACAGCTGCGCAAGAAGCTACGGAAACCGTAGCACCTGTGGCAGCAACATCGGTCGCGGCAGCACCGGTGGCAGTAGCAGCCGTGGCCGAAGAAGCTGTTGCACCAACGGCAACACCGGTCAGCGCGCCTGCAGCCGAAGTGGCCGAGGTCGCTCCCGTGGCAGCACAGCCGGCTGCAGAGCCCGTCGCTCAGTCCGTTGTGCAGCCCCTCGTTCAGCCTGCTGCCCAGGCAGTGGCTGAAGCTGCTGCCCCCGGCATGCCCCAGCTGCAAGCTTATGAGCTGCCCGTGTCCGAGCTTCAAGCCCTGGCAGCCGCCTGTGGTCTGCAGTGGGTGAACTCCGACTCCGCCAAGATTGCCGCCGTGCAGGCGGCCATTGCAGCCGAGCCCAAGCCTGTGCACATCCCACGCGAGCGTCCTCCCGTGGTCGTGCTGGACGAAGGCCCGCTGGTGCTGGTCGAGACCCGCAAGGACTTGAGCCTGATGCCTCTGCCATTCGAGCAGGAAAGCGCTACGGCCAACTAAGACGACATCCGGCGTCTTAGCTGCCAAGCACGGGGCCAACAGCATTTGTCTGCTTGCAGACAAGGCCGTTGGCCCCGAATCGTTTGAGTGACCCCTTCCCTGATTCACCCCGCCATGCTGTTTTTGATCTCTCCGGCCAAATCGCTGGACTATGAAACCCCGCTTCCCCAGGACCTGCCGCATACGCTGCCGGTCTTCAAGAAGCAGCCGCTGGAGCTGATTGCCGTACTGCGCCAGAAAGCGCCTCAGGACATTGCCGAACTCATGAGCATCAGCGACAAGCTCGCCGTGCTCAACGTGGCTCGCTACGAGGCCTTCAGCAGCAAATTCAGTGACAAGAATGCCCGCCAGGCCGTGTTCGCCTTCAACGGCGATGTGTATGAAGGCCTGAATGCCCACAGCCTCAACCCCCGGGAGCTGGACTGGGCCCAGGAACATGTGCTGATCCTGAGCGGCCTGTACGGCGTGCTGCGCCCGCTGGACTGGTTGCAGCCCTACCGCCTGGAAATGGGCACTCGCCTGGCCACGGACCATGGCAGCAACCTCTACCAGTTCTGGGGCACGCAGATCGCCGAGCATCTGAACCAGCGCTGCACCGAACTGCCCGAAGCCGAGCGCACCGTGGTCAATCTGGCCTCGCAGGAATACTTCAAATCCGTGGATCGCAAGACGCTCAAGGCCCCGGTGGTCGAGTGCGTGTTCGAAGACTTCAAGGGCGGCAAGTACAAGATCATCAGCTTCCACGCCAAGCGCGCACGCGGACTGATGATGCGCTGGGCCGTGCAGCACAAAGCCAGAAAGCCGGCCGATCTGCGCAAGTTCGATCTGCAAGGCTATGCTTTCAGCGACAGCGCCTCCACACCGGAACGGCTGGTATTTCGCCGCCAGCTTGAAGCGTGAAAGTGCTTACATATCTTCAATCGCTTGTGATTGAATTTGTGTACGGACCTCACTAGCATCCTCACCATGAGCATCTCCACCCAAGCCGATCACCCTGTTCCTGCCGGCCTGACACCCGAGCTGATGCAATGGGTGCGCAGCCAGAGTGCAGCAGGCATTTCCCTGCCCACCTTGCTGCAGTCCATGCGCGATGTGGGTTGGGCCGAGCATCTGGCCCGCCGGGCCCTGGCCCTGCCGGAGGACGGGGATCTGCCGCCGCCGTTCACGGCACGCCAGGCTGAGGTCCAGGTCGTCGCTCATGCATCAGGCGTGCCCGGGCCCGATCTGAGCAGCAATCCCTGCAGCGTCCATGCCGGCGACCGTGAGGTCCATGTGCTGATAAGCATGCACAACCCCCGTGTGGTGGTGTTTGGCAATCTGCTCTCGCCCGAGGAGTGCGATGCCATCATCCACTCCGCCCGCCCGCGCATGCAGCGCTCGCTGACCGTGCACAACCAAAGCGGCGGCGAAGAAGTCAACGACGACCGCACCAGCAACGGCATGTTTTTTCAGCGCGGCGAAACCGATGTGGTGCGCCTGGTGGAAGAGCGTATCGCCCGGCTGCTGAACTGGCCTCTGGAAAACGGCGAAGGCCTGCAAGTGCTGCACTACCGGCCCGGCGCCGAGTACAAGCCCCACCACGACTACTTTGCGCCCCATGAGCCGGGCACTCCCAGCATTCTCAAGCGCGGCGGCCAGCGCGTGGGAACCCTGGTCATGTACCTGAACGAGCCAACGCGCGGCGGCGGCACCACGTTCCCCGAAGTGCCGCTGCAAGTCGTGCCGCGACGCGGCAATGCCGTGTTTTTCAGCTACGACAGACCCGACCCTGCCACCCGTACGTTGCACGGCGGTGCGCCGGTACTGGAAGGCGAAAAATGGATTGCCACCAAGTGGCTGCGCGAGCGCGAATTCAAGTAAAAACCTATTCAAGCCCAATCAATACAAGCGCAAGCAGCTCACTTTTTTACTAGCGGCTCTTGCCTCTCACCATGTCTATGAATACTCCTGAACAATCCCAACTGGGCAAAAGCTCGGCCTATGTCGATCAGTACGACGCTTCGCTGCTGTTTCCTCTGCCCCGCCTGGAAAAGCGCGAGGAAATCGGAGCCGGAGCCAATCCCCCCTTCTTCGGAGCCGATCTGTGGACGGGCTATGAGCTGTCCTGGCTGAACCCGCGCGGCAAGCCCCAGGTGGCTCTGGTGCAGTTCACCGTGCCCTGCGAAACCCCGAATCTAATTGAGAGCAAATCGTTCAAGCTCTACCTGAACAGCTTCAACAACTCGCAGTTTTCCGATGCGGCCGAGGTGCAGGCCAGGCTGCGCGCCGATCTGTCCGAAGCCGTCTGGCGCGGCAGCAACAAAAGCGGCAGCATAGGCGTGCAAGTGCTTCAAGCCGACCGCTTTGATGCCCAGCAGATCAACGAGCTCGACGGCCTGCTGCTCGACCGCCTGGATGTGGAATGCAGCCGCTACACGCCGGCGCCCGAACTGCTGAGCGCCAAGCACGAGGAAGCGCCCGTGCATGAAACCCTGGTCAGCAATCTGCTCAAGAGCAACTGCCTGGTAACCGGCCAACCCGACTGGGGCAGCGTGCAGATCCACTACAGCGGCGCGCAGATCGATCAGGAAGGCCTGCTGCAGTATCTGGTGAGCTTTCGCAACCACAACGAATTCCATGAGCAGTGCGTGGAGCGCATCTTCATGGACATCTGGACACGCTGCAAACCCATCAAGCTCTCGGTCTATGCCCGCTACACCCGCCGCGGCGGCCTGGACATCAACCCCTTGAGAACCAGCCACCCCGGCGCCCTGCCGGCCAATGTGCGCACGGCCCGCCAGTAAGCAGAGCTGCCTTATTTCCCCCAGGGCCAATCATGCGCCAGCAGCGCCTCGGCGTGGCGCAGGTCCTGCTTGCGCAGCCACAGGCCGTTCATGCCGTGCAGCAGCTGCTCCACCTCGGCCTGTCCCCACATCGGCATGCTGACCAGCTGACGCGGCGGCGGCTCCTGCACGCCAGCCTCGCTGCCGTCCTGGGGCTGCGTCTCTATCCAATGCAGACCCTGGGCATCCCAGCCCGTGAGCAGCGGCGTGTGTGCTGCCAGTTCCAGCGTGCGCAACTCCTTTTCCACGGGGTTGAGCCAGTGCAGCTTCCAGAGATCCGGCCGGCCGTAGCGGCTCTCCACCAGCTCCAGCACCGCCCAGCCTTCGCCGGCAGGATGAGGACAGGCACAAGGGCCGGTGCCGCATAGCACCGCGCCGCTGCGCGTCAGCGTCACGCCATCGATGCGGCGCTCATCCCGGCTCCAGTCATTGTTGATGCGCTCGTTCAGCCCACCCCACCACCACAGGGCATCGCCGCGCGCTGCATCGCGCCAGACATAGTCGCCATCGGCACAGGGGTGCTGTATCTGCCTGACCTCGCGCCAGCGCGGCAGCAGACGCCACAGACCTTGAGCGTCAGGAGCCATGCTTGCCAGCAGGTAAACCGGTCTCCAGTCGGCCCGTGCCAGATGGCTGTAGGAGACGGATTGCACGGGCCAGCGCCAGCCGCCCGCACTCGCATCCCAGCCCTGGTCTTGCAAGCTGCCCACCAGAGCCACCAATTCCACACGGGCAGCCATGCCGCCATTTTCCTCAGGCACCGGCCGCATGCGCTCCACAGGCCATGGCAGGTCCACCGCCTGCATGCGCTCGCCGTCCCAGATCTGAATCGGCCCGCTGCCGCCGCGCATCGGCGCCCGGCCATGGGGCATGAGCACGACCCAACGCCCCTGCACCACCAGATGCTCGAGTGCCCAGTGACCGCTGAAGTGCTTCTCGCCCCATTGCAGACTCCAGGCACTGGTTTCGCCCTGCTCGTCCCTGGCCGGCTTGCTCAGCGTCCAGATCAACGGCCGGCCTTTGAGCGGCTCGCTTTGCGCACGCCACAGCTCGGGGTGGGAAGGATCGCGAATCCAGCAAAAGCGGTTGAAGGGAATTTGCTGCAACTGCACCCGCCCGTCCTTGCCATGGGCGACGCAGCCGTCGATGGCGCTCATGACGCAGCTGATGCCGGTACCGTCGTGCAGGCGTTCGGTCTGCGGCGTATCCAGCTGTACGCGCTGCAACACGGTCCGGCCGGCCCAACTCAGCGGCGGCAGCGGCGACTCATCCGCCCCGTCCGGCCAGCAAATGCTGGCGGCCCAGGACTTGCGATCAGGGGGCAGGCATTGCGACCATTGCTGCCAGCCCAGCTCGGCGCTCCAGACCGCCAGCACCAGTTGACTGGCCGCGTTCTGGGCCGCATAGGCGTACAAGGCCAGCCCTTTCCCGTCTTCGCTCCATACCATGGCATGGTTTTCATCCAGCAACCAGGGCGTGGCAGAGCCGCCCATCAGCAGTTGCCAGTTCGGTCGCAGCAGCGGCTCCAGCGGTCTGTCCAGATGGCGCAGCGCCGCAGGCCAATGGCGCTCCAGTGTCAGCTCCGGTGCCGGCGTGTTGGCAGGCGCAGCAGCCAGACCCGGCGGCTGCTCTGCGGCCTGGGCCGGCACAAAGTCCGCAGGCACCCAGATATCGCGCAGCGCCACCAAAGCCTGCGCTGCGGCCGTAACATGCTGCTGCAGCCATGCCTCGAAGCTGGCATCCGACATCACCACATGGGCATCGTCGGCCATGCCGCTTTCGTTGAGCGTCTCCCCGCTCCAGCGCGGCAAGCGCCAGTGCACGGATTCAAGCGCCTGGCCTTCGTCCGGCAGCAACCGCCAGCTGCGGCGGGACTTTCTATCCACAAGTTGCGCCACCTCGGAGTCGTAAAAGCCTGTGCGCAGCCAGCGCCCGTCAAACGAGGTCTGCATGTCCGACTCCCAGACCTGCGGCAGATACACGCCGTCAGCGCACATCACATCGCCCCAGACCGGGCCGCCCATACCGCGCTCGCCCTGCATGCGAAAACTCACATCTTTTTGAGTCTCTGGCGTTTTGTCCGCCATCGCATCACGCTCTCTATCTGATAGCAATTGAGCGCTCCCATCCCGCGCGGGCTGTGCCTTGGGCAAGGGCAGCTCCTGGCGCGTCTGCACTCTGGCGGCCTGCCTGACGAGCCAACCCAAAACACACAGGGCCAGCACGGCCAGGCCCACCAGGGTGAGAAAAATTTTCATGCTCCGATCCTAACCAAGGCAGATGCAAAAAAGGCAGCCGAAGCTGCCTTACCTGCAATGCGCTGGCGGTCCAACACCGTCAAAGGTGAAACACATCCACCGAGCGCTCCAGCGTGTGGGCACTCATGCGCAGCGAATCGGCCGAACCGGTGGACTGCTCGGCCAGGGCCGCATTTTGCTGCGTCACGAAATCGAGCTGGGCAGCGGCCTCGTTGACCTGGGCCACGCCAATCGACTGCTCGCGCGTGGCAATGCTGATCTGGTGCACCAGATCGCTGACACGGTCCACGGCACTCACCATGCTGGCAATGGTCTCGCCTGCTGCATGCATGCGCGCATTGCCGTCGTTGATGCCTGCCACCGTGCTGTTGATCAGGCCGCTGATCTCCTTGGCCGCCCCGGCGCTGCGCTGGGCCAGAGCCCGCACTTCAGCCGCCACCACGGCAAAGCCACGGCCTTGCTCCCCGGCACGGGCGGCTTCCACGGCCGCGTTCAAGGCCAGCAGATTGGTCTGGAAGGCAATGCTTTCGATCACGCCAATGATCTCGCTCATACGGGTGGACGAGCCGCGGATATGCTCCATGGCCGCTCCCATTTCATGGATGACGGCGCCGCTGCGGCCGGCCAAGGCACGGCTTTCGTCGCTGGCGCGCGCCATGAACTGGGCGGTATCGGCCGTCTGCGCCACCGTGCCCGAAATTTCTTCGATGGACGAGGCCGTCTGCTGAAGACTGCCCGACTGCGCCTCGGTACGTCCCGCCAGATCAAAGCTGCTTTGAGCCATTTCCTGGGCCGTATGAGCAAAGCTGCGCACCTCGGTGCGCACATCGCCAACCACGGCGCGCAGATTGATCTGTATCTGCTGCAGGCGCTGCATCAGCGCACCCATGGCACCGCTGTACTGCTGCCTGGACTGGGTGCTGAGATTGCAGCTGGCCAGATCGGCAGCGAAACGGCTGGCTTCTTCCAGCCCATTCAGGCAACGCCGCTGAAAACGCCACAGCAGCAGGCCGCCGCCCACAAGCAGCGCCGCCAGACGGCTACCCCACGCTGCCGAGCCTTGCAGGCCCAGCAGATCGGGCAGCATCACCAGCAGCGACAGCAAGGCCAGAAGCCACGCCATGCGGGCCAGCAAGCCCACATCCTGCAAGCCTTGCCACCAGCCCATCAGACCCAGACGGCGCAGCTCACCACCGCGCAGGCGCATGCTGACCTGGCCGGTTTCCGCCTCGCTGCGCATGCTGGCATACAGCTTTTCGGCCGCTTCAATTTCTACGGCCGAGGGTTTGGTGCGCACCGACAGATAGCCGCTGGGCCTGCCGCCTTCCATGATGGGAGTGACATTGGCACGTACCCAGTAGTGATCGCCGTTTTTGCGGCGGTTCTTGACCAGGGCCGTCCAGGGGTAGCCATGGGCAATGGTGCGCCACATGTCCTTGAAGGCTGCGGCAGGCATGTCCGGGTGGCGAATCAGGTTGTGAGGCTGGCCAATCAGCTCCTCATAGGCATAGCCGCTGACCCGCACAAAAGCCGGGTTGCAGTGGGTTATTTCGCCCTTGGTGTTGGTGCTGGAAACCAGCAGCTCGTCGCCCGGGAAATCGTAGTGGTACTGCGTCACCGGCAGATTCAATCGCATGTCACCCGCTCCTCCAATAATCCATTTGATTTGATCTGATGTGATGTATTGGCCGATTGCAAATGACTGCGCCATTGCTTCAGATACAAAAGCTCACACCTTCGGATCATCGCACAGGGTCTACCCTTGCAGCAGGCATTTAGAACAGCGACGCCGTATAAGGGTCGGATTCATTGACCGAAGTCAAGACCTGGGGTCTGAGCAGCGCATCGCGGGCCGCCGGATCATGGGCCGTGGCCTCCCAGTCGGCCAGACGGATCAGACCGCCTACCTTGACGCCCAGCAGGCGCAGCCGCTTGCCCAGAGGCACGCGCTTCAAGCATTGGCCCGCGGCCTGCCGTATGGTCTGGCCGTCCTGCATGGGCAGGGCCAGCGTCTGATCTCGCGTGGCGATCTTGAAATCGTCAAAGCGCAGCTTGATGCCCACCGTGCGCCCCACATAGCCTTTGCGCTGCAGGTCGTCGGCCACGCGCTGACACAGATCCGTAAAGATGGCGCCCAGCTCGGCCCTGTCATGCACGGCATGCAGATCGCGCTCGAAAGTAGTCTCGCGGCTCATGGAAACCGGCTCGCTCTCTGTCTCCACCGCCCGCTCGTCGCGCCCCCAGGAGGCATCGTGCAGCCAGTGGCCGTAGGACTTGCCAAACCAGTGCACCAGCTGCGGCAGGCTTTGCTGCGCCAGCTGACCTATGGTCTCCAGGCCCAGGGCCTTGAGCTTGGCGTCCGCCTTGGGGCCTATGCCGTTGACCTTGCGGCAGGCCAGCGGCCAGATCTGCGCTTGCAGATCCTCGGCCTGGACGATGGAGATGCCGTTGGGCTTGTTGAATTCGCTGGCCATCTTGGCCAACAGCTTGTTGGGTGCCACGCCCACCGAGCAGGTCAGGCCCGTGGCCTCGAAAATGCTTTTCTGGATCAGACGCGCCAGCACGCGCCCGCCTTCGCGCTGGCCGCCCGGCACTTCGGTGAAGTCTATATAGACCTCGTCCACGCCCCGGTTCTCCATGACGGGGGCAATGGAGAGGATCACCTCTTTGAAAGCTCTGGAAAAGCGCCGGTACTCGGCAAAGTCCACCGGCAGCAAGACCGCCTGCGGGCACAGCTTGGCGGCCTTCATCAGCCCCATGGCCGAGCCCACGCCGAACTGCCGCGCCGCATAGGTGGCCGTGGTGATGACGCCGCGCCCCGTGTAGTCCTTGAGCAGGGGAAAATCCGCCACCGGAATCTGGCCCAGCGGCAAGTGCGCATACCGCGCCAGCAGTTCGTCATCCGGCGCACGCCGCCCACCGCCAATAACCACGGGCAGCCCCTTGAGCTGCGGGTAGCGCAGCAGCTCCACGGAGGCGTAGAACGCATCCATGTCCAGATGGGCTATGCGCCGCGGCGGCAGCTTGACGGATAAATCGCTCACCCTGCCGATTGTGCCTGCGCAGGCAGAAATCAGCGGGGCTTGCCCGCCATCACCCGGTCAGTGGTGTGCTGCCTTTTGAACGGCTTTCTGCACTGCCTGCTGAGCCCGCTTTTCTGCCAGTTCCCGCTTGATCTCTTCGGCCTCGTCAAAACGCATATCGGCATAGCTGACCCAGGTCTTGCGCTTGACCAGCCAGTAGCCCAGCCAAAACACCAGGAACAGCGGAATGCCCAGATAGGTAGAGACCACGCCACCCCAGTCGATACGGTCTTCCAGAAAGGCTTGATAGTTCTGGCCCAGCGTCACCACCAGGCACAGCACAAACGCAAAGATCGGGCCGAAGGGGAAAGCGCCTGCCTTATAGGGCAGCAGGCCCACATCGTGGCCATGCATCACATAACCACGGCGAAAGCGGTAGTGGCTGACGGCAATGCCCAGCCAGACGATGAACTCCGTCATGCCGGCCAGATTCAGCAGCCAGATATAGACGGCCTGCGGGCTGTACAGGGAGGAAAACAGGCACAGGCTGGCAATCAGCGTGCTGCCGATCAGCGCATACAGCGGCACGCCGTTCTTGGTCAGCTGAGAGAACATGCGCGGTGCATTGCCCTCGGTGGCCATGTTGAAGAGCATGCGCGTGGCCGCATACATGCCGGAGTTACCGGCCGACAGCACCGAGGTCAGAATCACCGCGTTCATCACCGTGGCCGCCGACAGCAGACCAGCATGCTGGAACACCAGCGTGAACGGGCTCACCGCAATATCGGCCACATCGGTGCGCAACAGCTGCGGGTCGGTATAGGGAATCAGAAAGCCGATGACGATGATGGCCAGTACATAGAACAGCAGAATGCGCCAGAACACCTGGCGAATGGCACGCGGCACGTTTTCGCGCGGGTTCTCGGATTCGCCAGCAGCAACGCCGACCAGCTCCGTGCCCTGAAAGGAATAGGCCACGATCATGGCCACGCCCACAAAGGTGGCGAAGTTGCCGACGAATGGCGCATCGCCCGTGGTCCAGTTCTCGAAACCGGGCACATGACCGTTGCTGATGATGCCGAACAGAATCAATACGCCGGTGATCAGAAAGGCCACCACCGCCACCACCTTGATCAGCGCGAACCAGTACTCGGCCTCGGCAAAACCTCGGGCCGAGAACGCATTCAGGCCCACCATCAGCAGCAAAAACAAGCCGCTCCAGAGAATGCCCGGCACGTTGGGGAACCAGTAGGCCATCACCAACTGTGAGGCCACCAGATCCACCGCCACCACCACGGCCCAGCTGAACCAGAAGTTCCAGCCCAGGGCAAAGCCAAAGCCGCGATCCACATAGCGGGAGGCATAGGTCGAGAAGGAACCTGCGACCGGCATGAAGGCGGCCAGCTCGCCCAGGCTGGTCATGATGTAGTACACCATGATGCCAATCAGCAGATAGGTCAGCACCGCGCCGCCGGGACCCACCTGGGCAATGGCAGAGCCCGAAGCCACGAACAGGCCCGTGCCGATGGCTCCGCCGATGGCAATCATGCTCAGGTGGCGCTGCTTGAGCACCCGGTGCAGCTGGGGTGCCGGCGCCTTGTCTTGCTGCGACTCAGAGGCTGGTGCCTGCATCTGGCCGGAGTTTGTGTTGGACATAAAGTCTTGTGCTTTTGAGTTTTGAGCCCGCAAGCAACCGACGCCACAACGCAAAAAAGCGATCCTGACGATCGCCGCAAAGGACAAAGGAATGAAGCATATGAGCGCAGCGCACGACCCGCCAGGCCGATGCACCCTCTCTCTCAGCAACCCCGATCGGGTGCTCCAACAGCAAAACGGTGGTACCGCCTCGCCAATTGATGGGCATAAGCCATCATTTTGCCTAAAACCCTTGGTCAACATATGAGCCCCGGGCAATGCAGGGGCGTGGCCTGGGGCTGATTTCGGGGACTTGACAGAAAATATCGCTATGAAAATACGAGCATACTGCGCTTTATTTTTATGGACTCAAGGCCGGTTTGACCATATATCACGCTCACCCGCGGCTAAAGAACCTAAACCTGCAGGCAGATCAGCACCAGGCCCAGCATCATCAGCCCCATGCCCAATTTCTCGGCACCCGAGAGTTTTTCGCTGAACACGCGACGCGAAACCAGGTAGCTGAACACCACCTCCACCATGCCCAGCGTGCGCACCGGCGCTGCACCCTGCATGGCATAGGCGGTAAACCAGGCCAGCGAAGCGGCGGCGCCCATGCTGCCTGCCAGCAGCGAAATACGCCAGGCCCGAACAATGGGGCGCAAGCCTTCAGCATGGGTTTTAGCAATCCAGCCGCCCAGGCCCACGCTCTGCAGCGTCTGAGCAATCAACACCCCCCAGGCACCAGACAGCCAGGGCGATGTCAGGCCTAACTGCGCCAGCTCCACCGCCCCGCCTCTAAAGCCTATGGTGGCCAGCGCAAAGCAGGCGCCGCAAATCAGGCCATACAGCGATGACTTGCTGGCCCAGGCCGACAAGGTGAACAGTTGCCCACGCGGCGGCAGCGAAAGCATGAGCACGCCCACCGTGGCCAGTACCATGGCGGCCAAGGCCATGGCGCTTGGCAACTCGTGCAAGAACATGGCAGCAAACAAGGCCACCTGCAGCACCTCGGTTTTGGACAGTGTGACCGCCACCGCAAAGTTGCGCTCCTTCATGGCCAGCAGCAGCGCTGCGGTAGCACCCACCTGGAAAAAAGCCCCCAGCGCAATCCAGCCCAGATAGGCCCAGGAGAACTGCGGCAGCTCACGCGGGCCCGAGCCCAGGCCATACAGCGCCAGCAAATACACGGCAGCAAAAGGCAGGCCGTAAAGAAAGCGCACCAGCGTGGCGGGCAAAGTGCCTATCTGAGCGGTCAAGCTGCGTTGCGCCGTGTTGCGCACCGTCTGCGCGGCCGCAGCAAACAGCACCACGGGCACCCATAAATATTCCAGACCAATGCCCGCCATGTACGCACACCCTCTTCAATTCGTCACAAGATAAGCGCCAGCATAGACCTCATGACCGGCGCCCGCTTGCGCGATTGGCGCGGTGAGCATGCTTGAGGCAAGGCTGCAGCAAACGCGACCCCAGCCCTGCCCGGAGCTGGAATGACCTCAATGGCTCATGTCTCGCCCGTACGGCTTTGCGCCACAAAGCGCGAGGGCGAAACACCCATCTGCATCTTGAATGCCAGGCTGTAGGCACTGTGGCTTTCGTAGCCCACATGCAAGGCCACTTCCACAATCGGCCGCCCGGCCAGCAGCAACGGCAACGAGGCCAGCAGCCGCGCGCGCTGGCGCCAGCGTCCAAAACCCATGCCTGTGGCCTTTTCAAAATGGCGGTGAAAAGTCTTGCTGCTCATGGCCAGATCGGCAGCGCAGCGTTCTGCCGTTCGCAGGCTGCCGGGCTCGTCCTGCAGTTGCTCGCACAACTGCGCCAGCCTGAGGTTCTCGGGCCAGGGCAAATGAAAGACGGGCTCATCCGGCAGGCCTAACTCCTCCAGCAACAGCGCTACCAGCAATTGCTCGCGCCTGCCGCGCTCACCGTCAACCGGCCAGTGCGCCACTTCAGAAATCAAGGCCCGCAGCAAGGCCGAAACAGGCATGACGCAGTCACGCTGCGGCAAGCGCTCAAATTCGGCTGCCGCCAGCTGCGCCCGGTTGACCAGCAGGCTGCGCACACGCACGGCCCCACGCATATGCAGACTGTGCTGGGCAAACGGCGTGAGCCACACGGCCTTGCTTGGCGGTACCAGCCAGCGCCCATGATGGGTCCGCACCTCGAGCACGCCTTGCACGGCATACAGCAGTTGGCACTGGGCATGGCTATGCAATTCAACCTCCTGCCCGGCGGCGAAATCCACCGCCACGCCCACCACCGGTAGGGCCGCATTTTCATGGGGTGCCCAGTCGAGCGCATGCGGCGACACGGCCGGTAGTTTGCGCAAGCGTTTGGTGGAAGTGGCTACAGACGGCATGACAGGCAAGAAATGTCTATTTTTCAACAACTATTGCCAGATTCTATAAAGACAGTCAGATACCGTTTTTTTATGCTTGAGCCAACTCTCTCTATCGCTCCATCCCGTCCCGCCATGCGTGCTTCACTGCCTTTGCTACGACTAAGCCCTGCCCTGACCCACGGCCGGAGTCGGCATGCGCGCGCTGCCCATATCCATCACTCCCCCTGACTCCGGCCTCGCTCAACAGATGCATGCATCTGCAGGGGAGTGTGAACCACACACCTCTTTCTTTTTCTGAGCGAAGCAGCCATGTTGAAAAATCCGCAGACCAAATACCAGCCCTACCCCAGCGTCGATATGCCCGAGCGCCAATGGCCTTCGCAACGCATCACGCAAGCTCCCGTCTGGCTTTCCACTGATTTGCGCGACGGCAATCAGGCTTTGTTCGAGCCCATGAACCGCGAGCGCAAGCTGCGTCTGTTTCAAGAGCTGGTGAAGCTGGGCTTCAAGGAGATCGAAGTCGGCTTTCCATCCGCCTCGCAAACCGACTATGACATGGTTCGCCAATTGATCGACGGCGCGCTGATTCCTGCCGACGTGACGCCCATGGTCATCACCCAGTTGCGCGAGGACCTGATCCGCCGCACGGTGAGCAGCCTGTCGGGGGCACGCCGCGCCATCGTTCATTTCTACAATGCCGTGGCCCCGGCCTTCCGGGAAATCGTCTTCGGCATGCAGGTTTCTGAAATCATCGCCATGGTGGAGCAACACATCTACCTGCTGCGCGAGCTGACCGATCTGCAACCCGAGACCGAATGGGTGCTGCAGTACTCGCCGGAAACCTTCTGCATGGCCGAGCTCGACGTCTCTCTGGCCGTGTGCAACGCCGCCATTCGCGCCTGGAATGCCGGGCCCGATCGCCCCATGATCATCAATCTGCCCACCACGGTGGAGGTGAGCACGGCCAATGTGTTTGCCGACCAGATCGAGTGGATGAACAAGCGCCTTGAGCGGCGCGAGCATATTGTGCTTTCCGTCCACCCCCACAATGACCGGGGCACGGGCGTGGCCTGTGCCGAGCAGGCGCTGCTGGCCGGTGCCCAGCGCGTGGAAGGCTGCCTGTTTGGCAATGGCGAACGCAGCGGCAATGTCGATCTCGTCACCGTGGCCTTGAATCTCTACACGCAGGGTGTGGCGCCGGGCCTGGATTTTTCGGATATTGCCGCCGTGGCCCGCATTGCAGAAGAATGCACGGCCCTGCCCATTCACCCTCGCCACCCCTATGTGGGCGATCTGGTGTTTACCGCGTTCTCGGGCTCACATCAGGATGCAATTGCCAAAGGCTTTGCCGCGCAAAAGCCCGGCGCGCTGTGGCGCGTGCCCTACCTGCCCATAGACCCCAAGGACCTGGGCCGCACCTATGACAGCATCGTGCGCGTCAACAGCCAATCGGGCAAAGGCGGCATCAGCTATTTGCTGCAGCGCGACCATGGCGTTCTCATGCCGCGGCGCATGCAGGTGGAGTTCAGCGCCATCGTACAAAAGCTGGCGGACAGCAGCGAAACCGAGCTGGCCAGCGAGGCCTTGTGGCAACTGTTCGAACACACTTATCTGCATGCCACAGCCGGCCAGTGGCGCTATGTACGCCATCAGCTTTCCGAGCATGCACAAGGTGCACACATCCTCATCGAGGTGACGGACGACAACGGCCGGCAATCGAGCCTGCAAGGCAGTGGCAACGGCCCGATGGATGCGGCTGCAGCAGCCATCAGCGCCGCCTTGGCCCAGCCGCTGCGCATAGATCACTACGAGGAGCGCAGCCTGGGTGCGGGCGCTGGCGCATCGGCCCTGGCGATTGTGGAAGCCGCGCTGCCCGGTGCTGCGGGCACGCGTTTTGGCGCCGGCATGCATGCCAACCTCGTGACGGCATCGGTGCAGGCCGTGGTGATGGCGGCCAACCGACTGATGCAAGAGGGAGCTGCGCAGTTCAGCTCGTCGGAGCAGAGCCGACCCGCCTGCGCTGCCTGATACCTGAATGGGTGTGCTGCATTGCAATGTTCATGACTAGAAAGTCAAACGCAAAACAAGCAAAAGCCGAGCACAAACCGAGCAAAAAACCGGGCGCTGAACCGGCCCGGTGCGTGACTAAAATGACTTGGCGCTTTGGCCCTGATCCCGTTCACCTGCAACCGCCCCGTGCTGTTGCAACTGCGGCACGCCCATTGCAGATCCAACAGCAGCCCATGCTCTGCCAGCGCCAGCAGCAAGCCAGCACCGGCACAGCCAGCCAGCCAGCAAGCAAGCAAGCAAACCCAATACCCGCACCAACCCAGCACAGTGGCCTATCCAGGCCGTTGTGCTCTGTTGCGCGGCCCTGCTAGCCCCCTTTTTGTGACTTCAAAGAAAAATGACAGGGAAAAAATGAAAACACCGATTGCACACTTTTTATCTGCCACCGCCCTGCTGCTGGCCAGCACGCTGGCCATGGCCCAGCCTGCAGACCTGCTGCACAAGGCACAGGCCGGCAATGCCCAGGCACAGCTCGACCTGGGTCTGCTGTATGCAGAAGGTCGCGGCGTGGCACAAAGCGACGAGAAGGCCGTGCAATGGTTTCGCCTGGCCGCAGCGCAAGGCGATGCGCTGGGCCAGAGCAGCCTGGGTCTGATGTACGACCAGGGCCGTGGCGTGACGCAAAACGACCAGGAGGCCGTCAAGTGGTACCGCCTCGCTGCGGCGCAAGGCGATGCCAGTGGCCAGTTCAATCTCGGCGTGATGTATGACGATGGCCGCGGCGTGGAGCAAAGCGACCAGGAGGCCGTCAAGTGGTATCGCCTTGCCGCAGCGCAAAACCATCTCGATGCCCAGTACAACCTGGGGCTGATGTATGTCAACGGCCGCGGCGTGGAGCAAAGCGATCAGGAGGCCGCCAAATGGTTTGCTCTCACCGCCGCCAAGGGCCATGACTCGGGCCAGGTCAACCTCGCCGTGATGCATGCAACCGGTCGCGGCGTGCCGCAGAACGAGAAGGAGGCAGCCAGATTGCTGGGCCTGGCCGCAGAGCAAGGCAATGCGACGGCACAAGTCAACCTCGGCACGATGTTTGAAGAAGGACGCGGAGTCAAACGCAGCCTGTCCCAGGCCTATTTCTGGTATGCCCTGGCCGCTGCACAAGATCTGGAAGACACGGAGTCGCTACGCGATGCCGCAGCCCAGAAGCTCAAGCCGGCAGAGCGCGCCGCGCTGGACAAGAAGATCAGCGCCTGGAAACCCAAGACGGCCAGCCGCTGATTTTCCGCATGTGAATCCACGGCTTTTGACACACAGGCAAGCAATGAAAAAACAACGCAACCATTCACTCGCTCACCTCTTTTGCGCCGCCGCCCTGCTGCTCTCCAGCACGCTGGCCATGGCGCAACCCGCAGATCTGCTGCAAAAAGCCCAGGCCGGTGATGCCCAGGCGCAGTTCAAGCTCGCCGCCGTCTATCTCACGGGCCGTGGCGGGCCCAAAAACTATGATGAAGCTGCCAAATGGTTCAAGCTGTCTGCAGAGCAAGGCCATGCGGAAAGCCAGGCCAACATTGGCCTGATGTACGGCCGTGGACGCGGTGTGCCGCAAAGCGATGAGGAGGCCGTCAAGTGGTATCGCCTGTCCGCAGAGCAAGGCGATGTCGATGGGCTGTTCAATCTGGCAGTGATGTATGACGACGGCCGTGGTGTGGCGCAAAACCAGGAAGAAGCCGTCAGGCTGTACCGTCTGGCGGTGGCGCAGAACCATGTCTCCAGTCAAAGCAATCTTGGCTATATGTACGACCACGGCCGCGGCGTGGCGCAGGACAGCAAGGAGGCCTTCAAGTGGTACCTGATTGCGGCCGAACAAGGCGATGCCAACAGCCAGTTCAACGTCGGCTCCATGTATGCCTTGGGCCGTGGCGTGCCGCAAAGCTGGCCCAAAGCTTATTTCTGGGCCTTGCTGTCGGCCAAGGATGGCGAGATGGATTCGGCCAAACAGCAGGAAATCATCGCCAAGAAGTTAAGGCCGGCACAACGCGCCAAGGTACAGCTGCAAGTGCAGGAATGGAAACCCCGCACCAGCCAGCCCTGACCCCGCAGGCGCAAACGGTGCTTGAGAGGCGCTGGCAAGGCACAGCCCAGCCATGCGCCCCTTCAGCCTTGCAGATCAGATCTCTGCAAACGGTTTGGGGTAGGTACCGGGCAGCAGGATTTCGGTGCCCACCCTGTTGATATTGGTGTGACCGCAAAAAGCCATGGTGGTGTCCAGCTCCTTGTGGATGATCTGCAGCGCCTTGCTCACGCCCTCCTGGCCGTATGCGCCCAGACCGTAGAGAAAGCTGCGGCCGATCATGGTGCCTTGCGCACCCAGGGCACGGGCCTTGAGCACGTCCTGGCCGCTGCGGATGCCGCCATCCATCCAGACCTCGATATCTTTGCCCGCAGCTTCGGCAATCGAAGGCAATGCCGCAATCGATGAAGGCGCGCCATCAAGCTGGCGACCGCCGTGGTTGCTCACGATCAACGCATCGGCGCCGCTTTGCGCGGCCAGGCGTGCATCTTCGGCATCCATGACGCCCTTCAGAATGATCTTGCCGCCCCAGAGTTTCTTGATCCACTCCACATCGCTCCAGTTCAGACGGGGGTCGAACTGGTCTGCCGTCCAAGAGGACAGCGAAGACACATCGCCCACGCCATCGACGTGGCCGACGATGTTGCCAAAGCTGCGGCGCTTGGTTCCCAGCATGCCCAGGCACCAGCGCGGCTTGGTGGCCAGGTTGATGAGATTTTTGAGGGTGGGCTTGGGCGGAGTGGACAGACCGTTCTTGATGTCCTTGTGGCGCTGGCCCAGGATCTGCAGATCCAGCGTCACCACCAGCGCCGAGCAATTGGCTTCCTTGGCCCGGTTGATCAGGCGCTCCATGAAGCCCTTGTCGCGCATCACATACAGTTGAAACCAGAACGGATGGCGGTCGGTGTGCTGGGCAATATCTTCCAGCGAGCAGATGCTCATGGTCGACAAGGTGAACGGAATGCCAAAGGCCTTGGCCGCCTTGGCCCCCAGGATTTCCCCATCGGCATGCTGCATGCCGGTCAGTCCCGTGGGCGCAATGGCCACCGGCATGGCCACGTCCTGGCCGATCATGGTGCTGCGCGTGCTGCGCCCTTCCATATTTACGGCCACGCGCTGGCGCAGCAGAATTTTCTGGAAATCATCTTCGTTGGAACGATAGGTGCCCTGGGTATAAGAACCCGAATCCGCATAGTCGTAGAACATGCGCGGCACGCGGCGCTGGGCCACCACACGCAAATCCTCGATACAGGTGACTTTGGAAAGATCAGCTGCCACAGTTAAACCCCTCATTTTCTCGTTGCGCCCGATGGTAGTGCGCTTGTGCGGTTTGGGTGCATCACTCAGGTTTGAAGTGATTTACGCCGGTATTGAAATTTTCTGCAGCCCGCTCGAATCGAGGGCTAACGCTAGTGCAGGAAGCCGCGCCCGCCGCCACCATCGCCGGCACAGATATCAAAGAGGAGACAAGAGAGATGATTTGGCAACAGGTCTACGACCCCCTATCGAATATGTGGCTGTCCACCTTGCTTGCGGCAATTCCTGTCGTGGTGATGCTGGTTGGCCTGGGCTTTTTGCACATGAAGGCCCACCTGGCTGCCGGCGCGGGCCTGGTGGCCGCGCTGATTATTGCCGTCTTCGTCTACAACATGCCGGCCGACATGGCAGGCCGCGCTGCCTTGTTTGGCGGCTTCACCGGTCTGCTGCCCATTGGCTGGATCGTGCTGAACATCATTTTCCTGCATCAGCTGACCGAGCAAAACGGCAGCTTCAAGGTGTTGCAGGATTCGCTGTCGGGCATCACTCCCGACCGCCGCATTCAGCTGCTGCTGATTGCCTTTGCCTTTGGCGCCTTCTTCGAAGGTGCAGCAGGCTTTGGCACGCCGGTGGCCGTGACGGCCGCCATCCTGATCGGTCTGGGCTTTTCGCCTCTGGCCGCCTCCGGCCTGTCGCTGATCGCCAATACCGCACCCGTGGCCTTTGGCGCTCTGGGCACGCCGGTGATCACCCTGGCCAAGGTCCACGGTTACGACCTGATGGAAGTGACGGCCATGATTGGCCGCCAACTGCCCTTCTTCTCGGTGCTGGTGCCGTTCTGGCTGATCTGGGCTTTCGCCGGCCGCAAAGGCATGATGGAAATCTGGCCCGCCATTCTGGTGACCGGCGTCTCGTTTGCGATTCCCCAGTATCTGGTGTCCAACTTCATCGGCCCCGAGCTGGTGGACATCATTGCCGCCATTGTTTCCATGGTCAGCCTGGTGCTGTTCCTGCGTGTCTGGCAGCCCAAGAAGATCTGGACCTCGGCCTCGCTGCGCGGCAAGGACGTCAGCGCCGCCGAAGCCAAGCCGCCGCAACCCGTGGTCAAGCACAGCCGCTCGGCTCTGATCGCCGCCTGGACGCCCTGGCTGATTCTCTCGATCTTTGTGTTCATCTGGGGCCTGCCTCCGGTCAAGGTCTGGCTCAACAGCATCTTCGCTCCTGCCTTCCCCATGACGGGCCTGCACAATCTGATCGAGAAAATGCCACCCGTGGTGCCTCAGCCCACCAAGGAAGGCGCGGTCTATACGCTGAACCTGCTATCCGCCACCGGCACCGGCATTCTGCTATCGGCCGTGATCAGTGCGCTGGTGATGAAGTACAACCCCGTCGCCATTGTTCGCACCTTCTTCAAAACCATCTGGTTGGTGAAATATTCGCTGCTGACCATCGTGCTGATGCTGGCCCTGGGCACGCTGACTCGCTACTCTGGCACCGATACCACCCTGGGCCTGGCCTTTGCCAACACCGGTATGTTCTACCCCTTCTTCGGCACCTTGATGGGCTGGCTGGGCGTGGCGCTGACGGGGTCCGACACGGCTTCAAACGTGCTGTTTGGCGGCATGCAGAAAGTGGCGGCCGAGCAGCTGGGCCTGTCGCCCAACCTCATGGGCGCGGCCAACAGCTCGGGCGGCGTGATGGGCAAGATGATCGACGCCCAGTCCATCGTCGTGGCCTCCACCGCCACCCGCTGGTTCAACCATGAAGGCGACATCCTGCGCTATGTGTTCTTCCACTCGATTGCGCTGGCCTGCCTGATGGGTCTGTTTGTGACCATGCAGGCCTATGTCTGGCCCTTCCACCTGATGGTGAACTAAGCACTCTTTTTATAAGAGCAAATGCCGCAAACACAGCAATGTGTTTGCGGCATTTTTGCGTCCACTTTCTGGCTTGCGACGCCCATCTTGCATCGCTTTATCGCATGCAGAAATATCTGGGACAGGTTCCACAGCCTGCAAAATTGGTATTACCAATTAATCATTAAATCCAAGGGAAAACCACTAATTTATTCATTAAATTCGATTTCTATAATGCGCTCCACCTGAGCATTACTCATATTGGTAATACCAATTTAAACCAAAGCACAAGCAGCCGCCCGAAACCGGGAATGGCACGGCCCGCTTGCTACAGCTTTTATTAAAAATGGACGGGAAGACTTCTGGAGAGCCAGGAGGCTTGCCCTGACCGCGCATATCCAGGAGATCAAGGCAATGCAAGAAATCTGGTCGCAGAACTACGACCCCGCAGGCAATGTGTGGGTGTCGGCGCTGGTGGCGCTCATACCCATACTGTTTTTCTTCCTCGCCTTGACCAAGCTGCGACTCAAGGGCTATGTGGCGGGCACCATCACGGTGATCCTGTCGCTGGCCGTGGCGCTGCTCTTTTATCGCATGCCGGTCGCCAACGCCTTGGCGGCGGGCGTCTATGGGTTCTTCTACGGTCTGTGGCCCATCGCCTGGATCATTGTCGCGGCGGTGTTTCTGTACAAGGTTTCGGTCAAGACCGGGCAGTTCGACATCATCCGTTCGTCGATTCTGTCGGTCACGGAGGATCAGCGCCTGCAACTGATCCTGGTGGGTTTTTGCTTCGGAGCCTTCCTCGAAGGTGCCGCCGGCTTTGGCGCGCCCGTGGCCATCACGGCAGCACTGCTGGTGGGCCTGGGCTTCAAGCCCCTGTACGCGGCCGGCCTGTGCCTGATCGGCAACACCGCTCCCGTGGCTTTTGGCGCCATGGGCATTCCCGTCATCGTGGCCGGTCAGGTCTCGGGCATCGACCCCATGGCCATCAGCCAGATGGCGGGTCGCCAGTTGCCGTTCATGACCATCATCGTGCTGTTCTGGCTCATGGCCATCATGGACGGCTGGCGCGGCGTCAAGGAAACCTGGCCTGCGGTGCTGGTCGGCGGTGGCAGCTTTGCGCTGACCCAGTTCCTGACCGCCAACTACATCGGCCCCGAGTTGCCGGACATCACCTCGGCCATCGTCGCCCTGGTGACGCTGACGACCTTTCTCAAATTCTGGCAACCCAAGCGCATCTTCCGCTTCGAGACCGAGCCCGGCAGCGTGAAAACCCATACCACCGCCCCCATCAAGCTGACGGCCGGCGTGGTATTCAAGGCCTGGTCGCCCTTCATCATCCTGACGGCGATGGTGACGATCTGGAGCCTCAAGCCCTTCAAGGCCTTGTTCGCCGCGGGCGGCGCACTGTCCGGCACGGTCTTCAACATTCCCGTGCCCATGCTGCACAACCTGGTGCAGAAGATGGCTCCCGTGGTGGCCGCGCCCACGCCCTATGGCGCGGTGTACTCCTTCAACTGGCTGTCGGCCACCGGCACGGCCATTGTGATTGCGGCCGTTCTGGCCATTCTCTATCTGCGCCTCAAGCCTGCGGTCGCGCTCAAGACGCTGGGCGAGACCTTCAAGGAACTGGCCTTGCCCATCTACTCCATCGGCATGGTGCTGGCCTTTGCCTTTATCGCCAACTACTCCGGCCTGTCCACCACACTGGCCATGGCGCTGGCCCATACCGGCAAGGCGTTTGCCTTCTTCTCGCCCTTCCTGGGCTGGATCGGCGTGTTTCTGACGGGTTCGGACACCTCGGCCAATGCCCTGTTCGGCGCCCTGCAGGCCACTACCGCCGCACAACTGGGCCTGCCCGAAGTTCTGGCCGTGACCGCCAACACCACGGGCGGCGTGACCGGCAAGATGATTTCGCCTCAGTCCATCGCCATCGCCTGCGCAGCCGTGGGCCTGGCGGGCAAGGAGTCGGATCTGTTCCGCTTCACCGTCAAGCACAGCCTGGCCTTCCTGGTGCTGATCGGCATCATCTGCACGCTGCAGGCCTATGTGTTTCCGTGGATGATTCCCACCACGTAAAACTCCCGGTAGATTCCATGCCCGCCCCACGCCTGTCCGACCGCGTTGCCCAGCAACTGCAGGAGCTGATCCAGAGCACCCATCTCCAAAGCGGCGACAAGCTGCCCACGGAGCGGGCGCTTGCCGAACAGCTGGGCGTGTCGCGCACGGCGTTGCGCGAGGCCATTCAGAAGCTGTCCAGCCGGGGTCTGCTCGAAAGCCGAGTCGGTGCCGGCACCTTTGTCTGCTCGCGCGTGCCGCTGTGGCACCAGCAGGCTGTCGCGCCGCTGGAGCCGCTGCTGCTCGACGATCCCCAGTACCGCTATGACGTGCTCGAAGCACGCCAGGCGCTGGAGCTCAGCACCGCCTGGTATGCGGCCCAGCGCGCCACCGCCAAGGACAGGGATCGCATTCGCCACTGCTTTGACGACATGCTGCTCCACCAACAGGCGCACGATGCAGCCAGCGCGGCCCGCTCGGATGCCCAGTTCCATCTGGCCATCGCCGAAGCCTCGCACAACGCCGTGCTGGTGCAACTGATGGGCAGTCTTTTCGAGCTGGTGCTGGGAACCGTGGCCCAGAACCGACGCCTGATGTTCGTCCACGACGATCCCTCGACGCTGGAGCATCTGACGCACCAGCACCAGAACCTCATGCAGGCCATTCTCGACGGTGAGCCTGAGCAGGCCAGAAGCGCCATCGGCCAGCACCTGGTCTATGTGCACGACAAGCTTTCCGAGTCCGATGCGGACGCCGCCCGGCGCAAGCGGTTGGACAGACTTTCATCCACCGCTGCCTTTCTCTCATGATCATCTCCTCCACCACCGACTACCGCGCGGCCGCACAAAAGCGTCTGCCGCCCTTTCTGTTCCACTACATCGACGGCGGTGCCTACGCCGAGAAGACACTGGCCCGCAACGTCGATGACCTGGCCGACGTAGCCCTGCGCCAGCGTGTGCTTAAGGACATGAGC
This sequence comes from Comamonas aquatilis, assembly GCF_965139575.1. Classification (NCBI taxonomy): domain Bacteria; kingdom Pseudomonadati; phylum Pseudomonadota; class Betaproteobacteria; order Burkholderiales; family Comamonadaceae; genus Comamonas; species Comamonas aquatilis. The sequence continues at coordinate 504,431 of NZ_CBCSIW010000001.1, read as the reverse complement.
CAGCTCGATACCGGCATCGAGCTGTTCGGCGAGAAGCTCTCGATTCCCGTGGCGCTCTCGCCCGTGGGCCTGACCGGCATGTACGCACGCCGCGGCGAGGTGCAGGCCGCCATGGCGGCCGATCAAAAAGGCATTCCCTTCACCCTGTCCACCGTCTCGGTCTGCCCCATCGAGGAAGTCGCTCCCAAGCTCAGCCGCCCGATGTGGTTTCAGCTTTATGTGCTCAAGGACCGGGGCTTCATGAAGAATGCGCTGGAGCGCGCCCAGGCCGCAGGCGTCTCCACCCTGGTATTCACCGTGGACATGCCCGTGCCCGGCGCACGTTACCGCGATGCGCATTCGGGCATGAGCGGCCCCAATGCCGCCATGCGCCGCTATCTGCAGGCCGTGACGCATCCGCACTGGGCCATGGACGTGGGGCTGATGGGCCGTCCGCACACCCTGGGCAATATCTCGACCTACCTGGGCAAGAACGTCAGCCTCGAAGACTATATGGGCTATCTGGGTGCCAACTTCGACCCTTCGATCTCCTGGTCGGATCTGGAGTGGATCCGTGATTTCTGGAAGGGCCCGATGGTCATCAAGGGCATCCTCGATCCCGAGGACGCCAAGGATGCCGTGCGCTTTGGCGCCGACGGCATCATCGTCTCCAACCACGGCGGTCGCCAGCTCGACGGCGCGCTGTCATCGGCACGCGCGCTGCCGGCCATTGCCGATGCCGTCAAGGGGCAGATCAAGATTCTGGCCGACTCGGGCATACGCAACGGCTTGGACATCGTGCGCATGCTGGCACTGGGTGCCGACTGCACCATGATCGGCCGCGCCTTCATCTATGCCTTGGCGGCCGAAGGCGGTGCGGGCGTGAGCAATTTGCTGAACCTGCTGGAGAAGGAAATGCGCGTGGCCATGACGCTGACCAGCGTCAAGAATGTGTCGGAGATCACGGGCAATCTGCTGGTGCGCGGGAACTGATCCCGCTACTCAACGGCGGCGCGTAGGCTTGACGTCTTCAGGCCCTGCCGCCAGGGCGCCGGCGCCACGAACCTCCAGGCGCACGCTGTCCAGCAGCTTTCCCGAAGCATCGAGCAACTCCAGGCGGTGGCGACCGGGCCAGGGCAACCAGCCCAGCTGGCTGCCGCGACCCAGCTCGCGCGAGATCTCGCTGATCAACGGCGTGACGGCTGGCGCCGCTTTGGCCGGGCTCTGCGCCGGCACGGCCACGCGCTGCGAGACCAGGCGCCAGCGCAGGCTGTTGTCGCGCCAGTCCTGTTCGGACGCCATGCCGGCCTGACGGGCCACCAATTGCACGCGCTGGCTGTCGGGCGGGATGTCCGGGTCCAGCGCCAAAATCGTGCCATTGGCAGGCCGGGAGATGCGCACGGCAGATGCAGCGTTTTGTGTGGCACCTTGCGCTCTGCTTGCACCACTTACAGATCGGTTATGCGTTGAAGTGCTTGCAGATAGAGCGGTAACAGCTATGTGATCCATAGCAAAAACCGTCTGCTGCGTTCCGGCGATAAACCACTCGCTGCGGGCGCTCTCCAGCGGTATCGAGCTGCCCTGGCCGGAACCGAACTCTATGCCTTGTTGCACCAGCCCCTGGGGAGGCTTGGGCGCGCGACTGGGCTGGGATTGGTGCAGAAAACCCATGATGGAGGCCCACACCGGCGCCGCTCCGCTGGTGCCGCTGACGGAATGCATGGCTTCGCCGCGCGCATTGCCCACCCACACGCCAACCGTGTAGCGCTGAGACCAGCCCACGGCCCAGTTGTCGCGCATGTCCTTGCTGGTGCCGGTCTTGACGGCGGTCCAGAAACGCGTGGCCAAAATGCTGTCCGTACCGAAGGTGGGCGCGCGCGCCATATTGTCCGAAAGAATATCGCCCACGATAAAGGCCGCGCGTGCATCCAGCACCTGTACCGACTGGCTGCTTGCAGCTGCCGCCGGTGCATCGCTCTTGCGCGCCGCCTTGCCAGGCAAGGTCCAGCTCACCGGCTGCCACTGCCCGCCATTGCCCAGGGCACGGTAGGCATTGGTCAGATTGAGCAGCGCCACTTCCGAGCTACCCAGAGCCAGGCTGAAGCCGTAGTAACCGCCGCTTTCGCGCAGCGGCAGACCCAGGCGCTGGAGCTGCTCGAAAAACGCATCGGGCGTGACCATGACCAGGGCTCTCACCGCCGGCACGTTGAGCGAGGACGCCAGTGCCGTGCGCGCCGAGACCCAGCCCTTGAAGCGGCGGTCGTAATTCTGCGGAATGTAGAGGCCGCTTTGCGTGGGAATATGGGCCGAGGAATCCTCGATCAGCGAGGCCGCCGTCATGCGCTTTTCGCCAATCGCCTGGGCATACAGAAAAGGCTTGAGCGTGGAGCCGGGCTGACGCAAGGCGGTGACGCCATCGACCTCCGAGGCCTGGCTCAGGGCGCCGGAGGAGCCCACCCAGGCCAGAATTTCGCCCGTGGCGTTGTCCAGCACCACGGCGGCGCCGTCTTCCACATTGCGGCCTTGCAGTTCGCGCAAATGCTGCTGCAGGCTGCTCACGGCAAAACGCTGCAGCGGCGCACTCAGGGTGGAAGGCACGCGCTGCAAGCCCTTGTTCTGCGGCTGCGCCAGCCAGCGTCGGGCAAAGTGCGGTGCCACGCCTTCGCTGGGCACCCACTGGCGGCGCTGCAACACGCTGTTGGCATACAGCTGCATGGCCGTGCAGTCACGCGCTGCCACATCATCGGGCACCATCACCTGCAGCACGCCGCAAGCACGCTGCGCCACCCGCTCCACCGAGGCATTGGGCGCACGCACCAGGGCCGCGGCAATCGCTGCCTCACGCGCATCCAGCCCGTGCGCGGCCTTGCCGAACAAGCTCTCGGACAGTGCATCGATGCCCACGATCTCGCCCCGAAACGGCACCAGATTCAGATAGGCCTCAAGCACCTGATCCTTACGCCAGCGCCGGTCCAGCACCTGGGCTGCCACGGCCTGCCCCACTTTCTGCACCACGCTGCGCCCGCCCGCGCCCTGGCGCCAGTCGCCGTCGAGCAAACCGGCCAGTTGCATGGTGATGGTGCTGGCACCGCGCGTTCGGGTGTTCCAGAGATTGCCCCAGGCAGCCGAACTCACCGCCGCCCAGTCCACACCGCTGTGCTCATAAAAGCGCTTGTCCTCGCTCAGCACCAGGGCCGTGCGCAGCGCCTGGGAAACATCGTCCAGCGCCACCCAGGAGCCGCGGCGCACCGTGCTGTCGGTGCGCACGCGCTGCAGCACCTGGCCTTCGCGCGACAGCAGCACGCTCTCCGAAGAGCGGTGTTCGCGCCTGACTTCCTCATAACTGGGCAGTGCATGGGCGGCACCGGCCACACAGGCCAGCAGCACGGCAGCCAGCAGCTGGCGCTGCCGGCGAGCGAAGTGGGTGCCGCTAGGAATTTCAGGATTGCCGGGTATCTGGTCCGTCACTTGGGTCATGGGCTCTCAGCTTGGCCCGCTGCCGTGCGGGCCTTTGCGGCCCATTGTCCCAAAGTTGAAGCGGCACGGCGCCGGCAAAGAAAAAGGCAGTTCAAAGAACTGCCTTGATAAGGAAGTGAGGCCTAAGAACCTCAAAGTCCGGGGCCTATGCCTTTGCGGAACTTGAAGGCCAGGATCACCATGAGCACGCCAAACACCACGGCGTAGGCGGCCAGAACCCAGAGCATGGCCATCATGCCCGCAGCGGGCTGCGCCAGCACAAAACCGCCGAACAGCACCGAGATCAAGCCACCGAGGATCAGCACCCATTCACCCTGAATTTCCTTGCGCAGCCGGATGGCGACCAGAATCTGCAACACCCCGGTCACCAGAGCCCAGATGGCTATGTACATGGTGAGCACCAGGCCGGTGATGGCCGGGTTGATCACGGTCATTACCCCCACGGCCACGCCTATCAGCCCCCAGATCAGCAACACCCACCAGTGACGGCTGTGGTTGCGGCTGCGCAGGGCGGCATACACGCCCAGCAGCCCGTCCACAAACACATAGGCCCCGAAGATCAGAAGCAAGGCCGCAGCCGATGCCTGGGGCTGCAGCCAGGTCAGCACACCGAACGCAATGGCCGCCACGCCGCGCAGCAGCAAGGACCACCAGGTGCGGTGCAACATGGTTGAAAAAGAAGGCAACACAGTTGGCATACGCGATTCCTCCACATGTTTTAAAACTTCAACGCCATCAGCGGCAACAGTCACCTTGCCCCGCGCATCGGCACTTGTCTGTCAGAACATATGCTGATCCGGCCATGGCTTGACAAAGCACAAGCCTGCCTGTTTCACATCAGGTTTTCCCTGCCAATTTCAATAACACGGGCTGGTGATCGGAGGCCTGCGTACTCTGATCCACGCGCCACTCACGAACCTGATCGCGCAGGCTGTCGCTGACCCAGATGAAATCGCAGGCGCCGGGCTCGGCCCCCCACTGGCGGTCGATCAGTCTGAAGGTGAGCGGCTGCGGCAGATCGCTATGCAGCACATGCCAGCTGTTGTGCCACCGGCCGCTGCGCAAGCCTTGCAGCGCATTGGCTGCCCAGGGCGCGGACAGCTGTGCATATTCGCTCTCATGGGGTTCAAAGTTGAAATCGCCACACAGCAGCGCATGCTCGGTATGCGGCTTGGTCTGGTAGGGCGAGCCATCGGCAGCGGGCTGCGGCGGCAGATTGGCCATGGCGCAGGCCTGCATATGCAGTTCACGCAGAGCTGCGGCCTGTGCCTGGCGCTGCAGCCTGGAGAAATACTCGAGATGCGTGGTCATGATGCGCACCGGCCCCAGACCGGGCTCATGCACCGTCACCACCGAGCACATGCGCGGCATGCAGCGCATATGGGCATCGGCAGGGTATGGCAGCGGATAGTGCTGGACCTGCAGCACCGGCAGCCGCGTGGCGATCAGATTGCCAAAGCGCTGCCGGCCCTGTGGCGTGAACTCATCCACCGATGCTCCGAAGAACAGCTGCCAGCCGGGCAGCAAAGCCTGCAGCTGCGCCACCTGATCTCCGGGCTGACCCTGCAAAGCACCATAGTTGACGGCGATCTCCTGCAGGCACAGCACATCCAGCCCCTCCTGTCCGCCCATCTGCAGCGCATGGCCCACGATGCGTTCCACGCTCACCACGCCATCCATGCCGCAGCACCACTGCGTGTTCCAGGTCAGCAATTGCATTGCCCAGCCCCTTTATTCAAAAGAAATTCGGCTTGCGCCTTTATGTTGAAAGCGTAGACAGCTATGAATTTAATACTTTTCATCCCTGCTGAGGCGCAAAAAAGCCCCGCCTGTTTCCAGACGGGGCTTGCGCTGTGCAGGCAAGGCTTGCGCCTTACTTGGGCATGCTCACCTTGACCTTGGCATTGGGCGCTTCGCCAAACATCTCGGGAGCGTAAAGCGCCTCGACGCGGGTGGGCGGCAGGGCAAAGTCGCCGGCGTTGTTCAGGCGTACCGTGTACTCCACCTTGGTCGTGCCTGCGGGCAGGTACTGGTAGTAGGCACGGTAGGCCTCGAAGCTGCGCTCTTCATACGCCAGCCAGCCCGCACCCTCCTTCTTTTCACCGGCCGAGGCAATGGCCGAATCGCGCCCCAGACCGCCGCCCAGAATGGTGGCGCCTGTGGGGATGGGATCGGTGATCGCCACCCAGGTCATATCGGTCTTGGCCTGCACCTCCAGCGACACGCGCAGCACATCGCCACGCGTGAACTGGCCGCTGCCGAACAAGCTCTTGTCGGCCTGCTCCACCGGCGTCACCGTGCGCTTGATGCTGTAGCCCGAGGCAAACGGCGCCTTGAGCTGCACGGCAGCCACGGATTGCACCGTCAGCCAGGGCTTGCCCGTGCCTTGCTGGGTGACCGTCAGCTGACCCTTGCCGGCCTTGGCCCAGGGCATGAACATGGTGTTGTTCATCAGGCCGCCGGCACGCACAGGCTCGCCAAACGCGCTGTTGGCATGGGCCTGGCCTTGCAGGTCTTCCGAGGTGGCACGCTTGACCTGCGCCCAGTCCACCTTGGCCTCGTTACCGCCCAGTGCAGCCACCGTGGTGCCAGCCACCGGCACGGATTCGAACTTCTGCGAGAAGCGGCGCAAGGCCAGCGCACCCCAGAGGTTGGCCGTGGTCGTGCTCCAGGCACCTGCCTGCTGACGGCCGATAAAGCCGCTGACCAGGCGCGGCATGTCGTCACTCCAGCCGCCATCGTTGAGCGTGGCCAGAATCAGGCGCGCCAGATTCACGTCGGGGCCTTGCATCAGCCACCACCAGCTGTCGTCCTGCTCATTGCTGAAAGCCACACGCGTGCCGTTGAAGGTCAGGCGGCCGCGCAGAATCTGCATGGCCTGGGCCAGCTTCTCGTCGCGCTGCGGCAAGTCCTTCATGCGCTGCAACACCGTCACCCAGTCGATCACCGTATGGGTAGGCCATTGGTTGGGCGTGATGTTGATGCTGTCGAGCATGCGCGCCGTGGCCTTGCCCGACAGGGCCAGGGCGGAAATGGCCGCCAGCTTGCGCACTTCCAGATCCTTGCGCGGACTCCAGAAATCACGCTTGATGCGGCCTTCCACAAAGGCGATCAGCGCATCTTCCATCTGCGCACGTTCGGCCGCCGGCACCACAAAGCGCTTGTCCACGCCTTGCGCATAGGCCGACATGTTCAGCAAGTGGGCCGTCAGCGTATCGCTGCCGGTATTGCCCGCTCCCTCGCGCGGCGGGAAGTAGTTGGCCAGGCCGTCGCCGTCCAGATAGTTGGGCAGCTGGGCCATGGTGCGGCTCCACAGCTCGGCATTGTTCATGCCCACGGCCTTGCTGGTGGTTTGCTCCAGGCAGGAGTAGGGATAGCGGGCCCACCAGTCGCGCACGCCGGGCAGACCTTCGGTCAGCTTGGGCACCAGCGACATCTGCAGGCCGCCACGGCCGGGCAGCGCATCGGCAGGCGGCGCCACCGGCACGCTGTAGCTGCCATCCACCTGCACCAGCGTGGCCTGCTGCACGCTCAAAGGCACGGCAGGAACAATGCGCTGCGAGACCTTGAGCGCGTCTTGCGCCGCATCGCTGCCACCGGCCGTGTCACGGGCGGAGATTTCCCAGATCAGCGCTTCGGCGCGGGTGCCGCTCAGCTGGGCCGGGGCTTTGACCTCCCAGGCCACTTCGCGGGCTTCACCGGCAGGAATCTCCACGCTCTGAGTCTTGAGCTCCAGCAGCGTGGCGCGCGGCGCCACTTCCACCTTCATGGCCTTGGCCGAGGTGTTGCGCAGCGTGACCTGGGCGCGGAACAAATCGTCCTCGCGCACCAGCGGCGGCAGGCCGCTGATGATCTGCAGATCTTGCGTGGTGCGAATCGCCGTCTGGCCGGTGCCAAACAGGCTGACGCCGGAGTCGGCCACGGCCACCACCTGGAAGGTGGTCAGCGCGTCGTTAAGCGGCACCTCGATCTGGGCCCGGCCATTGGCATCGAGCACCACATCGGGCTTCCACAGCAGCAAGGTGTCGAGCAGCTCGCGCGTGGGGCTGCGGCCACCGCCACCGCCGGCAGGCACGGCTTTTTTGCCATAGTGGCGTCGGCCAATCACTTCCATCTGGGCCGTGGCGGTCTGCACGCCCCATTCGCGGCGCGTCAGCATAGCGTCCAGCAGATTCCAGCTGCTGTTGGGCATGAGCTCCAGCAGCGCCTGATCCACGGCAGCCACGGCCACCCGCGCACCAGCCGCCGGCTTGCCATCGGGCAGCGTGGCCTGGATGCTGACCTTGGCCGTGCCGCGCACCTTGTAGCTGCTCTTGTCTGCAGCCAGCTTCACGTCAAGGCTATGACCCTTGGTGCCCACGCGAATTTCGGACATGCCGAAGCGGAAGGCCGGCTTGGACAAATCCACCATGGCCGTGGGCGCCACATATTCCTTGCCCTCGTGCCAGAAGGCATTCCACCATTCACGCGGCGACATAAAGCCCCAGGTGAAGAAGCTGTACCAGGGCACTTCGCGCAGACGCCCGCGCAGGGCCAGCACGCTCACATAGACGTTGGGCCCCCAGTTGTCCTGTACCTTGACTTCCACCGTGGGGTTCTGGCCGTTGAGTTCCACCACCTGGGTGCTGACCACGCCCTCACGCTCCACGGCGACCAGAGCGGTCGCGCTGCGGAAAGGCATGCGCACCTGAAAGCGCGCCGTCTCGCCAGGCTCGTAACTCTTGCGCTCGGACAGCACATCCATGCGGTCATGGTCTTCGCCGCCGAACCAGATCTCGCCCTTGCCGGTCACCCAGACGCTGGTTGCAGCCTGCGTGCTGCGGCCTTCCTTGTCGGAGGCTGTGACTATGAGTTCGACTTCGCCGGGCTGGGACAGCAGGGCTTCGCACTGCAGCACGCCATGGCTGTCGGTGTTGCCCGAGCAGACCGTGCCCAGCGATTTGAGCGTGGTCTGGTTGTCATAGCTGTAGAAGCCTCCCACCAGACGCTTGCGGCTGGAGGTGGTGATGCGGGCCACGGCATCCACCTTGACGGCAACCCCGGGGGCAATCTTGCCGCTGGTGTCCAGCGACAAGGCCTGGAAGCTGAGCTTGCGGTCTACCGAAATCCAGCCTTCGGAGCGGATACCGGCCACGACGGCGGCAGGCCACAGGGTGTGGGTGCTGCTGATGGTCTGCACCTCGCCATTGGGGTCGGCATAAGTGGCTTCCATCACCAGATCGCGCGCCTGCTTTGCCGCCGGCAGCTTGTCTATGGTGACATTGCCCAGGCCGTTGCGGTCCAGCGTCACGGCCAGCTTGTCGGCCACGACCTTGCTTTCCATGCTGGCCGTGACTTCCTCGTCGTCGCTGCTGCCCGACTGGTTGGCGCTGCGTGGCGCACTGAAGCTAAAGCCATCCCAGCCGGGGAAATTCACATACTTGTTCTGCAGCACCGCGGATACCTTGACCGGCAGATTGGCCGCCGCGCCCCCCGCGACATAGTTCAGCTGCACCTGGGCAGGCACGCTGCTCACGTTGTACAGAGCCGCCTTGGCCTGCGGGCCTATGCTGCCCGACATCACCGGCAGACGGAACTCCTCGACCCGGAAGATGCCGGTGCTGAAGGAGCGGCGGCGCTCATTGCCGCCGTTGGCATAACCCAACTCCACCTGGTACTCGCCCAGCTTGGCCGTCTTGGAAGTGGCGAATTCGCTGACCGCGCTGGTGTTGTTCCAGTTCAGCGCCTGCGTAAAACGCTGGCCGCTGCCCAGATGGGTGATCGTCAGCTGGTTGGGGTAGTCCTGCGGCTTTTCGAAGCCCGTGGAGTTCTTGCCTGGGCCGGTCAAGACGCGCAGATAGTGCTTCATGGAGACGGTCTCGCCGGCTCGGAACAACATGCGGTCAAACACCGTATGCGCCACTTCATCGCGCCTGGCGCTGGAGCTGGTGGGCACGTTGAAGCGCCAGGGCTCAATGCCTTTTTGCCAGCTGCTCCAGGTAAATGCCAGTTCCTGGCCCGCGCTGGTATTGGCACGAGCGCTCACAAAATAAGAAGCGCTGCGATAACTGCCTTCCTGGTTGCTGCAGGCCGGAGGGTTGGGGGCCAGCCCCTCAAACGTCGCAATACCCTGCTCGTTGCTCACGGCAGAGATCAGGGCGCGCCCATTGCAATCCGACACCTGCACCGTGGCGCCGGCCACCACCTTGCCCTTGTCCAGCGTAGTCACCCAGGCCACGGAGTTTTCACGACCGAGCTTGAAGTGCACGGCCAGATTGGTCACCAGGGCCGAGGTGCGCACATACATGGTGCGACCCGCGCCATAGCCTTCATCGAGCAGCGATTTGCCCAGCAGCGGCGAAGCGATTTCCACCACCTGAAAGCCGGGACTCAAGGGAATGCCTACCACTTCGAAGGGACGTGGATCGCCACGCGAGGCCTTGGGCATCTCCAGCGTCTTCACCTGGCTTTTGCCTTCGAGCAGCGAGAGCATGCGCGTCTGCACATAGTTCTTGTTGTTGTCGTCGATGACGGGCGGCAGCACGCGCACATCCCGCGCGGCCCGCTTGCGCGAGATGTTGTAGCTGTCGTAATCCTCGATCTTGTGCAGCCAGGCAATGATGTCGGCGTCCGATCCACCCTTCATGGTGCGAATCACGCTGGCATCCAGCGATTGGGCCGTCAGATCGGGTTCCACATTGCGCAAGGTCACCGGCAGCAGGGCCGGACCGTTGGGGCCTTCGGCAAAGCGCTCCACGATGCCGAAAGGCGATGCGGCAAACTTGGCCAGAGGCGGCATATTGCCTGTGGCCGTGGCCAGCGGGAACATATTGCCGTTGGTCAAGCTACGTCCGGCTGCATCCTTGAATTGCGGCGGCAACTCGATCGTGTATTTGGCATTGGCCGCCATGGTGGCGGGGAAGCTGATGCTGTCCACCAGCGAATCATCGGCCAGCTTGTCGCCACCTTGTTCGATGACGGGAGCCACGGCCGCAGCGCCGCTCTTGAGGCGAATGCCCTCGATCAGCTTGCGCGGCACCGGCGCGCTGAACGACAGGCGCATGGGACGAATCGGCAGGCAGGCGGCATTGGCATTCTCGCGCTCGCAGCTGAAATCGGCGGTGAACGGTGCTCGCACCTCGTATTCATAGCGCTGCTCGTCCTTGCTGACCAGGCCGTTGGCCATGGCCACGCCCTTGCCATAGACCAGCGTCATCTTGCTGCCCGAAGTCAGGCGGCGATTGCAGCTCAGAACCGCATAGTTTTGCGGGCGCTGGCCGGCCTCTTTTTCCCAGCCCTGTTGCTTGAGCACGGCATCGCGGTCCTTGCCCGTGATGAGTTGCACGGGAATGCGTTCACCCACACCTTCCGAGGTGCACCAGACATGCTTTTGCAGGCTGTCCGCCGTGGCCGCGCCGGTCAGCTTCAAGGCAAAGTATTGCTGCTCGTCAATCTCGTTCCAGGTATCGGGAGCAATGCTTTGAATTTGCGGGCCACCGGTTTGAAATTGATAGCTGGCAGCGCCCGTCAATGCTGTACCAGAGACGGTTTTAAACTGGGGATTTAGCTTGGCCGTGCAGCGCACGCCCGCTGGCAGGTTCTGGACGAAGTCGTAAACCCATTCCTTTTCGCTGTTCCAGCGGCCCGTGCCTTTGGCGGCTTCGGCATCCGTACATTGCAGCGTGACGGGGGCCGCAGCCTTGGGGTCGCCAAAGCGCACACCCGCGCCGTCGAGCTGCACCACCACCTGACCCACCTTGCTCACATCGCCCTGCGGACTGAACTGGCGCACGCCCACGGCCTGGGCCGCCGTGGCGGCCAGCCCCCACAGCAAACCTGCTCCCAAAAGCCTGCGCCAAGCCTTTGTACTCGCTTGCGCCCCGGTCCTTATCGTGTACGGCACGGTCATTGCAGCTACTCCCTCCGGGCAGGGCTTGCACCCTGTCCCACTGTTTGAATCTGATGTCTGGCCCGGCGCCGCATTGGCCTGGCCTGCAGCGCAAAACAACAAAGCCCTGCACCGCAAGCGGCGCAAGGCTTTCAGGCGAATGCTGCGCGCAAGGGCTATTGCGGCTGGAAACCGCTGCGGCGAATGATACCGGCCCAGACTCGGGTATAGGCACTTTCACGTACGGCCAACTGCTCGGGATTCATGTATCCAACTGTAAGACCCAGCGCGGTCAACTGGGCATAGACATCGCGCTGCTGCAACACCTTGGCCACGGCCGCCGAGAAGCGGTTCACAAAAGCCTGGGGCACGCCCTTGGGGGCGTAGATGCCGTAGTAAGGCGTGTCTTCAAACCCTTTGATGCCCTGTTCGAGCAAAGTGGGCACTTCGGGCATGGTGCTCTGACGCTTGGCGCCCATCACGCCGATCACGCGCAACTTGCCTGCCTTGTGGTTCTCCATGAAGTCCGGTACGGAGCCGATTCCGGCCGGAATCTGGTTGCCCAGCATATCGGCCAGCATGGGAGCGCTACCGCGGTATGGCGCCGCGACCAGATCCAGTTTGTAGTGTTCAGCCAACAGTTTGGTCAGGAATTCCGGCGTGGAAGCCGGTGCCGGAATACCCACGGTGCCGCGCCTGGCCTCGCCGCGCACCCAGGCCGCGTACTCGGCCAGATTCCTGGCCGGCGTGTTGCTGGAGACGGCCAGCGCATTCACAAACGTGGCAATGCCGGCCACGGGCACAAAATCCTGTTGCGGCTCGAAGCCTGGCTTTTTCACCACCTGGGGCAGGATGGAAATCGTGTGGTCGTGGCTGAGAAACAGGGTATGGCCATCAGCGGGGGCCGCCTTGAGCAGCTGAGCTGCAATCTGACCGCCAGCGCCGGGGCGGTTGTCCACCAGCACCGTGCTGCCCAGTTCGTCCTTGAGCTTTTCCGCCAGCAGGCGCGCAATCGCATCCGAGCCGCCGCCGGGCGGAAAGCCCACCAGGATGCGTATGGGCTGGCCCGTGTGGGACTGCGCCCAGCTCAACGGAGCCAGAGTGGACGCTGCCGCCACCCCCATACCGGCACGCAGCCACTGACGACGAGATTGAGCCATTGAGTTCTCCCTGTGATTTTTGCGATTATCCAAAACAAAAGCGCCCGGCAAAGGGCGCTTTTAAGGCGTGAAAACTACGCCGTCATCTGCTCAGGCCGATCAGGCCAGACGGGCCTGATGCTTGGCCAGCTGCAATCTCACCTGTGCCGGCGCCGTGCCACCCAGGGTGTTGCGGGCATTGAGCGAGCCTTCCAGGCTCAGGGCTTCAAACACATCGGCTTCGATATTGGGATTGAAAGCCTGCAGCTCGGCCAGGGGCAGCTCGGTCAGATCCACGCCTTTTTGCTGCGCCAGCTTGACGGCATGGGCCACGGTTTCGTGGGCATCGCGGAAGGGCAGGCCCTTCTTGACCAGATAGTCGGCCAGATCGGTGGCCGTGGCATAGCCCTTCAAGGCCGCAGCGCGCATGTTCTCGGCGTTGACGGTAATACCGCCTTCCTTGACACCGGTGGCGGGGTTGACTTGGCCGCCAATCATCTCGGCGAAGATGCGCAGCGTGTCCTTCAAGGTGTCCACGGTGTCGAACAGCGGCTCCTTGTCTTCCTGGTTGTCCTTGTTGTAGGCCAGGGGCTGGCCCTTCATCAAGGTGATCAGACCCATCAGATGACCGACCACACGGCCGGTCTTGCCGCGTGCCAGCTCGGGCACATCGGGGTTCTTCTTCTGGGGCATGATCGACGAGCCGGTGGTGAAGCGGTCGGCTATTCGGATGAAGCCGAAGTTCTGGCTCATCCAGATGATCAGCTCTTCCGACAGACGGCTCACGTGCACCATGCACAGCGAAGCAGCAGCGGTGAATTCAATCGCAAAGTCGCGGTCGCTGACGCCGTCCAGAGAATTTTGCGACACGCAGGCTTCGCCTTGGTCATTCACCATGCCCAGACTCTTGGCCACGCGCTCGCGGTCCAGGGGGTAGGTGGTGCCGGCCAGAGCGGCCGAGCCCAGCGGCAGCACGTTCACGCGCTTGCGCACATCCAGCATGCGCTCGGCATCGCGCTTGAACATTTCCACATAGGCCAGCATGTGGTGGCCAAAGCTCACGGGCTGGGCCACTTGCAGATGGGTGAAGCCCGGCAGGATCACGTCCACGTTCTGGGCAGCCACTTCCACCAGCGACAGCTGCAATTCTTTCAACAGGCCTTCGATCATGTCGATCTCGCCGCGCAACCACAGGCGCACATCGGTGGCGACCTGGTCGTTGCGGCTGCGGCCGGTGTGCAGGCGCTTGCCGGCATCGCCCACCAAGGCGGTCAGGCGCGCTTCGATATTCAGGTGCACGTCTTCCAGATCCAGCTTCCACTCGAAAGTGCCGGCTTCGATTTCGGAAGTGATCTGCGCCATGCCCTTCTGAATGGAGGCAAAGTCATCGGCGCCAATGATCTTCTGGGCCGACAGCATTTCGGCGTGGGCCAGGCTGCCCTGGATGTCGGCCTGCCACATGCGCTTGTCAAAGAACACGCTGGAGGTATAGCGCTTGACCAGGTCGCTCATGGGTTCGGAGAACAGGGCAGACCAGGCTTCGGCCTTGGTATCGAGCTGGTTGTGCGAAGGAGCAGATGTAGACATGTGAGGGCAACAATCCCGTAAAACCACAGGCCCGGCCATCAGGGCGATGGCGATGCGGCTGTGCAAAGCAGAAACCGCGATTTTATCGGCCCGCCTCCGCAAACCGAAGCAACTGCCGCAAGAGCCATTGCCGGCCACTGCGACAAAGCCCTTGACGAGCAGCATACACTTCTCATTTGATAGCTACATACGATTGACTGATAAGGTCTACATCGGTATTTAACTTGAAAATCAGGTTCTCAAGCCTGTCTGCAGGTCTTTGCGATCAAGCCACAATTTCGGCGGCTCGCTCCCCTGATCTTCTCTCGCGCACGGCCGCACCGCTGCCGCCACGCCCTGCTTTCGCATGAATTCCCGCTCTTCCCTGGTTTCCGGCTCCGTGTTCGCCCTGGCCGCCTGTGCGCTTTGGGGCGCCATTTTTCTGGTGCCCACCTTGTTGCCGGAGTTCTCCCCGCTGCAAATCACTTTTGGCCGTTTTGTGCTGTACGGCGTGGTGGCCTTGTGCATTTTTCTGCCCCAGGCGACGCGGCTGCTGCCCAGGCTGCGCAAAGCCGATGTCCGGCATCTGATCTGGCTGGCCCTGACGGGCAACATCATCTACTTTGCGCTGGTGGCCACCTCGGTGCAGTGGATAGGCATGGCAATCACTTCCTTGATCGTGGGCCTGGTGCCGGTCATGGTGCCGCTGCTGGGCCGCAAGACCTCGGGCGCGGTTCCTCTCAAAAGCCTGCTCGCCCCCATGGCCCTGATCCTGGCCGGCATTGTGCTGATCAACGTCCATGCGCTGAGCGGCGAAACAGGTAGCAGCCAGCAGCCGGGTCGCTATCTGCTGGGCGTGGTCATGGCCGTGCTGGCCGTCATCTGCTGGAGCCGCTACGCGCTGGACAACACCCGCTATCTGGCGCAAAGCCGTTTCAACGGCACGCAATGGTCCACGCTCTGGGGCCTGGCCGTCGGTCTGATCAGTGCTCTGCTGTGGGCGGTTCTGTGGCTGGTCTCACCCGGCGACGCTGCGCCGGCCATTCCTGCCCAGCGCTGGCAGATGTTCTGGCTGCTGAATCTGGCCGTGGCGATTTTCTCGTCCTGGCTGGGCAACTGGATGTGGAATGCCGCCAGCCAGCGCCTGCCCATCACCCTGGTGGGCCAGTTGCTGGTGTTCGAGACCTTGTTCGCGCTGGCCTACCACTTCATCCATGTGCGACGTCTGCCCCAGCTCACCGAGCTGGCGCCCATGCTGCTGATTCTGGCCGGTATTGCCTGGTCGCTGCAGCGCTTTACCCAGGCGTCAAAGGCCGGTGCCAGGGCGTAGTTGCCAGTTTGAGCCGGCTCAAACCGGGTGCCATCAACCGGCAAAACAGTAGGCGCCTGTTTCAGCCAGCGGGCAGACTCTCCATAATCCGGCCATGCCGCACGCTTTGCCAGCTCTCGCGCGGCAGCTGAACTGCCGCCATGACCCGCCCTGTTTTTTCACCTCCTCTGCACACCAGGCCCAGCGCTCTGGTGTTTGACGCCTGCAACGCCGGCGTGATGCTGCGCGCCGTGCTGTTTGTGCAACTGGTCATTGCCACGGCCGCTATGTTCGGTGCAGATTCGCTGTGGGAGTGGCTGTCCAGCATGTCGCTGCTCACCGCCGCCAGCCTGCCCGGCACGCTGGTGTGGCTGATTACGGCCTGCAGCCTCAAATACCAGCTGCAGCGCATGAGCATGCGCGGCCAGTATCTGGCGGGCGTGCTGTTGGGCGCCCTGGCCGGCCTGTATGCCTGCGCCATGCTGAGCTTTATCGGTCTGAGCAAGCCGCCCTGGTTGGCCAGCGCAGTGACCGGCGGCCTGCTGGCCGCCTTGCTGGTGACCGCTCTGGTGCTGCGTGCCCGTGGCAATACACCGGCCCAGACCCAGGCCCGCTTGGCCGAGCTGCAATCGCGCATACGCCCGCATTTTCTGTTCAACACGCTCAACAGTGCGATCGCCCTGATACGGGCCGAGCCGGCCAAGGCCGAGACCATGCTGGAGGACTTGAGCGATCTGTTTCGCTACGCGCTGGCAGAGCCGCACAGCACCACCACGCTGGCCCAGGAAATCGAGCTGGCCCAGCGCTATCTCTCCATTGAGCAGGTGCGCTTTGGCGAGCGTCTGCAATTGCAGTGGCAGCTCGATGAAAGCGCGCACCACGCGCTGCTGCCGCCACTGCTGCTGCAGCCGCTGGTGGAAAACGCCATACGCCACGGTGTGGAGCCCAGCACAGCCGGCAGCAAGCTGCAGGTGCGCACCGAACGACGTGGCGAACAGGCCTTGATTCATATCGTCAACAGCCTGCCCGCCGCTGGCGAAAAGCGCCCCGAAGAACGCCCCGACAAGGGCAACGGCATTGCGCTGGAGAATGTGAAAGCCCGGCTGTCGCTGCTGCACGATTTGAACGGCAGCTTCAGCGCCGGTGAGCACAAAGGGCTGTTCGTGGTGCGCATCAGCGTGCCACTGGAGCCTCAGCCATCCGCCCCATCCACCACCCCAAGCCATGCAAATACTGATAGTCGATGACGAGGCGCTGGCCCGTGCCAGATTGCGCACGCTGCTTGGCGATTGCCATAGCGACAGCGGCCACGGCCACCATGTGCTGGAGGCGGCCGATGCCGTGCAGGCCCGCGCCCTGCTGCTGGCCAAGCGCCCCGCGCCCATCGAGCTGGTGCTGCTGGACATACATATGCCGGGCCAGGACGGCCTGGAACTGGCCGAGACCTTGCGCAACTTTCCCCATCCGCCCGCGATTGTGTTTGTCACCGCCCATGCCGGACATGCGCTGCAAGCCTTCGAGCTTGATGCTGCCGACTACCTGACCAAGCCGGTGCGACTGGAGCGGCTCAAGCAAGCCTTGCTCAAGGCCGAGCGCAGCAACCAGATTCAGGCCCTGGCCCTTGATGACAGTGCGCCCTCACTCCTGATTCAGGAGCGCGGGACCACCATCAGGCTGCCGTTGACCGAGGTACGCTATCTCAAGGCTGAACAAAAATACATCACGGTTCGCACCGTGAGCCGCCACTACATCCTCGATGGCGCTCTGGCCGAACTGGAAACCCGCCACAGCCAGCAGCTGCTGCGCGTACACCGCAACACTCTGGTGGCGCGCGGCGCCATGCGCAGCCTGGAAAAATACGAGGACCACGAGGAAGGCGAAGGCTGGGGCCTGCGCCTGCAAGGCGTGCCGGAGCTGCTGCCCGTCTCGCGGCGGCAACTGCCGGCCGTCAGAGCCGTGCTGCGCGGAGAGGCCGAAGCGCTCTAGCAACAAAAAATGGCAGCCCAGGCTGCCATTTGTGCGTTCAGATTCCGTTCACTCAGTGTGTATGCGGATGGGTGTGTGCTGCACCGCTGGCCAGTGTGACCAGCGCAATGCCCAGCAAAAGCCAGAACACCTGCGCCGCAGTCTCCTTGGAGCTCAGGCGCTTTTGCAGTTGCGGAATCAGATCCGCCAGTGCCACATAGATAAAGCTGCTGGAAGCCACCGTAAGAAAGTAAGGCAGCAAATCGTGCAGCTGGCCGATCAGGAAGTAACCGGCAATACCGCCCAGCGTGGTCACCGCACCGGCCATGGACACCTTGATCAGCGCCACACGGCGGTTGGTGCTGGACTGGCGCAGCACCACGATGTCGCCCATATGGTGCGGCACTTCGTGGGCCAGCACCGAGATGGCGGCAATCAGGCCCAGACGCATATCGGCCATGAAGGCCGAAGCAATCAGCACGCCATCGCCAAAGCAATGCACGCTGTCGCCGGTCAAAATGGCCCAGCCGCCCTTGCGATGGCCGTGATCATGCCCATGGCCGTGTGAATGGCCATGTCCATGCTCGTGTTCATGATCCTCCTGCGGCAAGGCATGGGAGTGCTCATGGCCGTGGTGCCATAGCTCGGCCTTGGACAGCAGAAAGAAAAACACCAGGCCGACCAGCAACACCACGAACAAGTCATGCGCCTCGCCATGGCTCTCGAACGCCTCGGGCAGCAGATGCATGAAGGCCGTAGCCAACAAAGCGCCTGCGGCCAGACTCAGCAAACGCTGCGGCATGACCCCGGGCGAACGCGCCCCACCCCAACCCATCAACAAGGCGGCCACCCAAACACTGCCAATACCAGCAGCCAGGGTGGCCAAAATGATTGCTACCAACGTCATAGCGATTTATGCATTAACCGTATGCCTTTGCAGGCGAAACCAGGGGATTTTGGCAGAATGCGCCCGCTCGCGCGGTGCCGCTGCGGCTATCCCCATGACAACGACCCGGAACCATCTTGTTCCCGATCTATCGTTTCACCTTAGCAAAGCTGTCAAGCCCCCCGGCTTCATGCCACGCCATGCTTGGCAAACCAGCCCAGCATCCGCTCCCAACCGTCCTTGGCCGCATATTCGCGGTAGCTGGGCCGGTAGTCGGCGTGAAAGGCGTGCGGAGCCTCGGTGTAGACCACAAACTCCGAGCTCCTGGCCGCGTCGGAGCCCTGTTTGAGCGCCGCATCCATGGCCTGCACGGATTCCAGCGGAATGCCCGCATCCCTGCCGCCGTACAAGCCCAGCACCGGGGCCTTCAGGCTGGCAACCTGCTCAATCGGCTGCTCCGGCTGCAGCAGCGTCTCCAGGCCTTGCATGCGCCCATACCAGGCCACGGCGGCTTTCACCGGGCCGTGCGCGGCATACAGCCAGGTGATGCGGCCGCCCCAGCAAAAACCGGTCACGGCCAGCTTTTTCACGTCGCCGCCGTTGTTGGCCGCCCATTGCACGGCGGCATCCAGATCGGTCATCACCTGCTCATCGGGCACCCGGGCAATCACCTCGTTCAGCAGCTGGGCTATTTCGGTATAGGCCATGGGGTCGCCCTGGCGCACAAACAGACGCGGGGCAATCGCCATATAGCCGGCACGCGCCAGGCGGCGGCAGGTATCGGCAATGTACTCATGCACGCCGAAAATCTCGGAAATCACCAGCACCACCGGAGCTGCAGACTTGCCGGCAGGCACGGCGCGGTAAGCCGGCAGCTTGTAGCCGTTGACATCGATATGAATTTCACCCTCGGTCAGCCCGTCTGCAGGCGTGCTGATGGCCGTCTGGGCCATGACAGGCCCGGCCGCCGCCGCATACCCCAGGCCCAATCCAACGCCCAGAGCCAGCTGCAGCGCACTGCGGCGCGGCAGCGCTGCACCAGCTACCCCGCCCTTGGTCGCCAACAGGGAGTCCATATCGGATCGCAAATCATCAAACTGCATTCAAGATCTCCTTGCAACACATCCACAAACTGCTGTGCTCCGCCAGAGCCGTCGGCATCCGAGCATCGCGCTTACCACCTCTATCACTATGAAAAATAGAGCTGCATGCGCTTTCTCATCAATGGGTTTATCGCATTTTTATCGAAAATTGGCGAGCTGGCTTACTCCAGTGCCCTGACGGAAATCGGCGGCCTACTGGGTTTGCTGGGAACGTTGTCCAGCCAGTAGGAGATGCTTTTCCAGGTGCTGGACCAATGCGCTACATAGACTTGCGAAGCCTCGGTCGTCATGCTGCTGGGCTCCTGCCGCAGTTCGCGGATCAGACGCTGGGTATCGTCGCGCACGGTGATGGCATGCAGGCCCCGGGCCACCCGCGCCCGCTCTGTAGCTCCCATGCCGCTCGGCACAAACCAGGCCATCCAGCCCGGTTGCACCGTGGGCAGCCGCCATTGAGCAAACGTGGGAAACGGCGAAGGGTCCGCCGAGCCTGAAGTGGCCAGAATCTGCAAACGCGGCCGAATTCTGGCGGCATTCTTGCCCTGAAAAATGCGTTGGAATTCGGCGCAGTGATCGAACAGCAGATCCAGCCTGCCATCGAGCAAGGCTTCCATGCTCATTTCCGCACTTTTGGAGAACACTTCCGGTTGCCAGCGCACACCGGTTTTTTTCTCCATCGCCCTGACCCAGACATCGGGAGCCCCTTCGATAAACGGCAGGCCGATACGCAGCGGACGCCCCAGGCCCGCAGCCCAGCTGCCAAGCTCTTCGGCCGTGCGCGGCGGCACATCCTGCGCCGAGACCAGGCACCAGGAACGCTGCAAGACCAGTTGCACCACCAGCACAGGAGGGCTGCTGTGCCGGCTCACCGCGTCATCGTGCAGCTTGCTGTTCATTCCCGTGGTCAGCATCATCAAAGTCCGGTCGGGATCGGAAGTCTTGAGTGCCTCATAGACGCCATCCACATCCCGCCCCCGCGTGGAGGCCGGAATCACGACCTTGCCGCCCAGATACAGGGGCAGCAGACGTGCATAGTGCTGCGTCAGCGGCTCGGCCACCTCGCCGCGCGGCACGGCCTGAACCAGCTGCCAGCTGCCTTTTTGCGAACCAATGCCTGCACCCGCCGCACTGGCATCACCAGCCGGCCAGCCAAGCCAGACCAGGACCAAAGCGGACACAAAAAAACTGGCAGCAGTTTTCAACATATGCAATGCATCAATTCACAGGCATGGACACCGAAATGCTGTGGACTATGCCATGACTTGGCTCTGGCCCCCGGAGCCTGCGACAGCATAGACGTTGGTCGTGCTTTGCCTTCAGTGCGCCTTTTCCCAATTGGCGCCAAAGCCCACTTCGGCCAGCAAGGGCACCTGCAGCTCGGCCACCTGGGCCATCAGACGTGGAATCTCGGTGCGCACCCATTCCCGGTCGGCTTCGGGCAATTCGAACACCAGTTCATCGTGCACCTGCATGATGACCAGCACCTCGGGCTTTTCCGCATCCAGTCTGGCCTGAACGGCCACCATGGCCTTCTTGATCAGGTCGGCCGCCGTGCCTTGCATGGGCGCGTTGATGGCGGCGCGCTCGGCGGCTTTCTTGCGCGGGCCGTTGCCACCGTTGATCTCGGGCAACACCAGGCGGCGGCCGAACACGGTCTCCACATAGCCCTGGGCATGGGCCAGCTCCACAGTCTGCTCCATATAGCGCTTCACACCGGGGTAACGCTGGAAGTACTTGTCGATATAGGCAGCGGCGGCCTTGGTCTCGATGCCCAGGTTCTTGGCCAGACCAAAGCTGCTCATGCCGTAGATCAGGCCGAAGTTGATGACCTTGGCATAGCGGCGCTGCTCGCTGCTGACTTCGTCCACACTCACGCCAAAGACTTCAGCCGCCGTGGCACGGTGCACATCCAGGCCGTCGCGGAAGGCATTGAGCAGGGCTTCATCACCGCTGAGGTGGGCCATGATGCGCAGCTCGATCTGCGAGTAGTCGGCGCTGGCAATCAGCTTGCCCTCGGGAGCGACAAAGGCTTCGCGCACGCGGCGGCCTTCGGGCGTGCGCACGGGAATGTTCTGCAGATTCGGGTCGTTGCTGGACAAACGCCCCGTCACTGCCACGGCCTGGGCGTAATGGGTGTGGACGCGGCCGTCCGTGGGCAAAGCCATCTGCGCCAGCTTGTCGGTATACGTGCCCTTGAGCTTGGACAGAGAGCGATGCTCCAGCAGCTTGGCGGGCAGTGGATAGTCCTCGGCCAGCTTTTCCAGCACTTCTTCGTCGGTGCTGCGCGCGCCGGTAGCGGTCTTCTTGACCACGGGCATGCCCAGCTTGTCGAAGAAGATTTCCCCCAGTTGCTTGGGAGAGGACAGATTGAAGGGCTGGCCGGCAATCTCGTAAGCCTCTTGCTCGAGTTTCAAGATACGCGCGCCCAGATCATTGCTCTGGCGCGCCAGTTCGCCCGCATCAATGCTCACGCCATTGCGCTCGATGCGAAACAGCGCTTCGCTGGTCTGCATCTCCAGCTCATAAATATGCAGCAAACCGGCGCTGGCCTGAATCCTGGGCCACAGCACGCCATGCACATCCAGCGTCTGGTCGGAATCCTCGCAGCTGTACGCTGCGGCCTTGTCCACCGGCACCTGGGCAAATGGAATCTGGCCCTTGCCCTTGCCGCACAGGTCTTCGTAGCTGATGCCGGTGCGGTTCACATGGCGCAGCGCCAGACTTGTCAGGTTGTGCGGGCGGTCGGCCTCCAGCACATAGGATTGCAGCATGGTGTCGTGCGCATAGCCGCGCACGGTGATGTCATGGTTGGCAAACACATGCTGGTCGTATTTGACGTTCTGGCCCAGCTTTTTCTTGGCTGCATCTTCCAGCCAGGGCTTGAGCCTGGACAGCACCATCTCCATATCCAGCTGCTCGGGCACCTCCATGCCTTCGTGGCGCAACGGAATATAGGCCGCCTCACCTACAGCCACGCTGAAAGAAATGCCGACAATCCGAGCCCGCATTTCGTCAAGGGAGTCGGTTTCGGTGTCGATGGCGGTCAGCGCGGCCGTATCGATCTTGCTCAGCCATTCATCAAGCTGGGCCTCGGTCAGGATGGTGGTGTAGAGCACATCGCGCTGCTGGGCCGCCACAGCCACTTCGGTTACCGCCGCATCATCGGCATCAAACAAGCCGCCCTGGGCGCTGTCGACCTTGCCCGCCTTGGCTGGCTTGCCTGCCTTCGCCGGAGCCGCTTCAGAAACAGGAGCACCCAGCGAACGCACCAGGCCCTTGAAGCCGTATTTTTCATAAAAGGGTGCCAGACCCGCATGATCCGGCTCGGCCAGTACCACGCCGTCAAGCTGCGGCAGGCCGCCGATGTAGTCAGCCAGGTCGCAATCGGTCTTCATGGTCACCAGCTGGCGGCTCAGCGCCAACTGACCGCTGGCAATCGCATCACGCAGGTTCTGGCCCGCCACACCCTTGATGCCTGCGGCGTTAGCTATCAAATTGTCCAGCGTTCCATGCTCTTCCAGCCACTTGGCGGCAGTCTTGGGGCCGACCTTGGTGACGCCGGGCACGTTGTCCACGGTATCGCCCACCAGGGCCTGGTAGTCGACCATCAGCGCAGGCGGCACGCCGAACTCGGCCGTCACGCCGGCTACGTCGCGCTTTTTGCCGTTCATGGTGTCGATGATGGTCACATGCTCATTGACCAGCTGGCTCAAGTCCTTGTCGCCGCTGGAGACGATGACCTTGATGCCTTGCGCGGCCGCCATCTGCGCCAGCGTGGCGATCACATCATCGGCTTCCACACCGGGCACGGCCACCACTTTCCAGCCCAGCAGCTGCACCACCTCATGGATGGGGGCAATCTGCTCGCGCAAATCGTCGGGCATGGGCGAGCGCGTGGCCTTGTACTCGGTGTACATCTCATCGCGAAAGGTCGGGCCCGAGGCATCAAACACGCAGACGGCGTAATCGGCCTGCACATCCTTGCGCAGCGCCTGCATCATATTGATCATGCCGCGTATCGCGCCCGTGGCCGGGCTGGCCGGATTGCCGGGCTCGGCGCGCAAATCGGGCATGGCGTGGTAGGCGCGGTACAGGTAGCTGGAGCCGTCGATCAGCACCAGGGTCTTGGAATTGCTCATGGGCGAGATTGTGCACGTGCACCGGCATTAACCATGCAAAGCACTGCGGCCCCTGCCCCCATGGGAGTCGGGGACGAAGGCCAGCTGACAATCTGCAACTCGCCCTACAATTGAGCCATGCGCGCCACCCATTTGTTCATCCTCCTCAGCCTGGCTGCCGGTTCCGTACTGGCCCAGACCTCCACTCCGGCCCCTGCCCAGGCTGCAGCTCCTGTTGCCCAGGACAAGACGGAGAACTCTGCTGCACCCGGCAAGCACAACCAGCGGATCGAACACATCCGTGTGGAAGATGCCGGCAGCCGTGTGGATGAAACCCGCGTGGGCGGCCAGACCCAGAGCATTACCGTGCAACCCAAGGTGGGCACCATGCCCGAGTATGAAGTGCAGTCCAACGACGGCGCGAGAGCGGCCCGTAACCGTGACAACAACAGCGGCGACACCACGGGCAGCCGGGTCTGGAATGTGCTGAAGTTCTAAGTCTCAGCGCCAGCGCCCCCATTGAATGACAGGGCAGTGCCACCCAGCACTGCCCTGTTGCATATTGAACCTGACTACCTGACCGGTATAGAGCCGGCATTTTTCCCCATCATGGCTGTTTTCACTGAAGTCTCTGAAAAAGATGCACGCGATCTGCTGCGCCGTCTCTCCCTTGGCACGCTTACGGGCTTGCGCGGCATTCAAGGCGGCATTGAAAACACCAACTATTTTCTGAGTACCGACCAGGGCGAATGGGTGCTGACCCTGTTCGAGCGCCTCTCGGCCGAGCAGTTGCCGTTTTACCTGTACCTGATGAAGCACCTGGCCCAGGCCGGCATTCCCGTTCCTGACCCTCAGGCCGAAACCCGCAGCGGCGACATCTTGCTCAAGGTCTGTGGCAAACCGGCTGCCATCGTCAACCGCCTGGCCGGCAAGAGCCAGCTGGCACCTCAGCCCGTGCATTGCGCCGCCGTGGGCGACATGCTGGCCCGCATGCATCTGGCAGGGCAAAGCTATGAGCGCCAGCAGCCCAATCTGCGCGGCCTGCCCTGGTGGAACGAAACCACGCCCGTGGTCTTGCCCCATCTGGAGCAGCCAGAAGCGGCCATGCTGCGCAGCGAACTGGCCTACCAGAACCATGTGGCGGCATCAGCCGCCTATGCGGCACTGCCGCGCGGCCCGGTGCACGCCGATCTGTTCCGCGACAACGTAATGTTTGACGACGACAAGCTCACCGGCTTCTTCGACTTCTACTTTGCCGGCGTCGATACCTGGCTCTTCGATCTGGCGGTCTGCCTGAACGATTGGTGTATCGATCACGCAACAGGTGCGCACCTAGAGGCGCATGCCAAGGCCATGCTGGACGCCTACCAGGCCGTGCGCCCGCTGACGGCGGCCGAGCGCGAGCTGTTCAACGCCCAGCTGCGCGCAGCCGCCCTGCGTTTCTGGGTGTCGCGCCTGTGGGATTTCCATCTGCCCCGCGAAGCCGCCCTGCTGACCCCCCACGACCCCACCCACTTCGAGCGCGTGCTCAAGCAGCGCATCGCCCATCCCCAAAGCCTGGCCTGAGGCTTGCGGCAGCGCTCCGCGCGTTGCCCGTACCGTCCAAGCTGCCGGACAGCACGGGGCTATTGATGGCCCCGTGCGCATGAACCGGGTAAAGTGCGCGCATCAGCTTTTGCCAAGCGGCGCGAAAGCATTTTTTTCTTCCCATGAAACTCCAAATCGTTCCTGCCCGCACCGGCTGGCTGTGGGTGCAGCTGGGTCTGCGCACTTTCAAAAGCCAACCTCTGGCTTTGGCGGCCCTGTTTTTCCTGTCCATGGCCAGCATGTCGCTGGTTTCCGTGCTGCCCCTGATCGGCCCGGTGATCGCGCTGGCCCTGCTGCCCTCCGTGTCCCTGGCCATGATGGTGGCGGCGTCAGAAGCCGCCCATGGCCGCAAGCCCACGCCGGCGCTGCTGCTGGTGGCATTTCGCAACGGCTCGCAGCGCATGCACTCCATGCTGGTGCTGGGCGGGCTGTATGCCGCTGGCTTTCTGCTCGTCATCGGTGCATCCACGCTGATTGACGACGGCACCTTTGCCAGCGTTTATATGGGCCAGACGCCCATGTCCCGCGAGATCGCCGAAATGCCCGAATTTCAGTCCGCCATGTGGCTGAGCATGGGTCTGTACCTGCCTTTGTCGCTGCTGTTCTGGCATGCACCGGCGCTGGTGCACTGGCACAACATCTCGCCCATCAAATCCCTGTTCTTCAGCTTTGTCGCCTGCGTGCGCAATATTGCGGCCTATGCGGTATTCGGCATCTGCTGGGTGGGTGTCTTTATTGCCAGCGGCACGCTGCTGGCCCTGGTCACCGGGGTTCTGGCCAGCGTGATCGGCGCTGCCGCTGGCGCAATCATGGTGACCATGGCGCTGATGCTGGCCGCCATGTTCTTCACCTCCCTGGTCTTCACCTTCCGCGATTGTTTCAGCCCGCCCGATGAGCCAGGCGATGCCCAGTCTCAGGCCAACCCACCCGGCTTGCCGCCTGCGGCACACTGAAAGCCAGCCACCACATCAAGCCCCGGCCCTTCAGCCGGGGCTTTTTTGTGCGCCGTGCTGCGCGGCAGCTGTCACCGCTTCGTCACGCAACTGCAACAACTGTGACACGAGGAGTTTCTAGCATCGAGGGCGATCGGGCCTTGGCGAGGCGTTGCGGCCCGTCAAGCCAATCCAACCCCACTACAAATCCCTCATGTCTCAAACTCTGCTCAGCCGCCGCAAAGCCCTGCAATTCCTGTCGGGCGCTCCCATGCTTCCCATTGCGTCTGCCTTTTCGGCCTCCAGCCTGCTGGCAGCCTGTGGCGGTGGCGATGATGCGCCGATCGCTCCCGCGCCCGTCGCCAAGAACTATGTCTCGGCCACCTTCACCAGCATGGCAGCCCCCACACTGGCCAAGCCTGCCGACATGGCCACCATGTTCATGGCATCGCAGATGAAGGTCACTTTTGACGACAAGAGCGAACAAAGCTACGACCTGAGCTACCAGCCCTTCTTCGTGACCGGCGACGAAGTATCGGACGGCAAGGGCGGCAAGATCCTGTCTGGCGGCTACTTCGACATCTTCAACAACAAGATCATCGACAGAACCGTCTCCGGCCAGGAACGCCACTTCTTCTCCGATTCCCCCGACGGCACCTCGCTGCTCACCGTGCCCAATGCCAAGGTGGACGGTGTCAAGGGCCAGCCTGTGTTCGCCGTGGTGCAGTTCGAATACACCACTTGGGCCCAGGACGGCAAAACCGATATGTACGGCAAGCTGCCTTCGCCCATCGCCGTACTGACGCTGGATCAGGACCAGAGCACCGGCAAGCTGAGCCTGGTCAAGTATCACAATGTCGACACCTCCAAGGTCCACGGTCTGTGGATCACCTGCGGCGCCAGCCTCTCGCCCTGGGGCACGCATCTGTCCTCGGAAGAGTACGAACCCGACGCCTTCAGCATCGCCAGCAACACCATGTTCCAGGACTACAGTCAGAACCTGTACGGCGACAAGACCAAAGCCAACCCCTATCACTACGGTCACATGCCCGAAGTGATCGTGAACGTCGACGGCACCGCCACGATCAAAAAGCATTTCTGCATGGGCCGTATCTCCCATGAACTGGTCCAGGTCATGCCCGACCAGCGCACCGCCCTCATGGGCGATGACGCCACCAACAGCGCCTATTTCGTGTTTGTGGCCGACAAGGAAAAAGACCTGTCCTCGGGCACGCTGTACGCAGCCAAGGTCGGTGCCGGCTTCTCCATCGACCCCGCCGCCAAGAGCGCCGCACCGCTGACCTGGATCAAGCTGGGCTCGGCCACCAGCGCCGAAATCGAGAACCTGGCCAACACGCTCAAGCCCACGGACATCATGACCGTGAGCAAGACCGACCCCAGCGACGCCAGCTACACCAAGATCGTGAGCAACGGCAAGACCGAGTGGATCAAGATCAACCCCGGCATGGACAAGGCCGCCGCCTTCCTCGAAACCCACCGCTATGCCGCCTTCAAGGGTGCCAGCCTGGGCTTCACCAAGATGGAAGGCACCACCGTCAACGCCAAGGACAAGATCGCCTACTCGGCACTGCAGAACGTGCAAAGCTCCATGGTCGCCGGCAACGCTGCCAACGTACCAGGCAATGGCGTCTCCGTCCCCAAGCAATTGGTGGCTGGTGTGGTGATGGCGCTAAACCTCAAGGGCGGCCAGAAGGACACGACGGGCGGCGCCATCAACAGCGAATGGATGCCCGTGGACACTGCTCCTTTGCTGGCCGGCGAGGATCTGCTGGACACCGATGGCAAGACACTCAAAGGTGACGCTCTGGGCAACACGGCCAATCCGAACAAGATTGCCAACCCCGACAACCTCAAGTTCTCGGAAAAAATGCGCACCTTGTTCATCGGCGAGGACAGCGGTCAGCACGTCAACAACTTCATGTGGGCCTACAACGTGGACACCAAGCAGCTGTCGCGCCTGCTGTCCGTGCCCGCAGGCGGTGAGTCCACAGGCCTGCATGCCGTGGACGAAATCAACGGCTGGACCTACATCATGAGCAACTTCCAGCACGCTGGCGACTGGGGCGGCATCCACGCCAGCGTCAAGACCCAGCTGGATCCGCTGATCAAGGCCAACTACAAAGACAAGTTTGGCTCGGCAGTCGGCTACATCACGGCCTCGCCCGCCCAAATGAAGCTCAGCGCCAAATAAGCGTCGCCCCAAAAATAAAAGCCGCAAGCTGGCAACAGCTTGCGGCTTTTTTCATGCCTGGTCAGTTGGTTGGTGCTTCAACTCACAATGGTCAGCTTGGCGATGGACAGCGCCAGCCATTTGGTGCCGTGGCGGCCAAAGCTGACCTGGGCGCGCGCATCGTCGCCCGCGCCTTCCACCGCCAGCACCTTGCCTTCGCCAAACTTGTTGTGGAACACGTTCAACCCGGCCTTGATGCCATGCGAAGGTTCGGCCTTTTGCTTGGGCACGGGCGGGCTGGCAAAAATCTCGCTGGTACTGCCAGCACGACCACCCCAGCCAGAGTTGGAGCCAAATCGACCTCCAGCGCCTGCTCCATATGCGCCACCAGCTCCTGAATTGGGAGTAAACGTGCCAAAACCCGCCTGCCTGGGTGTGATCCACTTGAGCGCTTCTTCGGGCAGCTCGTCAAAAAAGCGGCTTTTGACGTTGTAGCGCGTCTGGCCGTGCAGCATGCGCGTCTGCGAATGGCTCAGATACAGGCGCTTGCGGGCCCGGGTGATGGCCACATAGGCCAGGCGCCGCTCTTCCTCCAGGCCGCCACGGTCCATCATGGCGTTCTCGTGGGGGAACAGGCCTTCTTCCACTCCGCCGATGAAGACAGCGTCAAACTCCAGACCCTTGCTGGCATGCACCGTCATCAGCTGCACGGCATCCTGCCCGGCCTGGGCCTGGTTGTCGCCGGCCTCCAGGGCCGCGTGCACCAGAAAAGCCTGCAGCGGCGACAGCGTCTCGCCCGTGTCGGCATTGACCAGGCTGGCCAGCGTGCCCTCGGCAGGCTTGAGCGGCTCGTTGAGCAGCGGGGCGCGGGGGTCCAACCCCTGGCTGACCGGCGACTGCGTGATCGCGGACGTGCCGCTGTGCTCATCAAGCGGCAGCGCCACGGCGTCGCGACCAAAGCCTTCCTGGGTGACAAAGCTCTCGGCCGCCGTCACCAGTTCCTGCAAGTTCTCTATGCGGTCCGCACCTTCTTTTTCGCTGCGGTAGTGCTCGATCAGCCCGCTTTCCTCTTCTATGGTCTCAATGATTTCGCGCAGCGTCTTGCCTTGCGTGCGCTCGCGCAGCACATCCATCTTCGCCACAAAGCCCTGCAGCTTGGTGCCTGCAGTACCGCCCACGGCGGTGACGGCGTCGTTCAGCGAGGTGCCGCTGCTGCGCGCCGTGTCTTGCAGCACTTCCACCGTGCGTGCGCCGATGCCGCGTGGCGGAAAGTTCACCACCCGCATAAAGCTGGTGTCGTCGTGCGGGTTCTCCAGCAGGCGCAGATAGGCCAGGGCGTGCTTGATTTCGGCACGTTCAAAAAAGCGCAGGCCGCCGTATACGCGGTAGGGGATCGAAGCGTTGAACAGCGCCGATTCGATCACCCGGCTTTGCGCATTGCTGCGGTAGAGCACGGCAATTTCCTGGCGCTTGAAGCCATCGCTTTTCACCAATTGCTTGATCTCGTCCACCATCCACGATGCCTCGGCCAGATCGCTGGGCGCCTCATAGATGCGCACCGGCTCACCCGGGCCTTGATCGGTGCGCAGACTCTTGCCCAGGCGGTTGCTGTTGTGGCTGATCAGCGCGTTGGCGCAATCGAGGATATTGCTGTGACTGCGGTAGTTCTGCTCCAGCTTGATCTGGTTGCGCACATCGAACTCGCGAATGAAGTCCGCCATATTGCCCACGCGCGCACCGCGAAAGGCGTAGATGCTCTGGTCGTCGTCGCCCACGGCAATCACGCTGGAGCTGGAGACAAAGCGCCCTTCCACCACATCGCCCGCCAGTTGCTTGAGCCACTGGTATTGCAGCTTGTTGGTGTCCTGAAACTCGTCCACCAGCATGTGCTGAAAGCGGCGCTGGTAGTGCTGGCGCAGATGAACATCGTCACGCAGCAGCTCGAAGCTGCGCAGCATCAGCTCGCCAAAATCCACCACGCCTTCGCGCTGGCATTGCTCTTCGTAGAGCTGGTAGATCTCGACCTTTTTGCGCGTATCGGGGTCGCTGACCACCACGTCGCCGGGGCGCATGCCTTCTTCCTTGCAGCCGGCAATGAAGTACATCAGCTGCTTGGGCGAAAAGCGTTCGTCGTCCACATTGAACTGCTTGCACAGACGCTTGATGGCCGAAAGCTGATCCTGCGTATCCAGAATTTGAAACGCCTGGGGCAGCTTGGCCGCCTGATAGTGGGCGCGCAGCAAGCGGTTGCACAGGCCGTGGAAGGTGCCGATCCACATGCCGCGCACGTTGTAGGGCAGCATGGCCGACAGACGGGCCAGCATTTCCTTGGCCGCCTTGTTGGTGAAGGTCACGGCCAGAATCGAGCCCGGCGTGGCCTGGCCGGTCTGCAGCAGCCAGGCAATACGCGTGGTCAGCACCCGCGTCTTGCCCGAACCGGCACCCGCCAGAATCAGCGCATGGCCTGCGGGCAGGGTGACGGCCGCCAGTTGCTCGTCATTGAGGTTGGCGAGCAAGGGGGAATGATGGGCAGAGGAAGCGCCCTCAGGCGTGGCGTCAAGCAGGTCGATCGGGAACATAGCCTGCCATTGTAGAAACGCCGTGGACACCTTGCGTCTTGCTGCTGCATTCAGGGCTTTGCTCGCTATCAATCAAAGAGCTTCTTGTGCTTTCAAGGCAATGATTTCCAATTGATTTGCATATGAAATTCAATCAGCACCGGCGCAAGCAGCTCCTGATTTAAAAACTCCTTCGCATTTGCCACCGCGACATGCGTGTTGGCAGCTGGCATCGCTGGCCGCAGCCATTCCATACAAAACATAAGAAATTGCATATACCCTCCATAAGCATATGGAAGGCCCCTCAAACCTCGCTCGCCGTATAGAATCGGTCACCGGGCCCAAGTTTCTTGTGGTCCGGTTTTTTTTGCCCTGATTTTCCTCGGGCGCCTGAAAGCCGGCCTCCAAGCCAAGCGCCCCATCACGGATGGATGTTCCTGCCGTGACCTTTTATGGAGCTTGGAATCAAATGGAAATCTTCGACTACGACAATGTTCTGCTACTGCCCCGCAAGTGCCGCGTGGAAAGCCGTGCGGAATGTGACACCAGCGTAGAGTTGGGCGGCCGCAGCTTCAAGCTGCCCGTGGTACCCGCCAACATGAAGACAGTGGTGGACGAGAAGATCTGCACCTTCTTGGCACAAAACGGTTTCTTCTATGTGATGCACCGTTTCGACATCGACAACGTGGCTTTCACCAAAGAGATGCAGGGCCAGGGCCTGTTCGCATCCATCTCGCTGGGCGTCAAGCAGCCCGACTACGACACGGTGGACCGTTTCGTGGCCGAAGGCATCTGCCCCGAGTACATCACCATCGACATCGCCCACGGCCATGCCGACAGCGTGAAGAACATGATCCAGTATCTGAAGGCCAAGATTCCCGCAGCCTTCGTGATCGCCGGCAATGTGGGCACGCCCGAAGCCATCATCGATCTGGAAAACTGGGGCGCCGATGCCACCAAGGTCGGCATAGGCCCGGGCAAGGTCTGCATCACCAAGCTCAAGACCGGCTTTGGCACGGGCGGCTGGCAGCTGTCGGCGCTCAAGTGGTGTGCCCGCGTGGCCACCAAGCCCATCATTGCCGACGGTGGCATCCGCAGCCATGGCGACATTGCCAAGAGCATCCGCTTTGGCGCAACCATGATCATGATCGGCTCGCTGTTTGCCGGACATGAGGAATCGCCCGGCCAGACCGTGGAAGTGGACGGCGCGCTGTTCAAGGAATACTACGGTTCGGCCTCGGACTTCAACAAGGGCGAGTACAAGCACGTGGAAGGCAAGCGCATCCTGGAACCCGTCAAGGGCAAGCTGGCCGATACGCTGACCGAGATGCAGCAGGACACCCAGTCCTCCATCAGCTACTCGGGCGGCAAAAAGCTCATGGACATCCGCAAGGTCAACTATGTGATCCTCGGTGGTGACAATGCCGGCGAGCATCTGCTGATGTAAGCGCGGCAAGCGCAACTCACCAGCGCGAAGGTGAACCTCCAAAAAAAACATCAAGGGCAGCTCAGGCTGCCCTTTTTGTTGCCCCGGTATTTCAGCGCGCTCAGGCACAACTGAACTTCGCTGGCGCTCTGGATTGATCTGGCCTTGAGGCCTTAGCATGGCAGCATTCAAGACACAACAAGGGTTCCAAAGAGATGAGCACCGCTTTGAAAATTGCAGTTCTGGGCACGGGAATGATGGGCCTGCCCATGGCACGCCGATTGGCCGATGCCGGACATGAAGTCCATGCCTGGAACCGTACCCAGGCCAAGGCCGAGCCGCTGGCCGCACATGGCGTGAAGATTCACGAACATGCCGCCGATGCCGTGCGCGGCGTGGACTTTGCGGTGAGCCTGCTGGAGAACGGCGCCATCGTGGGCGATGTGCTGTTCACTCTGGGCGTGGCCGCTGCCATGCCCAAGGGTTCGCTATTCATCGACATGGCCTCCATCCAGCCCCGCGAGGCACGCGAGCACGCCGACAAGCTCAAAGCACTGGGCGTGCAGCATCTCGACGCCCCCGTCTCCGGCGGAACGCTGGGCGCCGAAGCCGGCACGCTGGCCATCATGGTCGGTGGCAATGAGGCCGACTTCAGCCGCGCCCAGCCTGTGTTTGCCGCCCTGGGCCGCGCCACCCATGTGGGCCCGCATGGTGCCGGCCAGCTGGCCAAGCTGGCCAATCAGATGATTGTGGGCATCACCATCGGCGCCGTGGCCGAAGCCCTGCTGCTGGCCGAGCACGGCGGCGCAGACCCGGCCAAGGTGCGCGAAGCCATCTCCGGCGGCTTTGCCGACAGCCGCATCCTGCAAGTGCATGGCGAACGGATGGTCAACCATGACTTCGCGCCCCGTGGTCGCATGACGGTGCAGCTCAAGGACATGCGCAACGCCATCGCCACGGCCGAGGAAATCGGCTTCGACGCCCCGATTACCGACTTGCTGGAGCAGCTTTATGCAGAGGGCGTGAAGAACGGTCTTGGCGACCTGGATCAGGCCGGTTTGTTCGTGGAACTGCAGCGCCGCAACGCTTTGGATTGAAAAAATCGAGGGTTTTCCTGCGAGCCCTCAAAAAATACTGCATAATTGCGGTCTTGCTTGTTACGCAAGCAGTGTGTGGGGCTCTTAGCTCAGCTGGTAGAGCAGCGGACTCTTAATCCGTTGGTCGAGTGTTCGAATCACTCAGGGCCCACCAATTCAAAACGCCAAAGTTCATCTCGGACTTTGGCGTTTTTCGTTTCCGGCGTGCAAAACTCCCCTGCAATCAACTTGATCCGGCAACAGACTACAAACGGCGCACCCACCACTCCCTAGCATGAGGCTTGACGACTCCTCCGGGCACACCCGCATCCGGACTTCTCAAAAAGGCTCATTCATGTCTGAATTCGACATTCAACTGCTGATGACCGCCTTGATCAGCGTCTTGCTGCTGGTCGCTCTGATTATTTCGCGCATACGCATGCACCCGCTGCTGGCCTTGCTGCTTGTCTCCATCGGCGCGGGCTTTGCCACCCATATGGAACCGGCCAGCATCGTGAAAAACATCACTGACGGTGCCGGAAAGACCTTGGGTGCCGTGGGTGTGGTGATTGCCCTGGGCGCCATGCTGGGCAAGATTCTTGCCGATGCCGGCATTACCGAGCAGATCGCCAATGCCATTTTGCGCGGCTCCTCCAAGCGCATGATTCCCTGGGCCATGACGCTGGTGGCCTTTATCGTCGGCATCCCCATGTTCTTCGAAGTGGGCCTGGTAGTCATGCTGCCGCTGATTTTCAGCGTGGCCCGCAAGCTCGAAACACAGGAACGCTTCAAAGGCTCGGCCTATGTCTATGTCGGCGTGCCGGTGATTGCCGCGCTGGCTGCCATGCACGGCATGGTGCCACCCCACCCCGGCCCCCTGACCGCCATCGCCACGCTCAAGACCACGGTCGGCCCCACCATGCTCTACGGCTTTCTGGCCGCCATTCCGGCGCTGATACTGGGCGGCCCTCTGTATGGCGCGTTCATCGCTCCCCGCATGACGACGCGCCCCGAGCAGGCTTTGCTGGACCAGTTCACCATTGCCGAAAAGCAGGACAACCGCCAGGCACCCAGCGTGGCACTGGGCGTGCTGGCCGCACTGCTGCCGGCCATTCTGATGCTGATTCACGCCCTGACCGAGACCTTTCTACCCAAGGCATCGGCTGCGGCCCATGTCTCGGCCTTCTTGGGCAATCCCTTGATTGCCATGCTGCTGGGCGTGCTGTTTGCCATCGTCACCCTGGTGTATGCACGGGGCGGCGATGCCGAAAAGCTGCGCGAGAGCCTGGGCAAAAGTCTCAAGCCCATTGCCGGCATCATGCTCATCATTGCCGGCGGCGGGGCTTTCCAGCAAATGCTGACCAGCGCCAAGGTCGGCGACGCCATCGTGCACCTGACCCAGCAATTCGCCTTTCCGCCGCTGATTCTGGGCTGGCTGATCGCCATGCTGCTATCCGTTTCCACCGGTTCGGCCACCGTGGGTATTGTGGGTGCCGCCGGCTTGCTGGCACCGCTGGCCGGCGCAGACCCCAGCCTCAACCTACCCTTGCTGGCACTGGCCATTGGCAGCGGCTCCCTGTTCTTCAACTACGCCAACCACGCCGGTTTCTGGATGGTCAAGGAATCCTTTGGCATGACCATGGGCGAAGCCACCAAGACGATCTCCGTCGTGCAGTCCATCGTCTCGTTGGTCGGCTTGCTGATGGTGCTGCTGTTCAACGCCTTCTGAAGCGCTGCGGCATCAAGCCGCCACCCGATCAAGCCAGCATAAGCCGCTGCATATGAGCGCAAACCCTCGCCATGCCGCTAAAGTGTGGCTCTCGGGGTATTGCAGCGCCTGCCACCTTGCCGCAGAGCAGGCAATACCCCACCCGGACTCAAGAACTCATGCAAAACAACTTTTCCACGTTCTGGCGCGGACCGCGCTGGACACTGGCCGTGCTGCTGGCCATTCTGGGCATGTTGGGCCCCTTCTCGGTGGACACCTACATCCCGGCCTTCTCCGGCATCGCCCAGGCTCTGGGCGCCACACCGCTGGAGATGCAGCAAACGCTGTCGGCCTATCTGTTTGGCTTTGCCTTCATGAACCTGTTCCACGGCGCGCTGGCGGACAGCTTCGGCCGCCGCCCCGTCATTCTCTGGGGCCTGGTCATGTTCACACTGGCATCTGCGGGCTGCGCCCTGTCCCAGAACATCACGCAACTGGTGATGTTCCGCGCCCTGCAAGGCCTGTCCACGGGAGCGGGGATTGTGGTGTCCCGTGCCATTGTGCGCGACATCTTCCCACCCAATCAGGCCCAGAGCCTGATGGCGCAGATCACCATCTTCTTTGGCATCGCCCCGGCCCTGGCTCCCATGCTGGGCGGCTGGCTGTTCGTGCATCTGAACTGGCAAGCCGTGTTCTGGTTCCTCACCGCCATAGGCGTCGCACTCTGGGCCATCAACCTGCGTTTTCTGCCCGAATCGCTGCCGGCCGACAAACGCCAGCCTTTCCGCTTCAAGCCGCTGATGCAGGGTTACGGAACGCTGTTTACCGACCCGCGCTTTCTGCTGCTGGCCTTTGCCAGCGGCGTGCCGTTCAACGGCATGTTTCTCTATCTGCTGTCGGCCCCCGCCTTCCTCGGTGATTTGCTGCACCTGGAGCCCACGCAGTTCTTCTGGTTCTTCATCGCCATGATTGGCGGCATCATGGCCGGCAGCTGGACCAGCGGGCGTCTGGCAGGCCGCATCCCGCCCAAGCGCCAGATCCGCCATGGCTTTCTGATCATGGTCGTGACCTCGCTGATCAATCTGACGGCCAATCTGATCTGGCCGGCCCATGTCAGCTGGGCGCTGATTCCCATCAGCCTGTTCTCCTATGGTTGGGCGCTGATGGTGCCGGTCGTCACGCTGCTGGTGCTGGACATCCACCCCACGCGCCGCGGCCTAGCCTCGTCGCTTCAGGCCGTGGTGGGCTCGGTCGCCAACGGCTTTGTGGCCGGAGTGATTGCACCCCTGGTCATGCATTCGGCCGTGCTGCTGGCCATTGGCTCCATCAGCATGCTGGTGATCGGCCTGCTGTCCTGGATGCTGCTGCACCACTACTGGCCGGAAATTGGCCGTCACGCCTCGGAGACCTGATCGAAAAAAGGAGCTGCCAGCGAT
Source organism: Comamonas aquatilis (assembly GCF_965139575.1). Classification (NCBI taxonomy): domain Bacteria; kingdom Pseudomonadati; phylum Pseudomonadota; class Betaproteobacteria; order Burkholderiales; family Comamonadaceae; genus Comamonas; species Comamonas aquatilis. Next base: position 468,111 of record NZ_CBCSIW010000001.1, on the reverse strand, counting down.
TGACCATCATGGGTTCTCATATGAAAAGTCATTGAAACTCATGAATTACTTGCGCTAGCAGCTCCTTATTCAGGATCAAGCTGATATGAAAAAAGCCGGTTCAATGAACCGGCTTTTTTGTTGACCCAGGTGCCGCAGCACCTTAATCAGTGTCGATCAACGCTCGTCGCGACGGGGGGCACGGGGCTTGCGCTCAAAGCCACGGTCGGCACCACGATCACCGTGGGGCTGATAAGGCTTGCCAGCGCTTTGACCAAAGGCCGGACGACGATCACCGCCGCCAAAGCCACGCGATTCGCCACCGCGAGCACCGGCGTGAGCGCCGTCACGGCTGGCGCCGCCACCAAAGCTCTTGCGGGCACCGAAGTCGCCGCCTTCACGGCGCTGACCGCCGGCAAATCCGCCGCGATCGCCGCCGAAGCCGCCGCGGTCGTTGCCGCGCTCGCCGCCACGGTCAAAGCTGCGTTCCTGACGTTCGCCGCCAAAAGCGGGACGTGGAGCTGCATCACGGCCGGCAAAACTACGCTCGCCGCCACGATCAGCGCGAGGTGCGCCGAAGCCAGGGCGATCACCGCCACGGTCGTTGTTGAAACGGTCGCCACCGCGATCGCCACCAAAGCCGCCACGGTCGCCACCGAAGCTGCGCTCGTTGCGATCACCACCACGGCCGGCGCCGAAGCCGCCGAAACCGCTCTTGCGGCCATAGCCTTCGCCATCACGGCGAGCACCGTAGCCACCACGGCTACCGCCGCCACCACCACCGCCACGGCGGCCATCACGCTCACCGGCTGCAGGGAAACGTTGTACAGGCTCCAGACCTGGCAGCACTTCAGCCTTGAACTGCTGACGGGTATAGCCTTCGATGTCGAACACACGGCGACGATCGCGGAACTCAGCGAAAGTCACAGCCGTGCCTTCGCGGCCAGCACGGCCGGTACGACCAATGCGGTGGGTGTAGTCCTCGGCCTTCATGGGCAGACCGTAGTTGAATACGTGGGTAATGGTGGGCACGTCAATGCCACGGGCAGCCACATCGGTTGCCACCAGGATTTGCACCTGACCATTGCGCAGCGCCATCAGGCGACGGTTACGCAGACCCTGGCTCAGAGCACCGTGCAGGGCCACGGCAGAGAAGCCGTCTTGCTGCAGATCGGTAGCCAGACCGTCACATTCCACTTGCGTGGAAGCAAACACGATGGCCTGGTTGATGCTGCTGTCACGCAGCCAGTGGTCCAGCATCTTGCGCTTGTGCTGGGCGTTGTCGGCCCAGAACAGCACTTGTTTGATGCTGGAATGCTTTTCCTGGGGCGAATCAATCGTCAGCTTCTTGACGCCAGAACCGTTGTCATGCATTACACGCATGGCCAGCTGTTGCACGCGGGGTGCAAACGTAGCGCTGAACATCATGGTCTGCTTGCGCTGAGACGTCATCTGGTTGACTTCAGCCAGATCGTCGGAGAAGCCCAGATCCAGCATACGGTCGGCTTCGTCAACCACCAGGAACTGCACCTTGTCCAGCTTGATTTGCATGGAGCGCTGCAGATCCAGCAGACGGCCAGGGGTTGCAACTACCAGATTGGCGTTTTGCAGCTTGGCGATCTGCAGCTGATAAGGCATACCGCCCACGACGTTGGCGACACGGATACCACGGCAGTGTTTGACCAGCTCGATAGCGTCATGCGCTACTTGCTGAGCCAGTTCACGTGTAGGGCACAGAATCAGGGCACCGGGAACGGCAGCCTTGAAATTGCGGGGGTTGGTCGGGTCCTTGCGGCGATTGCGCTTGGGCAATGGCTGGCCATTGGCCGCAGCTTCTGCGCACTGACGATCGAATTCGGCGTTCAGTTCGGCTTCTTCGTCAGCCTTCTGGTTAATCAAGGTGTGCAGCACGGGCAACAGGAAAGCAGCAGTCTTGCCGGAGCCAGTCTGGCTAGACACCATCAGGTCCACAAACGCCTGATCGCCACCACTGCTCATGGCCAAGGGAATGGCCTGCATTTGCACGCTGGTAGGCTTGGTGTAGCCCAGATCGGCAACAGCCTGCACCAGCTCAGGAGCCAGGCCCAGTTCTACAAAGCCATTAGGCTCGTCAGCAACTTGCTCTTCTTCAGCCAGCTCTTCGCTTGCCAGTTCAATGCCGTTTTCTTCGGCATCAGCGGCTGCCAGCATGGCATCCAGACGGGATTCAATTTCAGGAGAAGACAAAGAGATATCAGCAGCGGCCACTTGGCCCTGCTCCAGGGATTTTTCGGTCATGGAAAACTCACGAAAAAAGCAGCGCAGCCAGCGATCTGCCCACTTTTTTGACGGTTGGTTCAACATCCACCGTCAGACTTTGACTGCCCGTTCGCAAAAGGGGCAGATGGGCGTATAGCTTTTACAGGTGCCGGCCGGTTTTGAGCCGCTGCACGCAAGTAAAAAGAACCCGGTGTGTGATGGTGATGCGCAAAATTACCCATGGATCGGGTAAGCAATGGATTGTCTCACGCCCCGGGTTTTCCCGCAAGCCCCCAGGGCTATCTAAATCTTGGCCAGGACGATTTATTTTGAAAAAATCAGACGCTGAGCAACTCTTTGCGGTAGTGCTGCAGCTCGTCAATCGACTCATGCACATCGGCCAATGCCGTATGGCGCTGGGCTTTCTTGAACGAGGTATAGGCCACGGGCTTCCAGCGTCTGGCCAATTCTTTCAGAGTGCTGACGTCGATATTGCGGTAGTGAAAGAAGTTGTTGAGCTTGGGCATGTAGCGCTCCATGAAGCGCCGATCCTGCGCAATGCTGTTGCCGCACAGCGGCACCTTGCCCTTGGGCACGTACTTGGAGAGAAAGGCAATCAGCGCAGCCTCGGCCTCGGCTTCCGTCACGGTGGAAGCTTTCACGCGCTCGATCAACCCGCTCTTGCCATGCGTGCCCTTGTTCCAGGCATCCATGCCGCCCAGCAATTCGTCCGACTGGTGAATGGCAAACACCGGACCTTCCATGCGGATTTGCAGATCGGCGCTGCTGACCACCACGGCAATTTCAATGATGCGATCGCGGTCGGGATTCAGCCCCGTCATTTCGCAGTCCAGCCAGACCAGATTGAGGTCGGACTTGGATAAAACAGGCTGGGGAGCAGGAGCAGCTTCTATGACTGCGACGGAATCGGTAGGAATGCAGGAGGCTTCAGACATGGCATAAATTGTCGCCTACACTGCCAAGACATGGCTTCCAACCCCGATTTTTCACTCTCGCTGTCGCTGCTGTTTGCTGCGGCCGTGGTTTTGCAATGGCTGCTGCGTGTCTGGCTGGTTTCGCGCCAGGTGCGCCACGTCGCGGCCCACCGCGCGGCCGTGCCTGCGGCCTTTGCCCAGCACATCAGCCTGGCAGCCCATCAGAAAGCGGCCGACTACACCCTGGCCAAGGCCAAGGTATCGCTGATCGACATGACCCTGTCTGCCGCCGTGCTGCTGTGCTGGACGCTGCTGGGCGGACTCGACGCTCTGAACCTTTGGCTGTTCGATCTGCTGGGTGCCGGCATGTGGCAGCAACTGGCCCTGCTGGGCGGTTTTGCACTGATTTCGGCGCTGATCGAGCTGCCGCTGTCCCTCTACCAGACCTTCAAGCTGGAACAGCGCTTTGGCTTCAACCAGATGACGCTCAAGCTCTGGCTGGGAGATCTCGCCAAATCCACCCTGGTGGGCACGCTGGTGGGCCTGCCGATTGCCGCGCTGATCCTCTGGCTCATGGGCTCGACCGGTTCCTGGTGGTGGCTGTGGGCCTGGGCCAGCTGGACGGGCTTCAATCTGTTGCTGATGTGGATTTTTCCCAGCTTTATTGCCCCTCTGTTCAACAAGTTCGAGCCGCTGGCCGATGAAAGCCTCAAGGCCCGCGTCACGACGCTGATGCAGCGCTGCGGCTTTGCGGCCAAGGGCTTGTTCGTAATGGACGGCAGCCGCCGTTCGGCCCATGCCAATGCATATTTCACCGGCTTTGGCAGCTCCAAGCGGGTGGTGTTTTTCGACACCTTGCTCAAGCAGCTGAGTCCTGAAGAAGTGGAAGCCGTGCTGGCCCATGAGCTGGGCCACTTCAAGCACAAGCACATACTGCGCCGCATGCTGATGATGTTTGGCGTGAGCCTGCTGGGCTTTGCCTTGCTGGGCTGGCTGAGCCAGCAGCTATGGTTTTACTCGGGGCTGGGCGTGACGCCCATGCTCACGGAGAGCTTCACCCTCTCCAGCCAGAACAATGCCATGGCCTTGCTGCTCTTCATGCTGGCCGTGCCGGTGTTCGCCTTTTTCATTACCCCGCTGATGTCGGCCATGTCGCGCCGCGACGAATTCGAGGCAGACGCCTATGCCATGCAACAGGCCGACGGCGGCCAGCTGGCTTCGGCGCTGCTCAAGCTTTACGAGGACAATGCGTCCACACTCACGCCAGATCCCTGGTATGTGAGCTTTTACTACTCACACCCACCGGCTGTGGACCGCCTGGCACGTATGCCTGCGCCGTCGGGCAGCTGGTGAATCAACGGACAGACACACCATGACCCCCACACGTTTGCAGCAAAAGGACTGGTCCCAACTCCCCCGCGTTGCCATCGCAGCCCATGAGCTGCGCCAGCAACTGCCCACACTACCGGGCTGGGAGCTGGACGAAAAGCGCGAGAGCGCAGCCATCACCAAGACGTTTGCCTTTGCCAATTTCTATGAAACCATGGCGTTTGTGAATGCGCTGGCACTGATTGCCCACCAGCAGGATCACCACCCCGATCTGGAGGTCAGCTATGGCCGCTGCACCGTACGCCTGAACACCCACGATGTGGGCGGCATCTCGGCCACCGACATGGATTGCGCACGCCGCATCAACGCTTTGCTGGCCGCATGAAAAAGACATTCGGTAAACAGCAGGGTGCCGAACGCGCCCAGTTGCTGGAAGGATTGGTCGTCTCCAGCCATGGCCGTCACTGTGTGGTGGAAGCCGCCGGCGGCGCACGCCATATCTGCCATCCACGCGGCAAAAAAGGCCAGGCCGTGGTTGGCGACCAGGTGCAGTGGCTGCTGCCACCCGAAGGCCAGGGCGAGGCTGGCACGATAGAGAAAGTGCTGCCGCGCAAAAACCTGTTCTACCGCCAGGACGAGATACGCACCAAGAGCTTTGCCGCCAATCTCGATCAGGTGCTGATCCTGATCGCGGCCGAACCGGTTTTCTCCGAAAGCCAGCTGGCGCGGGCCTTGATTGCCGCCGAAGCCACACAGATCAAGCCCATCATCGCCCTGAACAAGCGCGATCTGACCGAGGCTTTTGCTTCGGGCTGGCAACGCCTGGAGCCTTATCGCCAGATGCGTCACGGGCAGGAAAAGCACCACTACGAAGTGTTGCCGCTGTCCCTGACCACCGATGGCGAGACGGACAAGGCCTTGCTGATGCAATACCTGCAGGGCAAGCGCACGCTGGTGCTGGGCCCTTCGGGCTCGGGCAAGAGCACGTTGATCAATCTCTTGATTCCCGGCACCAATGCCGCCACCAACGAGATTTCTCAGGCACTGAACTCCGGCAAGCACACGACGACGACCACCAGTTGGTACTGGATGGATGAGACGCGCGAAACCGCCTTGATCGACTCGCCCGGCTTTCAGGAGTTCGGCCTGCGGCATCTGCAGCCCACGGACCTGCCCAAATACATGCCCGATATCGGCGCGCTGGCCGACCAGTGCAAGTTCTACAACTGCACCCACTTGCACGAACCCGGCTGCGCCGTGATGGCGCAAGTCGAGGCCACCGGCAGCGAACACTGCATCAGTGCCAACCGCTACCGGATCTACGGTGACCTGTTCGACGAGCTGAGCCAGGAACAGCGCTACTGAGCACGCGAAAAATCAAGCAAAAATGCCCCGATCTTCGGGGCATTTTTGATGAAAACAAACTCAAACGCTTATGAATAAAGCGCCATCAGCTATCAAAAAAGGACTGATCAGCCCAGCAGGCGCGCAAAGGTGAGCAAGGCCAAGAGCAGCAGCCACACCACCACCGAGCGCCAGACCAGGCCGACCACGCTGCGCAAATGGCCCAACTCGGGCTCACGGCCCGGGGTCACCTCGCTGCCGGGATCCCACTGGCTGTCTTCTGGCTCATCGCCATAGCCGGCGTCGCGGCGGCGCAAGGCTTCGCCGCCCAGGCGCACGTTGATGGCACCTGCCGTGGCGGCCAGAATCACGCCGTTGTTGTCATTGGGAAAGCGCTGGGCATAGAGGCGCCAGTTATCTATGGCTTCTTCAAAGCTGCCCACCATGGCAAACGACAGCGCAGTCAGCCGGGCCGGCAGCCAGTCAATCACATACCAGGCCCCCATAGCGGCTTTTTGCAGGCGCTCGCTGACCGGGGGTTGAGCACCTTCAAGCCCTTTGCGCGACCATGCGCGCGCAAGGTATTCGGCCATGCGGTACAACACTGCACCCAGCGGCCCCAGACCCACGGCGGCCAGCACCGAGAACCAGAACAGCACGCCGAACACATGACGGTGCGCAGCCAGCACCGAATACTCGATCACATGGCGCACCACTTCGCTGCGCGGCACCTCGCTGGCATCCACTTGCTGCCAATCGGCCAGTTCCTGGCGCGCCGTCAATTCATCGCCGGCATCCAGGGCATCGCGAATCCGCGTGAAATGATGGCTGAACTGCCGAAAGCCCAGTGTGGCGTAGAGCACGGCCACGTTCCAGACCATGGCCACAGGCCAGCCGATGAATTCCAACAAGCCCCAGTAAATGCCGACAACGAGAATGCTGGGCAGCAGCACGGCCATGGCCCAGGCCAGCCAGCCGTGGTGGGGCCTGCCCGCATCAAAGTTGCGGCGTGCGGTCACAGTCCACGCTTTGTAACCCGTGTGTACCAGATTGGATCGGGCCAGCGGGCGCGCCTGCTCGATCAGCAAGGCGATCAGGATGGCAAAAAAGCTCATTGGCCCATCATACCGGCGGGTTTTACCCGCCTGTTACACCGACCGATTCAGGCCGATAAAAAACGGTAAAGATTGCGCAGCATGCCTGCCGTCGCACCCCAGATATAGCGCTGCTGCAGCCCGTCCTGATAAGGCATGGCAAACCATTCTCGGTCCACCCCCTGCCATTGCATGCCATGGCGTTCGTGGTGAGCGGGGTTGAGCAAGAACGACAGCGGCACCTCGAACAGATCGGCCACCTCACCGGGAGTGGGAAAATAGCTGGGCTGAGGATGGATCAGCGCCACCACCGGTGTGATGTGAAAAGCCGTGCCCGTGACATAGACCGGCAGACGCCCCAGCACCTCCACATTCCTGGGCGTCAGGCCGACTTCCTCATGGGCTTCGCGCACGGCCGTGACCTCGGCCGAGCCATCCTGCGGATCGCGTTTGCCGCCGGGAAAGGCAATCTGCCCGGAATGGGTGGAGAGCCCGGCAGAGCGCACCGTCAGCAGCACGGTAGGCTCTTCCCGCAAGACAATCGGCACCAAGACCGCGGCATCGAAAGGCAGACGGTCGGTAAAGCGCTTTTCAATCATGTCCTCGGGCTGCCACAGAGGCGGCTGGGCAAAGCGCTGGCGCAAGGCCTGGGGCGTCTGCTGCGCTGCAGGAACCGCCGGCAGGCCGCTGTCTATGCCAATCAGTGGCGCCTCACGAGGATCGGTGATACCGGTATAGCGCGGAATCTCGGCACCAGAAACCGCCAAAAGAGAGGGAGCAGAAGTGGGCATGCGTGCAAGGTCGAAAACCACCAGCCATGAAGGTGGGGAATAAAAAAGCCGCTACAGACAAACTGTAGCGGCTTTCGCTTCCTAGCGTGGGCCAACGGGGCTTGCGCCCTGTCTCCCACGCATCGCGCGCAATTAAGCTGCTGTTGCAGCAGCCTTGTTGACGCGCGAAGGCAGCTTTTCCTTGATACGAGCAGACTTGCCGCTACGTTCACGCAGGTAGTACAGCTTGGCACGGCGCACATCGCCGCGACGCTTGACTTCGATGCCAGCGATCAGGGGGGAGTAGGTTTGGAACGTACGTTCCACGCCTTCACCGCTGGAGATCTTGCGCACTGTGAAGCCGCTGTTCAGGCCGCGATTACGCTTGGCAATCACCACGCCTTCGTAAGCTTGAACGCGCTTACGGCTGCCTTCCACCACATTCACGCTCACGATGACGGTGTCACCGGGGGCGAATTCGGGGATGGTCTTGTTCAGGCGAGCGATTTCTTCTTGCTCGAGAGTCTGGATCAGGTTCATGATTTTCATCCACCTTGATCTTGTCCGCGCCAGAATTGGCAAGCGCCGGGATTGACGCCATGGCTGCATTCAAAGTTGCTTGCTCAAGGCAGACAGCTTCGCTCCTTGCAGCGGCCGGATAGAGGATCAAAGAGCCTTGGATTATAGCTTGGGCGCGTTTTTTGCCAAAAACCCTTCGTCTTTGGCGTTCAGCAAGCCTTGTTCGCGCGCCTGCACGATCAGCTCAGGCCGGTGGGAAGCAGTGATGCGCAGCCGCTGATCACGCCTCCAGCGCTCTATATGTGCGTGGTGGCCAGACAACAGTTCGGGCGGAACTTCCTGGCCGTTCCAGACTTCGGGGCGAGTGTAATGCGGACAGTCCAGCAGGCCGTCAAGCGCCGGATTGAAGCTGTCTTGCTGAAAACTGCCTTCATCGTTGAGCACGCCGGGCTGCAGACGCGCCAGCGAATCCAGCAGCACCATGGCTGCCAGCTCGCCGCCGGACAGCACAAAATCGCCCAGACTCAGCTGATGGCTGACATAGGTATCGATAAAGCGCTGGTCAATGCCTTCGTAGCGACCACACAGCAGCACGGCACCTCGACTTTCGGCCCACTGCGCCACCACCTCGTGCTTGAGCGTGGTGCCAATGGGAGAGAACAGCAGCAGCGGCGCGGGCTCAAGCTGCTCTTGCGCATCCTCTGCGGCACGGGCAGCGCGTATGGCTTGAAGGCAATGCAGCAGTGGCTCGGCCATCATCACCATGCCGGGACCGCCGCCAAAGGGGCGGTCATCCACACGGCGGTAGTTGCCTTCGGCGTAATCACGCGGATTCCACAAGTGCACCGCAACCTGGCCAGAGCTGTAGGCGCGACGCGTTACCCCGCTTTCCAGAAACGGGGTAAACAACTCGGGAAACAGGGTAATGATGTCAAAGCGCATGTTGTACAAGCGTCATAAGCTATTCAATTAATAGCAAAACGCATTCAGTCTCAGTAGTCGGCTTGCCAGTCAGCCACGATGGTCTTGCCGGGCAAGTCCACGGAATCCACATAGGCATCGACAAACGGAATCAGGCGCTCCTGCTCCTTGCCGTCTTGCTCGTAACCCAGGATCAACACCGTTTGCGGTCCGGTGGACAGCAAATCCCGAACCACGCCCAGCGCCACGCCTTCACGGTTCACCACCGACAGACCCAGCAGGTCTACCCAGTAGTACTCGCCGTCATCGGTCTTGGGGAAATGCTCGCGTGCCACAAACACACGGGCGCCGCGCAGAGCTTCGGCTGTATTTCGGTCTTCCACCACAGGCGAGGTGGCGACGATGGTGTCGGAGTGCACACGCGCCTGCTTGACGGGCAGCAACACCGTGCCGGTGAACTGCTTGGCACCTTTTTCGGCAGGCAGCAAAAACCATTCCTTGGCCGCAAACAGCGCTTCGGGGTCGCTGCTGAAGGCCATGACCTTGAACCAGCCTTTGATGCCCCAGGCATCGGCAATGCGTCCTACCTCCACCGCATCAGCAGGCAGGGTTGTGGCTTCGAGGGCGGGCATATGGCTCATGGCTTTGGTCAGAATAATCAATCGGGAAAACAATGAAAAACGGGTTCCGTCAGACAAGCTGACGGAACCCGCTTAATGGAATTGCCTTGAGGGCAGCGACCTAAAAATTAGGCAGCAACCTTCTTTGCAGCTTCCTTGATCAGGCGTTCAGCGGTATCGGAAGCTTGGGCACCCACGCTCTTCCAATAGTTCACGCGATCCAGGACAACACGCAGGCCTTCTTCAGCGCCACGGGCGCTGGGGTTGTAGAAACCCAGACGCTCGATGAAGGCGCCATCGCGACGAACGCGCTTGTCAGCAGCAACAATGTTGTAGAACGGACGAGCCTTGGAGCCGCCGCGAGACAGTCGAATAACAACCATGATTTTTCCTTTGGGTGGTCACGGCAGTGCTATAAAAGTGTGCACTCCCGCGCAGGTTTTCTTGCGACGTTTGAGACACGCGACATGGCCACCCGGCCAGCGACACGCCGTAAAACACGCGATTATATCGAGTTTGAGAATTCATGCCCATCATTCGACCCGCCTGCGAGCAGGATATCGCGGCCATCACCGCCATTTATCGGCATCACGTTCTCAACAGCACAGGCACTTTCGAGGTAAAACCGCCCTCCGATGCCGAGATGAGCCGCCGCCGTCAGGATGTGCTCGGCAAAGGCCTACCCTATCTGGTGGCCGTCAATGAGACGGGCCAGGTACTGGGCTTCGCTTATGCCAACTGGTTCAAACCCCGGCCGGCCTATCGATTTTCGGCCGAAGACTCGATTTACGTGGCCGAATCCGCGCGTGGACAAAGAATTGGCGCACTGCTGCTCCATGCGCTGTGCGAGGCCTGCCAAGCCGCCGGCGTACGCAAACTGATTGCAGTCATCGGAGATAGCGACAACGCAGCTTCCATTGGCGTACACGCCGGCAGAGGTTTCAGCCATGCAGGCACGTTATCCAGCGTGGGGTGGAAATTCGGCCGCTGGCTGGACATCGTGATGATGGACAAGAGCCTGGGTGAGGGAGATAGCTCTTGCCCCGAATAAAGCTGCATGAATAATGAACTCAGCGCGGCGCAATACCGCAACCCTGAACGCTGTTCGAGATCGCTTTTCCTCTGCCCGCCATGAGTTCTACCCCCTCCCTTGCCGCACGCCCTGCTCGCAGCAAAAGCAAAACCCTGGCCACCTGGCTGGCCTTTCTGGGTGGCCCGCTGGGCTTGCACCGTTTCTATCTATATGGGCTGGGAGACTGGATGGGCTGGCTGCTGCCGGTGCCCACAGCGCTCGGCATCTACGGCATAGAGCGTGTACAGCAACTGGGTCAGGACGATCAGCTGAGCTGGTTTCTGATTCCGCTGCTGGGTTTCAGCATGGCAGGCTGCGCCTTGCGCGCCATCCTGTATGGACTGACCGATATCAGGCAATGGAATCTGCATTTCAATCCCGGCCAGCCAGCAGAAACCGCTGCAGGCCAGACCCGCTGGGCCACGATTTTCGGCGTGGCACTCGCGCTGATGGTGGGGGCCACGGTACTGATGGCCAGCATTGCCTACAGCTTTCAGCACTACTTTGAATATCAGGTGCAAGAGGCACGCAAGATTTCCCAATGAGCCAGCGCCTCAGAAAGCTTAAACCGGCCACTTTCGCCGGCCCATATGAAACGCAATGTCACATCCAATCGATGACAACTGTAGGAATTCAGCGGGCAATCATGTAGGCAGTTGTGTTTTTGAAATATTTGACGCCGACTTCCATCACATTTGTTTTCAATGCAACCACAATGTCACAGACAGAGATCTGGATTCGAGCACTGAGCTGATGTGCATCGCCTTCGGGTAGATCACGGGTTTTCATCTGACCCAACCTCGGCAAACGAACCAGCTTCCACCAGCGGCCAATGTTTGCTTCAAGAGGTTCTCATGCAAGCACCCCATGACAAGCCCTGTACAGCTGACGCCAGCACGCCCACCAGCTTTTCTGCGGCCACGGGATTGGTAGGCGCTTACGGAGAGCAGCTGTTTCGCATCCTAGAACAGGCCGCCAGCGGCTATGTGCTGCTGGATTCGCAAAATCGTGTTCAGCGCTGGAACGAAGGCTATCTAGGCCTTTTCCCATGGCTGTCACCGCTGGTCAGAACAGGGGTGGCCTTTGAGAGCTTGCTGCAATTCACACAAACCATCCCCAGCCAGCACAGCAGCACAATTGCCCAGCTCGGTGAATTGAGCAACGCACACCGTCTGTTGCTTGCCAAACAGCAGACCAGCCTGGAGCAGCAACTGCCCGACGGTCGTGGCATCACCCTGGCGGCCAGCCCACTGTCTGCCGGCTACACCCTCATCACCTACCGCACCATCGCCCAGCAGCACAGCGACAGCCTGGCCTTTTTCGACTCGCTCTCCAATCTGCCCAACCGCAGGTTGCTGCTGGATCGCCTCTCTCACGCCATGATCCAGTCCGAACGCACAGGCTGGCGCGGCGCCTTGCTCAACATTGATTTGCAGCAGCTCAAGGCCGTCACTCAGGGAGCAGCCATAGCCGGCCTGGTGGCGGAGATCACCCAACGCCTGCTGGGCTGCGTGCGAGCCAACGACACGGTTGCGCGCGTGGACGAAGCACATTTCGTCGTCATGATTTCGGATCTCTCACCCGATGTGGAGCTTGCCCAATTGCTGGTCGAACGCATGGGCGAGCGGCTGCTCGAGAGCCTGGGTGCACCCTATCTCGTCAACGGCCGCAGCCAGCCGCTGCAAGCCCATATCGGAGCCACGCTGTTTGGGCCTCATTCACGCTCCGCCACCGAGCTGCTGAGCCAGGCCGAAGCCGCCATGTACAAGCTGCGCGATGAGGACCCCAAGGGCTTGCACTTCTTCAAGCCCGAGCCGCAATTGCCGGCGCAGCGCCTGCAGATGGAGCAGGAACTGCGCGAGGCCCTGCGCCTGGGGCAGTTCCAGATGCAGTACCAGCCCCAGTACTCCCAGCAAGGTGAGATGACCGGCCTAGAAGCCCTGCTGCGCTGGCACCAACCCAGGCGCGGCGTGGTGCCCCCCCGCATGTTCATCACGGTGGCAGAGGAAAGCGGCATCATTGTTCCCCTGGGGCTCTGGGTGATTCAGGCCGTGTGCGAGCAGATCGCGTTGTGGAAAAGTGACCCGCAGCTGTGCACTCTTCCCGTTGCCGTCAACATCAGCCTGCAGCAGTTGCAGCAAGCAGACTTTGCCAACCAGGTCGAGCAGATCATCAAACTCTGCGGTATCGCCCCAAGGCAATTGTTGCTGGAGTTTTCTGCAGCCCAGCTGCAAAACGCCACGCACGACAATCTTCAGACGTTGCGCCAGCTGGCCTCTGGCGGCATACGCCTGTCTCTCGATGACTTTGGCGCAATGCCCACTTCACAGAATCTGCTGATGCAGCTGCCGCTGTTCCAGCTCAAGATTTCTCAATCCCTGGTGCAAAGACTGGGTCCAAACAACGCCAGCGAGGCAGCCATGCAAGCAGCTATAGCGATGGCCAAGCAGCTGAAGATACAGATCGTGGCCAGCGGCGTAGAGACGCTGGAACAGCGCGCCTTGCTGATGCAAAACGATTGCCAACAGTTTCTGGGCTATCTGTTCAGCGTTCCCGTTCCAGCCAGCCAGCTCAAGTCCCTGCTGTACAGCAAGCCGACTCACAGAAGCGACCCGCTGCTGGTGGGCTGACAGCCCACATAAACCAGCCTCCCAATGAAAAAAGGCTTCGCATTCGCGAAGCCTTTGATTTTTCAAGCCAATCACGCTGCAGTCCTTTAAGGATGTGCGCTTTCAGCTCTCAATTCAGAAGTTCATCAGAACAGCTGCAAGCTCAACCAATAGGCAATGGAGGCCACGAAAGCGCTGGCAGGAATCGTCAGAACCCAGGCCCAGACGATGTTGCCCGCCACGCCCCAGCGCACGGCACTGGCGCGCTGTGTGGAGCCCACACCGACAATGGCACCCGTGATGGTGTGCGTGGTCGAGACCGGCACGCCCAGGAAGGTGGCCAGAAACAGCGTCAATGCACCACCGCTTTCGGCACAGAAGCCGCCCACAGGCTTGAGCTTGGTGATCTTCTGACCCATGGTCTTGACGATGCGCCAGCCTCCAAACATCGTGCCCATGCCAATGGCCAGATAGCAGCTGATGATGGTCCAGGTAGGTGGCTCGGCATCCGCCGCATTGGCATATCCGGTCGCAATCAGCAACAGCCAGATGATGCCGATGGTCTTTTGCGCATCATTGCCGCCGTGGCCGAGGCTATAGGCACCGGCCGAAACCAGTTGCAGACGACGAAACCACTTGTCCACACGATTGGGGCTTGCGCGGCGGCAAACCCAGGCCACCAGCACCATCATCAACGAGCCCAGCAGGTAACCCAGCACAGGCGAGACGAAGATGAAAGCCACGGTCTTCCAGATACCGCTGGCGATCAGTGCACCAGCACCGGCCTTGGCAATCACCGCACCGACGATACCGCCGATCAGCGCATGCGAAGAGCTGCTGGGGATGCCGTAAATCCAGGTGATGATGTTCCAGGCGATGGCGCCCACCAGTGCACCGAACACCACATGAGTATCCACAATGCCGGGTTGAACAATGCCCTTACCAACGGTTGCCGCCACACTGAGGTGGAAGACAAAAATCGCGACGACATTGAAGAAAGCCGCAAACAACACGGCTTGCGTGGGCTTGAGCACCCCCGTGGAAACCACGGTGGCAATGGAGTTGGCCGCATCGTGAAAGCCGTTCATGAAATCGAACAGCAAGGCGAGCACAACCAACAAGATCACAACCCAAAGGGCTGCTTGTACGGATTCCATTTTCCAGCTCCCGCGAGAATCAGGAATTCTCGAGGACGATGCCCTCGATCAGATTGGCCACGTCTTCGCAGCGGTCGGTGATGGTTTCCAGCAACTCGTAAATCGCCTTGAGCTTGATCACTTCACGCACATCGGGCTCTTCACGGAACAGCTTGCTCATGGCGGCGCGCATCACGCGGTCCGCATCGCTTTCCAGCCTGTCGATCTCATCGCAGGTCTTGGTCGAGGCTTCCACCACGCTCGGATCTGCGATGCGATCCAGCATCTTCACGGCATCACGAACGCGCTCGCAGCAGCGCACGGACAGATCCGTCAGACGCGTGATTTCGTCCGTCATATGGCGCACGTCGTACAGCGCCATGGTCTCTGCCGAATCCTGAATCAGGTCGGCCACATCGTCCATGGTGTTGATCAGCGAGTGGATGTGCTCGCGGTCCAGCGGAGTGATGAAAGTCTTGTGCAGCAGCTTGGTGACGTCATGTGTCACCTTGTCTGCCGCGCGCTCAGCGTTATCCACATCGTCGTTGTATTTCTGACGCAGATGGGGATCGTTGTAATTGGCTACCAGCTGCGAGAAGGCGTGCGCAGCATCAACGATGTGGTCAGCATGTTGATTGAACATCTCGAAAAAATTGCCTTCGCGCGGCAACAATTTGCCAAACAGCATGAATGCTCCTTACCGGGGAAAAAATAAAACCAGGCGACTCACTACGGCACAAAGGTGTGCAGGCATGGCTTCCCGGTTTGAATGACGCGAAGTGTACTCTTGAGTCTTTTTGCGTTTCTGCGCGCCTCAAAGACACCCCTTCAAGCCGCACGAAAAATAAAATACACCGTGCCAAGCTCGCACAAACCTGTCAAAGAAAACCCTAGGCTCGCGACCGGCTCGGCCAGCACACGACAAACCACGCAGCCGCCGCGAATGTGATCGCTTCCTCCATGCTCGAAGCTGATCCACCTGGAAGGCCGATCAGCCATGCGCCTGACAGGCCGCAATCACAGGCATTCTCACAGTGCAATACGCCACAACATCCAGGCTCCGGCCACCAGTACGCAGTTGCAAAAGCCATCAGCAGCAGGACCAAAAGACGGCCACAATCGTGCTCATTGCTGCTGGCCCTGTATCTGCAACACCGCGGCCCGCACGCATGTTCGTCGCAGTCTCCAGCAGCCATCGGGCTTTTTATCGGCAGAGATCACCTGGTTTGCGGGCATGGAGGCCATCCAGATCACACGCGAATTCATTCTAAAAATTTCTTTTATTTATATGCAAATACAAAAATCCGCATTTAAAGAAATAAAACGAATCAATTAACAACAATAACAACATTTCAAAAACATCAAAGAAACGTCATTTTTTTGTCATGTTTGCATTTTTGGGGGCATATTTAAGCGCCTCATGATGAAAATACAGCGCTGAAACGACTCAGAAAAGGCGCGTTTGAGGGCCTTGTTCTGCCTGCCTTCCAGAGGCTCACTCACCCAGATACGCAGCGCGAACCCGGGGGTCATTGAGCAAGGTCTGGCCTTTGCCGGTCATGGTGATGATGCCGGACTCCATCACATACCCCCGGTCGGCAACGGCCAGAGCGCGGCTGGCGTTCTGCTCGACCAGCACCATGGTCACGCCCAGCGCGTACACATCCCGCACCACTTCAAAAATCTTGTCCACCATGATGGGAGACAGGCCCATGGAAGGCTCGTCGAGCAGCAAGACCTTGGGCTGGCTCATCAGTGCCCGCGCCATGGCCAGCATTTGCTGCTCGCCGCCGGACATGGTGCCCGCCAGCTGATCCTTGCGCTCCTTCAGGCGCGGAAAGATGCCGAACATGCGCTCGATATCGGCCTGAATGCCGGCCTTGTCATTGCGCGTATAAGCGCCCATGAGCAGGTTTTCGGTGATGGTCATGCGGGCAAAGACGCCACGCCCCTCGGGCACCATGACCAGACCTTGCTTGACCAGATCCCAGGCTCCTTTGTTCTTGATGCTCTGACCCAGATACAGAATTTCGCCATCGGCCATGGGCAGACCGCGCGTCACAGCCTTCATGGTGGTGGTCTTGCCCGCACCGTTGGAGCCGATCAGCGAAACCAACTCGCCCTCGCGCACCTCGAAGTCCACACCTTTGACGGCCTGGATGCCGCCATAGGCCACCTTGAGGTTTTTGACGGCCAGCAGTATCTGACTCGCGGATTTGCCCGTCACGGCCACCAGTCTGTCTTGGATTTGCTCTTGCATAGTCAATGCCCTCCGGTGCCCAGATAGGCTTCAATCACTTTTTCATTCTTCTGCACCTGTGCCGGCGTGCCTTCGGCAATCGGCTTGCCGTAGTCCAGCACCGTGACACGGTCGCACAGGCCCATGACCAGCTTCACATCGTGCTCGATCAACAAGATGGTGCGCTGATCGTTGCGAATGCGGTCGATCAGCTCGCGCAGCTGCAGTTTTTCGGTGGCATTCATGCCGGCAGCGGGTTCGTCCAAGGCAATCAGCTTGGGATCGGTCGCCAAAGCGCGAGCAATCTCCAGGCGACGCTGATCGCCGTACGAGAGGGTGCGGGCCTTGAAGTCCGCGTATTTGCCAATGCCTACATAGTCGAGCAGCTCATACGCTCTTGCACGAATTGCCGCCTCCTCGGCTTTGAAGCGCTTGGTGCGCAGCACGGCGCCTATCAGGCCCGAATGGGTGCGTACATGGCGGCCCACCATCACGTTCTCCAGTGCCGTCATTTCGGCAAACAGGCGGATATTCTGAAACGTGCGGGCAATGCCGGCCCTGGCCACCTTGTGCACGGCCGAGGGCTCGTAGGGCTTGCCAGCCAGTTCGAACTTGCCGCTGTCCGGCGTGTAGAGGCCGGTGATAACGTTAAAAAACGTGGTCTTGCCTGCGCCGTTAGGTCCTATCAGGCCGTACACCTGTCCGCGCTCAATCTTCATGCTCACGCCGGACAGGGCCTGCAGCCCGCCAAAGCGTTTGGAGATATCCGACACATCAAGGACGGTGGAAGTTGTGCTGTCTGCCATATCGGTTGCCATTCCTTGGTTCTGGATCAGGACGCACGCGTCAAATTCTTGCCATGCTCTGGCGTAGGCCACAGGCCGCGCGGGCGCATCAGCATGATGACGATCATGGCCAGAGCAATCAGCAGCTGACGCAAGATGGAGGCATCCAGACGACCGCCCGTCATCTCCTGCAAGGGGCCGGCCACATAGCGCAGCACCTCGGGCAGAGCCGACAGCAGCACGGCACCCAAAATCACGCCGGGGATATGGCCCAGGCCGCCCAGCACCACCATGGCCACGATCATCACCGACTCCATCAGGCTGAAGGACTCGGGCGAGACAAAGCCCTGGAAGGCGCCAAACATGGAACCGGCCACGCCGCCGAACGATGCGCCCATGCCAAAGGCCAGCAACTTCATATTGCGCACATTGATGCCCATGGCCTTGGCGGCAATCTCGTCCTCGCGAATCGCCATCCAGGCGCGGCCGATGCGCGAATCCTGCAGGCGGTAGCAGATCAGGATCGTGAGCAGCACCAGCGCCAGAAACAGGTAGTAGTACAGCGTCACCGAGGAAATATCAAAGCCGAAGATTTCCTGGCGCTTGGCCAGATCCAGGCCGAAGATCTTGACCGAATCCACCTGCGCCAGGCCTTTGGGGCCGTTGGTGATATTGACCGGCTGATCCAGGTTGTTCATGAAGATGCGGATGATCTCGCCAAAGCCCAACGTCACGATGGCCAGGTAATCGCCCCGCAATCTCAGCACCGGCAGGCCCAGCAGCACCCCGGCGCAAGCCGCCAGCAGCATGCCCAGCGGAATCACCAGCCAGATGGACGTGTGCAGCCCCTCGGGGAACATGTTTCTGAACCACTCGAAAGTCTCCCCCAGATGCGGCGAGGCCATGAGGGCAAACATATAGGCACCCACGGCGTAGAAAGCCACATAGCCCAGGTCCAGCAGACCCGCATAGCCCACCACGATATTGAGGCCCAGCGCCAGCATCACATACAGCAAGGCTAGGTCGGCAATCCGCACCCAGGCATTGCCAAAATACTGCAGTATCAGCGGCAGCACCAGCAAGGCCATACCGCCCAGTACCCAGTGGAGTGTTTTGTTGTTCTTCATGGTCACTCCTTATGCCCGATCGGCCACACGCTCACCCAGCAGGCCCGAGGGGCGCAGCGTGAGAATGATGATGAGCACGACAAAGGCAAAAATATCGGTGTACTGGCTGCCCAGCACGCCCCCGGTCAGGTCGCCGATATAACCGGAGCCAATCGACTCGATCAGGCCCAGCAGCAGGCCGCCGACCACGGCGCCCGCCAGATTGCCGATGCCGCCGAACACCGCGGCCGTGAACGCTTTGAGGCCGGGCAGGAAACCCATGGTGTGATGGGCCGTGCCGTAGTTGGAGGCGTACATGATGCCGGCAATGGCTGCCAGCACCGCACCGATGATGAAGGTGGCGGAGATGATCATGTCGGGTTTGACGCCCATCAGCGCCGCCACACGCGGGTTCTCGGCCGTGGCCCGCATGGCCCGACCCAATTTTGTGTAGTTGACCAGATACATCAACGAAGCCAGGGCCACGGCCGTCACGCCCAGCACCAGAATCTGCGTGGGCGTGATGACTGCCGAGCCAATTTCATAAGGCGTGCTGGACAGCAGCGTGGGGTAGGCCTTGTAGTTGGGCTTCCAGATGATCATGGCCAGCGTCTGCAGCAAGATGGAGACGCCGATGGCGGTGATCAGCGGCGCCAGGCGCGGGCTGTTGCGCAAGGGTCGGTAAGCGACTTTCTCGATCACGAAATTAAGCGAGGCCGCCACCACACAGGCAATGATGGTGGCCAGCAAAAGCATCAGCCAACCTGGCAAGCTGGGCATGGCCTCCTGCATCAAGCCTATGCAGCTCCAACTGGTCAAAGCTCCCACCATCAGCACCTCACCGTGCGCGAAGTTGATCAGCTGAATGATGCCGTACACCATGGTGTAGCCCAAGGCTATCAAGGCGTACATGCTGCCCAGAACCAGACCATTGATGATCTGCTGCAGCAAGATATCCATAAGCGCGCTCCCCTACCTCAACCCCAAGACGGAGACACTGCAAGCCTCTCATCCCGAAGGCGGGGCCAGCGATGCCATGGCACCCCTCCTGCCAGCCGCGGCTTTGTGAGCCGCTTGTGCCAAGAGGTTGGCGCGATTCTAGGCAGCAGTGCTCACGGTGCAGAGACGGGGTTTCCCGTGGCAAGGGCCTCGCTTGCTGCGACGCAGCAATGCCACGATTTCCACAAATCCAATGAATACAGCGACTTAGTTGCGCACTGCAGCATCAAGCCATGGAAAACACTAGGAGCAGATCAAAAATTGCAGCATGCACGCAGTGACCGTGTTACGACAACCGCCAAAGTTTCGCTTTACAAGGCGGCTTAAGTCTCATCCGTCCGAGGCGATCCGGCCGCCCCTGCCTCGCGTGCGGCATCGTTGCGGGCGCGCAGCTCGGCCAGTTTCTGGCCAATCTTGATCTCCAAGCCGCGCGGCACGGGTTCGTAAAAACCGGGCTCCTCCATGCCGTCGGGCAGATAACTCTCGCCCGCCGCAAAACCGCCCTCCTCGCTATGGGCGTAACGGTAGTCACGGCCGTAATCCAGCTCTTTCATCAGCTTGGTCGGTGCATTGCGCAAATGCAGGGGCACGGGGCGGGTGGCATCGGTCTTCACAAACGCCTTGGCCTTGTTGTAGGCCATATAACCAGCATTGCTTTTGGCCGCCACAGCCAAATAGATCACGGCCTGGGCCAGCGCCAGCTCGCCCTCGGGGCTGCCCAGGCGCTCATAGGTGGCGGCCGCGTCGTTACACAGCTGCATGGCACGCGGATCGGCCAGTCCTATGTCCTCCCAGGCCATGCGCACAATGCGCCGGGCCAGATAGCGCGGATCCGCTCCGCCGTCGAGCATGCGGCAAAACCAGTACAGGGCCGCATCGGGGTCCGAGCCGCGCACGGATTTGTGCAAGGCGCTGATGGTGTCGTAGAACTGTTCGCCCCCCTTGTCGTAGCGGCGCATGCGCTCGCCCAGCACCTTGAGCAACCAGGCATCGGTGATCTGCTCGATCTTGGCCTGTTCGGCGGTGATGGCCAGCGTCTCCAGCGTGTTGAGCAGGCGCCTGGCATCGCCGTCGGCATAGGCGATCAGGCGATCAAGCGCTTCATCTTCTATAGCTGAAACTGCTTGTATCGCCTGGGCCTTAGCCACTATTTGCTTCAAGTCATCAGCCGTCAGACTTTGCAGCACATACACCGCAGCGCGCGAGAGCAGGGCCGAATTGACTTCGAACGAGGGGTTTTCCGTGGTCGCACCGATAAAGGTGAACAGCCCGCTTTCCACATGGGGCAAGAAAGCGTCCTGCTGGCTTTTGTTGAAGCGGTGTACTTCGTCCACAAACACGATGGTGCGCTGCTGCATCAAGCCATCGCGGGCGGACTGGGCCTGCTCCACGGCTTCGCGAATGTCCTTGACCCCGCCCAGCACGGCGCTCATGGAGATGAACTGCGCATCAAAGGCATCGGCCATCAGACGGGCAATTGTGGTTTTTCCCACGCCCGGCGGGCCCCAGAGAATGCAGCTGTGCGGACGCCCCGACTCGAAGGCCAGCCGCAGCGGCATGCCTTCGCCCAGCACATGCTGCTGGCCTATCACCTCGCCAAGCGTGCGCGGACGCAGGCGCTCGGCCAGGGGCTGATGGGAAGCCGCAGAGACGGCAGGGGAGAAGCTCTTTTGCGTGACCATACCCCCTCGAGTATCCACGCCTGGGCCAACCCTGGCAGCTTGCAGCCTCTTTTCAGCGACGGATGCCACCCAGCTTTTCCACAATTCAATAACAGATTCCTATATCGTGGAAAATAGGGTTTTCAGCGGATCAACACTCTCCATTTACGAGGCCACCCCTCACTGATATGGAAAGTAGCTCCCTATCTGCCTGCCACAAGCCAGGCTGGAGCTACGCCCCGGTTTTTTGCCGCCCGATTTCATCCGGCCGGCAATGCCTGTGACTGATGCTGCCACCCGCGCCTCAGCCAGAACTCAATCGAAAGCATCCGCTACTTTCCTTGATTCCCCCCAATTCTCCCGGACCTGCCGCTGCATGGCGGCACACGGGAGCCGTGCTTCGTATGACAAAACTCAAGACACAGGACTTGATTGCCCTGGGCTTCATGACCTTTGCCCTTTTTCTGGGTGCAGGCAACATCATCTTTCCTCCTAGCGTCGGTCTGGCCGCCGGAGAAAATCTCTGGGGCGCTGCCGCAGGCTTTTTGCTCACCGGTGTGGGCCTGCCCCTGATCACCGTGGTGGCCATGGCCCGCGTGGGCGGCGGCATCAAAACCATTACCTCGCCGATCGGCGTGGTGGCGGGCACGATTTTGGGCATTGCCGTCTACCTGACGATAGGCCCGTTCTTCGCCACGCCGCGCACGGCCACCGTGTCGTTCGAGCTGGGCGTGGCCCCGTTCATCGGCAACTCGTCCACTGCACTGATGCTGTATTCGGTGCTGTACTTCGGCCTGACCATGGTGCTGTCGCTCTACCCCGGCAAGCTGATGGACAACATAGGCAAGATCATCACGCCGGTGCTGATCCTGGCGCTGGTCGTGCTCGGCGGCGCCGCCTTCATGCTGCCTGCCGGTGCCTTCTCCACAGCTGCGCCTGACTATCTGCCGCAGAACATGGCTTTCGGCCAGGGCTTTTTGCAGGGCTACCAGACCATGGATGCGCTGGCGGCACTGGTGTTCGGCATCGTCATCATCAATGCCATCAAGGACAGCGGCATCAGCGACACCCGTCTGCACACGCGCTACGCCATCATTGCCGGCGTCATGGCCGCCACCGGCCTGGGCCTAGTCTATGTCTCGCTGATCTATCTGGGCGCCACCAGCAGCCCGCTGGTCGGCAATGCCTCGAGCGGCGTGCAGATTCTCACGGCCTATGTGCAACACACGTTTGGCGTCTGGGGCATGGCACTGCTGGCCATCGTCATTTTGCTGGCCTGCCTGACCACCGGCGTGGGCCTTATCAGCGCCTGCGCCACCTATTTCAGCCAGCTCACCGGCAAGTCCTATCGCAGCATGGTGATCGCCATCGGTCTGTTCAGCCTGGTGGTCTCCAATCAGGGGCTGGAACAGCTGATTGCCGTGGCCGTTCCCGTGCTGGTGGCCATCTACCCGGTGGCCATCGCCCTTGTGGCGCTCAGCCTCCTGCATTCGCTGTGGAAGCATCCCGGCCGCGTCTATACGCCCGTGATGACGATGGCCCTGGCGCTGGGCATCAGCGACTCGGCCAAGTCCCTGCTGGGTGGCGATGCCATGCCTTCATGGCTGGCCGATCTGCCCGGTGCCGCCATGGGTCTGGGCTGGACGACTCCGGTGCTGGCCGTGCTCGTCGTGGCGGCCATTGCCGATCGCATACTGCCGCCAGTGGCTCTCAAACCGGCCCAGCTCTGAAGCCATTGACTAACAAAATATGAGCTGCATGCGCTTATTGATATTGGGCTTCAGCCAGATTTCATAAGATATCGATACAAAAAAAGCCTGTGAGCGTGAAGTTCACAGGCTTTTTTTGATGAGGCGACCAGTTCTACTGCTTGAGCACATCCGCCCCCTTGGGCACGCTGAACTGGAAGGTCGATGCCGGCAGCGCAGCCAGGATCTGCAAGCCCTTGAACTGCATCAGCGAGCGCTGACCGAAGCTGTCTTCGATATCCAGCGCTGCCAGCTGGCCTTCGGGCGTAAAGCCCACGCGCACGCTTTTGAGCTGACCGCCCTTGACCTTGGGCGAAGCCAGCACCCATTCCAGACCTTCGCTGGCGGGCTGGGCACTCAGACCAAAATCGGCCTGCAAGGCCTTGAGATCCGTGGCCGAGGTCAGAATCGCTGCCGGGGTACTGGCCAGCACCTGGGCCTGGGCCCGCTGGGTGACCTGGTTCAGATCCGCGTCATACAGCCACAGCGTCTTGCCGTCCGCCACGATGAGCTGCTCGAAAGGCTTGGTGTAGTTGAACTTGAACTTGCCGGGACGCTGAAATTCGAAAGTGCCGCTGGAGACCTTGGTACGTGCCTCCTGGCCGGCCTTGGGCGGCGAGGTCACGGACTGGGTGAACTCCGCCTTGCCCGCATGGGCGCTTTTCATAAAGGATTCAAGGCTTTTCAAGCCGTCAGCCCACGCACCACTTGCGCTAGCAGCTATCAAAAATGCAGTCAAAAAACGTTTCATCAATCCTCTTCCTTTCGCGTCGTGAGGTCTCGCCCGCTCACTCCACCCGGGCCGCCACCAGCACTTCGCGCTGGCCGCCCGAGGTCAGCGAACTGACCAAGCCGGCCTTTTCCATCTGCTCCAGCAAATTGGCCGAGCGGTTGTAGCCTATGCGCAGCTTGCGCTGGACATAGGAAATGCTGGCTTTGCGGTCTTTCAGCACGATTTCGACGGCCTGGTCGTACATGGGATCTTTTTCCCCGTCGCCGCCGCCTTCACCGCCGTCCTCGCCTTCACCATCGGCCGAGCCGCCTTCCAGCACGCCGTCAATGTAATCGGCCTCGCCTTGCTCCTTGAGGTAACTGACCACGCGGTGCACTTCCTCGTCAGACACAAAAGCACCATGCACGCGAATCGGCAGGCCGGTGCCGCTGGCCATATAGAGCATGTCGCCCATGCCCAGCAGGGACTCGGCCCCCATCTGATCAAGCACGGTACGGCTGTCGATCTTGCTGGAGACCTGGAAGGCAATCCGGGTCGGAATATTGGCCTTGATCAGGCCGGTGATCACGTCCACGCTGGGGCGCTGGGTCGCCAAAATCAGGTGAATGCCGGCCGCGCGCGCTTTTTGCGCCAGACGGGCAATCAGCTCTTCGATCTTCTTGCCCACCACCATCATCAGGTCGGCCAGCTCATCGATCACGATCACGATGTGCGGCAGGCGCTGTAGCGGCTCGGGCTCTTCGGGCGTCAGGCTGAAGGGGTTGGGAATCGATTCCTCGCGCGCCTTGGCCTCGTCGATCTTGGTGTTGTAGCCGGCCAGATTGCGCACGCCCAGCTTGCTCATCAGCTTGTAGCGGCGCTCCATCTCGGCAACGCACCAGTTCAGTCCGTTGGCGGCCTGCTTCATATCGGTGACCACAGGGCACAGCAGGTGGGGAATGCCTTCGTAGACCGACATTTCCAGCATCTTGGGATCGATCATCAACAGGCGCACATCGCGGGCCTCTGCCTTGTAGAGCAGAGACAAAATCATGGCATTGATACCCACGGATTTGCCAGAGCCGGTGGTACCTGCCACCAGGCAGTGCGGCATCTTGGCCAGATCGGCAACCACGGGGTTGCCCACAATGTCCTTGCCCAGACCCATGGTCAGCATGCTCTTGGCATCGTGATAGACCTGCGAGCCCAGCACCTCGGACAGCCGAATCGACTGGCGCTTGGCATTGGGAAGCTCCAGAGCCATGAAATTCTTGCCGGGAATGGTCTCGATCACGCGAATCGACACCAGGGACAGCGAGCGGGCCAGATCCTTGGCCAGATTGACGATCTGCGAGCCCTTGACGCCCGTGGCGGGCTCGATCTCGTAGCGCGTGATCACGGGGCCTGGCATAGCGGCGACCACGCGCACATCCACGCCAAAGTCCTTCAAGCGCTTTTCTATCAGACGGCTGGTCATCTCCAGGGTTTCGGGAGACACCGATTCCTGGCGCAGTGGCGCCGCATCCAGCAGCTCCACCTGGGGCAGCTTGCTGTCGGGATGGTCCGTGAACAAAGGTTTTTGGCGCTCCTTGGCCACGCGGGCGCTGGGCTGGGTCGCATCGCGCAGCACGGGCTCGATGATCTGAACCGGGGCCGGCGGGCTGATCTCGGCGCTTTCGCTGCGCTCCTGAATGACTTCTTCACGCTCGCGCGCGGACTTGCGGCCCACGGCGGCATCCTTGGCAATTTCGCGGCGCTCGCGGCCGAACTGCACCATGCCGTCCAGGCGGGCGCCCAGGCTCTCGGCCAGATTGCCCCAGGAAAAGCCGAACACCATGGCCAGTCCCAGCACGAAGAGGCAGATACCGATCAGGCCCGAGCCTGTGGAGCCCAGCCATTGCAGGCTGTGAAAGCCCACCATATAGCCAAATACGCCACCGGCCGGGCCGGGCAAATGGCTTTCGAAACGATAAAGTCGCGTCCACTCCAGCGCACAGCTGGCGGACATCAGCACGGCCAGACCGCCCCAGAACAGAAAACGGCGGCGCCAGATCGGCACCAGCGGCAACGGTGCGCCATCCTTGCCCACGCCACCGCGCATCCAGCGCAGCAGCGAGGTCATCCAAGTCTGCAGGCCGGCCAGTACCAGCCACCAGACGGACAGGCCAAAACCAAAATAGCAGGCATCGGCCAGCCAGGCGCCTACGCGCCCCATCCAGTTGCGCACAAAGGCCATCTGCCCGCCGCCGGAGGTGGACCAGGCAGGGTCCAGCGGCGAATAGGTCAACATGGACACCAGCCAAAAGACCAGCGCCAGCAGACCTATGAGCAGCAACACTTCCTGGCTGAAACGGATCACACCATAGCGCGGAGCAGCCGAGCGGGATTTGTTCTTGCTAGAAGAAGACGCGTTCAAAGCGTTCAATGAATAAGTCATACGCAAGCAGGAGCTTACCTTAGCACCCGGGCAGGCGATGCAATTGTTCGGGACGGACCCTCAAGCGTAATGCAAGCACTTGCAACATTAGGGACTCGGACTGGAGGCAAACAAGTCATAACCATGATTTTTTACAATTTCGGCGATTAATACCGCGCAAACCGCAGGCCTTGATACCGAGCGATACTCCCACATCCTCCAGATTCTTTGACTGCGCGCCGGTTGTCGGCATGCGTTTTTTCTCAAAGCCAGGTTTCATGTCCTCTACACAACACGCACAAGTTCTCATTCTCGGCTCCGGCCCTGCTGGCTACACCGCCGCCGTGTATGCCGCCCGCGCCAACCTCAAGCCTCTTTTGATCACCGGCATGGCCCAGGGCGGCCAGCTGATGACCACCACCGAAGTGGACAACTGGCCTTCCGACGTGAACGGCGTGCAAGGCCCCGAGCTGATGCAGCGTTTTCAAGAGCACGCCGAGCGCTTCAACACCCAGATCATCTTTGATCACATCAGCAAGGTAGACTTCAGCCAGCGGCCCTTCACCCTGACCGGCGACAACGGCACGTATACCTGCGATTCGCTGATCATCGCCACCGGCGCCTCTGCCAAGTACCTGGGCCTGCCCTCCGAAGAAGCGTTCATGGGTCGCGGCGTCTCCGCCTGCGCCACCTGCGACGGCTTCTTCTACCGCGAGCAGCCCGTATGCGTGATCGGTGGCGGCAACACCGCCGTGGAAGAAGCGCTGTACCTGTCCAACATCGCCAGCAAGGTCACCCTGGTGCATCGCCGCGACAAGTTCAAGGCCGAGCCCATCCTGGTGGACAAGCTGATGGCCAAGGTCAAGGAAGGCAAGATCGAGCTCAAGACCCACTTCACCCTGGATGAAGTGCTGGGCGACCAGAGCGGCGTGACCGGCATCCGCATCAAGAGCACCCAGGACGGCCATACCGAAGACCTGAAGCTGCAAGGCGCTTTCATCGCCATCGGCCACCACCCCAATACCGACATCTTCCAGGGCCAGCTGGAGCTGGAAAACGGCTACATCGTCACCCAGGGCGGCCTGAAGGGTTTCGCCACCCAGACCAGCGTGCCCGGCGTGTTTGCCGCCGGCGACTGCCAGGACCACGTGTACCGCCAGGCCATCACCAGCGCCGGCACGGGCTGCATGGCTGCCCTGGACGCCCAGCGCTTCCTGGAACAGCAAGGCTGATCCAAGCCCGCAACCCATAAAAGCCCTTGAGTGCTGCCAGATATGGCCGGCCTCGGGGGCTTTTTAGCAAAAACGCTATAATCCAAGGCTTTGCTGAATTCAAGGCACTGCCAGGTGTTTGCACTTTGCAGGTTCGGGCTTTTTGCAATGGGGTTACCGCCACCCTTTTAAAACTGGCGAGGTGAGGTTGCCGGCACATTTTGCTTTTGCAAAATTTCAGAGCCGACAGCCGATTCAACTATCGGAGTGTCCAAATGGCACGCGTATGTGAAGTTACGGGCAAAAAGCCCATGGTGGGCAACAATGTTTCCCACGCCAACAACAAGACCAAGCGTCGTTTTCTCCCTAACCTGCAATACCGTCGTTTCTGGGTGGAAACCGAGAACCGTTGGGTGCGTCTGCGCGTTTCCAGCGCTGCTCTGCGCCTGATCGACAAGAACGGTATCGACTCCGTGCTCGCAGACATGCGCGCTCGTGGCCAAGCTTAATTTCCTAAAGGAGAAACACCATGGCTTCTAAAGGCGGACGCGAAAAGATCAAGCTGGCTTCTACTGCTGGCACTGGTCACTTCTACACCACAACCAAGAACAAGAAGACGATGCCTGAAAAGATGTCGATCATGAAGTTCGACCCCAAGGCTCGCAAGCACGTCGAGTACAAGGAAGCCAAGCTGAAGTAATTCAGCCCGGTCATCCTGAAAAAACCGCCTCACGCAAGTGCAGGCGGTTTTTTTATTGCCGCTTGATATCTGCCTCATTCCCGCACCGGCTGACCCAGCTGGCGGCAAGCCATGGCCCCCAGCTGCTGGATTGCCTTTTCCATCGCCGCATTGACCGGATGGGTACAGGCCAGCCGCATGCAGTGCTCGTAGCGACCGGAGTTGGAGAACATGCTGCCCGGCGCAATGCGTATGCCATGGACCAGTGCCTCGGTAAACAGACTGGCGGTAGACATGGCTTCAGGAAACTCCAGCCACAGGCACAGACCTCCCCCGGGAAGGCTGAGCCGCGTGCCCAGCGGAAAATAGCGCGCCACCAGGCGTGCCATGGCTTCGCGCTGGCTTTTAAGCTGCGCCTTGAGCCGCTGCAGATTGCGCAAATGCGTGGGCGAACCCAGCACCTCGGCCACCACCAGTTGCCCCAGGGTCTGGGTGTTGCGGCTCTGGGCAAATTTGAGCATTTGCACCCGGCCATGCCACTGCCCGCCATTCATCCAGCCCTGACGCAAACCGGGCGCCATGCTTTTGTTGAAGGCTTGGCAATAGATGACATGGCCGGAGACGCTGTCCCAGGCCTTGAGCGGTCGCACCGGCTGCTTGTCCTCCACGAACAGGCCGTAGGAATCATCCTCGATCAGGGCCGCTCCATACTGGGCACACAGCGCCACCAGCCTAGCCTTGTGTTCGTCCGGCATGCGGGTGCCCAGCGGCATTTGCAGCTCAGGCACCACGACCACGGCCTTGAGACGCGGCTGGGTCTGAAAAGCCAGCTCCAGCGCTTCAATCGACAGGCCGGTGCGCGGGCTGCAGGGAATCTCCAGCGTCTGCAGCTTCAGCGACTCCACCACCTGCAGCAAGCCGTAGTAGGTAGGCGACTCCACTGCCACCATATCGCCTGGCACGGCCACGGCAGCCAGCGCCAGCGACACCGCTTCTGAATTGCCCGTGGTGGCCAGCACATCGGCAGGCGCCACCCGTATGCCGCAAGCCAGCGCTCGCCGTGCCATGGCTTGTTGGAAATCCGGGTGATTTCCCTGGTTGGCCAGCAGCGAACGCCCCTGGGCCAGCAACATGGGCTGCTCGCGCAGCAGGCGGGTGACGGTCTTGTTCAGATGCTGATGGTCAAACAGCTCGGCCGGCGGCGTGCAGCCGCCTATGTCTATATGCGCCGGCGCCTGGCGGCCCCGCTCCAGCAGCAGCGAAATATGTTCGTTGATCCCCACGAAATGCGCATGCGGATTGGGCTGAACCGGCTGACTCAGATCCGGCTCGCTGGTCAGCGCCAGGCCAGTTTGCAGCTCGCGCACAAAATAGCCCACGCGAGGCCTGGCCTCCAGATGGCCCCGGCCTTCCAGAAATCTCAGCATCTGCAGCGCGGTGGAGAGGCTGACCTGATGGCGGGCCATCAGCTCCCGCACCGAAGGCATGCGCTCGCCCGCCTTGAGCGTGCCCAGCTCCATGGCGGCGCAATAGTCGCCTGCCAGCCGCTGGTACAGAGGTAGAGCGGCTTCATCGGTGCGGGCAAGGGCAACAGGATTGAGCATGGCAAACAGCAGGTGCGATCAGAGGCAATGGTCGCCATGATGCCAGCGCCAGCTGTTTCGCAACAGATACAGATGGAACAGATACAGACCAGAACAGTCACCCTACAAACTGCACTGATGCGCTCACACCGGGCGCTTGCTGTGCCTGTTGTGCAGCGCCGCATTTTTTTACGCTTGAGGCCTGAATCCAAGCAATCAAGGCCTGCCATGCATACCCCATCCAGCACCCCACTCCAACTGAACGCAGCACAAACTGCCAGCCTTCACCTGCCTGAGGGCAGCGAAGTGTTCTGCCGCCAGGGGCCGCTAAGGCTCTCGATTGCGCCGCTGGCTTTTGCCGATAACTGTTTCGAGCAAATCATGCTGCTGCAAACCGGCCAGAGCTGGCGCGCCCCGGCTGGCACCTGGGTGCAACTGATGGCGGCGGCCGAAACCGCCGGGCTTGAGATCCATGAGCGCGCAGCACAGCCCATGCAACAAAGCCGCCCGGGGCGGCTCTGGAATGGCGGCGTCGCCGTCTGGCTAGTGCGACTTCAGGCTCGCTTCGTCAAGCGTGAGCGGCGCGCAGCTTGACGGAGAAATCCTTGAGCGCGGCAATGCCGCTGGCCTCGGCACGCTGGCACCAGGCCTGCAACTGGCCGGTCAGTTGCTCGCGTGTGAGCGTGGTGTTGAGCCACAACTGGCGCAGCTCTTCGCGCATGACCAGCATCTGATCGATCACCGGATGGGCGGCGCGGGCCTGGGCCAGCTGGCTCATGGCATTGGCCGGCACTTTT
The DNA here is from genome assembly GCF_965139575.1 of Comamonas aquatilis. NCBI lineage: Bacteria > Pseudomonadati > Pseudomonadota > Betaproteobacteria > Burkholderiales > Comamonadaceae > Comamonas > Comamonas aquatilis. The sequence continues at coordinate 437,609 of NZ_CBCSIW010000001.1, read as the reverse complement.
TCGGCATCGCGATGCAGCCAGCGCTGCGCACTCTTGAGCGCAGACATATCGGCCTTGCGCTGCTTGAGTCCGTCGAGTTCCTGCTGCACCGCAAAGCGCACGCCGCGCGCATAGCGGGCCATGACCTCGTAGCGGTTGGCGATGATGGCCTCCAGCGTCATTTCATCGGCCACCGGCTTGACTGCCCCGGTGCGCAGGCACGGCGGAGTCTTCTTGACCTTGGCCCAGCCAATGACCTGCATGGCGCTGATATAGAGCCAGCCAATATCAAACTCATAGCGCTTGACCGAGAATTTGGCGGAGGTCGGGAAGGTATGGTGATTGTTGTGCAGCTCTTCGCCACCAATGATGATGCCCCAGGGCACGAGATTGGTGGAGGCATCGACGGCCTCGTAATTACGATAGCCCCAGAAGTGGCCCACGCCGTTGACCACGCCGGCTGCCCAGAAGGGAATCCAGACCATTTGCACGGCCCAGATGCTCAGGCCAATGGCACCGAACAGCAGCACATTGATGATGAGCATGAGAGAGGGGCCCAGCACCGAATGGCGGTAGACATGGCGCTCCATCCAGTCATCGGGCGTGCCGTGGCCGAATTTCTTGAGGGTTTCCGCGTTCTGCGCTTCCGTGCGATACAGCTCCGCACCTTCGCGCATCACCTTGGCCAGCCCTCGGGTCTGCGGGCTGTGCGGGTCATCCTCGGTCTCGCACTTGGCATGGTGCTTGCGGTGAATCGCCACCCACTCCTTGGTGACCATGCCCGTGCCCAGCCACAGCCAGAAGCGGAAGAAATGCGAGGGGACAGGCCCCAGATCCAGCGAGCGATGGGCCTGGCAGCGGTGCAGGAAAATGGTCACCGCCGCAATGGTGATGTGGGTGGTGGCCAGGGTATAGAGCAAGAGCTGCCACCATGACAGCTGCCACAGCCCATGGGCCAGCCAATCCACCACCGCATTCCAAACCCAGCCGAGATCCAGCGACATACGCAACAAAGCCTTTGGCAAAAAAACCGTGCTTCACTTGAGCAAAGCACGGTCGTTCAATTTTAGGCGGTCTGCCGCCAAACCCCCAAAGCTTTGCCCGACAGAGAGAGCGGACTTGCCTGGAAGTTAGGCCTTCTTCACCCAGACGGCAGCGAAAAAGCCGTCGGTCTCGTGGCTGTGAGGCCACAGGCGCAGATACTGCCTGCCGTCGTCACCGCCGCTGCACAGCGAATCGCCGTTCTCGATCTTGAGCTGCTCCAGCAGCTCGCCCGCGCTCAAAGGCACGAAGTCGGGATGTGCAGCCGCAAAGGCTTCGGCAATGGCTTCGTTTTCCTGCGGCAGGATGGAGCAGGTGGCATAGACCAGACGACCACCGGCCTTGACCAGGCGCGCAGCGCTGGCCAGGATGGCGGTCTGCTTTTGCGTCAACTCTTCCACGGCCTTGGGGCTTTGACGCCACTTGAGGTCGGGATTGCGGCGCAGCGTGCCCAGGCCCGAGCAAGGGGCATCGACCAGCACGCGGTCGATCTTGCCGGCCAGGCGCTTGACGCGCTCATCGCGCTCATGGGCAATGGCGGCGGGGTGCACATTCGACAGGCCCGAGCGCGCCAGACGGGGCTTCAAGGCATCGAGGCGGTGGCCGGAGACGTCAAAGGCGTACAGGCGACCGGTGTTGCGCATGGAAGCGCCGATGGCCAGGGTCTTGCCGCCGGCACCGGCGCAAAAGTCCACCACCATCTCGCCGCGCTTGGCATCCAGCATCAGAGCCAGCAGTTGCGAGCCTTCGTCCTGCACCTCGATGGCGCCACGGTTGAAGGCATCGACCTTGGCCAGCGCAGGCTTGCCGTCGATACGCAGACCGATGGGCGAGTACGGCGTGGGCACGGCCTTGATGCCGGCTTTTTCCAGTTCCTTGCGCACGTCGGAGCGCTTGTCGTTGAGAGCGTTGACGCGCAAATCCAGGGGCGCGGCCTTTTCCATGCTGGCAGCCAGCGCCCAGAATTCCTCGCCCAGCTGAGCCTTCAGTGGCTCGACCAGCCACTCGGGCAGGTTGTGGCGGTGGGATTCCATCAACTCGTCTTGCTTGATGCCGTCGCAGGCAGCCAGCCACTTGAGTTCCTGCGGCGTGAGAGCGGCCTGGATAAAGGTCTCGCTGTCCTGTCCGTCCTTGTTCTTGACTTTGCCTTCCTTCTTGGCCTGCTCGCGCAGGACGGCGGCAAAGCCCAGGATGGCCAGACGGCGCTCACGCGCGCCGCTGCCCGAATGCGCCAGCGCTTCGAACAACAGCTTCTTGCGCAGCACGGTGTAAGTGGTTTCGGCCAGGGTGGCGCGTTCGCGCGGACCGAGGTAGCGGTTTTCGCGGAAAAAATAAGACACCACGGAATCGGCCGGGTGTTCAAATGTCAGGGCGCGCTTGACGAGTTCAGAGCAAGCGTCGAGAAGCTGTTTGGGATGCATGGGCGCAATTGTCCCACTGTCGCCCAAGCCCTGGCTTGCACTGGCTTGTTCCGCCGCACATAGCCAACTCACTCAATCCCCAATAAAAACAGGCACCAGCGCTTATTTCATATACGCTGACAGCTATTGTTTTTGAGAAAACCATGTCCAACGATCACCTGCCCCCGCTCATCACCACCGCACCCGGCCTCTACGAACACTACAAAGGCATGCGCTATCAGGTACTGGACACCGTGCGCCATAGCGAGACGCTGGAACCCATGACGCTGTACCGCGCCCTCTATGGCGAGTACGGCCTGTGGGTGCGGCCCGCCGCCATGTTCAACGAGACCGTGGTGATTGACGGCGTGGAGCGGCCGCGTTTTCGCCGCCTGCCGGAAGATCAGCAAAAACCGGCTTAAAACAAAGCTCTAGCGCTTATGCATCAAGCACCAGCAGCTATCAATTTTTAATCAGATTGAGCACGGCACGCGGGTAGATGATGTGCTCTTGCACCAGCACGCGGGCCGCCAGCGCCTCGGCCGTGTCGCCGGGCAGCACCGGCACCACGGCCTGGTCCAGAATCGGCCCCACATCCAGCTCGGCCGTCACATGGTGCACGGTCACACCGGCAAACTTGCAGCCGGCATCAATGGCGCGCTGGTGGGTGTGCAGGCCGGTGAAGGCCGGCAGCAGCGAGGGGTGGATATTGACCATGCGCCCGGCGTAGTGCGAGACAAAGCCCGGCGTGAGAATGCGCATGAAGCCGGCCAGCACCACCAGCGAAGGCGCATGGCGGTCAATCACCTGGGCCAGCTGGGCATCGAAAGCCTCGCGGCTGTCAAACTGCTTGTGATCGAGAACCTCGGTGGCAATACCGTTATCGCGTGCAAACACCAGCCCCCTGGCGTCGGCCTTGTTACTGATCACGGCAGCCACACGGGCGTTGTGGCGCTTGGCCCAGTCTTGCTGCTGGGATGCACGCACAATGGCGGCCATGTTCGAGCCGCCGCCCGAGATCAGGATCACGATGTTTTTCATGGGCGGCGATTGTCGCACCGACGGGAATTTCCCCTCCGGGTCAACCCCAGTTCCTGTATGCGGCCCTGTACTTTTTTGAGGAGACAACATGCCTTTCGATCCCCGCGTCACCCCCTTGACCCCTGTGCAAGCCCGCGTTCTGGCCACGCTGATGGAAAAAGCCCGCACCGTGCCCGACAGCTACCCGCTGACGCTCAACGCCCTGATCACCGGCTGCAATCAAAAATCCAGCCGCGACCCGGTGATGGAAATCAGCGACGGCCAGGCACAGGAAGCACTGGACGAGCTGCGCCAGAAATCCCTGGCCGTGCAGATCAGCAGCACCCGCTCCACCCGCTGGGAACACAACTTTCCACGCGGCATTGGCGTGCCCGATCAGTCCGCAGTGCTGCTGGCCCTTTTGATGCTGCGCGGCCCGCAGACCGCCGGCGAGCTGCGCATCAACTCCGAGCGCTGGCACCGCTTTGCCGATATTTCCTCGGTCGAGGCCTTTCTGGACGAGCTGCGTGAACGCAGCGAGGAAAAAGGCGGCCCCCTAGTCGTGCTCCTGCCCCGCGCGCCCGGCGCACGCGAGCCGCGCTGGGCCCATCTGCTGTGCGGCCCGGTGGATGTGAATGCGCTGCAAGCCAGCAGCAGCGCCGGCACCGTCAGCAACGCATCGGCCCTGCAGCAGCGCGTGGACACACTGGAAGCCGAAGTGGCCCAGCTGCGCGCCACCGTGCAACTGCTGTGCGAATCCCTGGGCGTGGAACCACCGGCAGCGCCAGCCGAGTAAGCCGTCGCATTGAAATTGATAGCTACTAGCGCTTTCTGAATAAGCGCTAGAGCCCCATTTCATTCAAACTTCACAAGACAAAGCAAACCAGCAAGGCCAACAGGAATCGCCTCGCGTAGATGCCAGTACCCAGGGCGACCCAGGGGCTCATCGAGATCGGTGTTTTTACCCATTACGCGCCATCTGTCACGCCCTGGACAGATGAAAAAAGAACGTGCGTGCTACAAAAGCTTCCAGAATTTCTGGAGACAAACGCATGGATTTGGCATTTACCCCTGAAGAACAGTCTTTCCGCGAAGAAGTCCGCACCTGGGTGCGAGCCCATTTGCCCGAGGACATTGCGCACAAGGTGCGCAACGACCTGCACCTGACGCGCGATGATTTGCAGCGCTGGGCCAAGATTTTGGGCAAAAAAGGCTGGCTAGGCTATGGCTGGCCCAAGGAATTCGGAGGCCCCGGTTGGAGCGCCGTGCAAAAGCATTTGTTCGAGGAAGAATGTGCTCTGGCCTGCACGCCACGCATCGTGCCCTTCGGCCCGGTGATGGTGGCACCGGTCATCATGGCCTACGGCACGCCCGAGCAGCAGCAGCGCTTTCTACCCGGCATTGCCAGCGGCGAAGTCTGGTGGAGCCAGGGCTATAGCGAACCCGGTTCGGGTTCGGACCTGGCCAGCGTCAAGACCCGTGCCGAGCGCGTGGGCAATCACTACATCGTCAACGGCCAAAAGACCTGGACCACGCTGGGCCAGTATGGCGAATGGATTTTCTGCCTGGTGCGCACCAGCAACGAGGGCAAGCCCCAGACCGGCATCAGCTTTTTGCTGATCGACATGAAGTCGCCCGGCGTCACCGTGCGCCCCATCAAGCTGCTCGACGGCGGCCATGAGGTCAACGAAGTCTTCTTCGACAACGTGCAAGTGCCTGCCGACCAGCTGATCGGCGAGGAAAGCAAGGGCTGGACCTACGCCAAGCACCTGCTAAGCCACGAGCGCACCAATATTGCCGATGTGAACCGCGCCAAGCGCGAGCTGGAGCGCCTCAAGCGCATTGCCAAGGCCGAAGGCGTGTGGGAAGACCAGCGCTTTCGCGACCAGATCGCCCTGCTGGAGATCGACGTGATTGCACTTGAGATGATGGTGCTGCGCGTACTCTCGGCCATGAAATCGGGCAAGAACCCGCTGGATATCGCCGGCCTTTTGAAGATCAAGGGCAGCGAAATTCAGCAGCGCTACTCCGAGCTGATGATGCTGGCCGCCGGCCCCTATGCCCTGCCCTATGTGCAAGAAGCCATGGAAGCCGGCTACCAGGGCGACTTCCCCGGCGGTGCGGTGAGCAATGCGCCGCTGGCCTCTACCTATTTCAATATGCGCAAGACCACCATCTACGGCGGCTCCAACGAGGTGCAACGCAATATCGTCGCCCAGACGGTCCTCGGCTAAAGCCGAGTCCGGCCTGCATTTGCACGTACGACTCCCCCACGCCCCCTCCAGGAGGGGGCTCTTGCAAGAGCTTCGCTGAAGGTGATGGTGCGCAAAGCGCACTCGCTTTGGCGGCAGGAGACAAATATGGATTTCGATTTTTCCGACGATCAACAACAACTGCGCGATGCCGTGGCCCGCTGGGTCGAGAAGGGCTATAGCTTCGAACGCCGCCAGTCCATTGCCAGCCAGGGCGGCTTTTCGCGCGAGGTCTGGAACGAACTGGCCGAGCTGGGCCTGACCGCCCTGACCGTGCCCGAGGCCTATGACGGCCTGGGCCAGGGTGCGGTGGATGTCATGGTGGTGATGGAAGAGCTGGGCCGCGGCCTGGTAATGGAGCCGCTGGCCCAGGCGTTTGCCGCCTCTGCCGTGCTGACCCAATTTGGCAGCGATGCCGTCAAGCAAGCCTGGTTGCCCCAGATCGCCAGCGGAGAAAAGCTGGTGGTGCTCGCATCGCAGGAGCGCAAAGCACGCTACCGCCTTGATGTTTGTGATGCAAAAGCGAGCAAGTCCGGCGATGAGTATTCGCTAAGCGCTACCAAAAACATTGTTCCTGCTGGCGATCAGGCCGATTCCTTCATCGTGCCCGCGCAGCTGGACGGCAAGCTGGCCCTGTTCCTGGTGGAGAAAAGCGCCCCCGGCGTCAGCACACGCGGCTATGCCACCCAGGATGAAGGCCGCGCTGCCGATCTGATCTGCCATGCCGTGCCTGCCACGCTGATCACCAGCAACGGCCTGCCCGCCCTCACGCTGGCCCAGGACATAGTCAATGCCGCCCTGTGCGCCGAAGGCGTAGGCGTGATGGAGCAAACCCTCAAGCTGACCACGGAATACATGAACCAGCGCAAGCAGTTCGGCGTGGCCATTGCCAGCTTCCAGGCGCTGCGCCACCGCGTGGCCGATATGAAGATGCAGCTGGAGCTGGCCCGCTCCATGAGCTATTACGCCAGCCTGAAGCTGGGCGCCCCAGCCGAGGAGCGCCACACGGCCGTGGCCCGCGCCAAGGTGCAGCTGGGCCAGTCCATGCGCTTTGTGGGCCAGCAGTCCGTGCAGCTGCACGGCGGCATCGGCGTGACGGACGAATATGTGGGCAGCCACTACTTCAAGCGCCTGACGCAAATGGAGATGACGGGTGGCGACACCTTGCACCATCTGGGCACGGTGTCCGCCCATATGCAGGACAGCGCCGGCGTGTTTGCATAACTCGCTGGCAAATCGCAGCCGCGGCATTCAAGCCCACTTCAAAAACCAACAGCACGCCACGGCGTGCTGTTTTGTTTCAGGGCTATGCCCCTGGGCCGACTCAAGCGGCTTGCAAGCAGGCTTCACTCACGCGCTGCGCCAAGCGCAGGCGGCTGATAAAGCCGATCTGGCGCAGCGCTTCGGCAAACTCCGCCTCGGTAGCGCGATCGGTGCGCGAAGCCAGCTCGGCAAACAAGCCGGCGCGCGTGTAGTGACGCACGCAGGCGATGAAGGGAAAGCCATGGCGCGTGCGATAGCTCTGATTCAGCACCGCCAGGCGCTCGCCCTGAGCCTGCTCCAGCTCGCCCAGACCGGCGCTTTGCTGCTCCTGCTGCGAATCGCTGGTCAGCGTGCCCGAACGTACGGCACTGGCCGACAGCTCGGGGTGACCGCAAAGAAAGCGCACGGTCTGCTCGCGGGGGCTGGCATGCACGGCGGCCAGCATGGCGGCATGCAGTGCATCGATGCTGTGGAACGGGCGCTGTAGCGCGGCGGCTTGGGCCACCCAGGGAGCGTATTCGAAGACCTCACCTAGCGCGGCCACAAAAGCGTCCGGCGTCATGGTGTTGAGTTCGTCTAGCGTGGGGATGGAGGAGTGAGTTTCGGTAGTCATGAAGCCAGTGTAGAAAGCCGGTTTGCTGCCTCACAGTCCTGGCTTGTTATAGCCCGTATAGCAGCCGGCTACGCCAGCTGCGTCAGCACCTGCGCGGCCTGGCTCAGCAATCCGCGCATCCAGATATGAGAAGCGTCCCGATGGCGGGACGAATGCCATAGCTGATAAAAGCGCATGCTGCGGTTGCCCATGGGCAAGGGCACCATGGCCAGCGGCAGACGTCTGCAGTGGTAGAGCGCGAAATGGCGGCTGGTGGTCAGCAGCAAATCCGTGCCTACCAGCAGCTCGGGGGCCAGCGAGAAATGGGAGCACTGCACGCGGCCGTCACGGCTGACCCGCATGGTGCCCAGGCTAGTCTCCACCACGCCGCGCTGGTCCGGCGAGTACGGGGTGAACACCACATGGGCGGACTGCAGATATTGCTCTGAGGTGAGCTGGCCCGGCACAGCCAGCGGATGCTTTTCATCCAGCAGGCAGACCACCTCATCCTCGATCAACGTGGACATATGCAGATGCTCGGGCGGACTCGGCCAGTTGCCTATGACGATGTCCACATCGCCGTTTTGCAAGGCCTGCTCGTAGTCGAAGCTCTGGCCCAGCGGCAGCATCACCAGCCGGGCACCCGGCGCCTGCGCCCGCATGAGCTGCACCACGCGCGTCATGAAGGGCGGCGCCAGATAGTCGGGCGTGGCAATGGTGAAGCGCTGTTGCGTGGTCTCGGCAGCAAATTCCTTGCCCGTAGTCAGCAGCCCGTCGATAAGACCCAGTGCCGCACGCGCCTGCTCCACAGCCTGCAGCGCGCGCGCCGTGGGCACCATGCGGTTCTTGTCCCGCACCAACAGCGGGTCACTGAAGATGGCCCGCAAGCGCCTCAATGCCGCACTGATGGCCGGTTGTGACTGATTGAGGCGTATTGCCGCGCGCGACACGCTTTTTTCGCTGATCAAGGTGCACAGCACGCGCAGCAAGTAGGTGTCGAACGGATCTTCGCTGCGAGACACGTGTTTTCCCTATGAATATGCAATTTGCTATGCGGCTCATAGCAGCAGCCTAGTTTCGCATATCGCGGCAACCCGCGACCATGCAGGCGTCCACATACCCAAATAACAGACTTCTGAGACAAGGACTTGCTATGAGTGCTCAACATATGCCGATCAGCGGCACGGCCCCCTCGGTCGATCAGATCGACGCCACCTATTCCAAGATCTCCTGGCGGCTGCTGCCCTTTCTGGGCGTGCTGTGGGTGCTGGCCTGGCTGGACCGCGTCAACATCGGTTTTGCCAAGCTGCAGATGCTTGATGACCTGAAATTCAGCGAGGCGGTCTACGGCCTGGGCGCGGGCATCTTCTTCATAGGCTACTTTCTGTTCGAAGTGCCATCCAATATGCTGCTGCAGAAGATTGGCGCCAAGAAGACGGTGATGCGCATCACCATCGGTTGGGGCCTGATCTGCATCTTGCAGGCCTGGGTGACGACGCCGACCCAGTTCTACATCCTGCGCTTTCTGATGGGCGTGTTCGAAGCCGGCTTCTACCCCGGCATCATCCTGTACCTGACCTACTGGTACCCATCCAAGCGCCGCGCCAAGGCCTTCGGTACCTTTATGTCGGCCTCTGCCATTGCCGGCGTGATCGGCGGCCCCCTGGCCGGCGGCATCATGACCTGGGCTGCAGGTGCGCATGGCATGCACGGCTGGCAGTGGCTGTTCATCATCGAAGGCATTCCTTCGGTGCTGGCCGGCGTCTTCGCCTATTTCTACATGACGGACCGCCCCGAGCAGGCCAAGTGGCTCACCGATGCGGACCGCGCCGTCGTGCGCCAACAGCTGGAACTGGACCAAAAGGCCCAGGGCGAGCGCCACAGCGACTGGCGCACCCTGTTCAGCAATCCCATGGTGTGGCTGCTGATCGCCGTATTCTTCTGCCTGCTGTGCGCCAACTCCACACTGACTTTCTGGATCCCTACCGTCATCCGTGAAGCAGGCTTCACCTCGCCCATGCAAGTGGGCTGGATTGCCGGCGGCGCCTATCTGCTGGGTGCTGCAGGCATGGTGCTCAACGGTCGCCATTCCGACCATCACGGTGAAGTGCGCTGGCACTTTGCAGGCTCGGTCCTGCTGGGTGCCGCGGGCATGTTGGCCCTGGCCATCACCATGGGCATGAACAGCATTCCCGTGATCGTTGCACTGACGGCCATGGTCCTGGCCCTGGTAGGCACCATGAGCGCTATCCCGGTGTTCTGGCAGATGCCCAATATGTTGCTCAGCGGCGGTGCCGCCGCTGTGGGCGTGGCCCTGATCAACTCTGTCGCCAATCTGGCCGGTTTCGGCGCCCCCTATCTGATGGGCTTGATCAAGGCTTCCAGCGGCAAGGTCGCTCCCGGCCTGTACCTGGTCGCCATTGTGGAAGCGCTGTCCGCCATCCTGGCCATTGCCTTCATCACCCGCCTCCAACGCCGCAAAAACGGCTGAAACTGCATCTGATCTGAAGGAAACAGGTTTATGTCCAAGACTTCTTTTTCCAGCACACAAGCTCTGCTCCCGGCGCGCCGTCAGTTCGCCCTCTCCGGTCTGGCACTCGGCGCCTCAGCCCTGGTCGCGGCACGTGGTGCCCTGGCTGCCGAAACGCCCCAGCCGGCACCGGCACAGTCCTCCGGACCCATCGTGCTGCATGGCGTCAGCCCGCGCCTGACCATGCACGCCGTCGACACTTTCCACGGCTCGGCAGCCACGGGCCTGCGCATCGACTTCTCACGCTGGGACGGCCAGAACTATGTGCTGGTGCGCAGCTTCATCGTGAACGCCAACGGCCGAGCCGACGATCCTCTGCTGATCGACGATAGCTACCGCGCCGGCCGCTACGAGATGCTGCTGCATGTGGATGAATACTTTGCCGCCAAGGGCTCCAAGCTGCCCCGCCCCGCCTTTCTGTCCAAGGTGCCGGTGCGCTTTCAGATCGCGAACACGGCCGAGCGCATCCACCTGCCTATCCAGTTCGGCCCCTGGAACTACACCTACTCGCGCGGCAGCTGAGCCGCAGCCCTTTTCCCCAGCTCGAATATTCCAATCTCGTGAAAGGCAAATCATGGCAGGCATCAGCACCCACGCACTCAATGTCACCACCGGCCGCCCCATCGCGGGCCTGCGGGTAGAGCTCTACGACGTCGCGCAATCCCCGCCGCAGCGCCTGAACAGCACCCGCACCAATGCCGACGGCCGCACCGACAGCCCCATGCTGGCGGCCCAGTCCGCTCGCACCGGAGACTTCGAACTGCGTTTTTACGTAGGCGAGCACTTCAAGGAACCCACGGCATTATCGGAAGAAGTGCTGGTGCGTTTTTCCATCTTCGACGCAGCCCAGCACTATCACGTGCCCATGCTGTGCTCGCCCTGGTTTTTCACCACCTACCGTGGCAGCTGATTTTTTCAACAAGGAGAACGATTCCCATGCATAACGAAGACAAGTACCTGCTCGATTCCATCCGCCTGGCCATGGGCAATGTCAAGGACAGACAGCAGCCTACCTGGCCGTTCGGCGCCGTGCTGGTCAGGGACGGCAAGGTGCTGGCTCAGGCGGTCAATCAGGTGGACGAGCTCTGCGACCCCTCGGCCCATGCCGAGATGCAGGCCTTGCGCATAGGCGCCAAGGCCCAGGGCAGCACGGATCTGAGCGGCGCCGTCATGTATGCCAGCGGCTACCCCTGCAGCATGTGCTACACGGCCATGCTGCTGGCCGGTGTCAAAAAAGTGTATTTCGCCTATTCCAACGAAGACGGTGAACCCTATGACCTGTCCGCCGCGCGCGGCTATGTGGAACTGGCCAAGCCCGAGGAACAGCGCGAGCTGACCCTGATCAGCCACCGCGTGCGCGATGAAGGCCAGGATCTGTACGAGGCCTGGCAGCAGGCCGTGGATAAAACCCAAACCGAAACAAGCCTCTAAGCCATACAATAAAAGCGCTAGTCGCTATCAAAAACAAAGCCCCAACAGCAAGTCTGTATGGGGCTTTGTTTTGGACGGAAGGCTTCAGGTCAGCTGGTAGTCCACCGGTTGGAGCGGTGCCGGCACCTTGGGATCGCCAAGAGACTGGCACATGGCAATCTCGATGCCGCGGCAAATGCTGTCCAGCGCCAGATCATTGCTTTCCATGCCAAACGGCTCTTCCAACTCGTCGCCCAACGCATCCAGCCCGTAAAACGTGTAGGCCACGATGGCCACCACAAACGGCGTCATGAAGCCCGTGACATCGACCAGTCCGAACGGCAGCAGAAAGCAATACATATGCGCCGTGCGGTGCAGCAGCAGCGAATAGGAAAACGGGATGGGCGTGTTGCGTATGCGCTCGCAAGAGGCGGCGGCAGCCGTCAAGCCATTGAAGGTCTTGTCCACCGCCACGGCCAGGCAGGGATCGATGCGATGCTGCTGCACGCATTGGTTCAAGTCATGGCCCATGGCCAGCATCAGTGCATCCGTGCGCTGGGACAGCGGCAGTTGCTGCAGGCGCTGCCACTCTTCGGCGGCCAGCCAGTGCTGTGCCGCCGCGTCCTCGTTGAGACCGCGCAGCTGCGCCCGCAGCGCATGGGCAAAAGCCACAACGCGGTGCACCATGCGCACCCGGGCATCGTCGGCCCGCTGACGAGGATCTGGCGGATGGTCAAAAACGATGAGCGTCTGGCATTGGCGCGACAGCGTGCGCGCGTAGATCAGGATTTCGCCCCAAAGCTTGCGCCCCTCCGAATACCGGGCATAGGCCGTGTTGTTGCGAAAGCCCAAGAAAATGGCCAGCGGCAGGCCAATCAGGGTGAAGGGGATGGTGGTGACGGGAATCTTGACATCAAACAACATGCCATGCGCCACGGTAATCAGCATGGCAAACACGATGTTGACAGCCAGCACGGCCATGATGCGTTGTAGCACCGAGCCCCGCACTATCCAGAAAAGCTTGAAGCCAGAGGGTCGATCGCGAACGATCATGATGGATGATCCAAGGGTAAACCCGATATTCGAACACAAACCCGCGTGCCTGTCAGGCAAGACGCAAGCGCAAACGGCCCGGATCGCAAAAAAAATCAGCTGCGCCAGCGCGAATAACGCGGCACATGGGCCACGAGAAACTCCATCTGATCGGCCAGAATGCGGCGGTTTCGCAAGATGAAGTCTTCCCACAGCGTGGGCGTGTACGGGGTGTAGAGCAAGGGCATATGCGCCTGCTCGGGCGTGCGCGGGCCTTTGCGGTGGTTGCATGCGCGGCAGGCCGTGACCAGATTCATCCAGGTGTGCTGGCCGCCCACGCAGACGGGCACGATGTGCTCGCGCGTCAGATCGCCTTCATGGAACTGCCGGCCGCAATAGGCGCACAGGCAGCGGTCGCGGGCAAACAGCTTGCCATTGGTCAGCCCCGGCAGCAGCTCGTGCGGGTTGATGGCAGACACGCCCTTGGTGCCGATGATGGAGTTGATGTGAATGACTGACTGCCGACCCGTCACCGCGTTATGGCCACCGCGAAAGCAGGCAATCTCGGCGCCGGCTTCCCAGCGCACCTCATCCGCCGCATAGTGCAGCGCCGCTTGCTCCAGCGTCACCCAGGACTGCGGCAGCCCCTGGGCTGTCAGCTTCAAGACTTTCACAACACGCCTCCTGTCAGTCAGATCTGAACCGTGAGAACGAGAGAGCGTCTTGGCGCTCTTTTGGCAGCCGGTTTGGCTGCAGGGATGGAAGCAATATACTCTGAAACTATGTCAAATTGACGGCTTGTGCCGCTCGCATCGGCGCCAGCTGCTACCAAAAACAAAGCAGCCCATGAAGATTTTCCGTGGATTCAAGCACCCCGGCCTGGCCCCAGCCTGCGCTGTGACCATTGGCAATTTCGATGGGGTGCACCGAGGCCACCAGGCCATGTTGGGACTGTTGCGCGCCGAAGCGGCACAGCGCGGCATACCCACCTGCGCCATGACCTTCGAGCCCCACCCGCGCGACTATTTCGCGCAAAAGCTGGGCAAGCCCGAGCTGGCGCCGGCCCGCGTGGGCACGCTGCGCGACAAGCTCAGCCAGCTGGAAATCTGCGGCGTGGACCAGGTCGTCATCCTGCCCTTCAACGCCTCGCTGGCCAGCCAGCGTCCCGAAGACTTCATTCAGGATGTGCTGATCTCCGGTCTGGGCGCCAAATACGTGCTGGTGGGCGATGACTTCCGCTTTGGCAACAAACGCGCCGGCGACTACGCCATGCTCGACTCCGCCGGTCAGGCCCTGGGTTTCGATGTGGCACGCATGAATAGCTACGAGGTGCATGGTCTGCGCGTCTCCAGCACGGCCGTGCGCGAATCCCTGGCCGCTGGCGATATGCAGCAGGCGGCCAAGCTGCTGGGCCACCCCTACCGCATCTCCGGCCATGTGGTCCACGGGCGCAAGCTGGGACGCAAGCTGGCCGAGAGCGCCGCCGGCGCAGACGACGGTTTTCGCACCCTGAACCTGCGCTTTGACCACTGGAAGCCCGCCGCCAGCGGCATTTTTGCGGTGCTGGTGCATGGACTGACGGATGCCCCCCTGCAAGGCGTGGCCAACCTGGGCGTACGCCCTTCGCTGGACCCCAACGACATCAACGGCGGCCGCGTGCTGCTGGAGACCCACTGCTTTGATTGGCCCGCCCAACTGGGTGGGGAAGGGGCCTACGGTAAAATCATCCGCGTGGAACTTCTGCACAAACTGCACGACGAGCTGAAGTACGACAGTCTCGATGCCCTGACGGCAGGCATCGCCAAGGACTGCGATGACGCACGTGCGTTCTTCGCTGGCAACCACGCGCCGTCCCATACGTCCAGCCATACCGAGACCCGTCGCCAAACCACGCGCGACCGAATTTGACGCTCTCGCTGTCCGCCTGCCCGATCCGCCGTATCTGCCAGAGCCCTGGCAGCGGCGCACCGGGCACCAAACTCCCCATTCATGCCCTGGCACCGCTGCCCGGGCCTTGTATTGCTCTCAAGGTTTTCCATGTCTGAATCGAAGTCCAACAAGCCCGAAGCGTCCGTTTACCGTGCGACGCTGAACATGCCCGACACCCCCTTCCCCATGCGCGGCGATCTGCCCAAGCGCGAGCCGGGCTGGACCAAGGAATGGGAAGAGCAAGGCATTTACAAGAAGCTGCGCGACGCCCGTGCCGGCGCCCCCATGTTCATCCTGCACGACGGCCCGCCCTACGCCAACGGCAAGATCCACATCGGCCACGCCGTCAACAAGATCTTGAAGGACATGATCGTCAAGAGCCGCCAATTGGAAGGCTTTGACGCGCGCTATGTGCCGGGCTGGGACTGCCACGGTCTGCCCATCGAGAACGCCATCGAAAAGCTGCACGGCCGCAATCTGCCCCGTGACGAGATGCAGGCCAAGAGCCGCGCCTTTGCCACCGAGCAAATCGCCCAGCAGATGGTGGACTTCAAGCGCCTGGGCGTGCTGGCCGACTGGGACCACCCCTACAAGACCATGAACTACGCCAACGAGGCGCTGGAGCTGCGTGCCTTGAAGCAGGTGATGGAGCGCGGCTTCGTCTACCGCGGCCTCAAGCCCGTGTACTGGTGTTTCGACTGCGCCTCCTCGCTGGCCGAGTTCGAGATCGAATACCAGGACAAGCAGAGCCAGACCCTGGACGTGATGTTCCCCGCCGCCGAACCCTCCAAGCTGGCTGCGGCCTTTGGCCTGGAAAAGCTGGACAAAGAGGCCTTCATCGTCATCTGGACCACCACGGCCTGGACCATCCCCGCCAACCAGGCGCTCAACGTCAACCCCGATCTGGAATACAGCCTGGTCGATACCGAGCGCGGCCTGGTGATCGTGGCCTCGGCCCTGGTCGAAAAATGCCTGGCACGCTGGAAGCTGGAAGGCACTGTTGTTGCCACGGCCCAGGGCAAGGCGCTGGACCACATGCCCTTCAAGCACCCACTGGCCCATGTGGACAAGGGTTTTGACCGCATCTCGCCCGTGTACCTGGCCGAATACGCCACGGCCGACGACGGCACGGGTATCGTGCACTCGGCTCCTGCCTATGGTCTGGACGACTTCAACTCCTGCGTCGCCAACGGCATGGAGTACAAGGACATCCTCAACCCTGTGCAAGGCAACGGCGTATATGCGCCCGACATGCCTTTGTTCGGCGGCCAGCATATCTGGAAGGCCGTGCCCGTCATTCTGGACGCACTGAAGCTGGCCAATCGCCTGATGGACACCACCACCATCAGCCACAGCTACCCGCACTGCTGGCGCCACAAGACGCCGGTAATCTACCGCGCTGCGGCCCAGTGGTTCATCCGCATGGACGAAGGCGAAGGCGTGTTCACCGACCCGGCCCAAAAGCCCGAGAAGACGCTGCGCCAGATCGCTCTGGACGCCATCGAGCAGACCAACTTCTACCCCGAAAACGGGCAAGAGCGCCTGCGCGCCATGATCGCCGGCCGTCCGGACTGGTGCATCTCGCGCCAGCGCAGCTGGGGCGTGCCCATCCCCTTCTTCCTGCATGTGGACACGGGCGCACTGCACCCGCGCACCATGGAGATCATCGACCAGGCGGCCGACATGATCGAGCAAGGCGGCATCGAGGCCTGGAGCCGCGTGAGCACCGAAGAAATCCTGGGTGCCGAGGAAGCTTCGCTCTACACCAAGAGCACCGACATTCTGGAAGTCTGGTTCGACTCGGGTTCCACCTTCTGGCACGTGATGCGCGGCACCCATGCCGATATGCACCACGACCAGGGCCCCGAAGCCGACCTGTACCTGGAAGGCCATGACCAGCACCGCGGCTGGTTCCACTCTTCGCTGCTGCTGGCCTCGGCCATCTTCGGCCGCGCGCCTTACAAGGGCCTGCTGACCCACGGTTTCACCGTGGACGGACAGGGCAAGAAGATGTCCAAGTCCGTGGGCAACACCGTGGCGCCGCAAGACGTGAGCGGCAAGATGGGTGCCGAAATCATCCGCCTGTGGGTGGCATCTACCGATTACTCTGGCGACCTGGGTATCGACGACAAGATCCTCGCCCGCGTGGTGGATGCCTATCGCCGTATCCGCAACACCCTGCGCTTCCTGCTGGCCAACACCAGCGACTTTGACGCCACCACCGACAGCGTGGCCTACAAGGACATGCTGGAAATCGACCAGTACGCCCTGGCGCGTGCGGCCCAGCTGCAAAAGGAAATCATCGGCCACTATCAGGTCTATGAATTCCACCCCGTGGTGGCCAAGCTGCAGCTGTTCTGCTCGGAAGACCTGGGCGGCTTCTACCTGGACGTCTTGAAGGATCGCCTCTACACCACGGCGCCCAAGAGCCTGGCGCGCCGCTCGGCCCAGACCGCGCTGCACCAGATCACCCAGGCGCTGCTGCGCTGGATGGCACCGTTCCTCTCGTTCACGGCCGAAGAAGCCTGGAAGATCGTGGGCAACAGCGAAACCATTTATCTGGAACAGTTCACCGATCTGCCCGAAGGCAGCGAAGCCCTGCTGGCCAAGTGGAGCCGCCTGCGCGAGATCCGCGACGTGGTCAACAAGGACATCGAAGCCGTGCGCGTGACCGGCCTGGTCGGCGCCTCGCTGCAGGCCGAGGTGACCATCTCCGCCCAGCACGAAGACCTGGCCCTGCTGCAATCGCTGGCCGACGATCTGAAGTTCGTCTTCATCACCTCCGCAGCCCAGGCTGTGGCGGGCGAGGCCCTGGCCGTAGCGGTCAAGCCCTCGGAGGCGGCCAAGTGCGAGCGCTGCTGGCACTACCGCGACGACGTGGGCGTGAACCCCGAGCACCCCAGCCTGTGCGGCCGTTGCGACAGCAATCTGCACGGCACGGGCGAGGTACGCAAAGCTGCGTAAAAAGTGAGCTGCATGCGCTGATCAAAAGCCACTTTCAGATGAAATTCATGCTGAAAGTGGCTGAGATCCAGCGCTGACAGCTATCGATTGAAGACTCCTGTTTACTAAGAGCCGTCATGAGCAACACCTTGACATCCTCCGCAGGCTTTGGCCGCATCTGGCCCTGGCTGCTGTGGGCGCTTGTCATCATCGGCGTGGACCAGATCACCAAGCAATGGATTCTGGCCCATTACCAGTACGGAGACTGGACGCCGCTGACCAGCTTCTTCAACATCGTGCGGGCACACAATACCGGTGCAGCCTTCTCCTTTCTGGCCGATGGCGGCGGCTGGCAGCGCTGGTTGTTTGTGCTGATCGGTGCAGTAGCCACCGTGCTCATCGTCTGGCAGCTGAAAAAGCATCCGGAGCAGAAGCTGTTTTGCCTGTCCCTGTCCAGCATTCTGGGCGGTGCCATCGGCAATGTGGTCGACCGTCTGCAGCACGGCTATGTGGTGGATTTCCTGGATTTCTACTGGGGTCGCAGCCATTTCCCGGCGTTTAACGTGGCCGATATGGCTATCACCCTGGGCGCCGTGCTGCTGATTCTCGATGAGATCCTGAGAGCCCGACGCGCCAAGCAAGAAAGTGCCAAAGCCCAGGGCTGACAAGCGCCACGCGCTATGTGTTCGAGAGAACCCGCTGCTCGCAAGACAGCGGGTTTTGTTTTTCAGAACGCAGTTCAACGGACTGCTCCGTCTCTGCCCTGTCCAAGCTTTGCCTAGACCAGGCGGGGCTGAACGCGGCAGCAAACATGCTGCCCGCCTTTTTTCGCTGCCCATGCCTAAGGCACCAACAGGTCATGCAAAATGCGCAAGTGCGGTTCTTGGTAGAAACGATGTTTGAAAACTTTCGTTTTCGTTCTATTGTGTTCTTTATTTCGCACCTATTTGTGCGTCATGGAAGTGCTCCCACAGCGGACACCCCTGAGTCGGGGGTATATTAGTTCGCTTCTTCGCTCGCAGCACATGAAGCATTTACTGAATCTTTTAGCAGCCATTGCCCTCCTCGTCTGGGGCTCTCATATGGTTCGCACCGGCGTTTTGCGCGTCTTCGGTGCCAACTTGCGCAACATCCTCGCCCGCAGCATGAGCAACCGCTTTTCTGCGGCGCTTTCCGGCCTGGGCGTGACGGCGCTGGTGCAGTCGAGTACGGCCACCTCGCTGATGACTTCGTCCTTTGTGGGTCAGGGCCTGATCACCCTGCCCTCGGCCCTGGCTGTCATGCGCGGCGCCGATGTGGGCACGGCGCTGATGGCGGTGCTGTTTTCCACGGATCTTTCCTGGCTCTCGCCGCTGTTCATTTTTGTGGGCGTGGTGCTGTTCATCACCCGCCAGGACTCCACTCCCGGACGCATAGGCCGCGTGCTGATCGGTCTGGGCGTGATGCTGCTGGCCCTGCGCCTGGTGGTCGAAGCCACCGAGCCCCTGCTGCAAGCGCCTGCCGTGCGCACCCTGCTGACCTCGGTCAGCAGCGATATGTTCATGGAGTTGCTGCTGGGCGCCGTGCTGGCCGTGGTGGCCTACTCCAGCCTGGCCGTGGTGCTGCTGATTGCAGCCATGGCCAGCTCCGGTGCCATTCCGATTGAAGTCGCCCTGGGACTGGCCCTGGGTGCCAACCTGGGCAGCGGCCTGGTTGCGGCGTTGACCACGGCAAAGGCTGCGGTCGAAGAACGCCAGGTCACCATCGGCAATCTGCTGTTCAAGATCATGGGCGTGGCCATTGTTGCGCCCTTCCTGGGGCTGTGGGTGCAATACGTGCAGCCCTATATCCCCAACGCCGGCCAGAACGTGGTGCTGTTCCACCTGGCCTTCAACATCTTCAACAGCGTGTGCTTCATCGGCCTGACCCAGACCGTGGCGCGCTGGGTCTCAGCCCTGCTGCCCAAGCCCGAGGACAACAGCACCGGCCAGTTGCTACGCCCCCGCCACCTCGATCCCTCGGCCCTGTCCACCCCCTCGCTGGCCATCTCCTGCGCAGCGCGCGAAGCCCTGCATCAGGCCGATGTGGTCGAGTCCATGATGATCGGCCTGCAGAAAGTGGTGGAATCCGACGATGTCAAGCTGTCCGAGGAAGTGCGGCACCTGGAGGCCACGGTGGACGACTTGTACTCGGCCATCAAGTACTACATGACCAAGATTTCGCGCGCCGAACTGGACGAACGCGAAGGTCAGCGCTGGACGGAAATCATCAGCTTCACCATCAATATGGAGCAGATAGGCGACATCATCGAACGCGTGCTGCTGGATCTGGAAGACAAGAAGATCAAGAAGGGGCGCCACTTCTCGGACGCCGGCATGCAGGAGATTCACGAGCTGAGCCAGCACCTGCTGGACAATCTGCGCCTGGCCATGAGCGTGTTTCTCAACGGAAATGTGCGCGAGGCCCAGAAGCTGCTGGAAGAAAAAGCCCGTTTTCGCGATCTGGAACTGGCTTATTCCGCCACCCACCTGGCCCGCCTGTCGCACAACACGGTCTCCAGTATCGAGACCAGCTCGCTGCACATCGATCTGATCAGCGATTTGAAGCGCATCAACTCCCTGCTGTGCTCGGTGGCCTATCCCATTCTGGAGCAGGCCGGCGCGCTGGCCCCCAATCGCTTGAGATCTTCCGCGCTGGAAGGCAAGCGCTAGTCGCTGAAGCCGCCTCAAAAGCAAGCCCCGCAGCAGCGGGGCTTTTTCATGCCTTCCTCGCGGTTCAGCGCCAGCCGAAATATGCGGCCAGAATCAGGGATGCCTCTGGCGTGAACCGGTCTTGCACCAGCCAGTCCTCGACGCTCTCTCGCTCCAGCAGCTCAAAGCGCTGCACCTCGCCATCCTGGTTGTCGGGGCTGAGCGATTCGGGCACGGTGGCCTCAAACCAGTCAATGCGTTCGCTCACATAGCCATGGCCCTCGGCCTCATCGCTGGGGCGGCAAAAGCTGACAAAACCGCCATGGCGCAGATCCGTCAGATCGGCAACCCTGAGGCCCGCCTCCTCCCAGGTTTCGCGCTCCAGCGCCTGCGGCAAGCTGTCTGCGGCGGACACCATGCCCCCCATCAAGGTGTCCCACATGCCGGGGTTGGTAGCCTTGTTATCCGCCCTCTGCTGCACCCAGATGCGGCCGTCGGGCGCGGCCCCCACCAGGTGCACCGCCTGCGTGGCAATGCCCAGCGGGCGTACCGCTCCACGCTCCACCGTGCCCACCTGCAGGCCTTGGGCGTTATGCACCGCCAGCTGCTCGTTGCGCCATGCACCGCACAGGCCGGCCTCCCGCAAGGCCTGTGCCATACGGTTGAGCACGGCCGTGACATCGCCCTCGCCCTGCAGCGCCCACAAGCTTTTGCTCCAGACCAGCTCCAGCCCATGTTGTCGCAGCTGCTCAGAACTGAGCCTGCGCACCAGATCGCCATCCATCGTGCCCACCACCTGGCCGGCCACGGCCAGACTTTGACGAGTTTGCAGCGGCGGCTGCTGCGCGGCTTGGCGGGTCTGCTCCAGCCACAGTTTGCTTGCTTGATTCATTGATTCACTCTCGGTTGTGCTGCTGTCATTGTGGCGTCGCGACCAAACACCTGGGGGCCGTGCCTACGCTCCAGGCATTCGCGTATGGCGAAGGCCTGGCTGCACAGATAGGTAGTGGTGCCGGATCGCAGTAAAGTGTCGGCCCTATGACCACCTCTTTAAAGCCCTCTACCGTCGCCATGCTCACGCTGGCTCCGCTGCTGTGGGCTGGCAATGCCATCGTGGGCCGGCTGGCGCACGATCTGATTTCCCCGTTTGCCCTCAATTTTCTGCGCTGGTGCATTGCCTTTGTCCTGCTGCTGCCGCTGGCCTGGCGGGTGCTGCGCAAGAACAGCCCCATCTGGCCGCTGTGGCGCCAGTATCTGCTGCTGGGCCTGCTGGGCATTGGTTGCTATAACGCGCTGCTGTATCTGGCGCTCAAGACCTCTACGCCGCTGAATGTCACCCTGGTGAGCTCCAGCATGCCGGTATGGATGCTGGTCATAGGCCGCATCTGCTGGGGCACGCCGGTCAGCGGCCGCCAGTTCGCAGGCGCGCTGCTGTCCGTGCTGGGGGTGGCCGTGGTGCTCTCGCGCGGCGATCTGCCAACGCTGATGCAGCTGCATTTCGTGGCCGGAGATCTATTCATGGTGCTGGCCACGATTGCTTGGGCCTTCTACACCTGGTTGATTGCCAAGACACCCGGCCCGGCCGAAGTGAAAGCGCACTGGGCCAGCTTTCTGGTGGCGCAGCTGGCCTTTGGCCTGCTGTGGTCGGGCTTGTTTACCGGCGGTGAAGCCCTATGGGGCGATTTTCGTCTGGTACCAGGCTGGCCTCTGCTGGCCACCCTGCTCTTCATCGCCATAGGGCCGGCGATTTTGGCCTATCGCTTCTGGGGCATGGGCGTGCAGCGTTCCACCCCGGCCATTGCCGGCTTTTTTGGCAATCTGATTCCGCTGTTCACGGCCTTGCTTTCCATTCCCGTGCTGGGAGAGATGCCGCGCGCCTACCATGCACTGGCGTTTGCGCTCATCGTGGCAGGCATTGTGGTGTCTTCGCGCAAAGCCTAGGCGCGCATGCCGGCGCGATCGCAGCCCGGCGTGCAGCTCAGCAACTGCTCGAACTTCTGCACCGGCACCGGCGGGCTGAAAAAATAGCCCTGGAACAGCTCGCAGCCATAGCGTGCCAGCATGGTGCGCTGCTCCAACGTCTCAACGCCTTCGGCTATCACTTCCAGATTCAGGTTGCGGGCCATGCCGATGATGGTCTGCACGATCACATCGTCGCTGTGCCGTTGGCCCATATGGCGCACAAAGGACTGGTCGATCTTGAGCTGATGCAGCGGCAACTGGGTCAGATAGGTCAGCGAGGACTGGCCGGTACCAAAGTCATCCATGGAAAAACACAGGCCGTGATTGCGCAGCTGTTTCATGGTCGCAATGGTTTGCTGCACGTTCTCTATCACCAAAGACTCGGTCAGCTCCAGCTTCAGCAGCTGCGGCGCAATGCCGGCACGCTCCACGACGTCAATCACGCGATCGGCAAAGTCTGCATGGCGAAACTGCTTAGCGCTCACGTTCACCGCTACCTGCAGATGGCTCAGGCGCGAATCTTTTTGCCAGGCAGCCAGCTGATCGCAAGCCTGCTCTATCACCCACATGCCCAAGGGAATGATGATCTCGCTTTCCTCGGCCACCGCAATGAACATGCCCGGCGGCACCAGACCGCGCTCCGGGTGACGCCAGCGCAGCAAGGCTTCTGCGCCAATGACCTGACCCGACAGCGTGAACTGCGGCTGGTAGTGCAGTTCGAACTGCGATTTCTCCAGCGCCAGACGCAAATCCCCTTCCATGCGCGCGCGCTGATGGATTTCGACCTGCATTTGCGGATCGAAAAAACACAGACCGCTGCCGCTTCTGACCTTGATCTGGTGCATGGCAATATCCGCCTGCTTGATCAGCTCGCCCGCCGATGAAAGCTGAAGCTGACCAAACAGCGTCACCCCCATGCTGCAGGCGCTGCGATGCTCATGCTCGCCCAAAGTGAAGCTCTGATTCAGGTGCGCCAGAATCTTCTCGCCCACGCGCTGAGCCAAGGTGGCGGCTTCAGCCTCGGTGCGTGCCAGCTCGCACAGCATGATCACAAACTCGTCGCCACCCAGGCGCGCGACCGTATCGGAGGCGCGCACCGCAGAGCGCAAGCGCTTGGCCACCTGCTGCAGCAACTGGTCTCCCGTTGCATGGCCCAGGGTGTCGTTGAGCAACTTGAAGTGGTCCAGATCCAGAAACAGCAAGGCACCATACCAGCCATCACGCTGGGCCTGCACCGTGGCCTGTGTCAGCCTGTCTAGCAGCAAGCGGCGATTGGGCAAATGGGTCAGCGAGTCATAGAAAGCCAGGCTTTCAATCTCGGCGGCCGCCATGCGGATGTCGCTCACATCCTGGTAGGTGATGGCCAGGCCGCCCTGTGCGACCGCGCGAGCCGTCAGCTGCACAAAGTGGCCGGCAGGCAATTGCTGCTCCAAAGGCTTGCCGGGTTGCGCCAGCAACTGCTCATGCAGGGCTTTGATCTTGCCCAGCTGCATCGGGCTCAGGCCCTGCTCTGCCGCATCGAACAGCTGCAACAAGGGCAGACCTGGCACCAGCTGCGCTTTTTGCCAGGGAAAAAATGCTTCGTAACAGGGGTTCCAGACCTGAATCCGCCGCTGCGCGTCCAGCAGCAAAAAGCCGCTGTGCATGCTGCTCAGCGCCTGCTCCAGCCGCTGCTCGGACTGCGCAGCCATTTGCTGCATGGAGTGCAGCTTGAGCTTATAAGCACGCAAGCCAATCCATGCAACAAGCATAAGCGCGGTAAACACCAGCAGCGCCAGGCCCCATCCCCAGGTCGCCAAGCGCCAGTCGGCATGGACCAGTTCCTCGGCCGAGCGGATCTGCAGATTCCAGCCGACAACAGCCATAGCCGCAGCCCATGCCAGCAAAAGCAGAATCAGCAGCCCCCACACCCTGCGGCCCGGACCGGGAGGATGAACAGCAGATTGCGCAAGCTTGGTCAGTGGCATGGCTCAGATTTCAGGCAACAGGCTGCGCACCTGGACCCGCGCAGACTGCGCGACAAGAGCTGGCACCGCTTTCGCGGCGCCGCCGGATCCAAGCTGGGCGGAGATCATCAGCGGCTGGCCGTTGATCAATAGGTTCCGGGGTACAGACCACCGTCAGGCAAGATGTTCTGTCCTGTCAGATAGCCTGCATGCCGGCTGCACAGAAAAGCGCAGATGGCGCCAAATTCCTCTGGCGTACCAAAGCGCTTAGCCGGCACCTGGGCCTGCTGCAAGGCGCGCACTTCATCGGAACTCTTGCCACTTTTGCCAGCCGCAGCGGCAAAGGTGGCGCCCAGACGGTCGGTATCGAACTTGCCGGGCAGCAGATTGTTGATGGTTACGCCCTTGGCGGCCAACGGGCTGCGTGCCAGACCCGCGACAAAGCCGGTCAGGCCGCTGCGAGCACCGTTGGACAGGCCCAGAATATCGATAGGCGCTTTGACGGCACTGGAGGTGATGTTGATGATGCGGCCAAAACCGCGCGCGGCCATGCCATCCACAGTGGCCTTGATCAGATCGATGGGAGTCAGCATATTGCCATCCACCGCCTTCAGCCAGGCCTGACGATCCCAGTCGCGGAAGTCGCCTGGAGGCGGGCCGCCGGCATTGGTCACCACGATGTCGAAGTCCACTCCCGGGCCTTGAGGCACGGAAAACACTGCGGCGCGGCCTTGCTCGGTGGTGATGTCTGCAGCAACACCGAGCACGGTGACGCTGGGAGCCAGCGTCTGGAGTTCGGCGACGGCGTCCTGCAAGGCTTCGGCATTGCGCGCATTGATGACGACGTTCACGCCCTCCTGCACCAGCGCCTTGGCACAACCAAAGCCCAGACCTTTGCTGGCGCCACAAACCAGGGCCCACTTGCCCGCAATACCCAAATCCATTGTTACTCCTTTGACAAAAGCAGCCTGCCCAGGAAGGGGCTACATGACTTTTGCATCTTGTCTATCTTGTTGCCGCCCGCCGCGATGACCATTGGGCGTGCTCATGCTGGCCTCAGTATGAAGCCTGCTATTGAAACTATTATTTCAATAGCGAAATACGCTTACCACCGCTTGGTTACCGCGCTATTCAATTACTGGTTTTAACATAGGAAACCCGCCTGATGAAAGCCGCTGCGGTTTTGCGTGCAAGCTATGCGTCAGCCCATACCTCTGCACCGGCGAGGCAAGATCTTCTCAGGGCGAAACAGTTGCCATTGCCTGCACTAGTGCTGCTTGCCAAACAGCTTGTGATGCAAGCGCCGCAACGACCACCAGACACTGAAGGCCACCACGGGAATGGCCACGGCGGCCGTGGACTCCGGCGACCAGGGCCAGCCCAGCTTGGAGCCGCCCTTGGCCAGATAGCTGATCAAGCCGGTGATGTAGTAGGTGATGGCCGCCACCGACAAGCCCTCCACCGTGGACTGCAGCTTGAGCTGCATGCCCTGGCGCTGATTCATGGTGCCCAGCAGTTGCTGGCTGCTTTGCTGCTGTTCGATCTCCACCCGTGTGCGCAGCAGGCTGCTGACACGCGATACCCGCTCGGACAGCGCATCCTGGCGTCGTGTCGCCCATTCGCAGGTGCTGCGGGCCGGCGTCAGGCGTCGGTCCATGAACTCCCGGATGGTCTGTATGCCGTCCAGACGCGACTCCTGAAGCTCTTGAATGCGCTTGTCCACCAGCTCGAAATACGCCGAACTGGCCGAGAACCGCGAATGCGTGGCGGCATACTCGCTCTCGACCTGACCGGCCAGACGCGTCAGACGATCCAGCAAGGCGGGTTCGTTGTCGCTGTCTGCACAGCGGATGGAATGGGCCAGCTCGGCCAGTTCCCGCTCGGCCGTGGCCAGCACGCTGGCGGCCTTTCGCGCGGCGGGCAAGCCCAGCAAGGCAGCCATGCGATAAGTCTCAATTTCCAGCAGACGCTGCACCAGGCGGCCCAGGCGCCTGGGCGATAACTCGTCACCCGCCAGCAGCAGCATGCGCGAGAAGCCATCGGCATGAATGGCAAAGTCGGTATAGATCTTGCCGGCATCTGTCGCCACCCGCGAACCCACCACGGTGTCGGCCTGCAACATATGGCGCACCAGGTAGGCGCCATCGACCGCGTTTTCCTTGCAGACCCAGAGGTGCAGGCTGCTCAGGCACTGGCCGGGCAAAGCCGCCAGCCAGCCATGCGGCACGGTATCAATGGCGGTTTCGGGTTCGCGCACATCGGCCACCGAGGCCTGAGCCATGGGCCTGGAAAAAGTCCAGGCCACAAATTCGGTGTGCTGCTCCCAGCGCAGGCGAAATGCACCCAGGTCGATCAACACATGGGTGGTGGTCGCATCGGGCAAAGGCCGATGATGGTTGCGCAGCAGTGCCGCCACATGTTCGCGGCTGGCTTCGCGCTGCGCGGCATCGGTGAGCATCACCATATGCGTGATGGCCAGCGGCGCCTGCATGATCTCGGCGGGCCGCGCATGAATTTCGTTGTGCAGCAGCACCCGCTGCGGGTGCTGGGCCGGTAATAAAGACAAAGCCATGAAATCCTCAACAAATTGCACTTATTGTGCCGTTTGTCCGCAGGGCTTCCGAGCAAAAGTCCCGGCATAAAAAAAGCGACCCTCACGGGTCGCTTTCATGCTTTTCAGCGGTCTGCTCTTGGGGAAGATCAGTCTTCCACAAAAGCCTCTTCGCGCTTGTTCTTCACCGCGGGCATCAGCACCACGACCAGCAGGATCACCGCAGCAATCAGCAGGCCGGCAGAGATGGGACGCGTCACAAACACGCTCCAGTCACCACGCGACAGCAGCAGTGCACGGCGCAGGTTTTCTTCCATCATCGGGCCCAGAATGAAGCCCAGCAGCAAGGGAGCAGGTTCGGTACCCAGCTTGTGGAACACATAGCCGATGAAACCGAAGATACCGACCATCCACACGTCCCAGGTGTTGTTGTTGGTACCGTACACGCCGATAGCACAGAACAACACGATGGAGGGGAACAACCAGCGGTAAGGCACGGTCAGCAGCTTGATCCAGACGCCGATCAGCGGCAGGTTCAAGATGATCAGCATCAGGTTACCAATCCACATGGAGGCGATCAGACCCCAGAACAGTTCTGGGTTGCTGGTCATCACCTGAGGGCCGGGCTGAATGTTGTGAATCGTCATGGCACCCACCATCAGCGCCATCACGGCGTTGGGAGGAATACCCAGAGTCAGCAGAGGAATGAAGGACGTTTGCGAACCAGCGTTGTTGGCCGACTCGGGAGCGCACACACCACGGATGTTGCCTTGACCGAAAGGAACTTCACCGGGCTTGAGCTTGGTCTTCTTTTCAATCGTGTAGGCAGCAAAGGCCGACAGCATGGCACCGCCACCGGGCAAGATACCCAGAGCCGAACCCAGAGCCGTACCGCGCAGCATGGCTGGCAGCATGCGCTTGAAGTCTTCCTTGGTGGGCATCAGGCCGGTCACCTTGGCAGCGAACACTTCACGCTCGTCATCGGGCTTGGACAGGTTGGCAATGATTTCGCCGTAACCGAACACACCCATGGCGATCACCACGAAGTCGATACCGTCGGTCAGTTCGGGAATGTCAAAGCTGTAGCGGGCCACACCGGAGTTCACGTCAGTACCGACCATACCCAGCAGCAGACCCAGCACGATCATGGCAATGGCCTTGAGCAGCGAACCGGAAGCCAGCACCACGGCACCAATCAGACCCAGAGTCATCAGCGAGAAGTACTCGGCAGGGCCGAACTTGAAAGCCACTTCAGTCAGCGGAGGAGCGAAGGCAGCCAAGATGATGGTGCCCACGCAACCTGCGAAGAAGGAGCCGATACCGGCAGCTGCAAGCGCTGGACCCGCCCGGCCTTTTCGGGCCATCTGGTAGCCGTCGATCACGGTCACCACAGACGAGGACTCACCTGGCAGATTCACCAAAATGGCGGTGGTGGAGCCACCGTACTGAGCACCGTAGTAAATACCGGCCAGCATGATCAACGCCGCCACAGGGGGCAGTGCGTAAGTCGCGGGCAGCAGCATGGCGATGGTCGCCACTGGGCCGATGCCTGGCAACACGCCAATCAGCGTACCGAGCAAACAACCCACAAAGCAGTAGATCAGGTTCTGGAACGTGAAAGCCACGCCAAAACCCGTCGACAAGTTCTGAATAAGATCCATGGACGAAGTGCTCCTACTTAGCCAGCGATGAAGCTAGGCCACACGGGGAACTGCAGATTCAGCGCCCACACGAAAGCGAAATAGCTACCGACTGCGAGGACGGTTGCAAGAATCGCTGTTTCTTTGAACTTGAAGCTCTGGCCAGCCATGCTGGCGATGAACACCAGGGCATAAATCGCGATGATCAGACCGAACTGGGGGATGTGCAGCTGAGGCACGCCGACCAGCAAGATACCGAACGCGAAGTTGGCAGCGAGAACGAAGAACACGGGTTTCCAGGCCCACTTGCCGATCTTGTCCCCACCTTGCGGGCCCTTGGTCAGCCCGGATACGCAGATGGCTGCGCCCAGGATGGCCATCAGCACACCCAGAATGAGAGGAAAGTAGCCGGGGCCCATACGAGCGCCGGAACCGATGGTGTAGTTGGATGCGCCGATCGCAAAAGCGAGTCCGACGACCAAGAACATCAGACCGGAGAAAAAGTCTTTCTGGCTCTTGATATTCACAAAACGTCTCCTTACGGAAATCACGACTGGGCGATTCTGATGTCATTACCAGGCCAATTTGATGTGGATTCCACCTACACAGGGGATACCCTAGGTTGGCCGGTGCATCAGCAGTTGAAGCTATCAAAATAATAGCAAATCAAGGCATCAGACCGCATCAATGTTCAGTGATCAGCGCCGCGTTCAGGACATGAGCGGCGTGCAGGCCAGCACCTCGGGCAAGGTGGTGACGCCTTCGGCCACACGCAAGGCCCCCGCCAACCGAAGTGGGCGCATGCCATCGTGTACCGCCTGACGGCGCAAGACGTCCATGGAAGGCGCTTCGTGAATCTGCTGCTTGAGGCTTTCGGTCACGATCAGCAGCTCATACAGACCCATGCGCCCCTTGAAGCCCGTCATGCGGCAATCCTCACAGCCCACGGGCTTGTAGGGCTGGTAGCTGCCGGAGAGCTTCCAGGGCTTGACGGTCTCGGCCAGCCCATCCACCGTCGCCGCTTCGTCGCGCTGCTTGCAGCTGGCGCACAGCGTGCGCACCAAGCGCTGGGCAAGCACTCCCAGCAAGGTGGCGTTGATCAGATAGGCGGGCACGCCCAGCTCCATCAAGCGGCTCACGGCGCTGGGGGCGTCGTTGGTGTGCAGGGTGGAGAACACCAGATGCCCGGTCAGTGCGGCCTGCACCGCCATTTCGGCCGTGGCCAGATCGCGGATCTCGCCCACCATGATGATGTCCGGGTCCTGGCGCATGAGCGCGCGCAGGCCTTCGGTGAAGTTGAAATCCAGCTGGGGCTGCACCTGGGTCTGATTGAAGCTGGGTTCGATCATTTCGATGGGGTCTTCCACGGTGCTGACATTGACCTCCTCGGTCGCCACCCGCTTCAAGGTGGAATACAGCGTGGTGGTTTTGCCAGAACCCGTGGGACCGGTGACCAAAATAATGCCGTGCGGACGCTTGACCAGTTCTTCCCAACGCTGTGCGTCATAGGCGCTGAAGCCCAGTGCATCCAGATGCTTGACCGTGTTCTCGGGATCGAAAATACGCATCACCATCTTCTCGCCAAAAGCCGTGGGCAAGGTGGACAAACGCATTTCCACTTCTTCGCCGCGCGGATTGCGGGTCTTGATGCGGCCGTCCAGCGGCCTGCGTTTTTCCACCACATCCATGCGGCCCAGCAGCTTGATCCGAGCCACCATGGCGTTGAGCACGCCCATGGGCATTTGATAGACCGGATGCAGCACGCCATCGATGCGAAAGCGGATCACGCCCTGCTCGCGCCGGGGCTCCAGGTGGATATCGCTGGCACGCTGGTCAAAAGCGTATTGCCACAGCCAGTCCACCACCTTGACCACACCCTGGTCGTTGGCATCGAGCTGCTTGTTGCTCTTGCCCAGTTCCACCAGTTGCTCGAAGCTGGCGGCGCTGGCCGCACCACCGGCTTTTTCCGCCGCTCGCACGGACTTGGCCAGTGCAAAGAATTCGGCCGTAAAGCGCTTGATGTCCAAAGGGTTGGCCACCACGCAGCGCACACTGCGGCGTGCCTGGCGCTCCACCTCGGCCACCCAGTCGTCCTGAAAAGGCTCGGCCGTGGCAATCACCACCTCGCTGCCGCTGACCTGCACGGGCAGCACCTTGTGGCGCTCGGCATAGCTGGCGCTCATCACATCGCCCACGCGCCCCACATCCACACGCAGCGGATCGATGCGCAAATAGGCCAGACCACTGCGCTTGCCCAGGTACTGGGTCAGCTCCTCGATATCCAGGGTTTTGCCGGTCCCGGCATGGACCACGCCCACATTGGCCAGACGCACCAGAGGATGCTGGGCACTTTCGGCCGACGAACAACGCATGGTGACGCGCTCGGCCTCTTGTGCGGTCACCAGCCCATCCTCCAGCAGCCACTGCACCAGAGATCGCCAGTCCAGCTGCCCCACATGGCGCGGGCGCAAGACCGGGGAAGCAGACAGGTGGGAAGAAGTGGTCATGAACGGCAGTGAAAGAGGGGACGACTAAATGTAAGTCAATCCCAGGAGCGCAAGCGGCCCCTGACCTGGCTCAGACGTATTCATCCAGCAGCGACCCCAGGCCGCCGCCTTGGGCTGGACGCTGAGCCGTGGCAGCTTCCACGGCCTTGGCAGGCGAATGCTGCTTCTGCGCTTGCTGGTTTTGCTGATTTTGCAATGCCTCTATCTGCGACTGCAGCATCTGGATGCGCATCTGCAGCAACTCGGCCTGCTGCTTCTTGGTCTCGGCATCGCCGCTGCCATTGGCAACCTCCTTGAGTTCCCGGGTCGCATCCCTGAGCTGCTTTTGCAGCTGCTGGATGCGAGACGCCGTGTTGCCGCTGCCGGAGGTAGAACTGGCAGAGGCATTGGATAGTGCGCTGATGGTCATAAACAGAGTATCGGCAGTTGCGGCCCAGACTCAAGCCCCTGGCACATGACACAGACTTGGCCATCAGGCCTTTTTGGCGCTCGCACCGGTCGCCTTGGCCACTTTAGGCTTTGCCGCCTTGGTGCTGGCACCCGCGTCCTTGGCCGGGCCAAACACCTTGGGCCAGCGCCCTGTAGGCAAGTCCCAGCGCACCTGCACCATTTCGCTGGCCGCTTGCAGCGCTGCGGCATCCAGAGCGCGCGGCGTACGCTGGGCCAGCACCACGGTATTGCCCTCGCGCGTGGGCTTGAAGGCCCAGAGCGCCTCTTCGCCAAAAGCCTGGGCCATCTGCGCCAGGCTTTTGTCAAAACTCGATGAACGGCCAAACAGGTTGACGGTCATGATGCCGTCTTCCGTCAGCAGATTGCGGCAATCAGCATAGAACTCGGCACTATCGAGCACCGGAGCCGCTGCCTCATGGTCGTACAGATCCACGGCCAGCGCATCTACCGTGCCCTGCCACTGGGGCTTTTTGATTTCCTGGGCGGCATCGGCCAGCACCACCTGCAGCGTGCTGCTATCGGGCGGCAGCTTGAACCAGCTGCGGCACACGGCAAGCACCTGCGGATTGATCTCGATGGCCGTAGTCTTCATGCGCAGCTTCTTGTGGCAGAACTTGGTGATGGCCGCCGCCCCCAGCCCCAGCTGCATGGCATGGCGCTGAGTGACGGAAGCCGGCTCGGCAAACATCAGCCAGCCCATCATGCGCTGCACATATTCCAGATCGATCTCGAACGGCTGCTTGATGCACATGGAGCCCTGCACCCAGGGCGTACCCAGATGCAGATAGCGCACCTCGCCGTCGTCGGAGACGCTGACTTCGGGCAGCTCCAGGGCGCCGCCGTCACTGTGGGGTTCATGGGCGGGCTTGGCCCCGCCACGGGTTTTACGAATCACGTTTCACACCATAGTCATAGCAGTCCATGCGCCGACAAAGCCTCACGCCAGGACTGCAGTTTTTGATCGAATGACCAGCTGGCATGGGCCGGGCTGCTGGATGGCAGCTTGACCACCTCCAGCCCCTGGCCTTGCAGCTGGCGCGCATGTTTGTAGCTTTCGCCGCCGTTGTGCAGCGCCAGCTTCAACTGGGGGCACAGCCGGCGCAAGCCCGCAAAATCATTGACTTCGGCGGCGCGAATGGCGCTGTCCAGACTGCCTGCACGCTCACAGCTGGCATACACATCCCACAGTCCCAGCCCCCGCGCCAGCAGCCATTCGCAGCGACCGGCGTAATCTTCACGCGGCGGCTGGGGGTGCTGCAGCCACAAGGCCTGCAGCAACGGCCAGAACTGGTTTTGAGGGTGGGCGTAATACTGCTGTAGCTGCAGCGAGCGCAGACCCGGGAAGCTGCCCAGCAACAGGGCCTGGGTGCGTCCATCAGCGACCGGCTCCAGCCCTTGCCAGCGCCTGGGCTCCGGCCCCGAATGATCAGAAAGCATGGTCGCCATTGTCGCCCAAGCCGCCAATTCGCAGCAGAGAGCGCGCTCAATACACTATGAATAAATGAGCTATATATTCATATCCAGTCTGCGCTTCAATTGATTTATTCCTGAATCTTGAAAGCAGGCAGCCCCCCCAAGGCCGCCCGCGCATTGGCCGTGCAGGCCTGGGCCAAAGCCTGCACCTCCATGCCGCGCAGCTGCGCCACTTGCTGGGCAATGCGCGGCAGCTCGGCCGGGCTGTTGCGGCCCTGGGCCTGGCCCTGAGCCCGGTTCTCGGCCGTGGTGTAGAGCCAGTGCGGGGGAATATCGGGCGCATCGGTTTCCATCACCAGGCTGTCTAGCGGCAAACAGGCCGCCAGCTCGCGCAACTTGAGTGCACGTTCATAAGTCAGCGCACCACCAAAGCCCAGCTTGAAGCCCAGATCGATAAACGCCTGCGCCTGCTGGGCACTGCCATTGAAAGCATGGGCAATGCCGCCCACCGCCGGGTGCTGGCGCAAGGTCTTGAGCAAGCGGTCACTGGATTTGCGCACATGCAGGATGACGGGCAGATCAAACTCGCGCGCCAGCTTGATCTGCTGCTCGTAAAACCAGATCTGCCGTTCGACATCCAGACCGGGCACAAAAAAATCCAGCCCGATCTCACCCACGGCCACCAGGTGCGGATCGCTGCGCTGCTGCTGCAGCAATTCGCGCAGAGCCAGAATATCGGCCTCCTCGGCGGCTGGCGTGAAAAGAGGATGAATGCCCAGGGCATAGCTGTCGCCATGGCGGTGGGCCAGCGCTATCACCTGCTGCCAATGGCTGCGCTCCACGGCAGGAATCAGCAGATGCGCCACGCCCGCAGCCCGGGCCAGGTCGCGAACGGCATCGCGATCGGCAGCAAACTCCGGCGCATCCAGGTGGCAATGGGTATCTATCCAGACAGACATGCAGTCATCATGCCATCCGCTTTGGGCGGGCCTGTGTAGGGATGCCCACCTACACAGCCTATAGGCAGCAAGCGTTATGCAACGTGAGAAAAAAGCTTATGCAAAATCAGCATCGTCTTACAAGAAAACATGCTGCAACAACTTAATCATTAAGCAACATTTTTGGCATTTACCACAGCGCAGCAGGAGCATCTCATGACTGGATTTCTACGAGGTCGCCTTCTGGGCCTGGGCCGTGGTCGGCATGCGGCCGACATGGCGGGCAAGCTGGCAGCGCTTGATCGGGTACAGGCCGTGATCGAGTTTGATCTGCAAGGTCATGTGCTCGCGGCCAACCGCAATTTCCTCGACACCATGGGCTACAGCGCCGAGCAGATCATCGGCCAGCATCACCGCATGTTTGTGGATGAGGAAACGCGCAACAGTGACGAATATGCCAATTTCTGGCAGCGTCTGGCTGCCGGCGCGCACGACAGCGGCCGCTACCGCCGCACCAACAGCCGAGGCGAAGACGTGTGGCTGCAAGCCAGCTACAACCCCATTCTCGGCAGCCAGGGCAAGCCCTTCAAAGTCGTCAAATACGCGACCGACATCACTGAGCAGCAACACCGCGAAGCCGATGCACGCGGGCAGTTGGACGCCATCTCCAAGGTTCAGGCCACCATAGAGTTCGACCTCAACGGCGTCATCCTCCACGCCAATGATCTGTTTTTGCAGACGCTGGGCTACAGCCTGTCCGAGATTGTGGGCAAGCACCACAGCATGTTTGTGCAGCCGTCAGAGCGCAGCAGCACCGCATACCAGCAGTTCTGGCAAAAGCTGGGCAACGGCCACCATGACGCGGGCCAATATCTGCGCCTGGGGAAAAACGGCAGGCAGGTGTGGATTGAAGCTAGCTACAACCCGATTCTGGATGCCGACGGCAGGCCGTTCAAAGTGGTGAAATTCGCCACCAACATCACCCGCCGCGTGACGGCGGCGCAAACGCTGCGTGCAGCAGTGCAGGGCCTGACGGAAAGCGCCAATCAGGCCCGTCAAGCCAATGAGCTGGCACAGGATGCCCGCCGTGTGGCCGAAGCAGGTGGCCATACCGTGCAGGAAGTGGTCGCCACGATGGAGTCCATCAGCGACAGCTCGCGCAAGATCAGCGACATCATCGGCATGATGGATTCCATCGCCTTCCAGACCAATCTGCTGGCCTTGAATGCCGCAGTCGAAGCCGCACGCGCCGGCGAACAGGGACGCGGCTTTGCCGTGGTAGCCAGCGAGGTGCGCCAGCTGGCCCAGCACAGCACGGAGGCAGCCAAGGAGATCAAGCAGCTGATACAGGCTTCGGTCCACCAGGTCACCCAGGGCGTGGCCCAGGTGCGCGATGCGGGATTGACCATGGAGGAAATCGTCAACTCCTCGCGCCAGGTGACGCAGATCATGGGCGAGGTGGTTCAGGCCTCGCTAAGCCAATCATCCAAGCTGCGCGAGGTGACCGACGATTTAAGCGCGCAGGATGTACACCGCGAGCCAGTCAGTCCAGGCCCTGGCAGCAGCCCCAAACCCTCTTATCTGGGCGGCACGCCCACGCATCGCCCAGCCCATAGACAACACATCGCTCTCAATACAGAAGCAATCAGCGCTTGTTGAAAAAGGAACTTAGCGCCAAAGACGCGCAACAACCAAACAAAAAAGGCGCCAACCGCTCCTGATACAGAAGCAGTTAGCGCCGGCCTTGGCTTTGGCGCGGTACAAAAACCTCAGGTGAGTTGGCCCCGCACCAGGCGCACCATGCGGTCGCAACGCGCGGCCAGCGATTCATCGTGCGTCACCATCACAAACGCCGTGCCGTGGCTGCGCGCCAATTCCAGCATCAGGCCGAACACGGTTTCCGCCGTGTTGCGATCCAGATTGCCCGTGGGTTCATCGGCCAGCACGCAGGCCGGGCGGGTGACCAGCGCCCGCGCAATCGCCACGCGCTGGCGCTCGCCGCCCGAAAGCTCGGCCGGGCGGTGCAGCACGCGATCCTTCAGGCCCACCGCGCTCAGCATCTGCCCGGCGCGGTCCATGCAATCGAGCTTGTCATCGCGGCGAATGCGCAGCGGCATGGCCACGTTTTCCTGCGCCGAGAACTCGGCCAGCAGATGGTGAAACTGGTAGATAAAACCCAGGTGCTGGTTGCGCAACGCGCCCTGTTTTTGCGGGTTCAGGCGGTGCAGCGGCTGGCCCATCAGCTCCACGCTGCCATTGCTGGGCGCATCCAGCCCGCCCAACAAGTGCAGCAACGTGCTCTTGCCCGAGCCCGAGGCCCCCACGATGGCCAGGGTCTCGCCGGCGCGCACTTCCAGGTCCACGCCTTGCAGCACGGCCACGTCGAGCTTGCCTTCCACGAATCGCTTGGTCAGGCCCTGTGCCTTGAGCACGGTCTGACCTGCCGTCAAGCGGGTTGAAACATCATTCATAACGCAGTGCCTCCGCCGGGTTCACGCGGCTGGCACGCCAGCTGGGATAAATCGTGGCCACAAAAGCCAGTACCAAAGAGATGACGCCAATGGGCACGATGTCCGAGCTTTGCGGCTCGCTGGGCATCTTGCTGATGAGATAAATGTCCTTGGGCAGGAAGTTGGCGTGCAGTGCATGCTCGATGGCCGGCACGATCACATCGATGTTGAACGCAATCAGCAGACCCAGGCCCAGACCGGCCAGCGTGCCAATCACGCCCACCATGGCGCCTTGCACCATGAAGATGCCCATGATGGACGAGGGCGAGGCGCCCAGGGTGCGCAAAATGGCAATGTCAGCCCGCTTGTCCTGCACGCTCATCACCAGCGTGGAGACCAGATTGAAGGCCGCCACGGCCACGATCAGCGTGAGGATGATGAACATCATGCGTTTTTCCAGCTGCACGGCGGCAAACCAGGTCTTGTTCTGCTGCGTCCAGTCGCGGATGAAGAGGCTGTCCGTCAAGGTGTTGGCCAGCTCCTGCGCCACGCGCGGAGCTTCGTGCAAGTCCTTGAGCTTCAGGCGTATGCCGGTAGGCCCCTCGAGGCGGAACAGGCGCTGCGCATCCTCGTAATGCATCATCACCAGGGCCGAGTCGTATTCGTAGTGGCCCGAGTCAAAAGTGCCGGCCACCGTCATCTGCTTCAAACGCGGCACCACGCCGGCCGGCGTGACCTGGCCGCTGGGCGCAATCATGGTGACCACATCGCCCTCGCGCACGCCCAGCGAGCGGGCCAGCTCCACCCCCAGCACCACTTTGAATTCACCGGGCACCAGCTGCTTGAGCACCTCGCCGTTGGCTGCGGCCATATCGGTCACCTCGCCTTCGCGGCTGGGGTCTATGCCGCGCACCAGCGCGCCCTTCATATCCTCGCCGCGCGCCAGCAGCGCCTGCGCGGAGACAAAAGGAGCTGCACCCACCACGTCGGGATTGGCCCGCGCCTCGCGCATGGTGCGCTCCACATCGGGCAGGGGCGAGCCCTGGGGCGCAAAGATTTCCACATGGGAAACCACGCTGAGCATGCGATCGCGCACTTCCTTCTGGAAGCCGTTCATCACGCTCAGCACAATGATCAAAGCCGCCACGCCCAGCGCAATGCCAAGCATGGAGACACCCGAGATAAAGGAGATGAAGCCATTGCGACGCGTGGCGCGCCCCGCGCGGGTATAGCGCCAGCCCACGGCCAGTTCGTAGGGAAATTGCATGTTGCCCGCATTGTGGCATTGCCTGCAATGTCCTGACGCCGGTCTAGGCCCCAGGGGGCAATTCTTGTGAAACGCTCTATTTCAGGCGCTTTCCCCGGCTGCTGCGAGTTACATGCGGCAAGTCTGCATAGTGCTCCTGCTGCTCCAGTGTCTGCGCATGGGCTTGCAGCCTGGCCAGCATGTCGTCGAACTGCGCCAGCTCCGCATCGCTGAGCACCGACACCAGATCCAAATGAATTTTTGCCATCTCCGGCAGGATCAGCCCATACATGCGCCGCCCTTCATCGGTCAGGTAAATGGCAATCCGGCGGCGGTCGCCTGGCAGAGGTTGGCGCTGCACCCAGCCCTTGTCCTCCAGCCCGCCCAGAGCGCGTGAGGTACGAACCCGGTCCAGCAAAGCTTTCTCAGCCAGTTCCGATGAAAGCAGACCTTCGTTCATCGCTACCGTCGCCATCACCCCCCATTCGCGGCGCGTCAGGCCAAAGCGTGCCTCGCACATGCGCATGGCCACGCCACCAGCCGCACCAAAAAAGCGGTTGATGCGAAACAGCAGCATCTGGTGAATGCTTGTCGGAGGTGATCGGGTATTCACGGAGATGAGTTGATTTGGTCAATTGATGCCCGGACTTCTACAGTGGGCGCTCCTGATTGGAGACACCAAGAACACCGCTTGGCATGGGTCTGGATTTTCTCAAAGCCTGGGTGTTCTCACAGAGAAGAAAGTTTGTTGCCATGTTTTCTGCGTTGATTGCACCCCGCCGCCATCTTCTTCACACCAGCTTGGCCCTGCTGCTGGGCAGCGCTGGTATTGCCGCCCACGCCCAAGCTGGCAGTGATGCCAATGCAGCCAACTGGCCCAGCAAACCCGTGCGCATGGTGGTTGCGTTCTCGCCCGCGGGCGCTGCCGACATTCTGGCGCGCAGCCTGGGCGAGGTGCTGCAACGCGAACTCAAGCAGCCTTTCGTGGTGGACAACCGCCCTGGTGCCGGCGGCAATATCGGCACGGACAACGCGGCCAAGGCGCCGGCAGACGGCTACACGGTACTGGTCGGAATTGATACCACCTTCACCGTAAACCCCTTCATCTACAAAAGCATGCCATTCAAGAACAGCGACTTGAGAGCCGTCATGCTGATTGCCTCGCAAGGCATGATGGTGGCCGTGAACCCCAAGACCGGTATGAAGACGTTGGAGCAGTTCATTGATCGCGGCAAAAAAGAGGGCCTCACCCTGAGCTCCGCCGGCTATGGCACACCAGGCCATCTGGCCTCGGCCATTCTCACGCATGAGACAGCAGCCAAGGTCAGCCACGTGCCCTACAAAGGCAATGCACCTGCCAGCACCGCTATCATTTCAGGCGAGGTGGATGGCGGCATCATCAGCTCCTCTGCCCTACTGGGCCAGGTGGCGGCAGGCAAGGTCACCCCGCTGGCGGTGACCACCGC
The DNA here is from genome assembly GCF_965139575.1 of Comamonas aquatilis. NCBI lineage: Bacteria > Pseudomonadati > Pseudomonadota > Betaproteobacteria > Burkholderiales > Comamonadaceae > Comamonas > Comamonas aquatilis. The sequence continues at coordinate 398,980 of NZ_CBCSIW010000001.1, read as the reverse complement.
CAAGCGCAACCCGCTGGTGCCCAATGTGCCTACCGTGGCGGAGTTGGGCCACAAGAATCTGGAGCAGGAAGTGCTGTTTGCCTTGTGGGTGCCGGCCGCCACGCCCGAGCCCTTGGTGTTCAAGATTCAGAGCGCGCTGGAAAAAGCCATGAAAGACACCCAGCTGCGCGAGCGCATGCGCAGCAACGACCTGGTCTACGAAGGCCTGACAGGAGAGCTTGCTGCCAAGCGCCTGCAGACCACGACCGAACGCTACAAGAGCGTGATCCAGGCCACCGGCATGAAGATGGAATGAGCGTATCGCCAGACTCATTTTCTTGCGACAAAAACGACAAGCAACTCATGAACCGCCCCAACATCATCTTTATCGTGGCCGACGACCTGGGCTATGCCGACCTGGGCTGCTACGGCGGGCGCGAGGCCGAATTCGGCGCGGTCTCGCCCGTGCTCGACTCCCTGGCCCAGAACGGCCTCAAGCTCACCCAGGGCTATGCCAACTCGCCCGTGTGCTCGCCCACCCGCTTTGCACTGGCCACGGCCCGCTACCAGTACCGCCTGCGCGGTGCGGCCGAGGAGCCCATCAACAGCAAGACGCGCGGCACGCCCCTGGGCGCCAAGCTGGGCCTGCCGCCCGAAATCCCTACCGTGCCATCGCTGCTCAAGGACTCGGGCTACCGCACGGCGCTGATAGGCAAGTGGCATCTGGGCTACCCGCCCCATTTCGGCCCGCTGCGCTCGGGCTATGAGGAGTATTTCGGCCCCATGTCGGGCGGCGTGGACTACTTCACCCATCTGAGCTCCTCCGGCCAGCATGATCTGTGGGTGGGCGAGGAAGAGCACCACGACGAAGGCTATCTGACCGATCTGCTATCCCAGCGCAGCGTGGACTTTGTCAACCGCATGAGCGAGGGCGATACGCCTTTTTTCCTGAGCCTGCACTACACGGCTCCGCACTGGCCCTGGGAGACACGCGACGACCGCGAAACCGCCGAGCAACTGGGCGCGGGCATCGCCCATCTGGCGGGCGGCAACATCCACCAGTACCGCCGCATGATTCATCACATGGATGAAGGCATTGGCTGGATCGTCGATGCGCTGCGCAAGAACGGCCAGCTGGACAACACCCTCATCATCTTCACCAGCGATAACGGCGGCGAGCGCTTCTCGGACAGCTGGCCTTTGGTGGGCGGCAAGATGGACCTGACCGAAGGCGGCATTCGCGTGCCATGGATTGCCCACTGGCCCGCCGTGATTGCACCCGCACGCACCAGCACCCAGCAATGCATGAGCATGGACTGGTCTGCCACCGTGCTCGATGCCGCTGGCGTAGCCGCCGACCCCGACTACCCGCTTGATGGCGTCTCCCTCCTGCCCGTGCTGCAGGGCGAGGGCGCGGAATTTGGCCGCCCGCTGTACTGGCGCATGCTTTACCGCGGCCAACGCGCCTTGCGCGAGGGCGACTGGAAATATCTGCGCGTGGAAGACAACGAATACCTGTTCAACATTGCCAGCGACGAACGCGAGCGCGCCAACCAGGCGGGCCTGCAACCCGAGCGCCTGCAGGCCATGCGCGCTAGCTGGGAAGCCTGGAACGCCAGCATGCCGGCCATTGCCGACGATGCCAGCTACAGCCTGGTCTATACCAGCAAGAACATGCCATCGCGCTGAGCGTCACACAGCTCCATGCTGCAGCGCTGCATTCAAGGACTTGAAGCCAAAACAGGCTCAAGTCCTTTATTCATAAGCGTAAAAAGCTATACATTCAATAGCAATACACCCTGCCACCGACCTGTGTGCCACGCATGCCCGACAATAGCGGCCATGTCTTTGACCGCGCCTTTGATTCCGGCAGCCCAGGCTGCCGGTGCCACGCAAATCATCATCGCCTACGCCAGCGGCCCCGCCACCGCTGCCGCTTGGGACGATTTGCAACTGCCCAACCTGCAGGCCGTGCTGGCCCGGATGTCGCCCGACACGGCGATCTCCGGCGATGAACTCGATTTCTCCCCCCCACATGAGCGCATGCTGGCGCGCAGCCTGCAACTGCCCGAAGCGCCCGGCCTGATTGCCTGGGCGGCGCTGGCAGCCCGACAAACAGAGCAGGCCTGCGCCTTCATCACGCCCTGCCACTGGCATATCGGTGCGGATCAGGTGGTGCAAAGCGATCCCGCGGCTGCGCCACTGGGCGAAGAAGAGTCGCGCCAGTTGCTGGCCCTGATTTCGCCCTGGTTTGCCGACGATGGGATTGCCATCGACTATCTGCAACCCGATCTCTGGCTGGCGCGCGGCGCGGCCTTCGAGCAACTGGCCACGGCCAGCCTGGACCGGGTGCAAAACCGCGATGTGCGCCCCTGGTTCCCCGATGCCAAGCAGGGCGCCGTGATCCAGCGCCTGCAAAGCGAGCTGCAAATGCTGCTCTACACCCATGTATTCAACGACCAGCGCGCCGAGCGTGGCCTGCAGCCCATCAACTCCTTCTGGGTGCATGGTGCAGGCCGCCTGACCCAGCTGCCGCAGCCCGACACCGCTGCCGCCTGCGTGAATGATTTGCGCATCCCGGCCCTGCAAGGCGATGTGCAGAGCTGGCGCCAGGCCTGGCAGCAGCTCGATGGCAGCTTGATGGCCCATCTTGGGCAACGCCTGACCCAGGGCGAGGACATCCGCCTGACCTTGTGCGGCGAGCGCAATGCCGTGACCTGGCGCCCAGCCAAACCAGGCCTCATGGACAAGTTCAAGAGCATTTTTGGCGCGAAGCCCTTGCCAAATCTGCGCGAAATGCTATGAAAATCATTCCCCGCCAGATTCCCTCCGACAGCGTTTCTGCCCTGCTCAAGGCCAATGTTCATCCGCTGCTGGCCCAGCTTTATGCGGCACGCGGCGTGTGCTCGGCCGATGAGCTGGACGACGCTCCGGCCAGACTGCTGGCACCTTCCGGCCTGCGCGGCATGGACGCTGCCGTGCAACTGCTGGCCGATGCCATAGCGCAGCAAAAGCGCTTATGCATCGTGGCAGATTACGACTGCGACGGCGCCACGGCCTGCGCGGTGGGCGTGCGCGGCCTGCGCTTGCTGGGCGCGGCCCATGTCGACTATCTGGTGCCCGACCGCGTGGTGGACGGCTACGGCCTCACGGCGCCCATCTCGCGCCGCGTCAAGGAAACCGGTGCCGACATGCTGATCACCGTGGACAACGGCATTGCCAGCGTGGAAGGCGTGGCCGTAGCCAAGGAGCTGGGCCTGGCCGTGCTCGTCACCGATCACCACCTGCCCGGCGACCACCTGCCGCTGGCGGACGCCATCGTCAACCCCAACCAACCGGGCTGCGAGTTTGCGAGCAAGTCCATGGCCGGCGTGGGCGTGATGTTCTATGTACTGCTGGCCCTGCGCACCGAGCTGCGCAACCGCGGCCGCTTTGACCGCCACAGCCAGCCGCGACTTGAAATCCTGCTGCCTCTGGTCGCCCTGGGCACGGTGGCCGATGTGGTCAAGCTCGATGCCAACAATCGCCGTCTGGTGGCGCTGGGCCTCAAGCAGATTCGCAAAGGCCAGATGCAACCAGGCATACGCGCACTGTTTGATGCCGCCGGCCGCCGCCTTGACATGGCCACCACCTTTGACTTCGGCTTTGCCCTGGGCCCGCGCATCAACGCCGCCGGGCGCCTGGCCGATATGACGATCGGCATTGAATGCCTGACCACCGAGGACGCAGGCCGCGCCGAGAATCTGGCGCGCATGCTGGACAGCATCAATCGCGAGCGACGCGAGATTGAGGTCGGCATGCGGGAGCATGCTTTTCTGATGGCCGAAGGCCTGTGCGAAGACGGCATGACGCCGCCGGCCGCCATCAGCGTATTCGACCCCGACTTTCACGAAGGCGTGGTCGGCATCGTGGCCTCGCGCATCAAGGACAAGCTGCACCGTCCCACTTTTGTGTTCGCCGCCAGCGGCGCACCCGGCAAAGAGCACGAACTCAAGGGTTCGGGCCGCAGCATTCCCGGCTTTCATCTGCGTGATGCGCTGGACCTGGTCAGCAAGCGCCACCCCGGTCTGCTGCTGCGCTTTGGCGGCCACGCCATGGCGGCCGGTTGCACGCTTGAAGAAGCGCGCTTTGACGAGTTCGAGCAGGCCCTGGCCCAGGTGGCCCAGGAATGGCTGGACGCCGCCACGCTGACGCGCCGCATGGAAACCGACGGCCCGCTGTCGCCACAGTGGCTGGATACGACGCTGATCGACCAGTTGCAACTGGCCGTCTGGGGTCAGGGCTTTGCCGCACCCACCTTCAGCGAGGAACTGGAAGTGATGTCTCAGCGCCTGGTAGGCGAGAAACACCTGAAACTGGAGCTGCTGCATCACGGCTCCAAGATTGACGGCATCTGGTTCAATCACACCGATCCGCTGCCCAGCCGCATGACGCTGGCCTACCGCCTCGACATCAACGAATGGCGCGGCGAGCGCAAAGTGCAGTTCCTGATCGAAGCCGCCCAAGGCTTTGAAGGCGGTGCGGGCAATATGGGACTTTGATCAGACAGCCACTCAAGCCCTTTGCTCATCACCGTTTGCAGCTATTCATTGCATAGTCAGCCCCCTCATCTGCCAGTCGATGAGGGCGGCTGCTGTCTGCAGACCTTAATACTTTTCCCATTCTTCCTCTGACCTCACGAGCCGCCTGACCGAAGACGTCGGCCTGGGCAAACGGGCGGCCGCAGTTCGCTGCACCCCGTTGGCGGAAATCAAGGCTGGAGCCAGCGTCGGAGCTGAAAATCCATAGTCCATAGTCTCGGCATCGCGGCTCCCCAGTCTGAAGACCGAAACCACTTCCGATAGACGCTGTGCCTGTTCCTGCATGGACAAGGCAGCCGCACTGGACTCCTCCACCAGGGCCGCATTCTGCTGCGTCATCTGGTCCAAATTGCTCACGGCCTGATTGACTTGATTGATACCGTCGCGCTGCTCGGTGGACGAGGCCGTGATCTCACCGATCAGATCGCTTACACGGCGCACGCTGGAAACGATGTCTTCCATGCTCTTGCCCGCCAGCTCCACCTGCTGCGAGCCGGACTGCACGTTGTCCACGCTCGCGGTGATCAGTTGCTTGATCTCCTTGGCCGCTTCGGCACTGCGCTGGGCCAGGTTGCGTACCTCGCTGGCCACCACGGCAAAGCCACGGCCTTGCTCGCCGGCACGGGCCGCTTCCACGGCGGCGTTTAGCGCCAGGATATTGGTCTGAAAGGCAATCGAGTCGATCACGCCGATGATGTCGGCAATCTTGCGGCTGCTGTCGGTGATCTGCTGCATGCTGTTCACCACTTGCTGCACCACCTGGCCGCCCTGCTCGGCCGCTTGTGCTGCCGTTGCCGCCAGCTGGTTGGCCTGACGGGCCGTGTCGGCAGACTGACTGACTGTTGCCGTCAGCTCTTCCATGCTGGCTGCAGTCTCTTCCAGGTTGGCGGCAGTCTGCTCGGTGCGGGCCGACAGGTCCTGGTTGCCGGTGGCAATCTGCCCCGAAGCGGAGGAAACCGACTCCACCCCCGAGCGCACCTGGCCGACCACGGAGCGCAGGCGGGCTGTCATCGCATTCAGCGAGCTGAGCAAATGTCCCAGCTCGTCATGGCGCTCATGCTGCGCCGAGGCGCTCAGATCTCCGCCGGAGATGGCATCGGCCAGCTCCACAGCCTGCTTCAGCGGACGGGTAATGGAACGCATGATGAACACGCCCGTCACCAAGCCCAGCAAGATGATCAAGGCGCAGATGATGCCGCTGATCAGATGGGCGCGCTGGCGCAAACTCTCACCCTGAGCCAGGGCCTGCTGCCGATAGCGTTCCTGCAGCTGCGCATAGGCATCCAGTGCGGCATAGTACTTCTGGACCGCAGGATTGAGTTCGCTGGCAATCAGTTGCTGAGAACGTTCGAACTCATGGGCGCGGCGCGCCTGATCAAGCACCTTGTTGATATCAATCAGCTTGTCGCGGTGCGCCGAGACTTCATCCAGCATCTTCTTGGCTTCGTCCGTGGTGGCCCCCGCTACCACCTTGTCGCGCAAGGCATTGATGGAGGCGATCAACGGCGCCAGCAGCTTGTGCTGCGCCGCTATCAGATTGTCATCCGTGGAGTTGGCAGCCGCCGCAAAACGGTCCATGCTCATTTCGGTCAGCTGACGCCATTCGCGCGCCTGTGCCGCCCCCGCCTGCGCCCTCACCACATCGGCCAAGATGGCCTGATTGACCCGATTGGAATACGTCAGGCTGCCCACTGTCACCAGCAACATGCCACCCAGAAGACCGATCACCAGGGCCCATAGCTTTTGGGCAACGGTGAATTGAAACCACTTCATGAACAAACCCATCTGCAAAGCGCAACCGACAGACCAAGGACACCGCCACACCAGCGTTCATGGCCGCGCAGCAGCCCAACAGCAGACGAAAGACGCAGCCCTCCCCCACAGATTGGCTTCACGCGAATCTGTAATTAAATATTAATAATTGTTACAACTTTTTTGCAACCCACATATGGAGCAGTCTTGTCGGGGGTTACCCCAGGCTGCGTTTTGGGCCATGGCTTCCTGAATCTCGGCTTTCAGTCCTGAAGGGATTCAACGCAAAGCAAGCAATCACAGCATAGAAAATCTCAAGCCATTTGCAATCAAGGGCTTGGCTGGCATGCGCAATCGGCTATCAAAATAGACAAAAAGCCCGCGCTCCTCAAACAGAAGAGCGCGGGCTTTTTTTAGAGAAAGAGTGACTTAAAAGGTTTCCCAGTCGTCGTCAGATTCAGCCGTTTTTGCCAGCGCGGGCTTGGCAGCGGGCACGACCCGAGTCTGGGCCGCAACCTTGACCGGTGCCGGCACCTTGGGAGCTGCAGCAGGCTTGGCAAACACGGGCTTGGCTACGACAGGTCTTACGGCTGCCGCCACGGGCGCGGAAGGACGCAAAGCATAGCTATCCTGGCCCAGCTTGAAGGTGGAAACCACTTCCGACAGACGCTGTGCCTGCTCCTGCATGGACAAGGCGGCCGCACTGGACTCCTCCACCAGGGCCGCATTCTGCTGCGTCATCTGGTCCAGATTGCTCACGGCCTGATTGACCTGGTTGATACCGTCGCGCTGCTCGGTTGACGAGGCCGTGATCTCACCGATCAGATCGCTGACGCGGCGCACGCTGGAAACGATGTCTTCCATGCTCTTGCCCGCCAGCTCCACCTGCTGCGAGCCGGACTGCACGTTGTCCACGCTCGCGGTGATCAGTTGCTTGATCTCCTTGGCCGCTTCGGCACTGCGCTGGGCCAGGTTGCGTACCTCGCTGGCCACCACGGCAAAGCCACGGCCTTGCTCGCCGGCACGGGCCGCTTCCACGGCAGCGTTCAGCGCCAGGATATTGGTCTGAAAGGCAATCGAGTCGATCACGCCGATGATGTCGGCAATCTTGCGGCTGCTGTCGGTGATCTGCTGCATGCTGTTCACCACTTGCTGCACCACCTGGCCGCCCTGCTCGGCCGCTTGCGCTGCCGTTGCCGCCAGCTGGTTGGCCTGACGGGCCGTGTCGGCAGACTGACTGACTGTTGCCGTCAGCTCTTCCATGCTGGCTGCAGTCTCTTCCAGGTTGGCGGCAGTCTGCTCGGTGCGGGCCGACAGGTCCTGGTTGCCGGTGGCAATCTGCCCCGAAGCTGAGGAAACCGACTCCACCCCCGAGCGCACCTGGCCGACCACGGAACGCAGGCGGGCCGTCATCGTATTGAGCGACTGCAGCAATCGCCCCAGCTCGTCATGGCGGTTGTTGGTAACCGAGGCCGTCAAGTCACCAGCGGCAATCGCGTCTGCCAGTGCTACGGCTTCGCTCAACGGACGGGTAATGGAGCGCATGATGACAGCGCCCGTGAACAGCCCCAGCAGCACGATCACGCCACACACCATGGCAATCACCAGATAGGCGCTGCTACGAGCACTCTGGCCCTGAGCCACGGCCTGGGCCCGGCGCTCGTCCTGCAGACGCACAAAGCTTTGCTGGGCAGCCATATAGGATTTGGCTTCCGGCTGCAGCTGCTTTTCCACAATATCGAACGCCGTCGCGAAATCATTGTTGATGCGGGCCTGCTGCACGGCGGTGTTGGCCGCCAGCGTCTTGCGACGGTGCTCGGCAATGACTTCCAGAGCCTTGCGAGAGGCTTCATCCTGCGCGCCATCCACCAGCTGCTTTTGCAGCTCGGTGATGCGGGCAATGCCCTCGGTCATCAGCTTGCGCTGCTGCTCGACCAGATTTTCTTCGGAAGAAATCGCCGCCACGATGGAGCGGTCCACGCTCAGCTGTGTCGAAGCCATCCATTCGCTGGCCAGATTGGCCGCTGTCTGGGTGCGATTGACCTGCTCTGCGATCTCCGCATTGACCTGGTGCAGATACGCCAGACTGCCTGCGGTAACCAGCAGCAAACCTGCCAGCAAACCCGCCACCAGAGCCCAAAGTTTCTGGGATACCGTGAACTGATTGAACTTCATGAAATTACCTGTTTCCTGACCGCCGCCCCGCGCCAAGCCTTGCAGACATGGCCCGTATTCACGGGTTTCGGCATCCGAGTAGAAATATTAACTATTGTTACACCTACCAACAACGCGGCGTGCCATCAAGGGTTGCCCCCAGCCCTCGCAAATCACGGCGCAAAGCACTGCGCCCTACAATGGACCTGTGCCAAAAACCTACTTGAACGCTGATCTGCACAGCCATTCCGTCGTGTCAGACGGCACCTTGACCCCCGAACAACTGGCCCAGCGCGCCGCCAGCAAAGGGGTAGAGCTATGGGCGCTGACGGATCACGACGAGGTGGGCGGCCAGCATCGCGCTGCAGCTGCGGCCCATGCCTGCGGCATGGACTATCTGACAGGAGTGGAAATTTCGGTCACTTTTGCCGGCGCCACGGTGCACATCGTGGGGCTGGGCTTTGATGCCGACGATGCGCAGCTGAGCCAGGGCTTGTACGACACCCGCAACGGCCGCGAGCCTCGTGCCAGGGAAATGGCGCAGCAACTGGAAGCCGCAGGCATTCCAGGCAGCTTTGCAGGGGCGCTGCGCTTTGCCGGCAATCCCGAGCTGATTTCGCGCACCCACTTTGCCCGCTTTCTGGTGGAGACCGGTGTCTGCTCCGATACCTATGAGGTGTTTCGCAAGTATCTGACCGAAGGCCGCCCCGGCTATGTGCCCCACACCTGGTCGCGTCTGCGCGATGCCGTGCGCTGGATTGTGGACGCGGGCGGCGTGGCCGTGATTGCCCACCCGGCGCGCTACAACTTCACGGCCAATGAGGAATACGCGCTGTTCACCGAATTCAAGCACCACGGCGGCAGAGGCGTGGAGGTAGTGACCGGCAGCCACCGCCCGCACGAGTATGCGATCTACGCCGATATGGCCAAGGAGTTCGAGCTGGCCGCATCGCGCGGCAGCGATTTTCACAGTCCCGAGGAGTCGCATACCGACCTGGGCGATCTGCCTCCTCTGCCAAGCCAGCTCACGCCGGTTTGGGAGCTGCTGCATGAGCGCATTCAACGCGCGCAATAAGCAAGACTCAACGCGCCCGACAAGATATCTGCATCGAGAGGCTGTTTATGACAATACGCTTTGAAGTCTATCCCGCGAACCCGCAGCCCCGCATCATCAAACAGGCTGCCGACATGCTGCGCAAGGGTGCCATTCTTGCCGTCCCCACGGACTCCAGCTATGCCCTGGTCTGTCATCTCGACGACAAGAATGCCGTGGACCGCATGCGCCGCATTCGCCAGATCAATGACAAGCACCACCTGACGCTGCTGTGTCGTGACCTGTCCGAGCTCTCCAACTACGCCCGCGTGGACAACCGTCAATACCGTTTGCTCAAGCTGGCCACGCCCGGCCCCTACACTTTTATTCTGGAAGCCAGCAAGGAAGTGCCCAAGCGCCTGAGTCACCCCTCGCGCAAGACCATAGGCCTGCGCGTACCCGACCGCAAAGGCCTGCAACTGCTGCTCGAAGAGCTTGGCGAACCGCTGCTGGCCACCACGCTGATTGCACCCGGCGAAACTGAGCCGCTCAATGATGCCGACTCCATCCTCGAACGCTTTCCGCATGAGCTGGATGCGGTAGTCGATTCAGGAGGCTGCCCCCAGGAACCAACCACGGTGCTGGATCTCACGCCCATGGCGATGAACAACCCTCCCACGGTGGTGCGCCAGGGTGGCGGCCCGCTGGAAGCGATTGGCTTGCAGGCGGTTTAAACCGCTGCAGCAATGAAAAAAAGAGGCGCTTGGCCTCTTTTTTATTAAAATTAATAGCTTAAATCGCTTTTCCCATATGAACCTCAAGCGCTTCGCGCACTGAAATCAAGCTTCTTCGTACTCCAGCACTTTCTGGCTGGCTCGCGCCGATGGCCGCACACCCATGGCGCGCGGTGCGGCGACGCCAGTCATAAAAGCTGCCGAGCGCTGCCAGGCGACTTGCGCGGCATCTTCCTCATCCAGTTTGAAAGCGCCCACCGCCTGCTGCAAATCCTGGGTGCGAGCATTCAAGGCCGCAGCCGCCTGCGTGGCCTGCTGCACCAGCACGGCATTTTCCTGGTTGGTGCTGTCCATGTGCGCCACAGCAGTGTTCACATGGGCAATGCCCTCGCTTTGCTCCTGCAAGGCATGGGAGATCTCGCCCAGCAGACCGCTGACCTGGTCCACGGCCTGCATGATGTCATTCATGGTGCTGCCAGCTTGACCCACCAAGCCTGCACCGCTTTCCACCTGGCTCACGCTGGCAGTGATCAGCTCCTTGATCTGCTTGGCCGCATCGGCGCTGCGCTGCGCCAGGGAACGCACTTCGCTGGCCACCACCGCAAAGCCTCGGCCCTGCTCGCCGGCGCGGGCCGCTTCCACGGCGGCATTGAGGGCCAGGATATTGGTCTGAAAGGCAATGCCTTCAATCACCTGGATGATGTCCACAATCTTGCGCGAGCTGCCGCTGATAGCGTCCATGGTGTGCACCACTTGGCCCACCACAGCACCTCCCCGCTCGGCCGTGGCCGATGCATTGACAGCCAAGGAACTGGCCGAGCGCGCCCGGTCTGCATTCTGGCGTACAGTGGCCGTCAGTTGCTCCATGCTGGCAGCCGTCTCGGTCAGTGCACTGACTTGGGTTTCGGTTCGACTGGAAAGATTGGTATTGCCCGCATCAATCTCACCCGCGCTGATGCTGATGGAGTCAGTGGACTGCTTGATATCACCCACCAGCTCGGTCAGCGTGTCTTCCATGGTGCCAAGCGCCGTGAGCAAACGGCCAAAGTCGCCCTGGATATCGGATGAGAACTCCTGGCTCAAATCACCGGCGGCCACCGTCTCGGCAATCAAAATGGCTTGCTGCAGCGGCTCCACAATGCCGCGACGCAGGCTGAACCAGGCCAGCGCGCACACGACGCAAACCAGGCCGCCCAGGCCCAGCACCCAATACCTGGCGTTCTCCACGTCGGCGAGCAGACCTTTGATTTCGGCAGGCTGCAACTTGCCTGTCTGCAGGCTCTGACTCACATGCCCCAGGGCGCTGAAACCGATAGCTACCAGCAACACCATCAGCATGCTGATAATGCCAAACACAATCACCAGCCGCACGCTGATGCGCAGTCTTGCAAAAATTCCCACGATTGATTCCTTGCCTCATTTTCGGAGAATGAAACAGCCACTTGCGGTTCCAACTCTTTATCAGCGTTGCATTTTGCTACATTCCAGGAGGGTCGCAAGCCAGTGCAAACCTGCAGCAAGCCAGCACAGCCTCACGACAAAGGCTGGCGTCTGAGACAATCGAGCCGTGCAAATCTCCGAACTCATCCAAACCGTACTGATCTACGCACTTCCCGTGCTGTTCGCCATCACCATCCATGAGGCGGCGCACGGCTATGCGGCGCGTCATTTTGGCGACAACACGGCCGCCATGATGGGCCGTATCACGCTCAATCCCATCAAGCACATAGATCCCGTTGGCACCATCCTGATGCCTCTGGTGCTGTACTTCGCCACTTCGGGCGCTTTTCTTTTCGGCTATGCCAAGCCCGTACCCGTACGCTTTGACCATTTGCGTCATCCCAAGCGCGACATGATCTGGGTCGCCCTGGCGGGCCCGGCCTCCAATTTCGTGCAAGCCATACTCTGGGCCGCGCTGCTGCTGGTACTGCTTGGTGCGGGCGTGAACGAGCGCTTTTTCATTGCCATGTGTCGCGCAGGCATCATGGTCAACTTGGTGATGTGGGCCTTTAATCTGTTCCCTGTGCCGCCGCTCGATGGCGGCCGCATCCTGGTCGGCCTGCTGCCTTGGAAGCAGGCTCAATGGGTGGCCCGCATCGAGCCCTATGGCTTTTTCATCGTCATGGCATTGGTGATTGCCGGCGTGATCGGCAGCGTGTGGTTGAGCCCGCTGATGAATCTGGGCCTGTCCGCCATCGACCTGCTTCTCTACCCCTTGATGACCTTGCTGCGCTGAAGCGCCAAGGTCTTGAACTTCGATTCTTCGCTATCTCCGTTATGAGCAATACCCGTTTTCTGACCGGCATCACCCCCAGCGGAACGCCTCATCTGGGCAATTACGCAGGCATGATGCGCCCCGCCATCGATGCCAGCCGCGCCAAGAATGTGGAGAACTTCTACTTTCTGGCCGACTACCACGCCCTCATCAAATGCCAGGATCCCGAGCGCATCCAGCGCTCCACCATCGAGATCGCCGCCAGCTGGCTGGCTGCGGGTCTGGATCCAGAGCATGTGACCTTCTACCGCCAGTCCGATATTCCCGAGATTCCCGAGCTGACCTGGTTTCTCACCTGCGTGACCGGCAAGGGCCTGCTCAACCGCGCCCACGCTTATAAGGCATCGGTGGACAAGAACCATGCAGCTGGCGTAGATGCCGATGACGGCGTGACCGCAGGCCTGTTCATGTATCCCGTGCTCATGGGTGCCGACATCCTGGCCTTCAACGCCCACAAGGTTCCCGTGGGCCGCGATCAGGTCCAGCATCTGGAGATGGCGCGCGACATGGCTTCGAGCTTCAACCATATCTATGGCGGCGAATATTTCGCTCTGCCCGAAGCCGTGGTGGAAGAAAGCGTGGCCACGCTGCCGGGTCTGGACGGCCGCAAGATGAGCAAGAGCTACAACAACACCATTCCGTTGTTTGCTCCGCGCGAACAATTGAAAAAGCTTATCAACAGCATCACCACCGATTCGCGGGCTCCTGGCGAAGTCAAGGAAACCGAAGGCTCGGCCCTGTTCCAGATCTACCAGGCCTTTGCCAGTGCCGAGGAAACCGAAGCCCTGCGCCAGCAATATGCGGCGGGCATCGCCTGGGGTGACGCCAAACAGATGCTGTTCGAGCGCATAGACCGCGAAATCGCCCCCATGCGCGAGCGCTACGAATACCTGATCGCCCACCCGGCCGAGCTGGAAGCGATTTTGCAGGCCGGAGCCGTCAAGGCCCGCAAGCTGGCAACGCCGCTGTTGGCCGAGTTGCGTTCTGCCGTGGGTCTGCGCAATCTGGCCGCCACCGTCAAGAAAGCGGCCAAGGCCGGCAAAGCTGCTCTGCCCCAGTTCAAGCAGTACCGCGAATCGGATGGTCAGTTCTACTTCAAGCTGGTGGCAGCCGACGGCAAGTTGCTGCTGCAAAGCCAAGGTTTCGCCGCGCCCAAGGAAGCCGGCCAGAGCATTGCACAGCTGCAGCGCGAAGGTGCACAGGCTTTGAACGCTCTGCAAAGCCGGCTGCAAATAGTGGACGGCGTGGAAACCGATCAAGTGCTGCAAGCATTGGAGCAACTGCGCGAAGCCGCAGAACAGTAAACTTCTGTCAAAAGAGGGCTGCCCGGCTGCTTAATCCACAAGCATCAGGCAGTATGGATTCATTCCTTTATACGAAAGGAACGGCATATGCGTATCGCTGCTTTGGATGACGATCCCCTGCAACTGGAAATGTTTCGCCAGGTCTGTGCCGAGGCCGGACACAACTGCCACACCTATCTCAAAGGTGCGGCGCTGCAGCAAGACATGCGCCGCGAGAGCTTTGACCTGCTGATCGTGGACTGGCAGTTGCCGGACATGGAAGGCACGGACATCGTGCGCTGGACCCGCAATCACATCAGCAAGGATCTGCCCATTCTCTTTGTCACCCACCGCAGCGAAGAAGCCGACATTGTCGAAGGCCTGAGCTGTGGGGCCGACGACTTCATGATCAAGCCCGTGCGCGTTGCCGAGCTGCGAGCCCGCATGGCCGCCCTGCTGCGCCGCGCCTACCCCGTGCCAGCGCAAAGCGTGCTGGCCTTCGGCCCCTACCATTTCATCACGGCAACCAACGGCATCGAAATCGACGGCCAACCCGTGGAAATCACTCACCGCGAATACACGCTGGCACTGACCCTCTTTCAGAATCTGGGACGGCTGCTCTCACGCGACCATTTGCGCGAAGTCGTCTGGGGCCATAGCGCCGAAGTGCAATCTCGCTCGCTGGACACCCATGTCTCGCGCCTGCGCAACATCCTTAATCTGCGCGCCGGTCAACCCTATGCCATCTCAGCCGTTTATGGATATGGCTACCGGCTGGATGCTCCCGAGTCTGCAGCGCAGGCCCCAGAGCCTGCACATTAACTCTTGCCTCCAACGCCCATGCTCCCGAATCCGCTGCCCCCCATCTCCAACTCCCGCTCCATCGAGCCGGGAACTGTCGGATGGCGCACGGTCTGGGCCGTATGGGGCCTGGCCGGCTTAAGCCTCCCGGGAGTGGCGTTGGCTCAGATCACGCCCATGCCCCGAGGCGGTGATGTCATCGCCCACAAGGTGGTCACCGGCGATACGCTGGAACAGCTTGCCGCCCAGTATCTGGGCGACCACAAGCGCTGGTCGGCGCTACAAACCCATAATCGCGTCAGTGACCCTCACCGCCTGCTTCCAGGCTCGGTACTGGAAATTCCCATCCGCCTCATGCACATGGCTTCCGCGTCCGTGGAATTCGTGCGCGGCGATGTGCGTTCAGCGCGCTCGTTGAGCCACCTGGGAGAAAGCGGCGATGGGTCTGGTGCGCAAGACCTTGGCCCGGCACAAGCCGTACAAAAAGGCCAGTCGCTGCAGGAAGGCGAGCTGCTCAAAATCGCACCCGATGCCTTTGTCTCGGTCCGCCTGGCGGATGGTTCTCTGGTACGCGTGCAATCCGAATCCGAAGTGCAGCTGCGTCAGATGCGCCGCAAAGGCCGTGCCGGCAATCTGCAATCGGTGCTGGATCTGCGCGAAGGCGGCCTGGAAATTTCGGTACCCAAACTCGCCAATGGCGAGCGCCGCTTTGAAGTGCGCACCCCTGCCGCCTCCACTAGCGTGCGCGGTACGCAGTTTCTGGTGCAGAACAATTCGCAAGGCGGCACCACGGCCTCAGTCGATGAAGGCTCGGTCGCCGTTCAGTCAGGCCAGCCTTCCACCTTGCTGCACCCCGGTCAAGGTGTTGCCGTCAACGAGAAAGGCCAGTTGGGCCAAATCACCAGCATGTTGCCAGCCCCCGACATCAGCAACTGGCCCACCTTGGCTGAAGACGCCAACTGGGTCAGCCTGCCCCTGCCGGTGCAGGCGGGTGCCGTGCGCTATCAGGTGCAACTGGCCAAAGACAAGAGCTTGACCGAAGTGCTGCGCAGCGCCCAATTCACCCAATCGCCGCTACGCCTGACGGGCGTGGAAGATGGCGACTATGTGATCGCCATCCGTGGACTGGATGCCAGCGGAATTCCTGGCGCACGCAGCCTGCATGCGCTGCGCGTCAAGGCCCATCCCATGCCACCGCTGTATGAAGCGCCAGCCCAGGACGGCACGGTAGGCAAGGGCCAAGGCGGTCTGCAGTGCACCCAGGTGACAGAAGCCTCCGGCTACCGGATTCAGGTCGCGGCCGCAGGCTCCGACTTCTCGGCTCCCGTGCTCGATGCCAAGGACCTCAAGGACTGTGTATTGCCAGCCCAGGCTTTGGCCGTGCTGCCCGTGGGTTCGTATCAGTGGCGCGCGGCCAGCATTCGCACCCTGAGCAGCGGTCAGGCCGATCAAGGCCCGTTTGCTGCAGCGCAGAACATGAAGCTGGCCCAAGCCCCTCAGCTGCCAGATCTGAAAATGGGCGGCAGCGCCGGAGAAGGCAGCCGCAATATCCGCTGGGCTGGTGAAGAAGGGCAGCGCTACCACTTGGTCGTCGCGACGGAACCCAGCTTTGCCGTGCCGCTGATAGACACCTGGATCGATCAGCCCCAGTGGAGCACCGAAGCCCTGCCTGCGGGCAGCTACTACCTGCAGATGCAGGTGCAGGACAGCAACGGCCTGCGCAGCAATTTCACCAGCGCCAGCCAATTTCGGACCGGCAACTGGGTCACCGGAGGCAACGGCCAGATGCTGACCACCGGAGACGGCTCACGCTTGAGCCGCCAGTAGACAGCAAATGCATAGCTGCTTGCGCTTGATTTCATTGGGCCTCAGATATGTTTGATGCCAAGACCCAGCAAATGATGGTGCCTTCTACTATCAAATTTGTGGTGCATCCGCCATTCCTGCATGGCTGAACGCCTGACCTCTTCGCCTGCCAGCCCGCTGCAGCGACGCCACCAGAATCTGCGCCGTGACTGGCTGCTGCTCAGCGTTTTTCTGCTCTCCCTGGTGTACTGGCTCAGCGGCCCCGGGCAGCTGGACCGCATCAACGGACTGATTCAGGACACTTCTTCCTGGCTGCACCAGCGTCCCGCATCGCCAGACATCGTCATTGTGGCCATTGACGACGACAGCGTGGACACCATAGGCCGCTGGCCCTGGCGCCGCGCCCTGCACGCGGCGCTGCTGGAGCGCATTGCCCTAGGCAAACCCCGCGCCATCGGCCTGGACGTGGTGTTCAGCGAAGAAGATCAGGATTACCCCGGAGATGATCTGCTGCTGCAGCAAGCAATCCAGCAAAGCAGCAAGGTAGTGCTGCCCGTCACCCGCAGCGGTCAGGGTCAGGCCATGCCGCCGCTGCAAAGCTTTTCCCGCACGGCTGCAGCACTGGGACACACCCAGCTGCCCGTGGATGACGACGGCGTGGTGCGACGCTTTTTCACCCAGGAAGGCGATGCCTCACAGCAGTGGTGGCATATGGCTTTGAGTCTGCACTGCATGGGCGAAACCGGCCGCGCCTGCACCAATCCGACGCTCGCGGCAGCCGCCTCGCCCACGCAAACAGGCTCTGGCTGGTATCGCCAGAATGCGCAGGTCATCACCTTTGGCAGTGCAGCTTCAGACCGCCAGCAGCATTCCCCCTTTGTCACTTACTCCTATATCGATGTGTTGCGTGGCGACATTCCCCCCGCCACCTTTCGCGGCAAATATGTGCTGATCGGCGCTACGGCGGCCGGGCTGGGCGAGAAGTTCACTGCCCCGCTAGGCATGGATGCGCGCCTGGTCTCGAACGTGGAGATGCTCGGCCACATACTCAGCGGCGTGCTGCAAGGCACCCATCTGGAACCCGCCACGCCCACACTCGACCGCCTGCTCAACCTGCTGCCCGTGCTGCTGGGCTTGCTGGCTCTGGCGTGGGTGGGCCCATCCGGCGGCCTGATTGCCTGCCTGGGCCTGGCCGTCTGGAGTCTGCTGGTTGCGGGACTGGCGCCACGCTGGGCGCAGGTGCAAACCGCTCCGGCTGCTGCCCTGCTAGGCCTGGCACTGGCCTACCCGCTGTGGAGCTGGCTGCGCCTTCGCGCCGCCGCCAGATTTCTGGCCATGGAGTTGCATGATCTGCAGGGCCAGGGCCTACCGGTGGCCACCTCCACTGCTTTCACCCGCGATGTGCTGGATCAGCGCATTGCAGCGGTGGAACAGGCCTCGCGCCAGTTGCGTGCACTGCACCACTTTGTGAGCGAAAGCCTGCGCCAACTGCCTTCGGCCACTTTTGTCTGTGATGCCAATGGCTCGCTGCTGCTGGCCAATGCCGCCGCACATGTCTATGCCCAAAGCCTGGGGGTTGTGCTGCAGCCCGGCGAAGATGTGATTGCACTGCTGTCCAATCTGCGCTCCAGCGGGGACGACGACAGCCGTCACGCAAGCGCACTGCTCACCCGCGATGCCCTGCAACACAAGCAACTGCCCAAGCATGTGGAAGGCAAGGATGCACAAGGACGCCATCTGATGCTGCTCGCCCAGGCTTTTGAGACGGCAGCCACCTCCGGCTGGTTGATCACTCTGGTCGATATCAGCGATCTGCGCAGTGCCCAGGCCCAGCGCGACCAGGCCATGCAGTTCATCTCGCACGATATACGCGCGCCCATAGGCTCCATCATCACCTTGCTGGAAATGCAGCGCTCTTTGCCCGATGCCTCGGCCAGCACCGACCTGCTGCCGCGCATAGAAAACTATGCCCACGCATCGCTGCAACTGGCCGATGATTTTGTGCACCTCGCTCGCGCCCAACAGCAAAGTTACCGCCAAGAAGCTTTGGATCTGAGTCTGCTCGCCGATCAGGCAGTTTCGGACTGCTGGACTCAGGCCCGCCAGCACAAAGTCAATTTGCAGTTTTCCCTGCCCGAAACCGAAGCCATGGTCCAAGGCGATCCTGGCCTGCTGCAGCGTGCCATTACTAATTTGCTCACCAACGCCATCAAATACGGCCAAGCCGACAACGCAAACACCACGGCCGTCGTGGAATGCAGCATCGTGCAGCAGGACAGCTGCTGGGGTTTTGCCGTGCGCGATCACGGCCCCGGCATGGATGCTGAATCGCTGGCCCGTCTGAGCCGCCCATTCGAGCGCCTGGAACAGCATCAGCGCATGAGCGGCGTGGGCCTGGGTCTGGCCTTTGTGCGCACAGTGGCCACGCGCCACAACGGCCAGTTGAAAATTATCAGCGCGCCAGGTGAAGGCAGCACCCTCACCTTGCTCATCCCCAAGGCCTGAACTTCTCTCACGGCAAAACGGAAAACTGCAAACGAAAAAGCCTCAGAACTTTTCAGTTCTGAGGCTTGTCGTTTTGGTGCGGCTGGCAGGAATCGAACCCACGACCCCTTGGTTCGTAGCCAAGTACTCTATCCAGCTGAGCTACAGCCGCAATACGATGTATTCTAACAGCAGGAAATGCGCCCTCAGATCGAACTGGGCACTTTTTTCCAGAACGGCGGAAAAAAGTCTGCCAGCCATGTCTTCGCATCCAACGGACAAGCGACTAGAGCCGGTCGCTGTGCTCCATCACTGCACAGCTTGTGCCACAGAACCGTCATCGCCATGACATGCGCGATTTCTAGCATTGCGGACTTTCAACAGTACATCGCTTCCCAATGCAAAGGACTCCATGCCGCACATGCGTTTGATCAAGGCACTGACCCT
Organism: Comamonas aquatilis; assembly: GCF_965139575.1. Taxonomy (NCBI): domain Bacteria; kingdom Pseudomonadati; phylum Pseudomonadota; class Betaproteobacteria; order Burkholderiales; family Comamonadaceae; genus Comamonas; species Comamonas aquatilis. The sequence goes on along the minus strand of NZ_CBCSIW010000001.1, from coordinate 379,652 downwards.
CGCTTGCCTGACTGCCATCGCTCTGACCGCCTGCGGCGGCAACGATGACGAACAACCCGTCGCGCCCCCCACCAATCCTTCCGAACCGGCCAAGCCGGAGTTGCGCTGCGCCCCCTGAACGCCCACGCATTTTCAATCTTCACGACCACCTCATGATCTCGCGCCGCAACTTACTGCAGGCCGGCAAGAATGCCGCCTTTTCCGCCGCTGCCATGGCAGCCTTTCCACCCAGTATTCGCCGCGCTTTGGCCATTCCCGCCAACAACGTCACCGGCACCATCATGGATGTGCAGCATGTGGTGATCCTGATGCAGGAAAACCGCTCGTTCGACCACTACTTCGGCACACTCAAAGGCGTGCGCGGTTTTGGCGACAGATTGACCATCCCCATGCCCAACGGCCGCAAAGTCTGGCAGCAGGAGCGCAGCAACGGCACGGTCATCACACCCTACCACCTGGACGGAACGGCCAACAATGCGCAGCGCGTATCCGGCACGCCTCACTCGTGGGTAGACAGCCAACAGGCCTGGGACAATGGTCGCATGTCACGCTGGCCGGTAGCCAAGACCGATACTTCGATGGGCTACTTCAAGGAGCAGGAGATTCCCTACCAGTTTGCGCTGGCCAATGCCTTCACCATCTGCGATGCCTATCACTGCGCCATGCACACCGGCACCGATGCGAATCGTTCGTTCCACATGACAGGCACCAACGGCGCAATGCCGCAAAGCGTGGCCTTTGTGAACAACGAATGGGATGCGATCAACGGCGTGCCCAGTGATGCCAACATCGGCTATACATGGAAGACCTACGCGGAACGCCTGGAGGAAGCCAAGGTCAGCTGGATCAGCTACCAGAACATGCCGGACGAATGGGGCGACAACATGCTGGGCGCGTTCCAGACGTTCCGGCGCGCCAATCTGGCATCGGGTTTCCCGGTCTCCAGCGGCGGCGCGCCGGGCTCGCCATACTCGAACACCGGACAGGCGCTGCCATATCGCGCCTACGATGCCGCTACCGACAACGCGGCCAACCCTTTGTACAAAGGCGTGGCCAACACGCTGCCTGGCAACAAGCCCGAAGAATACCTCGATGCCTTCAAGCGCGATATTCGCGAAGGCAAGCTGCCACAAGTGTCTTGGGTCAACGCACCGTCGATCTACTGCGAACATCCCGGGCCTTCGAGCCCGGTTCAAGGCGCCTGGTTTCTGCAGGAAGTCATGGATGCATTGACGGCCAATCCCGATGTCTGGAGCAAAACCGTCCTGCTGATCAACTTTGATGAAAACGACGGCTACTTCGACCACGTTCCGTCGCCATCGGCACCATCACAGAATCCCGACAAGACCTATGCGGGCAAGACCACGCTGGCCGAAGCGGACCTGCAAGCCGAGTACTTCACCCATGGCGCACCGGCAGGCAGTCGCAGCCAGCCAGCTGCGGACGGCCGTGTCTATGGCCCCGGGCCGCGTGTTCCGCTCTACGTCATCTCGCCATGGAGCCGCGGCGGCTGGGTCAACTCGCAAGTGTTCGACCACACTTCGGTACTGCGCTTTCTCGAGGCCCGCTTTGGCGTGAGCGAACCGAATATCAGCCCCTTCCGTCGTGCGGTATGCGGCGATCTGAGCAGCGCTTTCAACTTCAAGACGCCGAACAACGAAACCTTGCCCACACTGGGCGGACGCTCCACGCGCGATGCCGCAGACAAGCTGCGTGCCGATCAGCAAAAGCTGCCAGCCGTGCCCGTGCCGCGCGACATGCAGCAACCGCTGCAGGCCGCCGGCACACGTCCGTCGCGCGCCCTGCCCTACGAGTTGCATGCCAGTGCACGCTGCCAGGCCAGCGGCCAGGTGGAGTTGCTGTTTGCGAACACCGGTGCACAGGCTGCCGTCTTCCATGTCTACGACCGCCAGAAACTCGACCGCAATCCGCGCCGCTATATGGTGGAAGCAGGCAAGACGCTGTCCGACACCTGGGATGCCGCGCGCGACAACTTCGGCAAGTACGACCTCTGGGTGCTGGGCCCCAACGGCTTTCATCGCCACTTCAAGGGCGACTTGAACCGCCTCGCCGGCACACAGGCGGCGCCTGAGATTCGCGTCTGCTATGACATCACCAACGGCAATGTTTACCTTGATCTGATGAACAAGAGCGGCCAGCCGTCCGTGTTCACCATAACGCCCATGGCCTATCGCACGGATGGCCCGTGGACGGTGAATGTTGCCGCCGGCGCCAGCGCCGAGCAGCACTGGGAGCTGGAGAGCTACGGACACTGGTATGACTTTGCCGTGACCTGCAACAGCGATGCGTCCTACTACCGACGCTTTGCGGGCCGCGTGGAAACCGGCAAACACACGGTCAGCGATCCCGCAATGGGCGAGGTGTAGAAGATCGCACGCTGATCTCTGATCGCATCCTTGCGGCGCAGTCCTCGGTCCTCCGAGCCAGCGCCGCAATGGGTTCGCGACGTTGGCAAATCGGCGCATGCCATGACTGCCCCCGCCCCGGTGCACAGCCGGCGCAGAGGCTGTCTGCAATCTCATGAAGGAGGAGACGATGCCTGTGATGACGCAGATACCGTCAACCGACGACCTACAGACAGGCGAACGGCAGCCTATTGGACAAGGATAGAAAACTCCGCCTCTTGCCTACGACACGACTACACCAAGTAGAAAAGCAAAAAGCCTGCTACGTTTAAATAGCAGGCTTTCCTATATGTCTTGGTAGGGCGTGGCGGACTTGAACCGACGACCAAGGGATTATGAGTCCCCTGCTCTAACCAACTGAGCTAACGCCCCAACACCCGCCACAACCGATGGCTGTAACCGGAAAAACCTCGCTATTGTATGGCCTAACGAGGCTAGCGCTTGTGACTGAGCGCATTGCTCACAAGTTTCGATGTGATATCGACAATCTGGATCATCTTGTCGTAATGCATGCGTGTTGGGCCGATCACGCCCAAGGTGCCAACCACCTTGCCATCGAGCTCATAGGGAGCACTCACTATTGAGAGCTCTTCAAACGGCACAGTCTGGCTTTCGCCGCCTATGTAAATGCGCACGCCCTCGGCCTGATTGGAAAAGTCCAGCAGGCGCAGAATCTGGGTTTTCTGTTCAAACAGGTCAAATGCTCGGCGCAAATTGCCCATGTCACTGGAAAAATCGCTGACAGACAGCAGATTGCGCTCGCCTGCAATGACTACGTCTTCCTGATCATTGGCACTCATCACCTCGGCGCTCACATCCACCGCAGCCTGCATGAGGGTGGCAACCTCTCCACGCAACTGTTCCACCTCGCTCTGAATGCGCGAACGCACATCTTCCATGGCAAGGCCGGCATAGTGGCGATTGAGGAAGTTGGCCGCCTCAATCAGCTGCGAAGCGCTGTAGTCCACATCGGTGAAGATGACACGGTTTTGCACATCGCCTTCGGGTGAGACGATGATGACGAGAAAACGCCGCTCGGACAGGCGCACAAACTCGATGTGCTTAAACACCGAGCTGCGACGCGGCACCATCACTACGCCCACAAACTGGGAGAGGCTGGACAGCAGATTGGCCGCATTGGCAATCACTTTTTGCGGTTGCTCTGGCATCAGCTCAGGCGTCACAATCCCTGAACGGTCCGCTGTCAACATGGTGTCCACGAACAGACGATAACCTCTGGCCGTGGGAACACGGCCGGCCGAGGTGTGGGGACTGATGATCAGTCCCAACTCTTCCAGGTCCGCCATCACGTTGCGTATGGTGGCAGGCGACAATTCAAGGCCAGAGGCCCGAGAAAGGGTGCGCGACCCCACCGGTTGACCGTCGGCGATATAACGCTCGATCAGCGCTTTGAGCAATAACTTGGCACGTTCTTCGAGCATGCTTTGATTTTAATGATGTAATTTCCCAAATGACATCCACGTTTCGCCATGTTGCCTTGATCGGCAAGTACCACGCACCCAGTGCCGGTGCACCATCCGAAAGTGCCAGCCATGCACTGGGCCGGATTGCCACGTATTTACGCAGTCTCGGTTGTGACGTCATTCTGGATACACAGTCTGCCATTCATGCGAGCCTGACCGATTTTCCCTGCATGGATGTCGACGGACTGGGCCAGCATTGCGATCTGGGTCTTGTCGTGGGCGGCGACGGCACCATGCTCGGTGCCGGCCGTCATCTTGCCAAATACGGTACTCCGCTGATCGGCATCAATGGTGGCCGCCTGGGTTTTGTGACCGATATTGCCCTGGAAGACTTTGAATCCACCATCACGCCCATGCTGCAAGGCGAGTATGAGGAAGACGAACGGCCGCTGATGCAGGCCAGGGTCATGCGCGATGACCAATGCGTGTTTGAAGCCCTGGCCATGAACGATGTCGTGGTCAACCGCGGGTCGACCTCCGGCATGGTCGAGTTGCGGGTCGAAGTGGGCGGCAAGTTCGTTTCGAACCAGCGTGCCGACGGCTTGATCGTCGCCACTCCCACCGGTTCCACCGCCTATGCGCTCTCGGCTGGCGGTCCCATGCTGCATCCATCGATTCCGGCTTGGGTCATGGTGCCGATTGCGCCTCACAACCTTTCGAACCGCCCGATTGTTCTTTCGGACTCGCAAGAAGTGACGATTGAAGTCGTTGCCGGGCGCGATATCAGCGCCAATTTCGATATGCAGTCGCTGGCCTCCTTACAGCACGGCGATCGCATCCTGGTCAAGCGCGCCGACCACAGCGTGCGCTTTCTGCATCCCAAGGACTGGAGCTATTTCGACACCTTGCGCAAAAAATTGGGCTGGAATGAGGGAGGCGCCTGAATGGCTTTGAAGCGCATTGTTCTGCGTGATTTTGTGATCGTCCAGACACTGGATCTGGACTGGCAAAGCGGCTTTACCGTATTGACCGGCGAAACCGGTGCCGGCAAATCGATTCTGATTGACGCGCTGCAACTGGTGCTGGGAGCCCGGGCTGATGCCGATGTGGTCCGCGAGGGCTGCAGTCTTGCCGATATCTGTGCGGAATTTGACAGTCCACCCCGGCTGGTGCCATGGCTTGAGGAAGCCGGCTTTGCCGCTGAAGACGCACTGCTGCTGCGTCGAACCATAGACAACCAGGGGCGCAGCCGCGCCTGGATCAACGGCACGCCCGCCACGGCCACGCAGCTGCGCCATCTGGGCGAGCAGTTGCTGGACATTCATGGCCAGCACGCCTGGCAAAGCCTGACACGTCCCGATGCGGCACGCGCCATGCTGGACACCTACGGCAGCATCAGCACGGCAGAGCTCAAGCGGCTGTGGCAGGCCTGGCGCGAGACCCTGCAAGCCTTGGAGCAAGCTGTTTCGGCTCAAGACAACCTGCAGCGCGAACGCGAGCGCCTGCAGTGGCAGATATCGGAGCTGGACAAGCTCTCGCCCCAAGCCGACGAATGGGATGAGCTCAATGCCCAGCACACCCGCCTGTCGCACGCACAGACGCTGATGGATACGGCGCAAGCGGGCTTGCAGATGCTGGAAGATGACGAAGCCGGCGCCGCGACCCCATTGAACCGGGCCCATCATCTGCTACAGGGCCAGGAGCACCTGGAGCCCGAATTTCAAAGCATTGCCGATGTGTTGAGCTCTTGCGTCGCTCAGCTGCAAGACGCGCGCCATTCTCTGCAAACCTATTTGCGCCGCGCCGACCTGGACCCCGAGCTGCTGGCCGATCTCGATCAGCGCCTGTCGATGTGGATGCAGCTGGCGCGCCGCTACAAGCGCACTCCTGAAGAATTGCCGGCTCTGCTGGAAAGCTGGAGGCAGGAGCTACGCCAGCTCGATGCAGCCGTCGATGTGGAGGGCTTGCGCTCCAGCGAGCAAGCGGCCCACCAGCAGTATCTGAACCTTGCGCGCACCATTTCTCAGCAGCGGGCCCTTGCCGCGCCGCGCCTGTCGCGCGCCATCACCCAATCCATGCAGAGTCTGGGCATGAAAGGCGGGCTGTTTGAAGTCCAGCTGGACACGGCCGAATCCGCCACCCCGGCAGGCACGGACAGCGTCACCTTTCTGGTGGCCGGTCACCCGGGAGCCACGCCCAAGCCGATTGCCAAGGTCGCCTCGGGCGGCGAGCTGTCACGTATTTCCCTGGCCATTGCGGTCACCACCAGCGAACTAGGCGAAGCGGCCACCTTGATATTTGACGAAGTGGATTCCGGCGTGGGCGGAGCGGTCGCGGAAACCGTGGGCCGCCTCATGCACTCGCTGGGCCATTCGCGCCAGGTGCTGGCCGTCACCCATTTGCCGCAGGTTGCAGCCTATGCGGATCAGCACTATCTGGTGGCCAAAAAGCCCAAGAACAACACCACCATCAGCAGCGTGGCACCTTTGTCTGGCGCAGACAGAGAAAGCGAGCTGGCACGCATGCTGGGAGGCGAGCTGATTTCCGATGCAACCATGGCCCATGCTCGAGAAATGCTGGCCGTGGCAAGATTGGCCCAGGCACCGGCTGCGAGCGCCAAAGTCGCCAAGACCGCAGCCTCTCATGTGGCGCGTAAAGCATCTAGCAAGGTCAAGGGAGATTGATTCATGTCTTTGGAGATTGTTCTGATCAGCGGCATGTCCGGATCGGGAAAATCCGTGGCCCTGCACGCTCTGGAGGATGCCGGCTATTACTGCGTGGACAACCTTCCGCCCGAGCTGCTCCAATCGTTTGTGGAGCTCAAGCACCACAGCAACAAGGTGGCCGTTGCCATTGATGCCCGCAGTGCCCAAGGCCTGCCGCAGTTGCCGGCGCAGCTGGAGCGCTTGCAGCAGCAGGGGCTGGTGCCGCACCTGATTTTTCTCGATGCCTCCACCAGCACGCTGGTGCGCCGCTTCTCGGAAACTCGCCGCAAGCACCCTTTGTCGCAGGACAGGATTGCAGACGAGCATTTGGCACTCGAGCAAGGCATAGAAAAAGAACGCGAGCTGCTGGCCGAGCTGCGTGACAAATCCATGGTGCTGGATACCAGCGATCTCAAATCAGCCCAGTTGCAAAGCTATGTCAAACAGGTCATTGCCGTCCCCATGGGGCAGATGACGCTGGTATTTCAATCCTTTGGCTTCAAGCACGGCCTGCCCACAGACTCTGACTATGTGTTCGACGTGCGCATGCTGCCCAATCCCCACTACGAGCAAGAGCTGCGCCCCTTGACCGGACTGGACAAGCCGGTGGCTGACTATCTGCACGGCCAACAGCAAGTGCGGCAGATGCAGCAGGACATAGAGTGTTTTCTGGACCGTTGGCTGCCTTTGCTGGCGCAAGACCATCGCAGCTATGTGACTGTAGGTATTGGTTGCACGGGCGGCCAGCACCGCTCGGTGTTTATGGTGGAGGCTCTGGCCAGGCATTTCGAAAAGCGCTGGCCCACTTTGCGCAGACACCGCTGTCTGGACTTTCGTGGCAAGTTCCTGGATCTGGCGGCGCAATACCTGAGCCCCGCCCCGGCGGAAAAATAAGCGTCCGGACTCTTGCATGCCAAGCCCTGTGTCCCTGCAGCCAGCACCAGGCGGCGCCCCGCAGCTGCTGCTGCTGGAGGACGACCCGGCCATTGCTCGCACCATTTGCTATGCCTTGGAGCGCGAAGGCATTGCGGTCACGCACAGCCTGCTCCTGGCCGATGCCCGGGAGCAATGGAGCCGACAGCGCTTTGACGTCCTGCTGATGGATGTCGGTCTGCCCGATGGCAATGGCCTGGACTGGTGCCGCGAATTGCGCGCCGCAGGTTCATTTGTACCGGTGTTGGTGCTGAGCGCCCGCGGCGAAGAAATGGACAGGGTGCTGGGCCTGGAGCTGGGAGCCGACGACTATCTGTGCAAACCCTTCAGCCCACGCGAGCTGCTGGCCCGCACCCGCGCGCTGCTGCGTCGTTCAAGACAGTTTCAGCCCCAAGCGACCGTCCAGCCTACGTGCTCACTTCAAATAGATGAGCAAGGCCAGCGGGCACTGATTCATGCCACGGCGCTGGATCTGACCCGGCGCGAATATCAGCTGCTGCAATGCCTGATGGAACGCCCCGGCCGCATTCTGAGCCGTGATTTCCTGCTGGAGCAGATCTGGGGGCTGGACAGCGAAAGCACGGACCGCACGGTGGATACCCACGTCAAGACCCTGCGTGCCAAGCTGCGCGAACATCTGCCCACACAGGAAGTCATCACCACGCACCGCGGCCTGGGCTACAGCCTGAGTCTGCCTGCCTGAGCATCATGCGCCTGGGCCTGCGCCTGTTCTTTGCCTTTTTCCTGATCAATGGGCTGGCCGCCTTCTTTGTGTTGCGCGTTTTCATGGTGGAGATCAAGCCCAGCGTACGCAAGGTCACCGAAGACACGCTGGTGGAAGCGGCCTATGCCCTGGCCGCTCTGGCCAGCGAAGACATGGCCAGCGGCGATCTGCAAAACGGACAAAACAGCCACTTTGCCCGGCAGCTGCAAGGCTATAACCAACAGCCGGTGCAGGTCCGCATCTGGGATGCCAAGAAAAGCAGTCTGGACATGCGCATCACCGTGACCGACAAGCAGGGACTGGTGCTGTTTGACTCCCTGGGCAAAGACGAGGGCAGCAACTACTCGCGCTGGCGTGATGTCTATCTGACGCTGCGTGGCGAGTACGGCGCCCGCACTACGCGCGAGGTACAAGACGATGAGGGCAGCAGCGTGATGTATGTCTCCGCCCCCATTCTGGTGAACGGGCAGATTGCCGGCGTGCTCTCCACCTCCAAGCCCGCCCGCTCGGTGCAGAAAATCATCGATAGCGCGGAACGCAAGATCCTGCGCGGCGGCCTGCTGTTTGTGCTGCTTTCCGCTGCGGTAGGCTGCGGTGTGACCTGGTGGTTTGTGGTTCACGTTCGGCGCCTGCGCAGCTATGCGCAGCAGGTGCAGGCTCCCACGCTCAATGAAGCCGCACACAACGCCCTGCCGACAACACCGGCCGCCGTGCCGTCCATGCCTGGTGAGCTGGGCGATCTGGCCCAGGCCATGGACAATATGCGCAAGCGCCTGGAAGGCCGGGACTATATAGAAGGCTATGTGCGCGCCCTCACGCACGAACTCAAAAGCCCGGTCGCAGCCATTCGCGGAGCCGGTGAATTGCTGCTGGAAGAGCTTCCCGCCCAGGATAGAGAGATGTTTGCCCAACAGGTACTGGACCAGTGCCAGCGCCTGCAAAACCTGGTCGATCAGCTGCTGCAACTGAGTCGCCTGGAGCAACGCCAGCAGCTGCATGCGCAAAGCCGCTGCAGCCTGAAAGCCTGCGCCAGGCAAGCCATGGATCAAATGGCCAGCAGCGCCAGTCAGCGCGGCATCACCATGGTGCATGAGGGCGAAGACAGCCACGGCCCGTGGGAGCAAGGCCTGCTGGTGCTGGCCATCAGCAACCTGCTGCAAAACGCCATGGATTTCGCTCCCGCGCAAAGTCAGATCCTCATACGGCTTGCGCCATCGGCCCTCAGCATCAATGACCAGGGGCCTGGCGTTTCACCCCAGTTGTTGAGCCGTCTGGGCGAACGGTTTTTCACCACGCCCCGCCCCGATGGCGAGCGCAGCGGTACCGGCCTGGGTCTGTCCATCGTGCTGCGCATCATGCATTTGCATGGCGGCAGCATGCAGATCCGCAACACCTCGCCCGGTCTGTCCGTCACGCTGATTTTTCCCAGCGGCAAGCTCGTGCACTGAAGTTTTCCGGCGCTTTTGCGACCCACTTCACACAGACTTCACACACTTCTTACCCGGCTCACAGTCGCCTTGGAAACTGCTCCCGAAATCATCCACCGGGAGCTTTGATGAAGAACCGTTTGCTGCTCAAGACAGCTTCTTTGCTGATAGTGCTGGCCCTGCTCATGACAGGCCTTTCCATGATCCAGGATGTGGTTCAAGACCGAATCCGCAACCGGGACTATGCCGTCCAGAGCGTGGTCGCCAGTCTGGCGGGATCGCAAACCCTGATCGGTCCTACGCTGGTGCAGAACTGCACCGAGACCACCAGCACCAGCAATGGGAAAAAAGTGGAATACACCACGCGCGAATTCCAGCGCCTGCTGCTGCCCGACGATCTGCGCCACGATGCCAGCGCCCATATGGAAGAGCGCTCACGCGGGCTGCACCATGTCAACGCCTATGTGCTGCATGACCAGGTCAGCGCCAGCTTCAGCAATGCCGCTCAGTACCTGGAATCACCCAAGCCCAGCGAGCCCCATGCCGTCGTGCGCTGCCAGGAAGTCAACCTGGCCTTCGCACTTTCCGACCCGCGCGGCATCCGCAGCGCCAGCATAGAGGCCAACGGCAAGGATTTGTCGGTGGAGTCCGGCACCCCGCTGAACCGCTATAGCAAGGGCATTCAGGCGCAGGTGATGCCTGCCATGCTCAAGAAAGGCGAGCCGCTCAATGTGAGCATGAAGCTGCAACTGGTGGGCACGGAGAATCTGGCTTTCACCCCCATCGCCACCGAAAGCAAGGTCACGCTCACTGCCGACTGGCCTCACCCCTCGTTTGGCGGCAGTTTCTTGCCCACCCGCCGTGAAATAACGGATAGCGGTTTTACCGCCAGCTGGGAACTGTCCTCGCTGGCATCTTCCGCACGCCAGGCATTCACCCGCCAGCAAAACCTATGCAGCGGCAGCTACCGCAGCGAGGGCATGACCTACACCTCAGCCGAAGCGGCCCGTGACAACAGCGGGCCCTGTCTTGAATCCATGAGCACGGAGTTTGTGAACCCCGTCAACGTCTACTCCCTCAGCGAGCGCGCCACCAAATACGGTATTTTGTTTGTGGTGCTGACCTTTGTGGCCGTGGGTCTGTTCGAGGTCATGAAGCAGTTGCGCGTTCACCCCGTGCAGTACCTGCTGGTGGGCTCGGCGCTGTGCAGCTTCTTCCTGCTGCTGATCAGCCTGTCCGAACACCTGGGCTTTGCCACCTCCTATGTGATTGCAGCCAGCGCCTGCGTGGCACTGCTGGCGTTCTACGCCAGCCATATTCTGGGCAGCGTCAAACGCGGACTGCCGTTTGCGCTGGCCATCTCCACGCTCTACGCTTTGTTGTATGTGCTGCTGCAACTGGAGCAGACCGCGCTGGTCGTGGGATCGATTGCCCTGTTTGCCGTACTGGCTCTGGTCATGATCTTTACCCGCCACGTGGACTGGTATGCCTTCGGCCGCAATGGTTCAGACAGCGATGCGCCAGCCCGCGCATCGAATGAAAGTCAGACCGCCGGCCAGGACTACACACCCGAGGAGCAGGCATGAGCACCCCATCACTGCAAACCGCCCATGTTCAGGCCGTGCTGACCGTCTCTGCCCAGCACCTGCTCGGCCCTGACAGCCAGCAAAGCATTGCCCAATACCTTCAGCTCTGGCAGGCGGCTCAGGCCAGCGGCAACCGCCAAGCCCAGCAAAGCATCAGGCAACAAGTGGTCAGTGCCGGCCGGCAGATACAAGCCAGGCGCTGCAGCCCTCAGGCCCGAGCACTTTGGCTGGCGCTGCTGCAGCTGAGATGCTCCATGGTCATGCCCCGCATGCGCTTCTAGCCGCTGCAGAAAAGAAAAAAGGTGACATCAACGTCACCTTTTTTGGGGCCTCAACGCTCAGATCGGCTGAACTTCGGCATCTAGCAGCTTGCGTATCGGCGCCGGCAGGCCCAGATCGGCCCAGGCGGCGGCATCGGCCCAACACGCGTCAGCCACCTCCGAAACCATAGCAGTTTGTGCTTTATTCATGGGCACCAACACCGGATGCAGATGCAAATCCTTGTGGGTGAGCACATGCAAAAAAGCCGGCATCTCATGCCAGTCCTGGCTCTCGCTGGCCGGCCAGTTCAGATGCGCCGAGCGCTGCAGCGCTTCAAAGCTGTCAAACACCGGCGTGCTGTATAAACCCGCCCAGATGCCGGACTGCGGACGCTTTTGCAACCATACGCGCTGATCCTGGTCCATGGCAATCAGCAGCCACCAGGATTCCGAGGAGCGCTTGACCTTGCGCGTGCGCACCGGATAGCTCTCGGGGTTGCCTGCACGCCCCGCCCGGCATTCCGAATGCAGCGGACAGACCAGACAGCTGGGCTTGCGCGGAATGCAGATGCTGGCTCCCAAATCCATCATGCCCTGGGTATAGCGCGGCATGGACTGCTGCAGATCGCTGGTCGGGCAAAGCTGCTGCGCATGCTCCCAGAGCAGGCGCTCACTCTTGGCCTGTGCCAGATCGCCATCGAATGCCAGCACCCGCGTGAGTACGCGCCGCACATTGGCATCCAGAATCGGCACCCGCTGCGAAAAACAGAACGACGCAATCGCGCCCGCAGTGGAGCGACCGATTCCGGGCAAGCTGACCAGCTCTTCGGCAGTTTGCGGAAACGCCCCGCCCCATTGATCCACCACGGCCTGAGCGCATTTGTGCAGATTGCGTGCGCGGCTGTAGTAACCCAGACCGCTCCACAGCGCCAGCACCGCATCCTGGGGTGCTGCAGCCAGACTGGCTACATCCGGGAAGGCGTCCAGAAAGCGCTGGTAGTAGCCCAGAACGGTGCTGACCTGGGTCTGTTGCAACATGATTTCAGACAGCCAGACACGGTAAGGATCACGGGTTTGCTGCCAGGGCAGGTGGTTGCGGCCATGGGAGGCCTGCCACTGCACCACGGCCGTGGCAATGGAGGGAAGAGTCAAGATTTCAAGCTACCAGGGAAATGTCCAGCGCTGTCGCCTGCGCCGGTACATGCTCTTCATCGAGCGGAGACAGCAAACTGACCGAAGCCTTGGCCAGTTGCACTTGCAGAATATCAAGCTTGGATTCTGCCGCTTCTATCTCGCCTATGCGCTCCTCCAGACCCGTGGCCGCATGCTGTATGCGGTCTATGGCCTCCAGCCTGCGCGAAAAACTGCGCTTGCGTTCACGCAGCTGCGCGTCCAACGGCGCCGTCACGGACTTGCTCCACAAATCCACATCGTTGGCCGCAGACTCGAACACGGTGCGCAAGCGCATGGCCAAGGCCTTGATCAGGCGCTGGGAAAAAGCGCTGCTGCTGAGCTTGAGCGCGTTGCCAAAGCCCAGGTATTGGGTGTAGCTTGACTCAATGCTGCGCAGATCATCGGTGAATTCCGGCAGCAACATGGGAGGCGGGCTCTGCAGCGAAAAGCCGAATTCGGCGTTCAATTCCTTGAAAGTGGCACTGAGCATGGACTGCACATTGGCCGCCTGCTTGTGCGCCTGGTCAGAGACGGCATGCAGACGCTCAAAGGTTTCGGTGTAGATCTTGCGAGCACCGAGCTTGAAGCCGCGCTGGTCCAGCGCATCCTTGAGCTCGCCTAGCTCCTTTTGCAGCGTGCCCGAGCTCAGCAGTTGAAACAAGTCCTTGAGCATGCGCATCTGCACCGTGCGCAAGGCGTGAATCTTGGCCGCGCTGCTGTCGAACTCCTGCTGCTCGTTTTCGATACGGCCGCGCATGCTGGCAATCACCGTGGCGTTCTTGCCGCGCAGATTGCGCAGCTCGGCCCCCTGGTCGTCCAGATCGCTGCGGCGGATGTTGATAACGCGCTCCACCTCGGTACGCAGCTGCTGCACATTCGCCGCCACGGCCGCCTGCAACACCTTCTGGCGCTGACCCATGATGCCGCTGGCCAGCAACTGCTCGAATGCGGACAGACCGCTGGCCTGCAGCAAAGCCGCGTTGTCGCCCACCTTGGCAACCAGGCCCTTCTGGGCAGACACGGGCAGCACGCGCTCCAACGGCACGCCCAGCAGGCGGGCGGATTCCTCGCACTGGCGTCGCACCTGGGCCTGCACCTGCGAGCCCGTGCTCAGGCTGTCCCACAGGGTATCGACCTTGTTGAGCACCACCAGGCGCGAATCCACCAGGGCCTCGCCACCGGCGGGCAGCACATGCTCGCGCCAGATGGCCAGATCGGATTTGGTGACACCCGTATCCGCTCCCAGCACAAAGACTACGGCATGGGCCTGGGGGATGAGATTGACGGTCAGCTCCAGCTCGGCACCCACGGCATTCAGGCCCGGGGTATCCAGAATCACCAGACCCTGGCGCAGCAGGGGATGGGGCATGTTGATCAGCGCATGGCGCCACATGGGCACTTCCACCCAGCCCTCGGCATCCTGCAAGGGGTTGTCGTCGGCATCCTCGTCATGCCAGAAGCCCCAGGCCCGCGCCTGCGCCACAGAGGCCTTGCGCACTTCGGCCACCTTGGACAGCGTGTCTGCAATCTGCTCGGCATTGGCAACATCCAGCGGGTACTCCACCCAGGCATCGGTGCGCATGCGCCACTGGGCCAGGCTTTCCATGGATTCGCGGGTATCGATGGGCAACAGGCGCAGCGAAGGCCTGGCGTCCGATTCCCAGCCCAGCTCCGCAGGGCACATGGTGGTGCGGCCTGCGCTGGCAGGCATGAGGCGGCGGCCGTAATGGGCGAAGAAGATGGCGTTGATGAGCTCGGACTTGCCGCGCGAGAACTCGGCCACAAAGGCAACCATGAGCTTGTCGCTGCGCACCTGGGCCTCCAGGCGCTGCAGACGCTGCTGCACGGCAAAATCCAGTAGGTCTTGCCCCGACAGCCATTCACGCAGAGCATTCAACTGCTGGGCAAAACCTCTGCGCCAGACGCCGTATTGGTCAAACTGCTCGTTGAATGAAGATTCCACGTTATCCCCCGCTCTCAGGCTTTATTTATCAGGGACTGCGTGCATCCCGGCGACGGGCACAGTCGCACCCTCTTTGCACAAAATATAGCATCGCCGCAAGGGCACGCCTCAAGGCGGCGAACCCGGCTTGGGCTCATATGCGCCACAGGCGACGGATATGCATTTTTTTGTGACTTGCATCTGATACTCATCAATTGAGAGCGCATACCGCTCTATCGGCATAGATTATTGATGATATTTCTATCAAAACCATTGCTGATACAGCGCAGATTGCTTCTGTTTTTATAGTTACTCAGGCTTTCTGGCAACGTGCGCAGTAAAACGTGCTGCGCTGACCCTGGCGCAGCAGCTGGATGGGTGAACCACACTGCGTGCATGGCAGGCCGTCGCGGCCGTAAACCTTGGCCTGCAGCTGGAAGTGCCCTTCCATGCCGTTGGCAGCAGAAAAATCGCGCAGCGTGGTCCCGCCTTGCTCAACCGCCTGGGCCAGCACCACGCGAATGGCTTCATGGAGTGCGCGCAGCTTGCGCGGCCTCACTTCACGCGCCGGCATGGTGGGGGCAATGCCGGCGATGAACAGCACCTCGGACGCATAGATATTGCCCACCCCCACAACCACACTGCCGCTGAGCAACAGCTGCTTGATGGGCGTGCGGCTGGCGGCCAGGCCCTCGCGAAAAGCCTCGAAGGTAAAGCTGGATTCCAGCGGCTCCATACCCAGGTGATCCAGCAACTTGCGCGCCAACGCATCTTGCTGGCTGGGCACATAGACCACGGCGCCAAAGCGGCGCGGATCATGCAGCCGCAGCAAACCCCGCGTGGTCTGCAGATCGAAGTGGTCGTGCTTTCCCGCTTCGCCCAGGGCAGGTTCGTCCGGGCCCGCAAAGCGCAAGCTGCCCGACATGCCCAAGTGGATCAGCAGCAGGCCTTCGCTCAAATCCAGCAGCAGGTATTTTCCTCGGCGGCGAACGGCGAGCACCTGCCGCCCCGCTAACGCCTCGGCAGCCATGCCCAGTGGCCAGCGCAAGGGCTTGCCCATGGCTGCGGACACGATGCGCGCACCCGCTATACGGTCCGCAAAAGAGCGGCGTGTGACCTCGACTTCGGGCAACTCAGGCATGCAGAGCGATCTTTGAACTATGTGGTATTGGCTTCGATTATTATGGGTTGATGGTTCATCCTCTTCGCTTTCAGGGACTCGCCATGGCCGCCGTTTTGGCCATGGGCACGGCAATTTCAACCGCCCAGGCGGCAGATGCGCCCATCAAGGAGCCCGCGCCGGCCGCAGAATCTGCCGAGCAGGCGGCGGAACGCGAACTCGATCGTGCCGCACTCAATGCCGAATTGTTCTATGAAATTTTGGTGGGCGAGATGGCCGCCAGCCAGGGCGCTCTGGGCGATGCCCAGGCCTTGATGATGGAAGCGGCGCGCACCAGCGGCAGCGAACAGCTTTACCGCCGCGCCACCGAGTTGGCGGTGCAATCTCGCTCCGGCGATCGCGCCCTGCGCAATGCCCGCGCCTGGCTGGACGCCTACCCCGACTCCCGCCGCGCCAATCGCACCGTGCTGCAGCTGCTGGTGGCCCTGAACCGCATTGCAGACTCCACCAGCTATCTGCGTCGCGAAGTCGAAGCCACCCCCGACGAAGCCAAACCAGCCACTTTTCTGAGCATCACCCAGCTCTATAACAACGCCAGCGACAAGCCGCTGGCGGCCGACGTGGTGGAGCAGGCGCTGGACGCGGAACTCAAGGACAAGAAAAACGGCCCCATGGCCTGGGCCACCATAGGTCATATGCGCCTGCTTGCAGGTCAGAAGGCCGCTGCTCTACAAGCAGTGGACAGCGCCCAGCAACTGGACCCCGACACCGGAGCCATCGCTCTTTTGTCCATGGAGCTGCTGGAGTCAGGCTCTGCCGAAGTCGAACCCATCATCAAGCGCTATCTGCAAAAAAGCCCTTCGCCCCAGATACGCATGGGTTATGCCCGGGTATTGCTGGGCCAAAAGCGCATCGATGATGCCAAGACACAGTTGATGGCCATTACCCAGGAAAGCCCAGATTTCGCCGAGGCCTGGGCTGTTCTGGCCAATCTGCAGCTGCGCGCCGACGAGCTGGGTGCTGCCCAAACCTCCATCGAGCGCTTCGGCGCCCTGCTGCCCCAGCTGCCGCAGGGCGTGAGCCGCAACGCTGGCCAGTCACAGTACTACCTGCTGCAGGCCAATCTGGCCGAGAAGCAAAAACGCTATGCCGATGCCGATGCCTATCTCACACGCATCCCTGACGCCGCCAATTTGCTCAGCGTGCAGGCGCACCGGGCCGAGCTGATGGCCAAGCAGGGCAAGATCCAGCAGGCCCGCGCCCTGATCCGGGCAGTACCCGCCACCGGCCCCAATCAGCAACGCCTCAAAACCATGGCCGAGGTGCAATTGCTGCGCGACGCCGACCAGAACAGCGAGGCCTACGCTCTGCAGCTGACACTGCACAAGCAGTCGCCCGACGATGCCGAGCTGGCCTACGACACGGCCATGCTGGCCGAGCGGGCCGGCAAGTTCGACGAAATGGAAAAACTGCTGCGTGATCTGATGGTGCGCAAGCCCGATTTTCTGCATGCCTACAACGCTTTGGGCTACTCGTTTGCCGAGCGCAATATTCGCCTTGACGAAGCCCAGGCGCTGATCCAGAAAGCACTGGACATGCAGCCTGATGATCCCTTCGTCACTGACAGCCTGGCCTGGGTCAAGTACCGCAAGGGCGATCTGAACGGGGCCGAAAGCCTGCTGGAAAAAGCCTATGCCAAGCGCCAAGATGTAGAGATCTCCGCCCACCTGGGTGAGGTGCTGTGGCAAAACGGCAAACGCGAGCGGGCAATGCAGGTCTGGCGACAGGGTCTCAAGCTCGATGCAGAGAACACCGTACTGCTGGAGACGTTCAAGCGCCTGAACGTCACACCATGAAGCAGCCCTCCCCACGCCTGAGCCGCTGGACGCGGCGCAGCGCCTTGCCAGCGCTGGTCATCGCTGCTACCTTGCTTGCCGGCTGCGCTCAGCCTGCGCGCCAACTGGGAGCGGATGCGCTCGCAGCCTCGGGATACTGGTCCGGACGCATGGCTATGCAGGTACAAGATGCGCAAAACCAGTCGTTCAGCGCAGCGTTCGAGCTGCAAGGCCGGCCCGACCAGGGAACTTTGCTGATCTACAACCCGCTGGGCTCCATCATCGCCCGCTTGAGCTGGACGCCACAGCAAGCCACGCTGCAACAAGGCGAGCGCATCACAAACTCGGAATCGCTGCCTGCACTGATTGCCCAGTTGACCGGCAGCGAAATCCCCGTCGCCGCCCTGTTTGACTGGCTTCAGGGTAAGAGCACCGCCGTGCCGGGCTGGCAGGTGGATCTTTCCAGAATCAGCGATGGCCGCCTGCGCGCAGACCGCAGCAGCCCGCCTCCAGAGGCATCGCTGCGCATCGTTCTCGACCAGGACGCAAAGTAAGCAACACGGCGTCGCCCACGCCACGGCTTTGTGCTCCTGCTATCGTTGCGCCAGTTTTTGCCTCATTGTTTCCACCATGCTCTCGCTTTATGACGTGCCGGCGCCGGCCAAGCTCAATCTGTTCCTGCACATCACGGGCAGGCGCGCCGACGGCTATCACCTGCTCGAATCCGTTTTCATGTTGATCGACTGGCATGACGTGCTGCATTTCGAGCGCACGGCCAGCCACCAGATCAGCCGCGAAGACCTCTCGGGCATGGCGCTGCCTGAGGACGACCTGATCACCCGCGCGGCCCGCGCGCTGCAGCAAGCCACCGGCTGCACCCAGGGAGCACATATCGGCATTCACAAAAACCTGCCGGCACAGGCGGGCATGGGCGGCGGTTCCTCGGATGCCGCCACCGCGCTGCTGGCGCTGAATCGCCTGTGGGGCCTGGGCCTGTCGCGCCAGGAGCTGCAGAAAATAGGTCTAACGTTGGGAGCGGACGTCCCGTTTTTCCTCTGCGGCCATACGGCCTGGGTCAGCGGCATTGGCGAAATCATCACCCCTCTCACCGGCTCGCAGGCTCTGCCCGAGCAACAGTTCATCGTGGTCAAACCAGCGCAAGGTTTGGAGACCGGAAAAATTTTTAGCAGTGATTTGCTGAAACGCGATTCCAAGCCTGCTACAATTGCGGTCTTCGCTGCAAGGCACTTTGGTTTTGGCCAAAACGACTTGCAGCCTGTTGCTGAAGGTTTGCAGCCTGAAGTGAAGAAAGTCAGAAACTGGCTCGAATCCTTCAAATTGCATGCTACAATGACAGGCTCAGGTAGTGCAGTATTTGCGCCGCTGACGCAGGCTATAGATTTGAATAGTGCACCAAGCACATGGCAAATCAAAGTTTGCAAAAATCTGGCAATTCATCCGCTTCACGGTTGGGTTTCAGATAAAAAGTTATAAGGCTGTTTGTTTTCAACAAATAGCCTGTGTAGGGGAGTCGCCAAGTTGGTTAAGGCACCGGATTTTGATTCCGGCATGCGAAGGTTCGAATCCTTCTTCCCCTGCCAAACATCTTCTTGCGTCAAGGCAACCCGTAGCACTGGGACGCTCAAATGCATTCACATCACTCTGATTTCATGGTCTTCACTGGCAATGCCAATCCAGGCATGGCCCAAGAGATCGTAAAGCACCTAGGCACCACCTTGGGCGCTGCCGACGTTGGCCGTTTCTCCGATGGAGAAGTCACTGTCGAAATTAAGCAAAACGTGCGCGCTCGCGACGTGTTCGTGGTGCAATCCACTTGCGCACCGACCAACGACAACCTGATGGAGTTGTTGGTCATGGTTGATGCCCTCAAGCGCGCATCAGCCGAGCGCATCTGCGCCGTGATCCCTTATTTCGGTTACGCCCGTCAAGATCGTCGCCCTCGCTCCACCCGCGTGCCAATCACCGCCAAGGTGGTAGCCAACATGCTGCAGGCTGTGGGCGTGGAACGTGTGCTGACCATGGATTTGCACGCTGACCAAATTCAAGGTTTCTTCGACATCCCCGTGGACAACATCTACGCAACCCCCGTGTTGCTGGGTGATCTGCGCCAGAAGAACTACGAAGATCTGATCGTTGTCTCCCCCGACGTTGGCGGTGTGGTGCGTGCGCGCGCCCTGGCCAAGGAACTGGGTTGCGATCTGGCCATCATCGACAAGCGTCGTCCCAAGGCCAATGTGTCTGAAGTCATGCATGTGATCGGCGATATCGACGGCCGCAACTGCGTGATCATGGACGACATGATTGACACGGCCGGTACGCTGGTCAAGGCAGCCGAAGTGCTCAAGCAGCGCGGCGCCAAGAACGTGTACGCCTACTGCTCGCACCCCATCTTCTCGGGCCCAGCCCTGGAACGCATCGGCAGCGGCTCGGCTCTGGACGAAGTGGTTGTAACCAACACCATTCCTCTGACCGCCGCAGCACAGCAGTGCAGCAAGATTCGCCAGCTGTCCGTGGCACCGCTGTTCGCCGAGACAATTCACCGCATCTCCACGGGTGATTCGGTAAGCAGCCTGTTTACCGCTTAAAATCTCGGGTTTTTCGGCCCTGAGCCATGCAAACCTCCTACGGGAGGTTTGACTGTTCCGGGCCATCGCAAGAGTCAACGGCCTTTTAACAAGGTACAGATTCTTTTATCAAATGGGCGAGACTGGTCGCGGTCCGCCCCACTAGGAGTTAGTTATGCAATTTGTCGCTTTTGAGCGCGCTAAGCAAGGTACGGGTGCGAGCCGCCGTCTGCGTAATTCGGGCAAGACCCCTGGCATCGTTTACGGTGCTGGCGAAGCCCAACTGATCGAAATCGACCACAACGCCCTGTGGCACGCCCTGCAAAAGGAAGCTTTCCACTCCAGCGTTCTGGACATGGAAGTGAACGGTCAAGTGTCCAAGGTTGTGCTGCGCGACGTGCAGTTCCACCCCTTCAAGAAGCTGGTGCAGCACGTTGACTTCCAACGCGTGGAACGCAAGACCAAGCTGCACATGAAGGTGCCATTGCACTTCGAAGGCGTGGAAGAATCTCCAGCCGTCAAGATCGAAAGCTGCACCGTGACGCCCGTGCTGCACGAAGTGGAAGTGATCTGCGAACCAGCACATCTGCCCGAATTCATCACTGTGAACCTGAGCGCCCTGACTTCCAAGTCCGTGCTGGGTCTGCAAGCCGTGAAGCTGCCTTACGGCGTGAAGGCTGTGGTTCGCGGTTCCAACAAGAACCCCACCGTGGTCTCCATCAAGCTGCCCGAAGTGGCTCCTGTTGAAGGCGCAGCACCTGCTCCTGCAGCTGCTCCTGCCAAGAAGGGCAAGAAGTAATTCTTGCGACTTCGTACAGCACCTAGGCGCTGTACGCGTGAAAAAGGCCCACCTCGCGTGGGCCTTTTTCATGGCCGATCACAAGCCCCGCCCCGCCTGCCATACCTGTGCAACGGAGATAATTGCCCCATGATCAAACTGTTTGTCGGCCTTGGCAATCCTGGCCCTGAATACGAAGACACACGCCACAACGCCGGCTTCTGGTGGGTTGACGCACTGGCCCGCGAACTCAAGGTCACGTTGGTGCCCGAGCGCAGCTACTGGGGCTTGATGGCTCGCACCACAGTCAACGGTCAGACCGTCTGGCTGCTGCAGCCTCAGACCTTCATGAACCTCTCGGGCAAATCCGTAGGCGCACTGGCACGTTTCTTCAAAATCCAGCCCGAGGAAATTCTGGTCGTGCACGACGAGCTGGATTTCGAACCCGGCCAGGTCAAGCTCAAGCGCGGCGGCAGCCACGGAGGCCACAATGGCCTGCGCGACATCCATGCCCAACTGGGCTCTGCCGACTACTGGCGGCTGCGCGTGGGCATTGGCCACCCCGGCCACAAAGGCGAAGTCGCCAACTGGGTGCTGAAAAAGCCCTCCCCCGATCAAATGAAGCTGATTGAGGACAGCATTGCCCATTCGCTCAAAGCCTGGCCCGAACTGGTGGCTGGGCAGATGGACAAGGCCACGCTTGCCATCCACACCACCAAGGCTCCACGCCCCAAGCCACCGCGTCAGCCCGCGCCCGAAGCGGAACAGCCCAAGGCTTGAGGCCATAAAAAAAACGCAGACGCTACCAATTCAGTAGCTATCTGCGCTTTTATATTCTGGGTTACAGCCCTGAAACAGCTTGATTAAGCGCTCTTGGTCTGCTGCAGCAGCTCGTACTTCTTGAGCAGGACCTCGCGGCTTTCCACGAATTCGGGATTCACGGGAATACAGGCTACGGGGCAGATCTGCACACATTGGGGCTCGTCAAAATGGCCCACACACTCCGTGCACTTGGACGGAGTGATCTCGTAGAACTGCTCGCCCATGTAAATGGCGTCGTTCGGGCACTCAGGCTCGCACACATCACAGTTGATGCATTCATCCGTAATCATCAATGCCATGTGAACTCCTTGTCTCTCCCAAAACAACCCGCGCTGCGGCGGGCAACAACGGCTTGCCTGTCCCGATTATCCCGTGCCGCACAAGACTTGGTGGGCTCGCGGTCAAAGCCCTGGCGCCGCTTGCTTGCACTCCATGCCTGGGCAATTGCTGCGGTCTGAGCCGCATGCAGCCTGCACGGCTTCACAATTGCCGCTATGCTGCGCGAAAAATGGCGGAAAACGCCCATCCCTTCTGCGCCCGCCAAGCCCTGCCCACCATGAATCACCGCGACTCCGCCGCCTGCGCTTCTACCGCAGGCGCATGTCACCCGCTATGAGCGTGTTCTTTCTCAAGCGCCTGTTGACGCTGGCCATCACCTTGCTGGGCGCCTCCGTGGTCGTCTTTGCCGTGCTGGAAATCCTGCCCGGCAATGCAGCCCAAACATTGATGGGCCCCGACGCATCGCCCGAAGCCGTGCAGGCCATGGCCGAACAGCTGGGACTGGATCAAAGCGCCTGGGCGCGCTACAGCCAATGGATAGCCGGCCTGTTCCATGGCGATATGGGGACCAGCTATGCCTATGGCTCACCGGTATCCGAGCTGGTGCTGGAGCGCCTTGCCATCACCGTGCCGCTGGCGGTTCTGTCCATGCTCATCACCACGGTGCTGGCACTGGCCGCTGGCGTCTATGCGGCCTCACGCCACAGGCGCTGGGGCGATGTGGGCGTGATGGGCCTGGCCCAGATCGGCATTGCCATTCCAAACTTCTGGTTCGCCATCCTGCTGATCCTGCTGTTTTCAGTGAAGCTGCAATGGTTCTCGGCCGGTGGCTTTCCGGGCTGGACCGAGGAAGCCGGTGGCGGCTTCTGGACCGCGCTGCAGGCCCTGCTGCTGCCGGCCATCTCTTTAGCCGTGGTCCAGGCTGCCATCCTGGCGCGCATCACGCGCTCTGCCGTGCTTGAGGCGTTGGGCGAGGACTTTGTACGCACGGCCCGCGCCAAAGGCCTGTCGCGCACCGCCGCCCTGTGGGGACATGTGTTGCGCAACGCCATGATTCCCGTCATCACCGTGATGGGCCTGCAGTTTGCCAATCTGCTGGCCGGCACCATCGTGGTGGAAAACGTGTTCTACCTGCCTGGCCTCGGGCGACTGATCTTTCAGTCCATTGCCAACCGCGATGTCATCGTGGTGCGCAACTGCGTGCTGCTGCTGGCGGCCATGGTGGTGCTTATCAATTTTGTGGTCGATATGCTTTATGCCGCCATCGATCCGCGCATCAAGGCCAGCGATATATGAGCGCACGCCCTGAATCGAACCGTCCCCCTCAGCCTTATCCCACGCGCGCCTTCAGCCGCACACAGCCTCAAAGCTTTGTGCAGCGCGCTCTGCACCACCGCAGCTTTGTGCTGGGGGCCATGCTGACCGCCTTGCTGATTGCCTCCGCCTTGCTGTCTTTTGCCTGGACTCCGGGTTCGGCCTACGAGATAGACATGGATGCCGCCCTGCAAAGCGCCAGCAGCCAGCACTGGCTGGGCACGGACGCCTTGGGGCGCGACGTGGCCTCGCAAATTCTCGTCGGCGCACGCGCCTCCATTGCCGTGGGCCTGATTGCCGTGAGCATAGGTCTGGCGCTGGGTCTGATTCTGGGGCTGATTGCCGCCGCCCGCCGCGGCTGGATCGAGGAAATCATCATGCGCCTGGCCGACTTCACCTTTGCCTTCCCGGCCCTGCTCTCGGCCATCATGCTGACGGCCGTGTTTGGCGCGGGCATGGTCAACGCCATCATCGCCATCGGCATCTTCAACATCCCCACTTTTGCGCGCATCAGCCGGGCCTCGGCCAATGCTGTCTGGGCGCGCGACTATGTGATGGCGGCCCGCGCCTGCGGCAAAAGCCGCTGGGCCATTACCGTGCAGCATGTGCTGCCCAATATCGCCTCGATGCTGGTGGTACAGGCCACGATCCAATTCGCACTGGCCATCCTGGCGGAGGCTGCCTTGTCCTATCTGGGCCTGGGCACCCAGCCGCCCCAGCCCTCCTGGGGCCGCATGCTCAGCGAAGCACAGACGCTGATGTTCCAGGCGCCGCTGCTGGCCGTCTGGCCCGGCGTGGCGATTGCGCTGTCGGTGCTGGGCCTCAACCTTTTGGGCGACGGCCTGCGCGATCTACTGGACCCCCGGCTGGCGCGCGAACGCTGATGGCAAGGAAAGCGATACATGTCTTTGCTTGAAGTCACCAACCTCACCATCAATCTGCAAACCCATCGCGGCCGTGCGCAAGCCGTGCGCGATGTGAGCTTTTCGCTGGAACGCGGCGCCACCCTGGGCCTGATCGGTGAATCGGGCTGCGGCAAATCGCTGACAGCCCTGGCCCTCATGGGACTGCTGCCACAGCATGCCCAGGTGGACGGCAGCATCTTGCTGGACGGCATGGAGTTGCTGGAGCAAAGCGAGAAACAACTCTGCGCGCTGCGCGGCAACCGCATGGCCATGGTGTTTCAGGAACCCATGTCGGCCCTGAACCCCGTGCACAGCATAGGCCGCCAGGTGGCCGAGCCGCTGCGCCTGCATTTGCGACTGAGTCGTGCCCAGGCCCGCAGCCGCGCCATCGAGCTGCTGGAGCGGGTAGGCATTGCCCACGCGGCCCAGCGCTTTGATGACTATCCGCATCAGTTCTCCGGCGGTCAGCGCCAGCGCATCACCATTGCCATGGCCCTGGCCTGCGGGCCCGATCTGCTGATTGCAGACGAACCCACCACGGCGCTGGACGTGACGGTGCAGCAGCACATTCTGGATTTGCTGCAGTCTCTGGTGGCCGAGCACGCCATGGCCCTGGTACTGATCTCCCACGATCTGGGCGTGATTGCGCAAAACGTGGAGCAGTTGCTGGTCATGTATGGCGGCACGGTGGTGGAGTCGGGCATGACCGAGGCCGTGTTTGCCTCTCGCGCCCACCCCTACACACGCGGCCTGTTTGCGGCCCGTCCGCAGCTGCATCTGGCAGCGCAGCGCCAGCCCCTGCCCACGATTGCCGGCACGGTTCCCGAGTTGGTCGACCTGCCCCTGGGCTGCCCGTTTGCCGGGCGCTGCAGCTTTACCGCCCAGCCCTGCTTTGTGGAGCGCCCTCCTGCACACACCTTGCAAACGCCCGGCACCTCAGCCCCCGTCTCGCTGGCTTGCTGGCGCCAGCCCCATGTGGTGCATTGCCTGCGCAAGGAAGCCATAGAGCCGACGACAGGGACGATCGCATGATGCCTTCAGAAGATATCAAAACAGGAGCTGAAAGCGCTTGCCTGCTAAAGGTGACAGGGCTGCATCGCTCTTATTCCATGGCCAGAAGCTCGCTGTGGCGCAAACCCGAGCCGCTGCAGGCCTTGCGCGGCGTGAGCTTCACGCTCAAGGCCGGCCAGAGCCTGGGCGTGGTGGGCGAATCGGGCTCGGGCAAGTCCACGCTGGCACGACTGGTCATGGCCCTCGATACGCCGACGGCCGGCACGGTGCAGCTCAAAGGGCGCGACTTGCACCGGATGAGCAGCCACGAGCTGCGCAGCGCACGCCGCGATTTTCAGATGGTGTTTCAAGACCCTTACGCGTCGCTGGACCCGCGCATGACGGTGGAGCGCATCGTGGCCGAGCCCTTGTGCACGCTGGAGCAGCCACCTGCCCGGGAGGCACAGCGCAGCCAGGTGCAGACCGTGCTGAGCCAGGTCGGCCTGCGCGCCCAGGATGCGGACAAGTACCCGCATGAGTTTTCCGGCGGCCAGCGCCAGCGCATTGCAATTGCACGGGCGCTGATCACCCGGCCCCAGCTCATCGTGGCCGACGAGCCCGTCAGCGCGCTGGATGTATCGGTACAGGCCCAGGTGCTCAATCTCATGCAGCAGCTGCAGCGCGAGCTAGGCCTGTCCTATCTCTTCATCAGCCACGATCTGGCCGTGGTGCAACATGTGTGCGACGAAGTCATCGTGCTCTACCAGGGCCAGATTGTGGAGCGCGGCACACCGCAAAAGTTGTTCTCCGCCCCCGAACACCCTTATACCCAGGCCCTGGTCAAAGCCGCGCCCCGCCTGCCGGCGCAGTATCGTTGAGGCTTTGCCGACACTACCCGTAACGCATATAAATCCGCGACCACCGGGCATGGCGGCACACCTGGTGTAAAAACGCCGTTGAAGCACGGCTGCATTGCGCTGCCTGCTACGTTCTTTGGGTCACTCCACTGCCCCACCCCCTTCGGAGACTTTGTCGATGCTCAACCGCCGCACCTTGCTGGTCAGCTCTGCTGCCGGCTTGCCCCTGCTGTCGTCCTGGCCTACACTGGCCCAGGCCAAGAAAAACAGCGTCACCCTGGCCATGACACTGGAGCCGCCAGGACTGGACCCCACGGCAGGCGCAGCCTCCTCGATTGCCGAGGTCGTGCAATACAACATCTTCGAGACGCTGACCAAGATCAACTCCGACGGCAGCGTCTCGCCCCTGCTGGCCGAGAGCTGGGAAGTCTCCTCCGACCTCAAGACCTACACTTTTCGCCTGCGCAAGGACGTGAAGTTCCAGAACGGCGAGCCCTTCAATGCCGCCACGGTGAAGTTCTCGTTCGAGCGTGCGGCCGCCGACAAAAGCACCAACAAGGACAAGCGCACTTTTGCCGACCTGCGCTGCCGGGTGGCGGACGAGCACACCATCGTCATCACCAACCAGGACATAGACCCCGATTTTCTCTTCGTGCTGGGTCAGGCAACCTCCATCATCGTGGAGCCCAAGAGCGCCGCCACCAATGCCACCAAGCCCGTGGGCACTGGCCCCTATACGCTGGCCGCCTGGGCCAGAGGTGCTTCGGTCACGCTGACGGCCTGGAAGGATTACCGCGCCGCACAAGGCATACGCATACAACGCGCCGTCTTCCGCTTTATCCCGGACTCCGCCGCGCAGGTCGCGGCTCTCCTGGCCGGCGATGTGGACGCCTTCCCCCGCGTCACGCCGCGCAGCGTGCCCCAGTTCAAGCACAACCCGCGCTTCCAGGTGGTGGTGAGCAACTCGCGCGCCAAAACCATTGTGGCCATCAACAACGCCCGCAAGCCGCTGAACGATGTGCGCGTGCGCCGCGCCATCGCCTCGGCCATAGACCGCAAGGCCGTGATCGCCGGTGCGGCCGATGGCTATGGCGTGCCTATTGGCAGCTACTACGTGCCCACGGCCTTTGGCTATGTGGACACCACGGGCGTCAACCCCTTTGATGTGGAACTGGCCAAGGCGCTGCTGGCCGAAGCCGGAGTCAAGACCCCCTTGACCCTCAATATGACGCTGCCACCCACGCCTTACGCACGCCAGGGCGGCGAGCTGATTGCGGCCCAGCTGGCCAAGATAGGCATCCAGGTCAAGCTGCAGAACGTGGAATGGGCGCAGTGGTTGTCCGGCACCTACGGCAACAAGAACTACGACCTCACGCTGATCTCGCATGTGGAGCCTTTTGATCTGGGCAATTTTGCCAAGCCCGACTATTACTGGGGCTACCGCTCGCCCGAGTTCAACGACTTGTTCGAAAAGATCAAGAACGCCTCGCGCCCCGCCGACCGCGCCCGCCTGCTAGGCGATGCCCAGCGCCTGCTGGCCAAGGACGCAGCCCACGCCTTTCTCTACACCCCGCAATGGGTGACGGTGGCCGACAAAAAGCTGCGCGGCCTGTGGAAGGACATGCCGGTGTTTGTGAACGATCTCTCGTCTTTGTCCTGGGGATGACTTAAAACTCCCCCTGTGGCGCTGCGCGCCTTCCCCCCTCTCTCTACGCGCTGCACGCTATGGGAGGGAGACGACAGCCTCGCTGCGGGGCCGCGCCAGTTTTTATGGCTCTCGTCTCTAGCGCTGAACCATCGCCAGTTTCAGCGCCAGCGCACCGAAGACGGTGGCGGCGATGCGGTTGAGCCAGCGCTGGGCACGGGCGGAGCGCTGCAGAATCTGACCGAACAGACCCGAGAAGCAGGCGATGGAACCAAATACCAGCCAGGCCGATGCCATGAAGACACAGCCCAGCACCATGATCTGCACAGGCACGCTGCCGCGCGCGGGGTCTGCAAATTGGGGTAGAAAGGCCAGAAAGAAGATGAGAACCTTGGGGTTGGTCAGATTCATGACCAGGCCACGGCCAACCCAGCCCAGTGCAGATTGCAGTGTCAGCACATCGCGCTGTACCTGTGCCTGCGCGGTTTCGCTGATCTCCACCGGCGCACGCCATGCCCCCCAGGCCATATAGAGCAGATAGGCCGCACCGCAAACCTTGAGCACAGTGAACAGCATGGGCGATGCCGCCACAATCGCTGCGAGCCCCAGGGCCACCGCTGCGGTGTGGCCCACAACGCCCAGGCACAGACCCAGCACCACGCACAGGCCCACGCGCCAGCCGCACTGAGCGGACTGCAGCAGCACAAAAAGATTGTCCGGCCCGGGGCTCAAACCCAGCAGCACGGCCACGCCAAAAAAAGCGATCAAAGTTTCCCAAGCGAGCATGAAGCGTCTCTCTTCTTACGACTACCAAAACAATAGCTGCAACCGCATATAAAACATGGGCTATAGCCTGTTTTTATGCAAAATCTGACAAATCTGCCATCACGATGGCGCCTTCCAGCCCATCCATCTGGGCCGGCAGACCATAGAGCGTATCGCCACCCGCATGGCGCTGTGCGGCCCAGGCGGCTTGCAACATGCAGAGCACGGCATCCAGGGCGTCGCCTTTGGCGTCGTGCAACAGGCTCTGGCGCTGATCGGCACCCAGCTTCAGACTGAGGCCGGTGGCCGTAGCGCCCGATTCCAGCGCGGCCAGCAATTGCAGCCGCGCCGCATGGCGGGCCTCGTCCTGCTTGGCCGCCGCATCGCTTTTATAGCTGCGCCGCCCGATGATGGAGCGCGCCAGCAGGCCTGGATAGGCTTCAAGCGCCACGCGCGGTGCGCCAGCCTGATGCGCTTGCAGGCCCGGAAAATACAGGCCGGCCGCACGCAGACGCGGCAGGCCGGCATGCAACATATAGGCCACCGGCGGATTCACCCATTTCATGGAAGCGCTGGAGCCGGCCGGAATATCCGTGGCCCGGTGGGCAAACTTGCCGCCCACGGGCCGGGCGGCGCAAAAGGCCTTGAACTGCTCGCGTATCTGCGCTCGGCTCAGGCCGGCGTAGAAATCCATGCAGGCAGCCCAGTCCGTGGGCCAGCTCAGCGCCTGTACCAGCTCGCGCGGCAGGCCAAAGGGCAGATCGAAGCCACCCACCCAAGTGCCATGTGCATCGCCGGTCAGCCATTCGCTCCAGCCATCCAGCGTGGCAAAGTGCAGCAGCTCATCCAGGCGCACAGATCGCTTCTCCAGACATAGCTGCCCACGCGCCACCACAATGGGCTTGCGACGAGTCGGGCTGCTGCTGAAGTCGCAGCCTAGCAGCTGCATGTCCTCAGCCCAGGCCCAGGGCCGTCACGCCCAGCGCAATCATCACAGCGCCGGCAATGCGCAGCGCCCGGTCGCCCTCGCCCAGCAGCTTGCCGCCGATCAGGGCCGCGAACAGCATGGAGACCTCGCGCGCAGGCGCCACATGCGAGATGGGTGCGCTCTGCACCGCATACAGCACCAGCACATAGGCAATGGGGCTGAAAAAAGCCACCACCGCCGCGTAACGCCATTGCACCCGCCACAGGCGGCGGGTCTCGCTCCAGTCCGTGACGGCCAGCGGCGCCAGAATGACCAGGCGAATCAGATTGCCCACATAGTCCACCAGAATCGGCGACATCAGCATCACCTTGACGGCATAGCTGTCGACCACCGTATAGGCCGCGATAAACATGCCGGTAAGCAGGCCGTAGTAAAGGCCGGAGAGCACGCGGGCCTTGGCCTCGCTGGATTCGCCCATGCGTATGGCAGCAATCATGCGCGGGCCGCCGGCAATCAGAAATACGCCCACCACCACGCCGGCAATACCGGCGGCGCCCAGGGTGGAGAGTTCCTCACCCAGGAAGGTAATCGCCACCAGCGATGAAATCAGCGGCCCGCTGCCGCGTGCCAGCGGGTAGACCACGGTGAGATCGGCCACGCGGTAGCCGCGCAGCAGCACCACAAAATAAAACACGTGCAGCACGGCGCTGGCCGTGACGAAGACCCATTCCATCCCCCCCCAGGAAGGCACCACATCCTTGCCCAGCCACCAGCCCAGCGGCAGCCAGATCAGGGCATTGAAGACCGAGGTGAAAAGCGAAAAGCGGGCATCGCCCCCCGCCTTCTTGGCCACGATGTTCCAGCCCGAATGAATCAGGCCCGCCAGAATGATGAGGAAAAAAGCTTGCAGTGACATGGATGACATGGCTGCCGCAATCGAAGATGCAGGCGGCAGCTGAAAAGCAAAAGGCCGCGCGACGCGCAGCCTTTTGGAGGAGAGGAATCAGAGCATTGCTTACTTGCGGGCAGCAATCAGCGAAAGAAACTCGCGGCGCAGTTCGTAATTAGTCAGGAAAGCGCCTCGCATCACGGAGTTGAGCATCTTGCTGTCCATCTCGCGCACGCCGCGCCAGGACATGCAAAAGTGCGAAGCTTCCATGACCACGGCCAGACCGTCGGGACGGGTCTTGTCCATGATCAGATCGGCCAGCTGAATGATGGCCTCTTCCTGAATCTGCGGGCGCCCCATGATCCAGTCCACCAGACGGGCGTACTTGGACAGGCCGATCACATTGGTGTTCTTGTTGGGCAACACGCCCACCCAGATCTTGCCGATCACCGGGCACAGGTGATGGCTGCAGGCGCTGCGCACGGTAATCGGGCCGACAATCATCAGCTCATTGAGGTGCTCGGCATTGGGGAACTCGGTGATCGCGGGCTGCGTCACATAGCGCCCCCGGAACACTTCGTTGAGATACATCTTGGCGACGCGGCGGGCCGTGGCTCGGGTGTTGTGATCGTGGACAGTGTCGATCACCATGGAGTCAAGCACGCCCTGCATCTTCTCCTGCACCTCGTCCAGCATCTTTTCCAACTCGCCGGGCTCGATGAATTCGGAGATGTTGTCATTGGCGTGAAAGCGCTTGTTCGCCGCCTGCAGCCGTTCGCGAATCTTGACCGAGACGGGCGTGCCCTCAGTCTGGTTGTCTGTTGTCATGTCGGCCACTTCTCTGAACATGTCAGCCATGGTACCAGCGAATCATCTTCCACAAGCTACAAAGGATTTGCCATGGAAACGCATATTCACAAGGCACAACAAGCTATTAATTCAGGAGCAATTTGCAAACCGGCCTGAACCATTTGCAAGAGAAGCTGCGCCTGGCGGTCGTCACAGCTTGAATTCTGCAATCAGGGGCAGATGGTCGGACATGCGCCACCAGATGCGGCCCTTTGGCACGTGCAGGCCCATGGGAGTCAGCCCCCGCACATAGATATGGTCTAGCTGGGCAATCGGCAGGCGGGACGGGTAGGTCAGAATGCCCTGGGTATCGTCGTACTCGAACAGGCCAAAGCCCGCCAGCATGCGCTTGATCTGGTTGCCCCAGTCATTGAAGTCGCCCGCCACCACCAGGGGCGCATTGGGCGGCACCTCGCGCTCGATAAAGCTTTGCAGCCGGGCAATCTGGCGCAGGCGGCTGCCGGGAATCAGCCCCAGATGCACCACGATGGAGTGCACGCGGCGTCCGTCGATATCCACCTCCACATGCAGCAGGCCGCGCTGCTCGAAGCGGTGATCGGAAATGTCCTCGTGCTGGTAGCCTATGACCGGCCAGCGGCTGAGCAGCGCATTGCCATGCTCGCCGTCCTTGGTATAGGCATTGGTCAGATAGACCGACTCATAACCCTCGGGCGCCAGATACTCGGCCTGGGGCACGTTGGGCCAGTGGTCGAAGTACTGCTCCTCCTTGCGGTTCATCTTGCGCACTTCCTGCAGGCAGACGATGTCGGCATCGAGCTGCTCCACCGCCAGGCCCAGATTGTGAATCTCAAGACGGCGCGCCGGCCCCAGACCTTGCACGCCTTTGTGAATGTTGTAGGTAGCCACGCGCAGAATCTGCGGATCGGCGGGCGCGGACAACTGTTTTTCAGACATAGGCTCAAACTCGTTCAAGACTGTGCGAATGGCTCTGCCGCCGATTGCGTAGCAAAGCGCGGCAACAGCAAAATCGCTTCGGCATTGGATGAAGAAAAGCAACGCTGGGCGGCATCGCGCCAGGCATGCCATTCATGTGCGGTGTGCTCTCTGGGATTCAAGTGCACGCACAGATCGGCGGGCACTTGCAGGCCGAAAACCCGCTCCCGGTTGTGCCACACGCCAGGCGCATAGCGGTGCTGCCACTCGGGGTAGATGGTGTAGAGATTCTCCAGATTCCAGTCCGTCAGCACGCAGCCTTCGGCCAGTGCATCGATACCGGTTTCCTCGCGCACCTCGCGAATCGCGGTGTCGCGCCAGTCCTCGTCGTCAAAGTCCTTGCTGCCCGTGACCGATTGCCAGAACGGCTCGCCGCCCGGCGCCGCCACGGCGCGGCACAGCAGCAGGACCTGGCTGTTCTCGCGGTAAATAACCACCAGGACGGATTCCGGAATCTTGTAAGGCGCTGAACTCATGGACCCATGTTAGCGCGCCGACGATGACACAGGCCTGAGCCATGCCAGCCCTGTGGCTTATTCAAATTCAATAGCTGATAGCGTTTGAATATTCAGCAGTTCAACGCAAAAACCGAATGAAACCCAAACCAAACAGGCGCAAACAGCTATCTTTTTGATTGCATGAAAAAAGCGCCAGCCGCTTTCGCAGTCTGGCGCTTGGTGCTTGACTGCGCGCCGCGCAGTCAAATCCGGGCTCAGGCCTCGGTGGTCGTCACAGCCACGTTGCGCAGCTTGATGTGCAGCTCGCGCAGCTGCTTTTCGTCCACGGACGAAGGCGCTTGCGTCAGCAAATCCTGGGCGCGCTGGGTCTTGGGGAAGGCAATCACGTCGCGGATGGATTCGGAGCCAGTCATCAGCGTGATCAGACGATCCAGGCCGAAAGCCAGGCCACCGTGGGGAGGCGCGCCGTATTGCAGCGCATCCAGCAGGTAGCCGAACTTGGCGCGCTGGTCTTCGGGCGTGATGTTCAGGGCGGCAAACACCTTGGACTGCACGTCGGCGCGGTGGATACGGACCGAGCCGCCACCCAGTTCCCAGCCGTTCAAGACCATGTCGTAGGCCTTGGCGATGCACTTGCCGGGATCGGTGTCCATCAGGTCTTCATGACCATCCTTGGGCGAGGTGAAGGGATGGTGCACAGCCACCCAGCGGCCGCTTTCTTCGTCATGCTCGAACATGGGGAAGTCCACCACCCACAGCGGTGCCCACTTGTCTTCGAACAGGCCGCTCTTCTTGCCGAACTCGCTGTGACCGACCTTCAGACGCAGTGCGCCGATGGAGTCGTTGACGATCTTTTCCTTGTCTGCACCGAAGAACAGCAGGTCGCCGTCCTGTGCGCCGGTGCGCTTGAGGATTTCAGCGATGGCTGCGTCGTGCAGGTTCTTGACGATGGGCGACTGCAGGCCTTCGCGGCCCTTGGCCACTTCGTTGACCTTGATCCAGGCCAGACCCTTGGCGCCGTAGATCTTGACGAACTCGGTGTAGCCGTCGATCTCGCCACGCGAAATCGCCGCGCCGCCGGGAACGCGCAAGGCCACCACACGACCGCCCTTGGTGGTGGCGGGCACGGAGAACACCTTGAAGTCCACATCGCCCATGCAGTCGGTCAGCTCGGTGAATTCGAGCTTGACGCGCAGATCGGGCTTGTCCGAACCAAAGCGGAAGGCCGCATCCTGGTACGTCATGATGGGGAACTCGCCCAGATCCACGTTCAGCTGGGTCTGGAACACTTCCTTGATCATCTGCTGGAAGATGGCGCGGATTTCTTCCTCATTCAGGAACGAGGTTTCGCAGTCGATCTGCGTGAATTCGGGCTGGCGGTCGGCGCGCAAGTCTTCGTCGCGGAAGCACTTGGTGATCTGGTAGTAGCGGTCAAAGCCCGAGACCATCAGCATTTGCTTGTACAGCTGGGGCGACTGGGGCAGCGCGAAGAACTGGCCGTCGTGCACGCGCGAAGGCACCAGATAGTCGCGAGCGCCTTCGGGTGTGGACTTGCCCAGCATGGGGGTTTCGATGTCGATGAAGCCCAGCTTGTCCAGAAAGTTGCGCACCTGGATCGAAGTCTTGTAACGCAGCATCATGTTGCGCTGCATCACGGGGCGACGCAGATCCATCACGCGGTTGGTCAAACGCACGTTTTCCGACAGATTGTCCTCATCCACCTGGAAGGGAGGCGTCACGGCGGCGTTGAGCACGTTCAGCTCGTGGCACAGCACTTCGATCTGGCCGCTCTTGAGCTTGTCGTTGGTGGTGCCGGCGGGGCGTGCACGCACCAGACCCTTGACCTGCACGCAGTACTCGCTGCGAATGTCTTCGGCCACCTTGAACATGTCTGCGCGATCGGGATCGCAGACCACTTGCACATAGCCTTCGCGGTCACGCAGGTCGATAAAGATCACACCACCGTGGTCGCGGCGGCGATTCACCCAGCCGCACAGCGTCACGGTTTCGCCCATCTGGGCTTCGGTCACCAGACCGCAGTATTGGGAACGCATTGCCATGAAAAATCTTCCTGCACCCCTACGGATGCGACAAGGTTGTTATTTAGGTTCTTCGATAGCGGTGAGGTCAGGCGGAGCAACCACACCCATCGAAACAATGTATTTGAGCGCAGCATCCACGCTCATCTCGAGTTCTATGCACTCGCTTTTGCGCACCATCACGAAATAGCCCCCCGTGGGGTTGGGCGTCGTGGGCACGAACACGCTCAGATATTCGTCGCGCAGATAGGCTGCGACTTCACCGCTGGGCGTACCGGTGACAAAAGCCACGGTCCAGACCCCTTCGCGCGGCCACTGCACCAGCACCGCAGTGCGAAAGGCGTTGCCGCTGTCGGAGAAAACCGTGTCGGAGACCTGCTTGACGCTGGAGTAGATGGAACGCACCACGGGAATACGGCGCACCAGCGCATCACCCCAGCCCACAAACTTGCGGCCAATGAAGTTGCTGGCAATGGCACCCACCACCAGCAAAATCAGCAGAGTCAAGATGACGCCAAAGCCGGGGATGTGCACACCCAGCAATCTATCGGGCTGCCAGGCCTCAGGAAGAATGGCCAGCGTCTGGTCCAGCGTTCCGATGATCCAGTTGAGCACACCCAGCGTAATCACCAGGGGAACGATGACCAGCAAACCGGCAATCAACCATTTGCGCAATGCAGACATAGTGTGGAGCAGTCCTAGGTATTGCTGGTCGTGGTGGAGCTGTCAGCCGCTGCGGCAGGCGCCGTGCTGGCTGGCGTGGTGCTGGCGGCAGAACTGTCGGCCGGGGCGGTAGGAGAAGGCTTGCTGCTGCCGCTGTTCTTGAAGTCCGTGGCATACCAGCCCAAACCCTTGAGCTGAAAACCCGGAGCCGTGAGCTGCTTGGAAAAGGCCGGAACCCCGCAAGCTGGGCACACGGTCAGCGGCGCGTCCGAAATTTTCTGCAGCACATCCTTGGCATGACCGCAGGAGCCACACTTGTATGCATAAATAGGCATAGCGCTTAAAACGAGGGAAGTGCAAAAACCCTCAATTATAAGCGCCGCCCCTTGATCTGCTGTGCCTCGGGCTGAAGTCCTTTGGCGCGGGAAATTGCAGCCTCAGGCCTTGAGCACTTCCACACCCGGTAATTCCCGCTGGTGGTTGTTGACCCACTGGGGCAACAACGACCCCAGCACCATGCCGGTCACCGCCGATAAAAGCCCTGCCAGCTGCTGTGGAAATGCCTGATTGAGCGCTGGCGTCACCATGAACACCAGCCACACGCCTATGCCCAGCACCACCGCGCAAACAGCACCCTGGGTGGTGGCACGCTTCCAGTACAGACCAAAGACCAGGGGCACAAAAGCGCCCACCAGAGGCACCTGATAGGCGCTGGCCACCAGTTCATAGATCGGCGTGCCCTGCATCATGATGGAGTAGGCCAGCACGCATGCGGAGAAGACCAGCACACTGATGCGCATGGTCTTGAGGCTGTCCTGATCGCTGACATAGGGGCGAAACTGGCGCCAGATGTTCTCGGTAAACGTTACGCTGGGGGCCAGCAAGGTTGCCGAGGCGCAGGATTTGATGGCCGACAGCAGCGCGCCAAAGAACAGCACCTGCATGGCAAACGGCATCTTGTCCATGACCAGTGTGGGCAGCACTTTCTGCGGATCCTCGGCCAGCAAGAGCTTGGCTTCATTGGGCATGATCAGCAAAGCGCTGGCCACCAGAAACATGGGCACAAAGGCAAAGATCACATAGCAGGCACCACCGATGATGGTGCCGCGCACGGCCGATTTTTCGGTGTCCGCCGACATCACGCGCTGGAAAATGTCCTGCTGGGGAATCGAGCCCAGCATCATGGTGACTGCCGCACCAAGGAAAAAGATGATGTCGTGAAAGCTGGGCTCGGGCAGAAAGCGGAAAAGATCGCGGCTCACGGCCAGCTCCACCACCTTGTCGGCACCGCCGGCCATGTCTCCGGCAAAGAAAGCCAGCGTCAGCAGGCCCAACACCAGAATGATCATCTGCACGAAGTCGGTCACGGCCACCGACCACATGCCGCCAAACAGCGTGTAGATCAGCACCGAGAGCAAGCCTATCGTCATGCCCAGCGGAATGCTGACGCTTCCGCCCGAGAGCAGATTGAAGACCAGCCCCAACGCCGTGACCTGGGCCGAGACCCAGCCCAGGTAGCTGATCATGATGATCAGCGAGCAGACCATCTCGATCACCCGTCCGTAGCGGGCCCGGTAGTAGTCGCTGATGGTCAGCAGCGACATGCGATAGAGCTTGGCGGCAAAGAACACGCCAACCAGAATCAGACACATGCCCGCGCCAAACGGATCTTCAACCAAGGCACGCAGGCCACCTTCGAGAAACTTGGCGGGCACCCCCAGCACCAGTTCGGACCCGAACCACGTGGCAAACGTGGTGGTAATGATCATGTACAAGGGCAGGTGGCGCCCGGCAATGGCAAAGTCAGCCGTGTTCTTTACCCGTTTGGCAGCCCACAGGCCAATGCCTATGGTCACCAACAGGTATGCAATCACCATTGAGAGCAGCACGCTGGCACTCCTGTTGCAAAAATGGGGGTTGGGGTTTAGAAGCGCAGGCGCAGCAGAACCTGCAGCGCAACCAGGCCGATCACAAAGCCAATGCCGCCGCAGACAATGGCCTGCAGCAAGCGATTGGTCGTCTTCTGCTGCTTGAGCAGTTCCTTGAGCAAGGCGTCTTTCTCATGGTCCTTACCCCGGCCGGCCAGGTACTGGTGCAGCACGCGCGGAAAGTCGGGCAGCAGTTTGGCGTAGCGCGGTGCCTGGGCCTGCAATTCCTGCCACAGACGCTGCGGGCCCATCTGGTCGAGCATCCACTTTTCCAGGAAAGGCTTGGCCGTACTCCAGAGATCCAGGTTGGGATCGAGCTGACGCCCCAGGCCTTCGATATTGAGCAGTGTTTTCTGCAGCAGCACCAGCTGCGGCTGAATCTCGACCTGGAAGCGACGCGAAGTCTGGAACAGACGCATCAGCACCATGCCCAGCGAGATTTCGGCCAGCGGGCGATCGAAATACGGCTCGCAGACGGCGCGAATCGCAGCCTCCAGCTCTTCCACGCGCGTGGTGGCGGGCACCCAGCCGCTTTCCACATGCAACTCGGCCACGCGCTTGTAGTCGCGGCGAAAGAAGGCCAGAAAGTTCTGCGCCAGGTATTCCTTGTCGAACTCGGTGAGCGTGCCGACGATGCCAAAGTCCAGCGAGATATAGCGCCCGAAAGTATCGGGTTCCAGACTGACCATGATGTTGCCCGGGTGCATGTCGGCATGGAAAAAGCCGTCGCGAAACACCTGGGTGAAAAAAATCGTCACCCCGTCCCGCGCCAGCTTGGGGATATCCACCCCGGCTTCGCGCAAGCGCTCCACCTGGCTGATGGGCACGCCGTTCATGCGCTGCATGACCATCACATCGGTATGACAGTAATCCCAGAAGATTTCCGGGATCAGCACCAGATCCAGGCCTTCCATGTTGCGGCGCAGTTGCGCGGCATTGGAGGCTTCGCGGATCAGATCCAGCTCGTCATGCAGATAGTTGTCGAATTCGGCAACCACTTCCTTGGGTTTGAGACGTTTGCCGTCGCTGGAGACGGCTTCCAACCAGCCGGCCATCATGTGCATGAGGGCCAGATCCTTGTCGATCACCGTCTTCATGCCCGGGCGCAGCACCTTGACGGCCACATCACTGTGGCTGCCGTCCTTGTTGCGCACCACAGCAAAGTGCACCTGCGCAATCGAGGCGCTGGCCACCGGCTTGCGATCGAACTCCACAAAGATCTGGTCCAGCGATTTGCGGAAGGAACGCTCGATCGTATCCACCGCGATCTGCGCCTCGAACGGCGGCACACGGTCCTGCAGCTTGGCCAACTCCAGCGCCACATCGGGCGGCATGAGATCGCCGCGGGTGGAAAGCACCTGACCAAACTTCACAAAAATCGGGCCCAGCTCTTCCAATGCCTCGCGCAGACGCACGCCGCGTGGCTTGTCCAGCTTGCGACCAAAGGTCAGCACGCCGCGCAGGCGGCGCAACCAGGGATGGGGCAGACCCGAGAGCACCAGCTCGTCAAGGCCGTAACGAAACGCCACCCAGAGGATGGCCCAGCCACGCAAGAAACGGCTCATGGCTGGGAATAGTCAGAGCCGCCAGGCATGGCAGCCACAGGTGCAGCAGAGACGGGGCTGGCAGATTCGGCGGGCGAATTGGCGCCCATGCGGGCGCCGACAAACTGGCGCAGGCCCTGAGCCGCAGTGCGTGCCACCTTGGCAACGGTATGCGCCGGCACATCGCCAATCATGCGGGCGAGGTCTTCCTCCACATCCCACTTGACGTTGTCCACCAGCCAGTTGATCTCGGCCGCCAGTTGCACATCACCTTCGATGCGGATGGCGGGCTTGTCGCCGCGCAAGGCAGTCTGAGCCAGCGAGAAGGGCGAAGTTTGCGTCACTTCCAGCATCAGATCGGGCGCAGCATCTTCGGGAGCCACGTTGAACAGACCGGCGGGCGTGATTTGCAGAGCCACAGAGTACTGACGCCATTGCACTCGGGCAATACGGCCTTTCTGTCGCACGAGGCGCTCCGTCGCCTCTTTTTCCTGCATCAGCACATGATTGAGGAACAGCACCAGACGTTGGTGCAATTCGCTCACCAGCCATTCGGGAGCCTGAGGGCCGGCCATCACGCGTTCCACGAGACCGTTGAGAAAAGAAAGAGGGGACTGTGTTGCCATAGTCCCCCGATTATTCATGAAATGGAGTCCCCCTGAGTGACTACGTCACTTCCCCCTGAGGGGGACGGCATCTTCGCTGCGCGGCGGCGCTTGCTTGATGCCTCTGGCATGAGGCATGCCATTTCAAAAAGTGGCTTATTGCAGGGCTTGCACGCCGGCCACCAACCAGCCGCTGCTGCCGCTCTTGGGCTTGGTCATATTCCAGACTTCGCGGAAGGGGCTGGGGCCTGCGGAGGCTTCCTCGCGGATCATGCCGGAGAACTCCACGCTGGCCATGTAGTCGTTGCCCAGGTCCTCAATACCCAGCAGCTGGGCATCGATCATGAGCACATCGGTGTGGTTGGGTTCGCCGCCGCGCTGGGACTCGCGCTCGGACAGCTGACCACGGATCTCCGACAGCATTTCATCGGTCATCATCGAGCGCAGCGAGCCGATGTCGGAGCGATCCCAGGCCGATTGCAGCGTCACAAAATTGCGCTTGGCTGCGGTCAGGAAACCATCGGTATCGAAACCATCAGGCACACCCCAGACTTGCGAGCCCGACAGGGCAGAGCCAATCATGGAACCACCTGCGGCAGCAGCACCGGCGCCAGCACCGGCCAGCAGATGCTCTTGCTCCCAGGGGCGGGCCGATGCATCGTTGCCCACTTTTTCGGGGTTGTACTGGCGTGCCTGGCTGGCATTGGCGCTACCCGTATTGCCAGCGCCCGCAGGGGCGGCACCCTGAAAAGCGAAGGGGCTGTTGCTCATGGGGGCTGCCGTGGCAGCCTGGTTGTTGCGGCGCGCGCGCATGATCATGCCGATCACTGCCATGGC
Organism: Comamonas aquatilis; assembly: GCF_965139575.1. Lineage (NCBI taxonomy): Bacteria > Pseudomonadati > Pseudomonadota > Betaproteobacteria > Burkholderiales > Comamonadaceae > Comamonas > Comamonas aquatilis. The sequence continues at coordinate 339,463 of NZ_CBCSIW010000001.1, read as the reverse complement.
CACCATGGCCAGCAAAGCCATCATCAAGAAATTGCCAAAGGCTTCGCCAAAGCCCAGCGAATTCGCCAGCCAGGCCAGGCCCAGACCCGCTGCCAGCCCGCCCAGCATGGCGCCCCAAGGCTTCTTGGGAGCTGCAGCAGGCGCTGCAGCCGGCGTACCGGGACGGTTTTGCTGCGCTGCATTTTGCTGCGGAGCCTGTGGATTCTGGGCAGGAGCAGCCGAGCTGTTGCGCTGCGTCACGTTGCTGGACTGTTTGCCGACCGACGAGCCGCCGCCCATGCGCTTGGCATCTGCCTGTCCATGCGCAACCACCAGCATCGCAACCAAGACTATTGACCACAGCTTTCTCATGCTCATTCCCCAATTAATCTGAAAAAAAACTAACCACCAAGCCAAACGCGGGACGCGCTCAGCACTTGATACCCACATGCAGGGCGCAGATGCCGCCCGTCATATTGTGATAGTCCACATGGCCAAAACCGCATTCCTGCATCAAGGCCTTGAGCTCCTGCTGGCCGGGGTGCATGCGAATCGATTCGGCCAGATAGCGATAGCTCTCGGCATCACCGGCAATCATCTGACCCATGGCCGGCAAGATCTTGAACGAATAGAAGTCGTAGACCTTCTCCAGGGGCTTGGCCACCTTGGAAAATTCCAGCACCAGCAACTTGCCGCCGGGGCGCAGCACCCGGTTCATTTCCTTGAGGGCCTGATCCTTGTGCGTCATGTTGCGCAGGCCGAAGGCCACGCTGACCAGGTCGAAGTGACCATCAGGGAAAGGCAGCTTTTCCGCATCGCAGACCAGCGTCGGCAAAATCACGCCCTTGTCGGTGAGGCGATCGCGCCCCACGCGCAGCATGGCTTCGTTGATGTCGGTGTGCACCACCTGGCCGGACATGCCGACCTTCTTGGAAAAAGCCAGGGCCAGATCGCCCGTGCCGCCCGCTATATCCAGCGCCTTATCGCCTTCCTTGAGGTTGGCAACCATGACGGTATATGCCTTCCAGGCACGATGCAGACCACCCGACATCACGTCGTTCATGACGTCATATTTGGAGGCCACGGAGTCGAACACGCCGCGTACGCGACCGGCCTTCTCGCTTTCATCAACTGACTGGAATCCGAAGTGTGTGGAGCTCATAACGATGAATGCTAAGCAGGCAGTGCCGAGGCGTACAGCGACAACCCCGTGCGACTACAGGCTTTGAAGCACTATGGTTTTATAAAAGAATCAGCCTCAAGCCCTTGATATGAAAGCGCTATTAGCTACGTTAAATATAGCACCAGAACACATAACCCTGCGTCTTGCACAGCGGCCTTGTGGTGCTTGCAGCACGATTAGCAAGCATGACGCGCAAATGTCTGCACCCTCAGATGCACGGAATGCGCGGCGCCTGCGCCTTCAGTGAACGCTGCAGCCGTGGCCGCCGGCACTCTTGCCAGGCATGGGCGTATCGCGATCCAGGCCCGCTTCCTGCAAGCGCTGCAGATACTGTTGCCACAGCGCATCCTGCTGGCTGCCGAGCTGATAGAGGTATTCCCAGGTATACAAACCGCTTTCATGGCCATCACTGAAAAACGGCTTGATGGCGTAGTTGCCCACGGGCTCGATGGTGGTGATGCTGACCTCGCGCTTGCCCGTCTGCAGCACTTCCTGGCCCGGGCCATGGCCCTGCACCTCGGCCGAAGGCGAGTACACGCGCAGCAGCTCGAAAGGGATGCGAAAGGACTTGCCGTCCGAGTAAGACACTTCCAGCGCGCGCGAAGCGCCATGCACGGTCAGCGACTCTGGCAAAGGGGTGTTGGCTTGCAATCCGGCCATGATGTTCTCCTTCAATGGATAAAAGGGCGGCACATAGCCGCCCTTTCTCGCAATCTCGATCTCTTATGCCGCCCAGGTATTGAGCGCGGCAACCAGCGCCGCATCGACCTGGGGCAGCCGCTGGACAAGCTCGGATTCCCGCTGCTCGTCGCGTCCGCGCTGGGCGCCCGCCCAGATGGGCGCGGGAAAATGGCTGTCCCAGTCATAACGGGCAATCACATGCCAGTGCAGATGGGCCACCATATTGCCCAGCGCCGCCAAGTTGATCTTGGTGGGCGAGAGCTGCTCGCGCAGCACGCGCTCCACCACGGTCACCGCTTCCATGCACAGGCTGCGATCGGCAGCGCTCAGGTCCGAGAACTCGGCCACATGCGCAGTCCAGACCACGCGGTAAAAGCCGGGAAAGCCCGCCTCCTGGGCACGGATGACGCGCAGCTTGGCACCGCTCCAGATGAGGGTACCGCCGTCGCTGTCACACAAAGGGCATGTTGCAGGGATGCTCATGACTTGCCTTATACCAAGACGCGTTCGATGCCGCCCTGATTGGCGCGATCCACGTATTCGGCCATCCAGTTCTCACCCAGAATGTCGCGCGCCATCTCGACCACGATGTAGTCGGCTTCGAGCAGACCGTTGTTCAGGTCATTGCCGTAGCGCGACAGGCCTTGCAGGCAGCTGGGGCAGCTGGTCAGAATCTTGACGTTGTCCTTGACACCCAGCTGACCGTTGTCACGCAACTCGGCCTCGCCCTTGCGGATTTCTTCGGTCTTGCGGAAACGGATCTGGGTGGAGATATCGGGACGCGTCACGCCCAGCGTGCCGGACTCGCCGCAGCAGCGTTCGCTCTTGAGCACGTTATCGCCCATCAAGGCCTTGACGGTCTTCATGGGGTCCTGCGTCTTCATGGGCGTGTGGCAGGGGTCGTGGTAGAGGTAAGCACCCTTGTTTTCCAGGGTGATGCCTTTTTCCAGCAGATATTCATGGATGTCGATGATGCGGCAGCCAGGGAAGATCTTGTCGAACTCGTAGCCCTGCAGCTGGTCGTAGCAGGTACCGCAGCTCACCACCACGGTCTTGATATCGAGGTAGTTCAGGGTGTTGGCCACCCGGTGGAAGAGAACACGGTTGTCCGTGATCATCTTCTCGGCCTTGTCGAACTGACCGCTGCCGCGCTGGGGATAGCCGCAGCACAGATAGCCTGGCGGCAACACCGTCTGCACACCCGCATGCCATAGCATGGCCTGCGTGGCCAGACCGACCTGGCTGAACAGACGCTCGGAGCCGCAGCCGGGGAAATAGAACACCGCCTCCGTATCCGCACTGGTTTTCTGCGGGTTGCGGATGATGGGCACGTAATCCTTGTCTTCAATATCCAGCAAGGCGCGCGCCGTCTTGTTGGGCAGACCGCCGGGCAGCTTCTTGTTGATGAAGTGGATCACCTGCTCCTTGATGGGCGCCGTGCCCACCGATGCGGGCGGATGCGCCGTCTGCTTCTTGGCGAAGCTTTGCAGCACGTCGGCAGCCAGACGCTGGGCCTTGAAGCCCACGCCCACCATGGCGGTACGCATGAACTTGATGGTGTCCGGATTGGTGGCGTTGAGCATGGTCATGGCCAGCTTGTTGCCGGGACGGAAGCTCTTCTTGTCCATCTTGCGCAGCAGATTGCGCATATTCATGGTCACATCGCCAAAGTCGATCTTGACCGGGCAAGGGTTGAAGCACTTGTGGCAGACCGTGCAGTGATCGGCCACGTCTTCAAACTCCTGCCAGTGCTTGATGGACACACCGCGGCGGGTCTGCTCTTCGTAGAGGAAGGCTTCCACCAGCAGCGAGGTGGCCAAAATCTTGTTGCGGGGCGAATACAGCAGATTGGCGCGCGGCACATGGGTGGCGCACACGGGCTTGCACTTGCCGCAGCGCAGGCAGTCCTTGACGGAATTGGCAATCGCACCGATATCCGACTGCTGCATGATGATGGACTCATAGCCCATCAGGCCGAAAGACGGCGTGTAGGCATTGGTCAGATCGGCAAACATCAGCGACTCGCGCGGCGAGCGCCCGTCGTGGCTTTGATGCGCCGAAGCATCCCACTCTTCATTGCGGATCAGCTTGCCCTTGTTGAAGCGCCCTTCCGGGTCCACCTTCTTCTTGTAGGCGGCAAACGGTGCCAGTTCGGCGTCCGACAAGAACTCCAGCTTGGTGATACCGATGCCGTGCTCGCCCGAGATCACACCATCCAGACTGCGCGCCAGCTTCATGATGCGGGCCACGGCTTCGTGCGCGGTCTGCAGCATTTCATAGTCATCGCTGTTGACGGGAATGTTGGTGTGCACATTGCCATCGCCGGCATGCATGTGCAGCGCCACCCAGACGCGGCCCTTGAGCACCTTCTGGTGAGTGGCATTAACCGCAGCCTGCAGCGGCTGGAAGGCCGCACCCGCAAAAATCAGGGACAGCGGCTCCTTGAGCTGGGTCTTCCAGCTGGCGCGCAGCGTGTGGTCCTGCAGTTGCGGGAACAGTGTTGCCACGCCATCCAGCCAGCCTTGCCACAGCTCGCGCACCTCGGCCACCAGAGCCAGCGCCTGGTGCACGCGGTCTTCCAGCAGTTCGGCCGCAGGAATATCGCCTGCATCATCTTGCTTGCCCAGGGGCAGATCGCCATGCCTGAAAAAGTTGGCCAGCTCGTCGCAGAGCTTGAGCTTGTTGCGCAGGCTCAATTCGATATTGATGCGCTCGATGCCGTCGGTGTACTCGGCCATGCGCGGCAAAGGAATCACCACGTCTTCATTAATCTTGAAGGCGTTGGTATGGCGCGAGATGGCAGCCGTGCGCTTGCGGTCCAGCCAGAATTTCTTGCGCGCCTCGGCACTGATGGCAATGAAACCTTCACCGTTGCGCGAATTGGCAATGCGCACCACTTCGCTGGTCACGCGGGCCACTTCATCGGCATCGTCGCCGGCGATATCGCCCAGCAGCACCATCTTGGGCAGCTTGCCGTTGCCCTTTTTGCTCTTGGTCGCGTAACCCACGGCCTTGAGGTAGCGGTCGTCCAGATGCTCCAGACCGGCCAGCAGCACGCCCGAGCGTTTTTGCTCGGCGAACATATAGTCCTTGATCTCGACGATGGAGGGCACGGCATCCTTGGCGTTGCCAAAGAACTCCATGCACACCGTGCGGGTGTGGGCCGGCATGCGGTGCACCACCCAGCGGGCGCTGGTGATCAGGCCGTCCGTGCCTTCCTTCTGAATACCGGGCAGGCCAGCCAGGAATTTGTCCGTCACATCCTTGCCCAGGCCTTCCTTGCGGAAAGTCTGACCCGGGATATCCAGGCGTTCGCTGCGAATATGGGTCTTGCCATCGGCTTCGAAGTACTTCAGCTCGAAGCAGGCCATTTCGGCATCGTGAATCTTGCCCAGGTTGTGATCCAGACGCGTGACTTCCAGCCACTGCGCATCGGGCGTCACCATGCGCCAGGACACCAGATTGTCCAGCGCCGTACCCCAGAGCACGGCTTTTTTGCCGCCGGCATTCATGGCCACGTTGCCGCCGATGCAGGAGGCTTCGATGGAGGTCGGATCCACCGCAAACACATAACCGCCGCGTTCGGCCGCATCGGCCACGCGCTGCGTCACCACGCCGGCTTCCGAGAAGATGGTGGGCACATCGTGGTCCACGCCGGGGATGCGGCGCATTTCCACCTCGGTCAATGCTTCCAGCTTTTCGGTGTTGATCACCACCGAGCGCCATGTCAAAGGTATAGCACCACCCGTATATCCGGTGCCGCCTCCACGCGGAATAATGGTCAAACCCAGCTCGATACAGCCCTTGACCAGACCGGCCATCTCGGCTTCGGAGTCGGGCGTCAGCACCACAAACGGATATTCGACACGCCAGTCGGTCGCGTCGGTCACATGGGCCACGCGTGAGAGGCCGTCAAACTTGATGTTGTCCTTGGCCGTGTAGCGGCGCAGCGTCTTCTGCGCGCGGCGGCGCAGCTGCTCTGCCTCGACAAAAGTGGCATTGAATTCGTGCACGGCACGGTGGGCCGCTTCCACCAGTTGCCCCACCAGCTGATCGCGCGCGGCGTCACCCTGGGGTTCGCGGCGCTTATCGATCTCGGACAGACGGTGGGCCAGCGCTTCCACCAGGGACTTGCGGCGGCCGGGGTTATCCAGCAAATCGTCCTGCAGATAAGGATTGCGCTGCACAACCCAGATGTCTCCCAGCACCTCGTAGAGCATGCGAGCCGATCGACCTGTACGCCGCTCCTGGCGCAGCTGGTTGAGCACATCCCACATGGATGAGCCCAACAGGCGAATCACGATCTCACGGTCAGAGAACGAGGTGTAGTTATAGGGAATTTCTCGCAGTCGTGCGGGTTCGGCAGCCGGGGCATGCAATGCGGCGGCCAGCGCAATCGGTACATTCATGGGGGTAGACCGTGTTGGGCGTCTGACAGCGCCCCTAAGCCAGTGGGACGCAGATTTTATGCGAGCCGGCCTGCTCATGCAGCCCTGAGGACTCTCCTGTGGGAAAGCGTCTCCTCACCAACGAGAGCAGGCCCGGCCTGCGCTATCACAAATTCTGCATCTGCACCGGAAGCTGCATCACAGGCAAAGTGCATTTCAAGCCTTTGCGCTCTGGGTGCTTTATGTCGCATCAAGACCACGAAGTTCGGGAATCCACCCGTAAAAGCAACCAGTTGCGAAACAAAAACAACCCAAACCGAAAACATGACAACTTGAAACGAAATTGTCTTGACCTAGAATGGCGCAACTTCGCGCATAAGCAAGAGTCATTTTGTTGTCATGCAACTGTAAAACAGCGGGTTTGGCCTGTGGTCTTGCGTGGAGTGGATGAAAACAATGACACGCATATGTCACACGTATAACCTAATGTGCAGCACTGCACATTTCGTCACCGAACGTTAGAGGAGCTTTCATGCAATTCAAGCAACTGGCCCTGGCCGCTGCCGTCGCCGCCACCGCCTTCTCGGCACAAGCCACCACCGAAATCCAATGGTGGCATTCCATGACTGCCGTGAACAACGAGTGGGTCAACGACCTGGCCAAGCAGTTCAACGAGAGCCAGAAGGACTACAAGATTGTCCCTACCTTCAAGGGCGTCTATGACGAATCGATGACGGCAGCCATTGCGGCCTTCCGTTCGGGCAATGCGCCTGACATCCTGCAAGTGTTTGAAGTGGGCACCGCCACCATGATGGCTTCCAAGGGCGCCACCATTCCCGTGGGCAAGGTGATGGCCGATGCCGGTGTGTCTTTCGACCCCAAGGCCTACATCCCTGCCGTGGCCGGTTACTACACCGCCCCCAACGGCCAGATGCTGAGCTTCCCTTTCAACAGCTCCACCACCATCTTCTACTACAACAAGGACGCCTTCAAGAAGGCCGGCCTGAACCCCGACGTCGCCCCCAAGACTTGGCCTGAAGTGTTTGCAGCTGCCAAGAAGCTCAAGGAAAGCGGCCACAGCTGCCCTATGACGCTGGCATGGCAGGGCTGGACCCAGCTGGAGTCCTTCTCCACCTGGCACAACGTGGAGTTCGCCACCGAACACAATGGTCTGAGCGCCAATGGCTACAAGGCCCGCCTGAAGATCAACTCCCCTCTGCACGTCAAGCACATCGATAACCTGGGCGCCGCAGCCAAGGCCGGTGAGTTTGTGTACAAGGGCCGCGCCTCGACGGCACAGGCATCGTTCACCGCCGGTGAATGCGCCATGATCCAGACCTCGTCCGGCTTCTACGGCGACGTGGCCAAGAATGCCAAGTTCAGCTACGGCCTGGCTCCCCTGCCCTACTACCCCGATGTCAAGGGCGCTCCTCAGAACACCGTGATCGGCGGCGCTTCGCTGTGGGTCATGGCCGGCAAGAGCCCAGAACGCTACAAGGGCGTGGCCAAGTTCTTCGAATTCCTGTCGCAAACCAAGGTGCAGGCTGCTTCGCACCAACGCACAGGCTACCTGCCCGTGACCATGGCCGCGTATGACCTGACCGAAAAGTCCGGTTTCTACGCCAAGCACCCCGGCACCGACACGGCTGTGACGCAGATGATCCGCAAGGTGACCGACAACTCGCGCGGTATCCGTCTGGGCAACTATGTGCAGATCCGCACCATCGAGGATGAAGAGCTCGAACAAGTGTGGGCAGGCAAGAAGACCGGCAAACAAGCCCTGGACTCCATCGTGAGCCGTGGCAACGAACTGCTGGCCCGCTTCGAGCGCTCCTACAAAAACTAATCCCCTTGGCATCTTGCTGATGCCATAAGGCCTGCAGTGCCCCAATCCGGGGCACTGCGACCACAACACCCCGTGTGCTGCATCCTGGCTCCGGCGGTTTTTTTATTTGTGAATCCTTATGGAAAAACGCGTACTTTTCCGATCCGGATGGCTGCCCTGGGTGCTGATAGCCCCCCAGCTATTGATCATTGCCATCTTCTTCTTCTGGCCCGCAGGACAAGCCGTGCTGCAGTCCTTCCAGATGGAAGATGCATTCGGCATGAGCACCGAATGGGTGGGCCTGGACAACTTCCGCCAGCTGTTCAGCGACCCCACCTATCTTGAGTCTTTCAAGCGCACAGCGCTGTTCTCGGTTCTGGTGGCTGGCGTCGGCATCACGGTGTCTCTGGCCCTGGCTATTTTTGCGGACCGCATCGTGCGCTTCGCCATGGTCTACAAGACCTTGCTGATCGTCCCCTACGCCGTCGCCCCCGTGATTGCCGGCGTGCTGTGGGTGTTCATGTTCTCGCCCTCCATCGGCGTGGTGGCGTATTTCCTGGGCAAGCTGGGCTATACCTGGAACCACCTGATGAATGAAGGCCAGGCCATGACACTGATTGTGCTGGCCTCGGTGTGGAAACAGATTTCCTACAACTTCCTGTTCTTCCTGGCAGGTTTGCAATCCATTCCCAAGGCGCTGATCGAAGCCGCCTCGATTGATGGTGCTGGCCCATGGCGCCGCTTCTGGAACATCCAGCTGCCGCTGCTGTCGCCCACCACCTTCTTCCTGCTGGTGATCAACATCGTCTATGCCTTCTTTGAAACCTTCGGCATCATTGACGCGGCAACCCAGGGCGGCCCGGGCCAGTCGACTTCGATTCTGGTCTACAAGGTCTATCAGGATGGCTTCAAGGCGCTGGACCTGGGCGGCTCTGCAGCCCAGTCCGTGATCCTGATGCTGATCGTGATTGTGTTGACCGTGATCCAGTTCCGCTATGTGGAAAAGAAGGTGCAGTACTGATGCGCCGCTTCTCCCTGTCCCCCATAGCTTCAAATTCCGTGAACCTGGAGTCCACTCATGGTTGATCGCAACCCCTGGCTCAACATCATCTCCCACGCCGTATTGATTCTGGGCGTGGCCATCGTTGCCTTCCCGCTGTATCTGGCTTTCGTCGCTTCCACCCACACGGCCGATGCCATCGTGCAGTCGCCCATGCCGCTGCTGCCAGGCATGCACCTGTGGGAAAACTACAAGGAAGCCCTGATCGGCTCCGGCAAGCTGGGCTCCAGCACCAACGTCGTCCACATGATGTGGGTGAGCTTTGTCGTCGCCATGATCATCACGGTGGGCAAGATCGCGATCTCGCTGCTGTCGGCCTTCGCCATCGTCTACTTCCGCTTTCCCTTCAAGATGATCTGCTTTTGGGCCATTTTCATGACCCTGATGCTGCCCGTGGAAGTGCGTATCCTGCCCACTTACAAAGTAGTGGCGGAGCTGGGCCTGTTGAACAGCTATGCCGGTCTGTCCCTGCCGCTGATCGCATCGGCCACGGCCACCTTCCTGTTCCGTCAGTTCTTTTTGAGCGTGCCGGACGAGCTGGTGGAAGCGGCCCGCATTGACGGCGCCGGCGCCATGCGCTTTTTCAAGGACATCCTGGTGCCCCTGTCGCGCACCTCGATTGCCGCGCTGTTCGTGATCCAGTTCATCTACGGCTGGAACCAGTACCTGTGGCCGCTGCTCATGACCACCTCGGAAGACATGTACCCCGTGGTGATCGGCATCAAGCGCATGCTGGCCGGCGGTGAAGCCGCCGTGGACTGGAACATCGTGATGGCGACCGCCATCATTGCCATGCTGCCACCGACCCTGGTGGTGATGCTGATGCAAAAGTGGTTTGTCAAAGGCTTGGTGGATACCGAAAAGTAATCCCCGCCTGCCCATCCACCATCTTTTGACCGATTGAACAAGACACCGTTATGGCATCCATTTCCCTCAAGAACATCGTCAAGCGTTACGGCACCGGCAAGGCTGCCGTGCCCGTCATCCATGGCGTGAACGCTGAAATCAAGGACGGCGAATTCGTCGTGCTGGTCGGCCCCTCGGGCTGCGGCAAGTCCACTTTGCTGCGCATGATTGCCGGCCTGGAAGAAATTACCGGCGGCGATCTGATGATTGGCGACAAGGTCGTCAACAACCTGGAACCTGCCAAGCGCAACATCGCCATGGTGTTCCAGAACTACGCGCTGTACCCGCACATGAGCAACTACGAGAACATGGCCTACGGCCTGAAGCTCGCCAAGGTGCCCGAAGACGAAATCAAGCGCCGCGTGGACAAGGCCGCCAAGATTCTGGAGCTGTCTCACCTGCTGGACCGCAAGCCCCGCCAGCTGTCGGGCGGCCAGCGCCAGCGCGTGGCCATGGGCCGCGCCATCGTGCGCCAGCCTCAGGTTTTCCTGTTTGACGAGCCGCTGTCCAACCTGGACGCCAAGCTGCGCGGCCAGACCCGCATCGAAATCCAGAAGCTGCACGCCGAACTGGGCATCACCAGCCTGTTCGTGACCCACGATCAGGTCGAAGCCATGACCCTGGCCCAGCGCATGATCGTCATGAACGGCGGCTATGTAGAGCAGTTCGGCACCCCCGAAGAGGTCTACCACACGCCCGCCTCGGTGTTTGTGGCCGGCTTCATCGGCTCGCCACCCATGAACCTGCTCAAGAAAGCCCCCAATGGCAAGGCCGGTCAGATTCTGGGCATCCGCCCCGAGCACATCGATCTGGTGGATGCCGGCGGCTGGGACTTCAAGGTCGATACCGTGGAACTGCTGGGCGCCGAACGCCTGCTGTACGGCAAGGTCGGCGGTGAAGACGTCACCGTGCGCGTGGAAGAAGGCAAGCCCTTCCCCAAGCCCGGTGAAACCGCCCGCATTTCCGCCCGCGAAGACCGTCTGCACTGGTTCAATGCCGAAACCGGCAAACGCATCTGACAGAACGTTTACACGCCCTGCGAACCACGTTAATCGCTACTGATTAATCTTGAAGAGCGCCCAAGTCCTGCACTTGCGGCGCTCTTGTCACGTTGGCACAAGTTCAATCGATCATGACTACTGCTTTGAAACCCTGGCCCTATCCCCGTTGGGTCGCTCACCGCGGCGCCGGCAAGCTGGCTCCCGAGAACACCATGAGCGCCTTTCGCCTGGGCGCCCACCACGGCTACCGCTTTTTTGAATGCGATGCCAAGCTCAGCAAGGACGGCGTGCTGTTTCTGATGCACGACGCCACGCTGGAGCGCACGACCACCGGCCACGGCATAGGCGGCGAACTGACCATGGGCCAGCTGGCCCAGCTCGATGCCGGCAGCTGGCATTCGCGTGCCTACACGGGCGAGAACCTGCCTACGCTGGAGGCTCTGGCCCGCTGGTGCCTGGCCAATAATCTGCACCTGAACGTGGAAATCAAGCCCACCCCAGGCCAGGAAGAGGAAACCGGGCGCGCCTGCGGCGAGCTGATGAACCGCATCTGGCCCAAGGACATCGTCCAGCCTCTGTTCACCTCATTCAAGCCGGCGTCGCTCAAGGGTGCAAGGGATGTGGCACCGCAGGTGCTGCGCGGCCTGCTGGTCGACAAATTTGCCGATGGCACAGGCGATGCGGATCTGCTGATCGCACTGGAACTGGACTGCTCGGCCATGGTGCTCAACCACGGCCTGTGGAACCGCGAGCTGGTGACCAAGGTGCATGACGCCGGTCTGCGCTGCAGCAGCTACACGGTCAACGATGAATGGGCCGCCCAGCGCCTGATCGATCTGGGCACGGACGGCATCATCACCGATCGCGTGGACATGTTCAGCCCCTCGCAAACCGGCATGGCTATCTAAAACAGAAGCAGATAGCGCTTGTTTTTCATGAGTTCCAGGCATAAGAAGGCCTGAAATTCAATAAACAAATGCGCTAGACGCTACTGAATCAAGAGCATCAAAAAAGCCCGACCGCTTTCAAACGGCCGGGCTTTGGCTTTTCAGCAAGCGATATCCATCAGTCCATCTTCGTGCCGGAAGCCTTGACCGCCGCCGCCCAGCGCGGCATCTCGCCCGCCAGGAACTTGGCAAACGCATCCGCGCCCAGGAAGGCCGGATCGGCTCCCTGCTCCACCATGCGGCTGCGCACTTCGGGCAGTGTCATGACCTGCTGGAAGGCATTGCTGAGCTTGGCAATCACCTCCTTGGAAGTGCCTGCCGGGGCCAGGAAACCGTAGAAGCCCACCACCTCAAAGCCTTTGATGCCGGACTCGATCACGGTGGGTACTTCAGGCAGGGCCGGGTTGCGCTCCTTGCTGGTCACGGCCAGAGCGCGCACCTTGCCCTGCTTGTGATAGGCGGCGGCCTGCGGAATGCTCTCGGCCATGAACTGCACCTGACCGCCGATCAGATCGGTAAAGGCCGGTGCGCTACCCTTGTAGGGAATGTGAACCAGATCCAGCGCCGTCGCACTCTTGAACATCTCGGGCACCAGATGGCTGATACCGCCGTTGCCGGCCGAACCGAAATTGACCTTGCCAGGATTGGCCTTGGAGTACGCAATGAACTCCTGCAGCGTGTTGGCAGGCACCTTGTTGTTGACCAGCAGCGCCAGCGGCTGCATGGCGGTGCGCGCCACGGGAACAAAGTCCTTCAAGGTGGCATAGGGCAACTTGGGATAGAGCGCGGGGTTGATCACCATCACACCGGTATTGGCCAGCATCAGCGTGTAGCCGTCGGCAGGCGACTTCATCACGTCCTGCGCCCCCACGGCACCGCCGGCACCGGGCTTGTAATCCACGATGATGGGCTGGCCCAGCACGCCTTGTAGCTTGTCGGTCAGCAATCGCGCATGCTGATCCAGCGGACCGCCGGCGGGAAAGCCAACGACCAGGCGAATGGGCTTGCTGGGAAAGGCATCGGCTGCCTGTGCGGCCAAAGAGCCCAGCAAACCGGCGGCCGCCATCAGGCCGGCCAGACTGCGGCGTGTGATTTTTTTCATTGTTGTCTCCTCGTTGCGAAAAATGGGAAGCCGCATGCACCCACCCCGAATGCAATGCGGCTTTGTTTAGAGTTTAGCGGCGCAAGCAGACTCAAGCGGCCGCGCCACATCAGCAATTACCCATGAAAAAGCGCCTCCCTCGGGAAGCGCTTTTGGCGGTGCTGACTGGAATCAGCGTTTGGGCTGCCAGACCAGCGCCTTGTTCTGAACCTCGGCCACCTGGACGATGGACAGATTCTGCGCCGTTTCGTCACGGCGCTTGGCCGCTTCGCCACCCAGCTCCATGGCGGCCAGGTTGTACCAGAAGTAGGCTTTGGCGGGATCGCGCGGCACACCCTGGCCCTGCGCATAAACCATGCCCAGGTTGTACTGAGCGGCGGCATCGCCTTGCTCGGCTGCGCGCTGGTACCAGTGCACGGCCTTGCCGTAGTCGCGGGCCGTGCCCTGGCCTTCGGCGTACATCACACCCAGACGATTCTGGGCTGCGGCATGGTTTTGCTGGCCGGCTTTTTCATACCAGCGCAAAGCCTGGGCCGGATTGGCAGCCGTGCCCTGGCCATCGGCATACATGCGTGCCACGTTGAACTGGGCTGCGGCATCGCCTTTTTCGGCAGCACGGGTGAACCACTGCAAAGCGGTGGCATAGCTTTGCGGCACGCCACGGCCTTCGGCATAAAGAGTGCCGATGTTGTTGGTTGCGGCGGCATGGCCTTGGTCGGCCGCCTTGCGGTACCAGACCAGGGCGGTATCAAAGTTCTGGGGCGTGCCCAGGCCTTCGGCATACACGGTGCCCAGGTTGTACTGGGCGTCGGCATGACCCTGATCTGCTGCGCGCTGGAACCACTGGGCCGCAAACGCCGGGCTGTAGACCACGCCCAGACCGTACAGATACAGACGACCCAGATTGTTCTGGCCGTCGGGGTTCCATTGCTCGGCACTTTTTTGCAGCCACGAAGCCGCCAGGCTGTAGTCGCGCGGCACGCCTGTGCCATCCATATACATGCGACCCAGACTGTTCTGGGCACGCGCATCGCCTTGCTCGGCCGCGCGCTGCAGCCACTGTGCAGCCTGTGCAGGGTCGCTCTTCACACCCAGGCCGTCGGCATACATGGCGCCCAGCTGATTCTGGGCTTCGGCATGGCCTTGCTCGGCCGCTTTCTTGAACCAGTCTGCCGCCTTGAGCGGATTGGCCTCCACGCCATTGGCCTTCATATAGCGCTGACCCAGCTCGAACTGGGCCACCACATGGCCTTGAGCGGCCGCTTTTTCCAGCCACTGGGCCGCTGTTCCATAGTTCTGGGGAACGCCCTGACCGTCCTGGTACAGGCGGGACAGGTTGTATTGCGCAATGGCATTGCCCTGCTGGGCAGAACGCAGATACCACTGAGCCGCTTCGCGGTAGTTTTGTGGCAGGCCCTGGCCAGCGGCATAGGCCACGCCCAGGCTGTTTTGCGCACCGGCATGACCTTGGACGGCCGCCTTGCGGAACCACTGGGCCGCCATGGCCGCGTTCTGTGGCACGCCCTGGCCATGGGCATACATCTCGCCCAGCTGGTTTTGCGCTTTGGCATCACCGCGCTCGGCCGCCTGCAGCGGGCCGGAAGCGGCCGTGGAGCGCGCTCCTGGCACGGGCAAGGGCCCGTATTGCAAACGGCTGTTTTCGAATTGCGGGCCGGTGGCGCTGTTACGGGCATCGCGCATGAAGTTCATGCGTCCTTCCGCACCGACTTGCGCTGTAGCGCTCTGGGCAATGGTGGCCAGACTCGTTATGACCAGCGCAGCGATGGGGGTGAATTTCATTCCAGTAGATTTCCTTGATGTGCCTAGTTACATCAGAGACATGAAGACACTAACCAGCGAGCGTAACTGATTCCCACCCAGGATTGGTGACGGAATGGGCTGTCGCGGCTTCTGAGCCACAGTCTTTTGCTACTTTTTTCTCAAAGACCCAGGCTGCTTAGACAAAAAAACACCCGGCGAACCGGGTGCTTTTCTTGGTTTTTTGCAGCAAGTTAGCGCAGCTTGCCCGCTTCTTGCCGCACATAGTCGGCAACCACGGCCATCAACTGCCTGAAATGCTGCTGCAGAGGGACAAACCCGGCATTGGGCTCACGCGTGTCCTCGTTCATATAGACGGGGCGGCGAATTTCAATCTGCAGCGAATGGCGGTTGAGCTGCGGCTGGCCTATGCGCCCAATCAGCTCCACGCCCTTGTAAGGCTCGTTATAGGCCACGCTGTAGCCAAAGCCGGCCAGCGTCTCGCCTATCAGCCGAATGAACTCCGGCGCACAAGTCGTGCCGTCGCGGTCGCCCAGCACAAAGTCGGCCAGCGGCGGGGCATCGGTACGACCCAGGCGCTGGTAGACGTCATTGGGCATGGAATGCAGATTCAGATGCCAGACAGCACCAAATCGCGCCACGCTGGCATCGATGGCCTGCGCCAGCACCGCGTGGTAAGGCCGCCAGTAGCGGGCAATGCGCTGTTCAAGCTCGGCCACCGTGCGTTTGCGCTCGTATAGCGGCGTGGCAACACCGTCCTTGCTGATGCGCTGCCAGATCAGGCCCAGGCCTTGCTGGGTCTTGATGCTGGGCGAAAGCGCGACCGGCCATTCGCCCTCGATCTGTGCCGGGTCCAGATCGGACTCGTTGCGGTTGGGATCGATGTAGGTGCGCGGGAAAGTGGCCTCGATCAGCGTGGCGCCGAATTGCGGCCAGCGATCCCATAGCGTGGCCACATGCGTGTCCTCGCCACGGCGCAGCAGGCTCATGGGCACGGCATGGCCGAAATCGGCCGGATAGGCCGTTCCGCTGTGGGGCGAGTCGCATACCAGCGGCAAGACCTCACCCAGAGGCAGGTGGAGGACGACCGGTTCATCCGGCCGCGCCTGCAAAAAGTCGGCTTGTTGCATTCAGAGCGTCCGCATCAGTCCAGCTTGATATTGGCGCGCTTGGCCACGGCCGTGTAGCGGGCGATCGCAGCCTTGATCTGCTGGGAGAACTGCTCGGGCGTGTTGCCCATGGATTCGCCTGAAATGGACTTTTGCTTTTCCAGGTAGTCAGGCATGGCCATGACTTTGTGAGCCGCCGCATTGAGCTTGTCG
This sequence comes from Comamonas aquatilis, assembly GCF_965139575.1. Taxonomy (NCBI): domain Bacteria; kingdom Pseudomonadati; phylum Pseudomonadota; class Betaproteobacteria; order Burkholderiales; family Comamonadaceae; genus Comamonas; species Comamonas aquatilis. Next base: position 323,290 of record NZ_CBCSIW010000001.1, on the reverse strand, counting down.
ATGATGGGCTTGGGCGTGCCGGCGGGCGCCACCAGACCAAACCAGCCGCCATCGCCCATGGGCGCGTAGCCCAGTTCGGTATAGGTGGGCACATCGGGCAGCACGTCGGCGCGCTTGAAGGCCAGCACCGCCAGAGGGCGCAGTTGTCCATTCTTGATATGAGGCAGCGTCGAAGGCAGGTTGTCCGTCATGGCATTCACCTGGCCGCCCAGCGCATCGGTAATCGCCTGGCCTGCGCCCTTGTAGGGAATGTGCAGCAGATCGATACCGGCCAGGTTCATGAAGTTCTCGATATTCGCGTGGCCCAGCGAACCCGTGCCCGGCGAGGCAAAGCTGTACTTGCCGGGATTGGCCTTGGCCAGGGCGATGAACTCCTTCATGGTCTTGGCTGGCACGCTGGCATTGACCACGAACACGCTGGGCACGCTCATCACATTGGTGATGGGAGCAAAGTCCTTGATCGCGTCATAGGGCAGCTTGCGAAAGATGGCGGGGTTGGAGCCGTGGGTGGACACCGTGGCCATGCCTATGGTGTAGCCATCGGGCGCGGCCTTGGCGATTTCGGAGGCACCGATGGAGCCACCCGCACCGCCCTTGTTATCCACCACGACCGACTTGCCCAGCACCGTGCTCATCTTCTCGGCCAGCAAGCGGGCCACCATGTCGGTGGAGCCGCCGGCACCAAAAGGCACGACCAGGCGAATCGGACGGCTGGGGTAATCGGCGGCGCTCTCTGCGGCGAACACGGCAGGTGCTGCGGCAGCCACTGCGGCGCAGGCAGCGATGGTGGACAAAACAGTGCGACGAACGGTGCTACGAACAGCCATGCGGCTTCTCCTTGGTTTTTTTGCTGGACGGTTATGACATCGGATGCGTAGACATCCGACCCTCGTCAGGATTCTGTGGGCCTGCTTGATTCAAGAAAAGCGACAAGATGGCACGCAAGTATTACCAGCCGTCATAATTCGCTCCGTCATGCGCATGCACTCGCCCTCTCTATCAGAACTTCACGCTTTTGCAGCCGCTGCCCGCCTGGGCAGTTTTTCTCTGGCCGCGCAGGAGCTATACGTTACCCAGGGAGGCATCAGCCGCGCCGTGGCTCGACTGGAAGAACATCTGGGCTTTGCCCTGTTTGAACGCCAGGGCCGACGCAACACGCTCACCGCTGCCGGCCAGACCTATCTGCAAGCGGTGGAGCCGGCCATCACCGCCATCGAAGCAGCCTCGGCCGCCGCCCGCAAGCGCCGCCATGGCCCGCAGCTGCGGCTATCGGTGGCGCCCACGATATTCAGCCACTGGCTGATTCCGCGCCTGCCGGATTTCAGCGCCCGCCACCCCGGCGTCATGCTGTCCTTTGCGCCCTACAAGCGCGACGATGCCTTGAACGCCCCCGAAATCGATGCCTGGATTCGCGTGGGCAGCCGCTGGCCGGTCGATATCCATGCCGACTATGTGATCGGCCGCGACCTCATTCCCATCTGTCATCCGCGTGAGCTGCAAGGCCCGCAGGCGATTCAAACCGCCCAAAACCTGCTGACCAGGCCACTGCTGTTTCATACCAATTACCCGGGCAACTGGGCTTGCTGGATGCAGGCCCAGGGCATTACAGAGCCCTGCCCGCCGCCGGCGGCAGACTTTGAAACCGTGGCCTTGCTGACCCAGGCCGTGGCCGCAGGCATGGGCGTGGCCGTGGTGCAGCGCTGTCTGGTGGAAGAGGATCTGGCCTCGGGCCGCGTGGCCCTGGCCTTGAACGCGCCGGTGCATATAGAGCGCGGCTACTTTCTCTGCCGTCCGGCGGGGCGATCGCCGTCCACAACGCTTGAACAGTTCAGGCAATGGGTGCTGGAGCAGGCTGCGCCTCGGGCAATACCGCCTCAAAAGCTTGATTTAGCGCAAAACACCTTAACGCCAGGCTTTGGAAAGAACCCACTGACATAAGGCACTTGACAAGACCAGCAGTGCGTAAGTGGCCATTTTCCCGTCGCGTCCCAGCCACCATAGACCGGCCAGCAAAACCAGACATCCGACAGCAAAATTGATAGCTATCTGCGCTTTATAACCAAGGGCTACACCTTGATTCATCTTGAAAATTCGTGCACAGCTCACCATGCCCAGAGCCATGAAAAAAGCCGGGGCCAGCCAGTTCAGCAAATGATTCACGCTCGCCAGCAGATCCACGCTCACCACTCCGATTCCAAGGCAAAGAACTCGGGTGCTACCCAAGACGGTCTTAAATTTTATAATCTCAGGCTATGGCAGTCTGGGCTCTAGGCATCAATCACCACACGGCCCCGCTTGATATGCGGGGTCGGTTTGCGTTCGCGCTCGATCAGATCGCGCCAACGCTGCAGGGCCTGCGCAGCTCTCTGGGTGGTGCCAACCGCCCCCATGACGCCATAGAAACGGCCATTCTCTCCACCTGCAACCGTACCGAAATCTACTGCGCCGCCGACACGGCCGCCATGGACCACACGGTCAACTGGCTGGCCCACAGCGGTGGCGTGCACCCCGAGCTGCTGCGCCAGCACTCCTATCTGCTGCAGGACGGCTCCGTCGCCCGCCATGCCTTCCGCGTGGCTTCCGGCCTGGACTCCATGGTGCTGGGCGAGGCGCAAATCCTCGGCCAGATGAAGAACGCCGTGCGCGCTGCCGAGACGGCTGGTGCCCTGGGCACCACGCTCAATCAGCTGTTTCAGCGCAGCTTTGCCGTCGCCAAGGAAGTGCGCTCCTCCACCGAGATCGGAGCCCACAGCATCTCCATGGCCGCTGCCGCCGTGCGTCTGGCAGGCCAGCTGTTTGAAGACCTGTCCAAGATCCGCATCCTGTTTGTGGGCGCGGGCGAGATGATCGAGCTGGTCTCCACCCACTTTGCGGCACGCAGCCCCAAGCAAATCACGATTGCCAACCGCACCATGGAGCGCGGCGAGAAGCTGGCGGCCCAGTTCGGTGCCGATACCATGCGCCTGGCCGATCTGCCCGAGCATTTGCACGAGTACGACGCCATCATCAGCTGCACAGCATCCACCCTGCCAATCATCGGCCTGGGTGCTGTGGAGAGTGCTCTCAAAAAGCGTAAACGCCGCCCTATTTTCATGGTTGATCTGGCCGTACCCCGCGATATTGAAGCCGAGGTCAAGCACCTGAACGACGTCTACCTCTACACCGTGGACGATCTGGCCACCGTGGTCCGCACCGGCCAGGCGCATCGCCAGGCCGCCGTGGAGCAGGCCGAAGTCATCATCGACACCGGCGTGCAGAGCTTTATGAGCTGGCTGGACCAGCGCAACCCCGTGGGCGGCACGGTCGCACTGATACAGCAGGTCAACGCCCAGGCCGACGAATGGCGTGCCCTGGAAATTGCCCGCGCCAAAAAACTGCTGGCCAAGGGCGAAGACATAGACACCGTGCTCGAAGCCCTGTCGCGTGGTCTGACGCAAAAAATGCTGCACGGCACCATGGCCCAGCTGCACAAGGGCGATGCCGACCAACGCGCCCAGACGGCCGATACCGTGGCGCGCCTGTTCCTGCGCCCCGGCCGCAACGACTCCGGCTCCCAGAACTCACTTTAGCGGCGCCAGCCCGCTGGTATGCAGGCTGCCCACAACAGGCGCAGCCTTCCGGCCTCTAGCCCTGACGCGGTTCCGCGTCACGGCTTCTCGCTTCTTCCCCCTTTCTATCCGGATGCCTGCTCTGGCGCAGTGCCATCCTCAGCCCCACAAGCCCTATGCAAGACTTTTTGCGCAACCAGCTCGAACGCTATGCCCAACGCCTGGAAGAGCTGGACTTTCTGCTCTCGCGCGAAGACATCATGGCCGACATGAAGCAGTACCGTTCCATCTCGCGTGAACACGCCGATGTGACGGCGATTGCCAGCCGCTACCGCCGCTACCAGCAGACCGAAGCCGACCTGACCACGGCCCGCGAAATGCTGGCTGACCCGGATATGGCGGAAATGGCCCAGGAAGAAATCGCCAACGGCGAGGCCGAGCTGATCAAACTTGAAAGCGAGCTGCAGCGCATGCTGCTGCCCAAGGACCCGGACGACGCCCGCCCCGCCTTCATGGAAATCCGCGCCGGCGCAGGCGGCGACGAGTCGGCCCTGTTTGCCGCCGACCTGACCCGCATGTACACCCGCTACGCCGCCAACGTGGGCTGGAAAGTGGAAGTGATGAGCGCCAACGAAAGCGAGCTGGGCGGCTACAAGGAAGTGGTGCTGCGCATCGAGGGCGACAATGTCTACGGCGCTCTGCGCTTTGAATCGGGCGGCCACCGGGTGCAGCGCGTGCCTGCCACCGAGACCCAGGGACGGATTCACACCAGCGCCTGCACCGTGGCCGTGATGCCCGAGCCCGACGAGGCCGAAGCCATTACGCTCAACCCCGCCGACCTGCGCATCGACACCTTCCGTGCCAGCGGCGCCGGCGGCCAGCACATCAACAAGACCGACTCTGCCGTGCGCGTGGTGCACTTGCCCACCGGCATCGTGGCCGAATGCCAGGACGGCCGCAGCCAGCACAGCAACAAGGCCAAGGCCTTGCAGGTGCTGCAGGCACGCATCCAGGAAAAGGAACGCAGCGAGCGGGCTGCCAAGGAGGCCGCCATGCGCAAGGGCCTGATCGGCTCCGGCGACCGCAGCGACCGCATTCGCACCTATAACTTCCCGCAAGGGCGGCTGACCGACCACCGTATCAACCTGACGCTGTACAAGCTGCTGGCCGTGATGGAAGGCGATCTGGGCGATGTCATCCAGGCCTTGGCCCATGCCCGCGAAGCCGAATTGCTGGCCGAACTCGAACTGAACTGAACTGAACTGAGATGAAACACCTGCTGCCGCGACTGGGATGCCTTCTGCTGTCCAGCCTCTTTCTGGCAGCAGCCGTCACCTCCAGCCATGCACAAGCGGTGCGCAAGCCCTCGGCTTACGAGTCGGGTGCCGGCGCTGCAGTGGATGCAGCCGCCAACCGCGCCAGCCCCGGTGATCTGGCGGTGCTGACCAGTCAGGCCGACTTCGAGCGAATGGCCAGGGTGTTCGACCCGGCCAGCCCCGCAGCCATGCCCCATGTGCTGTTTGTGATTGACCGACAGGCTCGGACCAAAGCACCGCAGCTGCATTTCATCAACACGCCGCGCTACGCCTTTCACGAAGATTTTCTGCGTGCCAAAGGCCTGCTGCGCGGCGGCAAGGCCGAGCTCAAGCGCAACTACCTAGAGGCCAAGCGCCGTTTCATTCTGGGCACGCTGAGCTGGCAGCCTGCGCTCAAGGGCTTCAGCTACGAATTCTGGGAAGGCGACCAGCTCACCCCCGAGCTGCTGCAGATCACGGCCAAGGCACTTGCCTGCGGCTTTTTCGCGCCGGTGCGCTTCAAGGCCAATGCCACGGCGCAGGAAGCCGTGGCTCAGACCGCAGGCCTGGAGGCCGTGACCCAGGCCCAGCTCTTGGGTGCACAAAGCTTTTTGCCGCTCAATACCGGCCGCGCCGTGGGTAGGCTGCGCATTGTTGCGTCCGTGGATGCGGTGCATGACTTGCATCCGCAGGACATTGTGCTGCTGCGCGAAGTTCCCATCAGCCTGCCGCCGGTGGCCGGCGTGCTGACGGAGCGCCCCTCCACCATGCTCTCGCATGTGAATTTGCTGGCGCGCGGCTGGGGTGTGCCCAATGCCTATGTGAAGGACGCCAGCCAGAAGCTGGCGCAGCTCAACGGCCAGTGGGTGCTGCTGGAGGTCAAGACCTCGGACTACCAGCTGCGCGCCGCTACCGAGGCGGAGCGCCAGAGCGCCCAGAACCAGAGCGGCCGCAAGCCCTCCAGCGGCAAGCCCTTGCTGATCCAGCCCGATCTCAGGCACAGCGAACTGCTGCCCCTGGCCCAGCTGCGCAGCGCGGACCGCAGGCGCTGCGGCGCCAAAGCCGCCAATCTGGGAGAGATTCAATCCGCCCGTCTGCCCGATGTGAGCGTTCCCGACGGTTTTTGCATCCCGTTTGCCGCCTATGCCGACTTCATGCGCGGCAACGGCCTGAGCGAACGCATTGCCCGCATGCGCCAGCAACCGGGGTTTGCTACGGATTCAGGAGTTCGCAGACAAGCACTATCTGCGTTGCGGGCCGAAATCGAGCAATGGCCCATACCGCAGTCGGCAGCCGACAGCTGGGTCCAGCGCTGGAGCGGCCAGCTCGCCGGCCAGGGCGTGTTTGTGCGCAGCTCATCCAGCTCCGAGGATTTGCCCCAGTTCAGCGGCGCAGGCCTGTACACCACCGTTCCCAATGTGCGCAGCGCCGGCGATCTGGCGGCTGCCGTGCGCAAGGTCTGGGCCTCGGTCTATAACTTCGAGGCCTGGGAAGCCCGCCAGGCCGCCGGCATAGCCGAGCAGCAGGTCTTCATGTCCGTGCTGGTGCAAAAAGCCGTGGACTCCACCGCCTCGGGCGTGATGATCACCCGCGATCCTTTCGATGCCAGCCGCCGCCACACCACCTATATCGCGGCCAAGCGCGGTCTGGGCATACGCGTGGTGGAAGGCAAACGGGTGGCCGAGCAGATTCTCTACTCCAGCCGCAGCAAGGCCGTGCAGCTGCTCAACCGCTCCGATGACGATGTGGCGCTTCAGCTCGATGCCAGCGGCGGCGTGCGCGAAGTGCCGGTAGCCGCTGGTCGCGCCGTGCTGGACGACCGCCTGGTCCAACGCCTGGCCCGTGCCGGCGCGGGCATCAAGCAACGCTTTGGCGGCAGGCAACAAGATATTGAGTGGGCCGTGCAAGGCGATCAGATCATCATCTTGCAAGCCAGGCCCTTCATCAACGCAGCCAACCAACAGACTTTGAAATGACGATCTCCATTGCACAGGCCTTGAGCGCCGCCCGCCAGGAAGGCATGGAGCGCACCGATGCGCAGATCCTGCTGCTGCACACGCTAGGCCGCGGCCCAGGCGATCGCGCCTGGCTCATCACCCACGATACCGACCTGATCAGCCAGGCTCAGCAGCAGCGCTGGCAGCAGCTGTGCGCGCAGCGCCGGCAAGGCGTGCCCGTCGCCTATCTGACGGGACACAAGGAGTTCTACGGCCTCAGTCTCGCCGTGGACGGCCGCGTGCTCGACCCCCGCCCCGATACCGAAACCCTGGTGGACTGGGCGCTGGAGCTGATGCCCCAGCACACCGCCTGCCGTGTGGTGGACCTGGGCACCGGCAGCGGCGCCATCGCCCTGGCCCTGCAAAGCCAGCGCCCTTCGGCCCAGGTGGTGGCTGTGGATGCCAGTGCCGATGCGCTGGCCGTCGCCCAGAGCAATGCCCGTCAACTGCAGCTAAAGGTGCAATTTGCCCACGGCAGCTGGCTGGAGCCGCTGCTCGGACAGCCGCGATTTGACCTGATCGTCAGCAACCCGCCCTATATCCGCAGCGACGATCCGCATCTTGCCGCCCTGACCCATGAGCCGCTGTGCGCCCTGGCCAGCGGCGAGGACGGTCTGGCCGATATCCGCCACATCATTGCCCAGTCCCCGGCCCAGCTGAAGCCGGGCGGCTGGCTGCTGTTCGAACATGGCTGGGACCAGGCCGAAGCGGTGGCACAGCTGCTGCGCCAGGCGGGCTTTGCAGCCGTCCAGCACCGCCTTGATCTGGCAGGTATCGCCCGTTGCACGGGCGGTCAATGGCTGGCGTCTTGAAGCTGCGCTGCGCGCCCTTATCTTGAAAGCCAGGCCTTGCCTGACCCAATCGATTCCCTCACTTGCGCCGCGAAGCCGGCGACAGTGAAATAATGCCTGCTGCGCTGCAAGTCAAAACATGCAGCAAACCACCGATTTTGGAGCCCCACCATGAGCACACCTCAACAACGCATCGACGAGCTCGTCAAGAACAACGCCATTTTGCTGTTCATGAAGGGCAATGCCAGCTTCCCCCAATGCGGCTTCTCCGGCCGTGCGATTCAAATCCTCAAGGCTTGCGGCGTGGACCCCAAGGCCATCGCCACCGTGAACGTGCTGGAAGATCAGGAAATCCGCCAGAGCATCAAGGATTACAGCAACTGGCCCACCATCCCCCAGCTGTACCTGAACGGCGAATTCGTCGGCGGCTCGGACATCATGATGGAAATGTATGAGTCGGGCGAGCTGCAGCAAATGCTGGCTGGCAAGTAAGCTCGTCACTGCGCACCCAAGCCACCGGATCAGCCTGCCATGCAGGCCGTGCCGGTGGCTTTTTCATGGCCTCTGCGCCGAAATTTCCAGAACATGCCTGCGCTACCACCTGCTCCGGCACACCACTGCTGCATCTACATAGACGGCAGCGCCCTGCCCAACCCCGGCGCCATGACCCTGGGCGCCGTGCTGCTGCTGCCCGACGGCACGCACCGCACGCTGTCGCAAAACCTGCGGCGCCGCGGCTGCAACAACGAGGCCGAACTGCTGGCGCTGATGGCGGCGCTGGAACTGGCCCGGTCACTTTGCGCCCGCCACCTGACCGTTCGCACCGATAGCAGCGTGCTGGTAGAGCAGCTGGGCCCGCCCGGCCCCAAGCCAGCCAGGCCCATAGAACGGCTGCAACCACTGTTTGACCAGGCCCGCGCACTGATGGCCCAGTTTGACGAGATAGCGATGCAGTGGGTTCCACGCCACCGCAATACCGAGGCCGATGCACTGGCCAGGGCCGCACACACCGAATCGCTCTGAAGCAATGCCAGTCCCTAGGACTGCCATCTGCTTTATGTGGTCGAATAGGGGTTGTCCTGTTTCAAGCAGCTGCAAGCCAAGCCTTGCACTGCCGCCCTGCCTATGAGTGTTTCCCAAAGCCTGCTGGTGATTGTTCTGCTGATCTTGCTCAGCGCGTTTTTCTCGGTTGCCGAGATTGCGCTGGCTGCCTCTCGTCGCTTGCGACTGCGCCAACTGGCCGACGATGGCGATCCGCGTGCCGAGCGCGCCTTGCGCGTGCAGGAGGCTCCGGGCGAATATTTCACCGTGGTGCAAGTGGGACAGAACGCGGTCGCCATTTTGGGCGGCATTGTGGGCGAAGGCGCATTCAGCCCCGCGTTGATTCAATTCTTCAGCCTGTGGTTCGAGCCATCTCTGGCGTCCACCCTGGGCTTTTTGCTCTCATTTTTCCTGATCACCTCAGCGTTTATCCTGCTGGCCGATTTGCTGCCACGGCGCATCAGCATGAACGAGCCAGAGCGCCTGATTGTTCTGGTGCTGGCCCCCATGCACTGGTTTGTGGTGGTGTTCAAGCCGGTGATCTGGTTCTACAACCTGGCCACGGACACGCTGTTTCGTCTGCTGGGTCTGCCGGCCACACGCGATGAGCGCATCACCTCCGAAGACATTCTGGCCATGACCGAAGCCGGCACCAAGGCCGGCGTGCTGGCCGCACGCGAGCAGCAGGTGATTGCCAATGTCTTCGAGCTCGATTCGCGCATCGTGGCTTCGGCCATGACCCAGCGCGAGCGCATGGCCTTTTTCTTCAGGGACGATGCAGATGCCATCATCCGCGCCCGCATTGCCGAAGAGCCGTTCTCGACTTATCCCGTCTGCGATGGCGATATCGACCGCGTGATCGGCTATGTGGACGCCAAGGATTTGTTTCAGCGCGCGCTCAACAATCAACCCCTGTCGCTGATGGACGACTCGCTGATTCACAAGGTGCTGATCGTGCCCGACCGCCTCTCGCTGGCTGAGGTGCTGGAGCAGTTCCGTCAGGTACACGAAGACTTTGCCGTCATCGTCAACGAGTACAGCCGCGTGGTCGGCGTGGTCACTCTCAATGATGTGATGAGCACGGTGATGGGTGATCTGGTCAGCGCCTCCGAGGAGGAAGAGCAGATCGTGCGCCGCGACGAGCATTCCTGGCTGATCGATGGCGTCACCCCCATAGAGGATGTGATGCGCGTGCTGCAGCTCGACGATATGCCGCATGACGACGAATACGAAACCTTGGGCGGCTTTCTCATGGTCATGCTGCGCCGCGTTCCCAGACGCACGGATTCGGTCACCTGGGGCGGCTACAAGTTCGAGGTGATGGACGTGGACAGCTACCGTATCGACCAGGTCATGGTCACCCAATTGCCTGAAACCCCGCCCCCGTCGGCAGCCCCCTCGGCAGCCGCTGCGGCCAAGGTACAAAGCAGCGCCGCCCAGGCAGCCAAGAAACATCACTCCTGAATCAGGAGCTTGATACGATTGCTACGGGTGGATATTGGAATTGTTTTGAGTTCAACCCAATAAAAAGAGAGCGCCAGGCGCTCTCTTTTTCGTAGTCTCTCGGAAGCCGTCAGGCCGAGCGCTGCTCATCCAGCAACCAGCGGCGCTGGGCGCCAAACACGGCGTTCGGGTACTGCGGCTGGCCGCGGCTGCCGTTGTAACGGCCCAGAGCCATATAGGCATCGCCGCGCTCACGGTCCAGATAGTGGCGCAGGATCACGCAGCCAAAGCGCAGATTGGTCTGCATGTGAAACAGCTTGCCGATATCGCCATCGCCTATCAGCCGCATCCAGAACGGCATGATCTGCATATAGCCACGCGCGCCCACACTGGAGATCGCATATTTGCGAAAACCGCTTTCCACCTGCACCAGGCCCATGACCATGGACACATCGAGACCGGCACGCTTGGACTCATACCAGACGGTTTGCAAGAAATCTCTACGCACCTGCGCATCGGGCTTGCGCTTGAGCAGTTTTTCGCTGCTGGCCATCAGCCAGCGCAGATAGTCCATGCGCGCCTCGGTGGAGGCGAACTCCAGCTCGGGCGGCGCCTTGCCGACCACGGCCGCACTCAAGGCCGTGCGCACCGAATCGGCCAGCGGCTCTTCCAGCTGCCCCCCCGCCCAGGCCGTCTGCGGCAGCAACCAGCCTGCCGAAGGCAGGGCAAGCGAGGCAGCAGCCGTCAGACAGGCGCGTCGACTCAGGGTTGGGGCAGGCATGGAAATGCCAGCTTACAAGCCCAGGCGGCTCTTGAGGTGGCTCAGCACCTCGGTTGTCGCCAGCTTTGTGGCTTCCGTGTCACGGCGGTGTTGGTATTCCACCTGGCCTTCCTTCAAGCCGCGGTCGCCCAGCACCACGCGGTGCGGCACGCCAATCAGTTCCCAGTCGGCCAGCATGGCGCCGGGGCGCTCGTCGCGGTCGTCCAGAATCACGTCCACACCCAGGGCCAGCAGCTCGTTGTAGAGCTTCTCGGCTTCGGTCTTGACCAGCTCGCTGCGGCCCAGGCCGATAGGGCAGACCACCACGGTGAACGGAGCAATCGCGTCGGGCCAGATAATGCCGCGCTCGTCGTGGTTTTGCTCGATGGCAGCAGCCGGCAGGCGGGTCACGCCAATGCCGTAGCAACCCATTTCAAAGTGCTGAGGCTTGCCGTTGTCGCCCAGGAAAGTCGCATTCATGGCCTGGGAATACTTGGTGCCCAGGTAGAACACGTGGCCGATTTCAATGCCGCGCTCGATGGCCAGCTCGCCCAGGCCGTCGGGCGATTGGTCGCCAGCGACCACATTGCGCAGGTCGGCCACCAATTCGGGCTCGGGCAGATCACGGCCGAAGTTCACGCCGGTGATGTGGAAGTCCTCTTCGTTGGCTCCGCAAACCCAGTCGGCCATCACGGCGACATCGCGGTCCACCACGATCTTGACGGGCTGCTTCAGGCCTATGGGGCCCAGGTAACCGGGCTTGGCACCGAAGTGGTCTTCGATCTCGGGCACGCTGGCAAAACGGAAGCCTGCCAGGCCTTCAACCTTGCCGACCTTGATCTCGTTCATTTCATGGTCGCCACGCAGCAGCAGCAGCCAGACCTGGGTCTTGACCACTTCGCCCTTGTCGTTGAGCGTATCGGTGGCCAGCACCAGCGACTTGACGGTTTGCGACAGAGGCAGGCCCAGTTGCTCGGCCACGGCTTCGCAGGTGGCGTTTCCGGGCGTGGAGACCTTGGCCATGGCCTGGGCGGCCGCAGGACGGGCCTGTGTGGGCGCCAGAGACTCGGCCTTTTCGATATTGGCGGCGTAGTCGCTGTTGGGGCAGTAGACGATGGCGTCTTCGCCGGTGGAGGCAATCACCTGGAACTCTTCGCTCAGATCGCCGCCGATGGCGCCGCTGTCGGCACGCACGGCACGGTACTGCAGACCGAAGCGGTCAAAGATGCGCTTGTAGGCTTCGCGCATGGTCTGGTAGCTGATCTGGGCGGTATCGCGATTCTTGTCGAAGGAGTAAGCGTCCTTCATGATGAATTCGCGGCCGCGCATCAGGCCAAAGCGTGGACGGCGTTCGTCGCGGAACTTGGTCTGGATCTGGTAGAGGTTCTTGGGCAGCTGCTTGTAGCTCTTGAACTCCTGGCGCGCAATGTCCGTCACCACTTCTTCGCTGGTGGGCTGAACAATGAAGTCGCGGCCATGGCGGTCCTGGATGCGCAGCAGCTCGGGGCCCATCTTCTCGAAGCGGCCGGTTTCCTGCCACAGCTCGGCAGGCTGGACCACGGGCATGGTGACTTCAATGCCGCCGGCACGATTCATTTCCTCGCGCACGATGGCCTCGACCTTGCGAATCACGCGCAAGCCCATGGGCATGTAGTTGTAGATACCGGCACCCAGCTTTTTGATCATGCCAGCCCGTGTCATGAGCTTGTGGCTGACCACTTCGGCGTCGGCCGGAGCTTCCTTCAGGGTGGAGATGAGAAATTGGGTGGCTTTCATGGAACTGCTTATTCGCTGGAAATGGGCATGGCCCGCTTGCCGATCACAAGGGGCCATGCATAATGAACACAATTCAAAAATTTGGGGTTCGATTATGCTTGACCGGGACGGATTCCGCCCGAACGTCGGCATCATCCTGCTCAACCAAAGAAACCAGGTGTTCTGGGGAAAACGCATTCGCACCCACAGCTGGCAGTTTCCGCAAGGTGGTATTGACCGGGGGGAGACACCCGAGCAAGCCATGTTTAGAGAGCTGCACGAAGAGGTGGGGCTGATGCCCAATCACGTTCGCGTGGTTGCCCGAACCCGGGATTGGTTGCGCTACGAGGTGCCAGACCGGTACATCCGCCGCGACGCGCGCGGGCATTACAAAGGCCAGAAACAGATATGGTTTCTGCTTCAACTGGTAGGTCACGACTGGGATTTGAACCTGCGTGCCACCGATCATCCGGAGTTTGACGCCTGGCGGTGGAATGACTATTGGGTGCCGCTGGATGTAGTGGTCGAGTTCAAACGCGGCGTCTATGAAATGGCGCTGACCGAGCTGTCACGCTTTGTGCCACGCAGCGAGCAGCAGCGCAATCGCTATTTACGCAGCGGCTTGCGCCCACGTGAGCAGGAAGGAGCCAGCGGCAATGCCTTTGCACCGCCGTCGCCACCGCAGCACATGCAAGCCATGTACCCTGCGCGCACCGGCCACTTTCGCATCAACCCTGGCATGGAGCTGCCGCCAGGTGCCAGCTTTGATCCCGATCCTCAGACCAATCTGACGGACCCTCCGGACACCAAGCCGCTGCAATAAGGCCAGCTAAAAACAAAAGCCGTGATGTTCAACACATCACGGCTTTTTCGTTTTGAAGTCCTGCGAGTTCAGCGCCCGGACACCACCATGTTGTCGCGGTGCACCATCTCCGGGCCGGCGGAATAGCCAAGCAGGCTTTCAATCTCGGCCGAGCTTTTGCGGCACAGCAAACGCGCCTCGGCACTGGCATAGCTGGCCAGACCACGGGCGATCTCAAGACCTTGCTCATCACGCACGGCAATCACCTCGCCGCGCGAGAAATCGCCGTCCACAGCCATCATGCCAATCGGCAACAGGCTCTTGCCTTCATCGCGCAGCTTGGCCACGGCACCGGCATCCACCGTCACCGAGCCGCGCAGCTTCAGATGATCGGCAATCCACTGCTTGCGGGCCTGCATCTTGTGCGTGCGCGCCAGCAGCAGCGTGCCTATGGATTCGCCTTGCGTCAGGCGCAGCAACACATCGCGCTCACGCCCCCAGGCGATCACCGTGGAAGCACCCGAACCTGCGGCCCGCTTGGCGGCCAGGATCTTGGTGATCATGCCGCCGGTACCAATCGACAGGCCTGCGCCGCCGGCCATGGCCTCCAGCGTGACATCACCAGCTTCGGCCACATCAATGAACTTTGCGTCGGGGTTCTTGCGTGGATCGGCGCTGTACAGGCCGCGCTGATCGGTCAGGATGATGAGTGCATCGGCCTCCACCAGATTCGCCACCAGCGCGCCCAGCGTGTCGTTGTCACCAAACTTGATCTCATCAATGACCACGGTGTCGTTTTCATTGATGACGGGCACCACTCCCAGCTGCAGCAAGGTCAGCAGCGTGGTGCGGGCATTCAAATAGCGCTCACGGTCGGCCAGATCGGCGTGGGTGAGCAGCACCTGGGCGCTGGGCACGTTCTGCTCGCGCAGCTTGGTCTCATACATCTGGGCCAGGCCCATCTGCCCCACGGCGGCTGCCGCCTGCAACTCATGCACCTCGGTCGGTCGCGTGGCCCAGCCCAGGCGCTTCATGCCTTCGGCGATGGCACCGCTGGAGACCATGATGACCTCGCGCTTGACGCCATCTTCACCGTTCACCAAAGCCGCCAGCTGGCGGCTCCATTCCTGAATGGCAGCTTCATCCAGGCCCCGACCTTCATTGGTAACCAGACTGGAGCCGACTTTGACGACGATGCGATGCGCATCACGCAACACGTTGGAAGACATGAGGAATTACAGTGTTTAAAGCCTCTAACCCTTATAAATCAAGCGCTAGAAGCTATGAAATTCAAAGCAAAACAGCGCACCAAGTGCGCTGCAGGGATCTAGCCTCTAGCTTATTCCGGATCCTGCGGTGCAAAACGCGGATCGGTCAGATCGGGGCCAGAATCTTCGATTTCGATAAAACGGGGGTCCACTTCCTTGACGCCCTGTTCCAGCTTCTGCTGTGCTTGCACATGCTCGAAGATCTTGCGGATCAGCGGTTCACAGCCTTCACGAGTCAGAGCCGAAATCTCATAGACCGGGCCCTTCCACTTGAAGCGTTTGACAAAGTCCTTGACCTTGGCTGCACGCTCTTCCTGAGGAACCATGTCCAGCTTGTTGAGCACCAGCCAGCGCGGCTTCTCATAAAGCTCGGCATCGTATTTCTTGAGCTCGCCAACAATGGCCTTGGCCTGCTCCACAGGATCCACGGCCTCGTCAAACGGAGCCAGATCCACCACGTGCAGCAGCAAACGCGTGCGCTGCAGATGGCGCAAGAACTGGTGACCCAGACCCGCACCTTCGGAGGCACCTTCGATCAGGCCCGGAATATCGGCCACCACAAAGCTTTTCTCCGGACCCACGCGCACCACACCCAGATTGGGATACAAGGTGGTGAAAGGGTAGTCCGCAATCTTGGGGCGCGCATTGGACACGGCCGTGATGAAGGTGGACTTGCCCGCATTGGGCATACCCAGAAGACCCACATCGGCCAGTACCTTCAGCTCCAGCTTCAGGCTGAATCGCTCACCAGGCCAGCCCGGTGTCTTCTGGCGCGGAGCACGGTTGATGGCGCTCTTGAAACGCAGATTGCCGTAGCCGCCATCGCCACCCTTGGCAATGGTGATGACTTCACCCGGGTTGAGCAGCTCGAACAGCACCTCGCCGGTTTCGGAATCGCTAATGATGGTGCCCACAGGCATGTGCAAAGTGATGTCATCACCGGCAACACCGAACATGTCCGAGCCCTTGCCGTGCTCGCCGCGCTTGGCGTCGTAGCGACGCGAGTAGCGGTAATCCACCAGGGTATTCAGATTGACATCGGCCACGGCGAACACGTGACCACCACGGCCCCCGTCTCCACCGTCAGGGCCGCCAAATTCCTTGTATTTTTCGTGCCGGAAAGACACGCAACCATTTCCGCCGTCTCCGGCCGAAATGTCGATAAAAGCTTCGTCAACAAACTTCATGAGGCATCCAGTTTACAAAATCAGTGTGCACCAGAAGCCCTAGGCCACACTTTTGAGTGGTCAAAACACATGCCCCATTTGCCACTTGGAGCCAACCCACAGCATTCTCAAACAACAAAGCCCCGACAAGTCGGGGCTTTGTTCAGGTCAAATACGACTTAGGCAGCCGTGATGTTGACTGTGTGCTTGGACAGAGCGCCCTTGACTGCAAACGACACGTGGCCGTCCACCAGTGCAAACAGGGTGTGATCCTTGCCCACGCCGACGTTGTCGCCGGGGTGGAACTTGGTGCCGCGTTGACGCACGATGATCGAGCCAGCAGTGATCAACTCACCGCCGAAGGCCTTCACGCCGAGCATTTTTGGTTTGGAATCACGTCCATTGCGCGTAGAGCCGCCGCCTTTTTTCTGTGCCATGACTCAGCTCCTACTTAAGCAGCAATTGCCACGATTTGCAGTTCGGTGAACTGTTGACGATGGCCTTGACGTTTTTGATAGTGCTTACGACGACGCATCTTGAAGATGTGCACTTTGTCGTGCTTGCCGTGAGCAACCACAGTTGCCTTCACAGTTGCGCCGGACACCAGGGGAGCGCCGATCTTGATTTCAGAGCCGTTGCCGACTGCCAAAACTTGATCGATCACAATTTCCTGGCCTACGTCCGCAGCAATCTGTTCTACTTTAATTTTTTCGCCAGCAGCAACACGATATTGCTTGCCGCCGGTTTTTATGACCGCGTACATGTAAACCTCTTTACTTTGAGAGTTCTGCGGACGAATTTCCACAGAGCCGGCAATTCTAGCACGATGCAAAATTTCATGCATAGATACCCGCAAGCTGCGCTATCTTGACCTTGTCGCACCCTCACTGCGCCCAGGTACTCACGCCATATTTCTATAATCGGCAGTCCACTTGGCGGTTCCATCACCTTGACTACAGAAATCACAACTCCCAATCCGCTTGCCCTGATCGCTGACGATATGCGCGAAGTGGATCAAGTCATCGCTCAGCGCCTGACAACCAGCGTCCCCCTGGTTGCCCAGATATCCCAGTACATCATTGCCGCGGGCGGAAAGCGTCTGCGCCCTGCACTGCTGCTCATGGTCAGCAGCGCCCTGGGCTTTCAAGGCCGGGACAAATACATTCTGGCTGCCGTGGTGGAGCTGATTCACACCGCCACCTTGCTCCACGACGATGTGGTGGATGAATCCACCCTGCGCCGCGGCCGCCCTACCGCCAACGAGACCTTCGGCAACCCCGCCAGCGTTCTGGTCGGGGATTTTCTGCACACCCGCTCCTTTCAGATGATGGTGGAAGTGGGTAGCATGCGCGTGCTCAAAATTCTGTCCGACGCCACCAACGTAATTGCAGAAGGCGAAGTTCAGCAACTGATCAACACCCATGATGCGTCTCTGACCGAAGCCGGTTATTTGCACGTCATCCGCTCCAAAACCGCGCAACTGTTCGAAGCCAGCGCCCAGCTTGCCGCCGTGCTGGCGGGCGCATCCCAGGAAGTGGAGCAAGCCTGCGCCACCTATGGGCAAGCCTTGGGCACCGCGTTTCAGATCATTGATGACGTGCTGGACTACACCGGCAATGCGCAGGAAATGGGCAAGAACCTCGGCGACGATTTGCGCGAAGGCAAGTGCACTCTGCCATTGATTGCCGCCATGCAATGCGGCACGCCGGAGCAGGCCAGCATCGTTCGCCATGCCATCGAGCAAGGCTCCACCGACCAGCTGGACGCCGTGGTGGACATCGTGCGCAGCACGGGCGCTCTGGACATTGCCCGCGCCGCCGCCCACGATGAAGCACACCGCGCCATCAAGGCGCTGGAAGCTTTGCCAAACAATGCCCATACAGCCAACTTGCTACAGTTGGCGTCTCAGCTTTTGGAGCGTCGCACTTGAATCGGCAAGTGCCGTTTTGATGCCCTGCATCAAAACCCTCGAGGTGTAGCTTAGCCTGGTAGAGCGCTACGTTCGGGACGTAGAGGCCGGAGGCTCGAATCCTCTCACCCCGACCATTCCCCCTCTTTTGTTGAGCCAAGTTCAAAGGCTTTGCTTTGCAGCGAGCACTAGGCTGATCGATATGACTGCAACATACCAAGAATGATAGGATAACCCTCCTCTCGTCCTACAGATTTGGTTACATGGCTGCAGCTGATTCCTTGCAAAAAAATCCGTCAGCACCGGTCGCCCTGCCCGGCTTAGGTCGGGCGTTGATTTCTGCTGGCAAAATTTCCCAGCAAGCTGCTGAAGCCGCTGTCAAAAAAGCAGCTACCAACAAAACCCCTTTCATCACCGAACTGAGCCAGTCCGGGGAAATCAGCACGCTGGAAATTGCGGAGACGATTTCCACCATGTTCAGCACTCCGCTGCTGGATTTGAATGCCATTGATACCCAGCAGTTGCCACGTGACCTGCTGGACGCCAAGATCAGCAGCACTTACCAGGTGCTGGCCCTGAGCAAGCGCGGCAACCGCATCATTATCGCCACCGCCGACCCCACGCAAGCAGGGGCTGCCGAACAGATCAAGTTCGCCACGCAACTGGCGGTGGACTGGGTGGTTGTGGAGGCCGACAAGCTGAAAAAGCTGGTTGACCAGGCCAGCAAAAGCGTCAGTGAATCGTTGGATTCGTACTCCAGCTCCGGCGATTTCGATTTTGATGACGTCAAGGTCGAGGACGCCCCAGAGGAAAAAGACAACACCACCGGCGCAGATGTGGAAGACGCGCCCGTCGTCAAATTCCTGCACAAGATGCTGCTCGATGCCTTCAATATGCGCGCATCGGACTTGCACTTCGAACCCTACGAGCACACCTACCGCGTACGTTTTCGTATTGACGGCGAGCTGCGCGAGATGGCGTCTCCGCCCATCGCCATCAAGGACAAGCTGGCTTCGCGCATCAAGGTGATTTCGCGCCTGGATATCTCGGAAAAGCGTGTCCCCCAGGATGGCCGCATGAAGCTCAAGGTCGGCCCGGACCGGGTGATCGACTTTCGCGTGAGCACGCTGCCCACCCTGTTTGGCGAAAAAATCGTGATCCGTATTCTGGACCCTAGCTCGGCCAAGATGGGGATTGAGGCCCTTGGTTACGAGCCCGAGGAAAAAGAGCGCCTGCTGTCCGCCATCAAACGCCCTTACGGCATGATTCTGGTCACCGGCCCCACAGGATCGGGCAAGACCGTGTCGCTTTATACCTGCCTGAACCTGCTCAATCAGCCCGGAGTGAACATAGCCACGGCAGAAGACCCCTCGGAAATCAACATGCCCGGGGTCAACCAGGTCAATGTGAACGAGAAGGCCGGCCTTACGTTTGCCGCAGCGCTCAAGTCTTTCCTGCGCCAGGATCCCGACATCATCATGGTTGGCGAAATCCGGGATCTGGAAACGGCTGACATTTCCATCAAGGCGGCCCAGACGGGTCACTTGGTGCTGTCCACGCTGCACACCAACGATGCACCCACCACGCTCACGCGTATGCGCAACATGGGCATTGCGCCCTTCAATATTGCATCCAGCGTGATTCTCATCACTGCCCAGCGCTTGGCTCGCCGCTTGTGCGCTCAATGCAAGCAACCCGCAGATATTCCTCGTGACGCCTTGCTGGATGCAGGGTATGCGGATGAGGAAGTTGACGGCAGCTGGGTGACGTACAGGCCGGTAGGCTGCTCCGCCTGCAACAACGGCTACAAGGGACGCGTCGGCATCTACCAGGTCATGCCCATCAGCGAGGAAATACAACGCATCATTTTGCGCGACGGCAGCGCACTGGAAATTGCGGCCCAGGCCAAGACTGAGGGTGTACGTTCCCTGCGCGGCTCAGGCCTGCATAAAGTCAAACTAGGGCTGACATCACTGGAAGAAGTGCTGGCGGTAACCAACGAATAAGACACGGCGCAAGCCACAAGCGAGGGAGCACCATGGCCACAGCAGCGTCCAAGGGCATCAAGGAATTTGTTTTCGAGTGGGAAGGCAAGGACCGCAACGGCAAAATCGTGCGCGGAGAAACCCGTGCCGGCGGCGGCAACCAGGTTCAGGCTATGCTGCGCCGCCAAGGCATCTTGCCCACCAAGATCAAAAAACGCCGCACCAGGAGCGGCAAAAAGATCAAGCCCAAGGATATTGCTCTCTTTACGCGCCAGCTGGCCACCATGATGAAGGCCGGCGTGCCCTTGCTGCAAGCCTTTGACATTGTGGGCCGGGGCAACACCAACCCCAGCGTGACCCGTTTGCTCAACGACATACGCTCGGATGTGGAGACCGGCACTTCGCTGAGCGCAGCGTTCCGCAAGCACCCGCTGTATTTCAACAGCCTCTACTGCAATCTGGTCGAAGCCGGTGAGGCCGCCGGTATTTTGGAAGCCCTGCTCGATCGTCTTGCCACCTATATGGAGAAGACCGAGGCCATCAAGTCCAAGATCAAATCGGCGCTGATGTACCCCATCTCGGTGGTCGTAGTGGCCTTCGTCGTGGTGACCGTCATCATGATTTTTGTGATTCCCGCCTTCAAGGAAGTATTCACCTCCTTCGGCGCCGATCTGCCTGCGCCCACACTGCTGGTAATGGCCATAAGCGACTATTTTGTGCAATGGTGGTGGCTGATTTTTGGCGTGCTGGGTGGCGGCATCTACTTCTTCATGCAGGCCTGGAAACGCAATGAGCGCGTGCAGCAATTTATGGACAGAGCCACGCTGAAGATGCCTGTGTTCGGCGTCCTGATTGAAAAATCCTGTGTAGCACGCTGGACGCGTACGCTGTCGACCATGTTTGCCGCAGGCGTGCCGCTGGTCGAAGCACTGGACTCCGTGGGTGGTGCCTCTGGCAACTACATCTACCAGAACGCCACGGAAAAGATTCAACAGGAGGTCTCTACCGGCACCAGCCTGACGGTGGCCATGACCAATGCCAATGTCTTTCCCTCCATGGTGATTCAGATGTGCGCCATCGGTGAAGAGTCCGGCTCCATAGACCACATGCTGGGCAAGGCGGCCGACTTCTACGAGGAGGAAGTCGACGACATGGTGGCCGGTCTGTCCAGCCTGATGGAGCCCATCATCATCGTGTTCCTGGGCACGCTGATCGGCGGCATTGTGGTGTCCATGTATCTGCCTATCTTCAAACTGGGTCAAGTGGTCTGATGATTTCCGAATTGGGTATGCATGCCGCAGTTGGCGGCCTGCTGGGTCTGCTGATCGGCAGTTTCTTGAATGTGGTCATCCACCGCCTGCCGCGCATGATGGAGCAGGAATGGCATGCCGAATGCGCGCAGTGGGCCGAGGAGCAAAAGGACAAAGGCGCCAAGATCCAGCTGCCGCCCGCAGCCGAGCCCGTCACCCTGAGCAAGCCACGCTCGCGCTGCCCGCATTGCGGCCACGCGATTGCCTGGTATGAAAACGTTCCGGTATTCAGCTATCTGTTTCTGCGCGGCCGTTGTGCAGATTGCAAAAAGCCCATCAGTCCCCGCTACCCTTTGGTGGAACTGGTCTGCGCCGCCCTGTTTACGTTCTGCCTGGCCCGCTACGGCCTCACGCCCACCGGCTTTGCCTGGTGTGGCTTCAGCGCCGTCCTGCTGGCCCTGGCCCTGATCGACTGGGACACCACGTTCTTGCCGGACTCCCTCACCCAGCCGCTGCTATGGGCCGGCCTGATGGCCTCGGCCCTTCAATGGACGACGGTGCCGCTGAGCCAATCGCTGTGGGGAGCCGTGGCTGGCTATCTGTCTCTGTGGCTGATTTTCTGGGCCTTCAAGCTGGCCACGGGCAAGGAAGGCATGGGCCATGGCGACTTCAAGCTGTTTGCCGCACTAGGCGCCTGGTTTGGCTGGCCCGCGCTGATTCCCATCATTCTCATGGCCTCCGTCGTGGGCACCGTCATCGGCATTGCTCTCAAAATCAATAGCAAGCTGCGTGAAGGCGGCTATGTGCCTTTTGGCCCCTTTCTTGCCGGCGGCGGCTTTGCCTGCCTGTTCTGGGGTCCCCAGGCCATTCTGGGCTACATCGGCCTCTAAGCCATGCTCACACTCCAGACCCCTGCCACCAGCAAGCCCGTCCCCTCTTTTCGACTCGGGCTTACGGGCGGCATAGGCAGCGGCAAAAGCACGGTGGCGCAGCGCCTGGCCGAGCGCGGAGCCGCCGTCATCGACGCGGACCAGATCTCACGCAGCCTGACCGCCGCTGGGGGCGCCGCTCTGCCCGCCATCGCTCAGCAGTTTGGTGCGGACCTGATCCAGGCCGATGGCGCCTTGAACCGCGCCCGCATGCGCGAGCTGGTTTTTGCGCAAGCCGATGCCCGGCAAAAGCTTGAAGCCATTGTTCACCCGTTGATCGCCGAGCAAACCCAGGCCCGGGTACGGCAGGCCATCAGCGAAGGCTGCCGGCTTATCGTTCACGACATACCGCTGCTGGTCGAATCCGGCCACTGGTGCAGCCAGCTCGATGCCGTGCTGGTGGTGGACTGCCGCGAGTCCACGCAAATTGAGCGCGTGATGGCGCGCAGCGGCCTGAGCCGCGAGGCCGTGCAGGCCATCATCGCGGCCCAGGCCAGCCGGGAGCAACGCCAGGCTGCGGCCGATTGGCTGCTCTACAACGACGAAGCCATGTCGCTGGAAGCTTTGCACGCATATACCGATCAAATCGCCGCTTGGTTCGGGCTATGATGCAGGCCATGGCTTGGCCTGTGCGTGTGATCACCGCATGTGCACGTTAACCGCTGAATCCTGCGTGCCCCAAGGAGCCCAGCAAGCGTGATCCTGTACGAATATCCTTTTAATGAGCGCCTAAGAACCTATCTGCGTCTGGAGCAGCTGTATCGCCGCCTGAGCGAGCTGCTCACGCGCGCACATCCGGTAGATCACCATTTCGCCCTGGTCACCCTCTTCGAGATCATCGATGTGGCCGGCCGCTCCGACCTCAAGACCGACATCCTCAAGGATCTGGAGCGCCAGAAGCACCTGCTCGAAGTCCTGCGCGACAACCCCAGCATCTCCCAGCACATGCTGCACCAGGTGGCGCGGCAGGTGGAGCATTGCTTCAAGGCCGTCAACGAGCTGCCCGGCAAGACCGGCCAGTCCCTGACCGAAAACGACTGGCTGATGTCGATCCGCAGCCGCATCGGTATTCCCGGCGGCACTTGCAACTTCGATCTGCCGGCCTACCATGCCTGGCTGAACCTCGACCCGCGCTACCGCCAGCGCGATCTGGAAGACTGGGCTGGCGAGCTCGCTCCTGTGGGCCAGTCGCTGGAGCTGATTTTGCAGCTGCTGCGCGAGACCGGCGTGCCCCAGCGCGTGGTCTCCGAACAAGGTGTATTTCAGCAAGCCATGCCCGCAGGCCGCAGCTTCCAGTTGCTGCGTCTGCGCATTGATGGCAGCTTGCACCTGATTCCCGAGATCAGCGGCAACCGCCTGCTGGTGTCCGTGCGTCTGCTGCGCACCGAAAACGGCAGCAAGCCACTGCCTAGCAACGAGGATGCGGCTTTCGAGCTGACGCTCTGCGCCTGAACGGTTTAGCCAACAGCATCAATGAGCTGCTGCCACCAGCAGATCAATCGCGTGGCGAAGCCGTGTTTTTTCAGCTGTGATACATCTACGCCATGAGCACTGACAACCACTCCCCCACCATGGTGGCCTGCCCCACCTGTGGTGGCCCCAGCGTTTTTGCGCCCAGCAACAAATTCCGCCCCTTCTGCAGCCAGCGCTGCCGTCAGATCGACCTGGGCGCCTGGGCCAATGAAGAGTTCCGCGTACCGGCACAGACACCGCCGGAAGATGCTCCGTTTGGCGACCCAAAAACCGAGCCCTGAGGCATAGACTTCAAAAACAAGAGCGCCTTGCGCTAGCTATTAATGAATTTCAGACATAAAACAACTGAAACTCTTTTGATAGCCACCGCAAGACGCTCATCTTTTCAAATGATCTCTGGCGATCAAGCAGGCTGTCTGGCCTCGTAATACGCGGCATCAAACACCAGGCCACGCTCATCGCTGAGCCATTGCAGCACCGGGTAGGCGCCGGGCAGCACCGGGTGCACCTGCAGCGGTAGCTGCTGCCAGGCCATTTGCTGGCCTTCGCGCATTTCAAATTCACCCGTCCATTCCGTCACCTTGCACCAGTGCAGACGCACCAGAGCGTGCGGATAGTCATGCTCCGTCACCTTCCAGGTGTGGGCCGCGCCAATGGTCACGCCCAGCTCCTCGATCAGCTCGCGGCGCAGGGCCTGCTCCACGCTTTCACCGGCCTCCAGCTTGCCGCCGGGAAACTCCCAGAAGCCCGCATAGGGCTTGCCCATGGGGCGACTGGTCAGCAGCAAGGCGCCATCGGATTCGCGCAGCAGCACGCCCACGGCGACTTCCGTGTGTTTGCGGGTGGACGCAGTCGTTTCAACAGTCACTGGCAACCTTTTCTTTCCAAGTTTTTTGCATTCACTCCAGGTCGGCTTCTTCGGCCAGACCCTGGACATCTTCTATGCGCGCGCCAGCGGTCGCAGGACGTTCGGCACGGCCGGCATAGTCACGCGCAAACTGATGGGCCACACGGCCGCTGCGCGAACCACGCTCCAGCGCCCAGACCAGGGCTTCGGGCCTGGCCGCATCGATGGCCGCCTGATCCATGCCCAGGGCAGACATCCATTGCGCCACCACGCGCAGGTATTCGTCCTGGCTGAAGGGATAGAAACTCACCCACAGGCCAAAACGTTCGGACAGGGAAATCTTCTCTTCCACCACCTCGCCGGGATGAATCTCGCCGTTGTCGGATTTTTGCGTGCTCAGGTTGTCCGTCATGTACTCGGGCAAGAGATGGCGGCGATTGCTGGTGGCATAGACCAGCACATTGGCGCTGGCCGCAGACACCGAGCCGTCCAGAATCGACTTCATGGCCTTGTAGCCGGGCTCGCCTTCTTCAAAGCTCAGATCGTCGCAGTAGATGATGAACTTCTCGGGTCGGCCAGCGACCACGTCCACGATGTCGGGCAGATCGGTCAGATCAGCCTTGTCCACCTCGATCAGACGCAAGCCTTGCGGCGCATAGCTGTGCAGGCAGGCGCGAATCAGCGAGGACTTGCCCGTGCCGCGCGCGCCCGTCAGCAGCACGTTATTGGCCGTGCGCCCCTGCACGAACTGCTCGGTGTTGCGCGCAATCTTTTCTTTTTGCACCTCGATGTTCTGCAGATCCGACAGATTCATCTCGCCCACATGGCGCACCGGCTCCAACACGCCGCAGCCGTTGGAACGCTTGCGATAGCGCCAGGCAATGGCGGTATTCCAGTCCGCAGGCGATTGCAGCGGCTGGGGCAGGATGGCTTCGATGCGCTGCATCAGCTGCTCGGCACGCTCAACCAGGCGCTCCAAAGGGTTCATCACAACTTGCATGACCGGATCTCCATCTGTTTTTATAGCTGCTAGCGTTTGATATTTCTTGGTTTCAAGCTAGAAATAAGCTGAAACCTAATACGAACATACGCATGCAGCTTCTGAAATTGCAGCACCTAAAAACGAGCGCTGACCAACAAGTGACAGCGAGCAAGGGCCGCCCCGCAGCGGGGACGCCTAATCGAGGCTGTCATCCCCCTCCCGCGAAGCGAGAGAGGGGAAGGCGCGGGGCCGCCTAGGCAAAGCGCCTCAAGGGGTGAAAACTTACGACCTGTAATCGGCGTTAATGGTCACGTACTCATGACTGAAGTCGCAAGTCCACACGGTCTGCGCGGCCTCGCCGCGGCCCAGCAGCACGCGCACGGTGATTTCCTGTTGCTTCATCACGCGTTGACCGTCTTCTTCCTTGTACTCGGGGTTGCGGCCGCCGTTGACGGCCACATGCACCTCGTCCAGATAC
The DNA here is from genome assembly GCF_965139575.1 of Comamonas aquatilis. Lineage (NCBI taxonomy): Bacteria > Pseudomonadati > Pseudomonadota > Betaproteobacteria > Burkholderiales > Comamonadaceae > Comamonas > Comamonas aquatilis. The sequence continues at coordinate 297,571 of NZ_CBCSIW010000001.1, read as the reverse complement.
AGGTCGATCCGGGTTTGGTCCAGATCGGCAATACCGGCATAGCCCACGGCGGCCAGAATGCGGCCCAAATTGGGGTCGGAGGCAAAGAAGGCGGTCTTGACCAGGGGCGAGTGGGCAATGGCATAAGCCACCAGACGACATTCCTCTTCGGTCTTGCCGCCTTCGACCTTCATCGTGATGAATTTCGTAGCACCTTCCCCATCACGCACAATGGCTTGAGCCAATTTTTGCGCCACATCCAGCAAGGCCGCCTTGAGCTGCTGGCCTTCGGCGCTGGAGAGCGTGGAGATCTGCGCATTGCCCGCCTGGTGCGTGGCCATGAGCACAAAGGAGTCGTTGGTCGAGGTATCGCCGTCAATCGTCACACGGTTGAAGGAGCCGTCGGCCAGCTCCTTGACCAGGGGCTGCAGCAGCTCGGGCGCAATTGCCGCATCCGTGGCCATAAAGCCCAGCATGGTGGCCATATTGGGGCGAATCATGCCCGCGCCCTTGCTGATGCCGGTGACGGACACCGTCTTGCCACCAATCGTCACGCTGCGGCTGAAAGCCTTGGGCAAGGTGTCGGTGGTCATGATGCCTTCGGCGGCCATGGCCCAGCTATCCGATTGGGCTGCCGCAATCGCCTTGGGCAGTGCCGCCACAATGCGATCCACGGGCAGCTCTTCCATGATCACGCCGGTGGAGAAAGGCAGAATTTGCTCGGCCGTCAGACCCAGCTCCTTGGCCAGCGCGTCGCAGGTGGCACGCGCATGGGCCAGGCCGGCGGCGCCGGTGCCTGCATTGGCATTGCCGGTATTGATGACCATGGCACGGATGCCCTTGCCGGCCAGCAAATGCTCACGGCTGACCTGCACCGGTGCGGCGCAAAAGCGGTTTTGCGTGAACACACCGGCCACCGAAGCGCCCTCGTCCAGCAAGAACACCGTCACGTCCTTGCGATTGGCCTTGCGCACACCGGCTTCGGTAATGCCGATGCGAACGCCATTGATCGCCAACAGATCAGCGGCCACGGGGGCGGAAAGATTCACGGACATTGCAATGTTCCTTGTGATTGAGAAAAAACGCGCTCCATTATCGGAACAATCGGAGTCTTGATCGGCCTTGTTGGCTTTGCCATGGCAAAAAGCTGCGGCACAAACAAAAACACGGGCCGCAGCCCGTGTTTTTATCGGTAGTGATCAGGACAGTTTTCCGTGGCACTGCTTGAACTTCTTGCCGCTGCCGCAGGGGCAGGGGTCGTTGCGCCCCACATGCACGCCATCGGGCATGGCCAGGGTTTCGGCCAGCATCACATCGCCATCCTCGGTATCGCCTTCGGTATCCGAAGGTCCGGCATAGCTCATGTGCTCCAGACTTTGTGCGCCGCGCTCGTTCATGGCCACGGCAGCTTCATCCATCTCCTCGCGGGAGCGAACCTGCACCGTCATCAGCACGCGGGTGACTTCGGTCTTGACCTGGTCGATCAGCTGGCGGAACAGCTCGAAGGCTTCGCGCTTGTACTCCTGCTTGGGCTGCTTCTGGGCATAGCCACGCAAGTGAATGCCCTGGCGCAGATAGTCCAAAGCGGCCAGGTGGTCGCGCCAGTTGCTGTCAAAGCTTTGCAGCAGCACGGCACGCTGGAACTGGGTGAAGTTCTCCTTGCCGATCAGAGCCAGCTTGGATTCATACATCTCGTGCGCCGCCTTGACGACCTTCTCCAGAATCTCTTCATCGGTGATCGAGTCAGAGGCCGCCACGTCGTTCTGCAAGTCTAGCGAGAGCTGCCATTCGCCGGCCAGCGCTTTCTCCAGACCCGGGATGTCCCACTGCTCTTCCATGGACTCGGCAGGCACGAACTGGCGCACCACATCGGTGATCACGTCTTCGCGCATGGCGGCCAACATGCCTTCCAGATCGGCCGAGTCCAGAATGTCGTTGCGCTGCTGGTAGATGACCTTGCGCTGATCGTTGGCCACATCGTCGTATTCGAGCAGCTGCTTGCGCATGTCGAAGTTGCGGGCTTCCACCTTGCGCTGAGCCGATTCGATGGAGCGGGTCACGATACCGGCTTCAATCGCTTCGCCTTCGGGCATCTTCAGGCGATCCATGATGGCCTTGACGCGGTCGCCGGCAAAGATGCGCATGAGCTGGTCGTCCAGGCTCAGATAAAAGCGCGAGGAACCGGGATCGCCCTGACGGCCCGAACGGCCACGCAGCTGGTTGTCGATACGGCGCGATTCATGGCGCTCGGTGGCGATGATGCGCAAGCCGCCCAACTCCACGATCTTGTCGTGTGCAATCTGCCATTCGGCACGCAGCTTGTCGATTTTCTGCTGACGCTCGGTGGGCGTCAGAGACTCATCGGCTTCAAGCTCCGCCAGTTGCTTGTCGATATTGCCACCCAGCACGATGTCGGTACCGCGACCGGCCATATTGGTGGCAATGGTGATCATGCCGGCACTGCCGGCCTGGGCCACGATATCGGCCTCACGCTCGTGCTGCTTGGCATTCAGCACCTGGTGCGGCAGGTTTTCGCGATTGAGCAGCTGATCGATGATTTCGGAGTTTTCGATCGAGGTCGTACCCACCAGCACGGGCTGGCCGCGCTCGTGGCATTCGCGGATGTCCTTGATGGCCGCGTCGTACTTTTCCTTGGTCGTCTTGTAGACGCGGTCCAGCTGGTCCTCGCGCTTGCTGGGACGGTTGGGCGGAATGACCACGGTTTCCAGACCGTAGATTTCCTGGAACTCGTAGGCCTCGGTATCGGCCGTACCCGTCATGCCCGACAGTTTTTTGTACAGACGGAAGTAGTTCTGGAAAGTGATCGAGGCCATGGTCTGGTTCTCGGCCTGAATTTCCACGCCTTCCTTGGCTTCCACGGCCTGGTGCAGACCATCGCTCCAGCGGCGACCCGACATCAAGCGGCCGGTGAATTCGTCAACGATGACGATTTCACCGTTTTGCACCACATAGTGCTGATCACGGAAGTACAGCTGGTTGGCACGCAGCGCGGCGTACAGGTGGTGAACCAGCGAGATATTGGAGGGGTCGTACAGCGAGGAGCCTTGCGGAATCAGGCCGGCATCGGCCAACAGACGCTCGGCGGCCTCGTAACCCTGGTCCGTCAGATAGACCTGGTGGGACTTTTCATCTACCGTGAAATCGCCGGGCTTGGTCACGCCCTCGCCGGTGCGAGGATCGGCCTCGCCTTCCTGGCGAACCAGGGCCGGCACGATCTTGTTCATGGCCACATACATGGCCGTGTGGTCTTCGGCCGGGCCGGAGATGATCAGCGGCGTACGGGCTTCGTCGATCAGGATGGAGTCCACCTCATCGACGATGGCGAAATTGAGCACGCGCTGCACGCGATCGCCGGGCTCGTACACCATGTTGTCACGCAGGTAGTCGAAGCCGTATTCGTTGTTCGTACCGTAGGTGATGTCGGAGTTGTAAGCGGCCTGCTTTTCCTCACGCGAGAGGTTGGGCAGATTGATACCTACCGTCAGTCCCAGGAAGTTGTACAGACGCGCCATGGTGGTCGCATCGCGCCTGGCCAGGTAATCGTTGACGGTCACCACGTGCACGCCCTCGGCCGACAAGGCATTGAGGTAGACCGGCAGGGTCGCAGTCAGCGTCTTGCCTTCGCCGGTGCGCATTTCGGCAATCTTGCCATCATGCAAGGCCATGCCGCCTTGCATCTGCACATCGAAGTGGCGCATCTTCATGACGCGCTTGGAGCCTTCACGCACCACGGCAAAAGCTTCCGGCAGCAAATCGTTCAGCGACTCGCCGTTGGCGACGCGGCCCTTGAACTCTTGCGTCTTGGCGCGCAATGCCTCATCGCTGAGCTTTTCGTACTCAGGCTCCATCGCATTGATGCGAGCGACTGTCTTACGGTATTGCTTTAGCAGACGATCGTTGCGGCTGCCGAACAGTTTGGTGAGGAAATTGGTGGCCATGCGTGCATAGGCGTCTTGATCTTTGCTTGGCGCGCAGAACAAGACGCCCGGAATCCCTTGATTGTTGGTCTTCAGATGGGGCCGTCTCAGCCGCACTCAAGAGCTTCACAAAACGTGAATAAAAACCTCTTGCAATGCCAAAAACTGAAACACGGACCAAAAAATGATTCTAACCGCCTCAAACACCTTTGGCTTTTCGCAGTTTTTCAGGTTTTATACGGGCTTTGATGGGCAGCAAGCCTTCAGAAAACACCGACGGCCCCGCTGATATAAGCTGTCAGTCTGTCCGCTCCAGATCTGTTTTTGTATGTCCACCACCCGCCGCCACCATCCTGTTACCGCATTGGCGGCCATGGAGTCTTCGCCCACCCTGGCGCGACTGGCAGCGCTGACCCAGGATTCGAGCAACCGCCTCAAAGCCGTCACGCCCTTGATTCCGCCCATGCTGCGCGCAAGCTTGCAGGCCGGACCTATTGAAGGCGATTGCTGGTGCCTGCTGGTCAAGAACAATGCGGCTGCAGCCAAGGTACGCCAATTGCTGCCGGCCATGGCCGCCCATTTGCGCACCAAGGGCTGGGACGTTGCCTCCATTCGCCTGAAGGTACAGGGCTAGAGGCAAGATGGGCTTTGCGCAAGCCCGGAACGCCAACAAGCCAAAGAAAAAACCCACATGCTTTCACATGTGGGTTCAAATCTTTGGTGCCGGTTGTCGGAATCGAACTGACGACCTACCGCTTACAAGGCGGGTGCTCTACCAACTGAGCTAAACCGGCGAAGACTGAATTCTAGCCCAGAAATTTCAGGCCAAAAACCAAATACCGCAATTTCTTCAAAGTCGGCTGCAAACGCGCAGCGCGCCCGCAACCGCTGCGGTAATTACTTCACCCTCTTGAGCGCAGGGCGGCCGCCCGCTGGCGGCGGGGTGCGAGGCGCGTCGTCATCCGACTCCGGCGTCTTGGTGGCGACCAGTTGCACCACGCGATCATCGGCTAAGGCCTCGGGGGCCTGGTCTTCGATGAACTCGATCATCTCGTCCTGAGACATCTCTTGCTCGTCCTGCTCAGTCTCTTCGGGCGGAAAGGCCATGCCCTGCCCGGTTTCGCGGGCATAAATAGCCATCACATGGGTGATGGGCACCATGATTTCGCGGGGCTTGCCGCCAAAGCGGGCCTTGAACTCCACGTGCTCGTTGCCGATCAGCAGTCCGCTGGTGGCGTCGTAGCTGATGTTGAGCACAATCTCGCCATCACGCACAAACTCCATGGGCACCTGGGTGCTGCGATCCACGCGCACGGCAATGTGCGGGGTATAGCCGTTATCGGTGCACCATTCAAACAGGGCCCTCAGCAGATACGGGCGTGTGGATGTCGCTTCGGGCGCGTTCATGTCGTTTCCTGACTTATGGATTCCAGAGACAAAAAAGCGGGCAAGGAAGGAAGTCCTTCGCCATGCCCGCTCCAGGTTCTGCCGCAATTACTTGCGCATGACCTTTTCAGAAGGTGTCAGTGCTTCAATGTAGGCTGGGCGCGAGAAGATGCGCTCGGCGTACTTGAGCAGAGGGGCTGCGTTCTTGGACAGCTCGATACCGTAGTAATCCAGGCGCCACAGCAGAGGAGCAATGGCTACGTCCAGCATGGAGAAGTTCTCACCCAGCATGTACTTGTTCTTGAGGAACACGGGAGCCAGCTGTGTCAGGCGGTCGCGAATGTGGGCACGGGCCTTTTCCAGCACTTTTTCGTTGCCCTTGACATTGCGTTCTTCCAGAGCGCTAACGTGCACGAACAGCTCTTTTTCGAAGTTCAGCAGGAACAGGCGCACACGGGCGCGATCCACTGGATCACCAGGCATCAGCTGAGGATGAGGAAAGCGCTCATCAATGTACTCATTGATGATGTTCGACTCATACAAAATCAGATCGCGTTCCACCAGAATTGGCACTTGGCCATAGGGGTTCATCACGCTGATCTCTTCGGGCTTGCTGAACAAGTCCACATCGCGGATCTCGAAATCCATGCCTTTTTCAAACAGCACAAAGCGGCAGCGGTGTGAAAAGGGGCAGGTCGTTCCCGAATAAAGCACCATCATGGTGGAAGCTCCTAAAAATCAAAAAGAGTGGGTCGCCCACGGCGCCCACTCTGCACTAACACGATTGGCTGCAGACAGCATCTGCGCGCAAAAAGCAGCAAAGCTTTACTTGACGTTTTTCCAGAACGCAGCGTTCAGGCGCCACGCAATGAAGATGAAGAAGGCCAGAAACACCAGTACGCCCACGCCCACGCGGGTCCGGGTGTTCTGGGCTGGTTCGCCCATCCATTGCAGGTAATTCACCAGATCGCCAACTGCCTGATCGTACTGCACTGCGGTCATCTTGCCTGGAGACACCTGCTCCCAACCTTTGAACACCTGGGTTTTAGTCCCGTGTTCGTCATGCTCTTCAAAGATGGCACGACGCTCGCCTTGCAGCTGCCAAAGCGCATGCGGCATGCCTACGCTTGGAAAGGCGAGATTATTCCAGCCCGTGGCCTTGGTGTCATCTCGGTAGAAAGTACGCAAGAAGGTATAGAGGTAATCGGCACCGGTTCCGCCAGCACCGGCACGCGAGCGTGCAATCACCGTCAGATCGGGCGGATTGGCGCCAAACCACTCCTTGGCCTCCTTGGGATTGATGGCCGCCTTCATGGTCTCGCCCACCTTGTCCGTGGTGAACAGCAGATTGTCCTTGATTTCCTGATCGGTCAGCCCTATGTCCTTCAGGCGGTTAAAGCGCATGAAGGCAGCAGAGTGGCAGCTGAGGCAGTAGTTGACGAAAATCTTGGCGCCGTTTTGCAAAGAGGCCGTGTCCGAGGTGTTGACCGGTGCCTTGTCCCAGTGGATGCCGCCTTCAGAGGCTTGCGCACCCGCAGCCAGACCCAGAACCGCAACCAAAGTGAGGATCAGTTTCTTCATTCTTGTTTTCTCCTGCTTCAGTGTGGCTTGAATGTCACGCGCTCTGGCACGGGCTTGGTTTCACCCAAGCGACTCCACCAGGGCATGAGCAGGAAGAAGCCAAAGTAAAACAGCGTGCCGACCTGAGAGACTTTCTCACCGATGGGCGAAGGCGCTTGCACGCCCAGATAAGCCAGGACCACGAAGTTCACCACAAACACGGCATACACATACTTGTGCCAGCTCGGACGATAGCGAATCGACTTGACGGGACTGCAGTCCAGCCATGGCAGGGCAAACAGGATGATGACGGCACCACCCATGACCACCACGCCCCAAAACTTGGCGTCGATGGACAGCATCATGGCGATCACGCCCAGAGCCACCACACCCACCACGCCCTTGACGATCACCGGCAGACGCGACTTGAGGATGCCGTAACCGGCACCCAGCACCACGCAGGCAATCAGCACATACATCATCTGGCTGGTGATGGCACGCAGCATGGAATAGAAAGGCGTGAAGTACCAGACGGGCGCAATGTGATTGGGCGTTTTGAGCGGATCCGCAGGAATGAAGTTGTTGTACTCCAGGAAGTAGCCGCCAAACTCGGGCGCAAAAAACACCACCGCTGAGAACAGGAACAGGAACACGGTCACGCCAAAAATGTCGTGCACGGTGTAGTAAGGATGGAAGGGAATGCCGTCGAGCGGATTGCCCTTGGCATCCTTGGGCGCGTTAGGGCCCTTGATTTCAATGCCATCGGGATTGTTGGAACCCACATCGTGCAGCGCCAGCAAGTGCGCCACCACCAGACCCAGCAGCACCAGAGGCACGGCGATCACGTGGAAGCTGAAGAAGCGGTTCAGCGTGGCATCACCCACCACATAGTCGCCACGGATCAGCAAAGCCAGATCAGGACCGACAAAGGGAATGGCTGCAAACAGGTTCACGATCACCTGCGCGCCCCAGTACGACATCTGGCCCCAGGGCAGCAGATAGCCCATAAAGGCTTCGGCCATCAGCACCAGGAAGATGGCGCAGCCGAAGATCCACACCAGCTCGCGCGGCTTGCGGTACGAACCGTAGAGCAGCCCGCGGAACATGTGCAGATAGACGACGATGAAGAATGCCGATGCCCCCGTGGAGTGCATGTAGCGGATCAGCCAACCCCAGGGCACATCACGCATGATGTATTCCACCGAAGCAAATGCCTTGTCGGCGTCTGGCTTGTAGTGCATCACCAGGAAGATGCCGGTGACGATCTGGATCACCAGCACCAGCAGCGCCAGCGAGCCGAAGATGTACCAGAAGTTGAAATTCTTGGGTGCGTAGTACTCGGACATATGGACGCGGTAGGCGTCAAATGCCGTCGGGAAACGGTTCTCAAACCAGTTGCCGATCTTGGCGCCCGCAGTGGCGTTCGGATCGATTTGCTTGAATTCGTGGGCCATTGTTCTTGTCTCCCTCAGGCAGTCTTCTTGTCTTCACCAATCAAGAGCTTGGTGTCAGACAGATACATGTGCGGAGGCACTTGCAGATTGTCCGGCGCGGGCTTGTTCTTGAATACGCGGCCCGCCATGTCGAAAGTCGAGCCATGGCAGGGACAGAGAAAACCGCCCTTCCAGTCTGCCGGCAGCGAAGGCTGGGGGCCGGCCTGAAACTTATCCGTAGGCGAGCAGCCCAGATGAGTGCAGATACCGACCACCACCAGCAATTCAGGCTTGATGGAGCGGGCTTCGTTGCGCGCGTATTCGGGCGTGAATTCTTCGGGGTGGCGCAGAGATTGGGGATCGGCCAGTTCAGCATCGAGTGCCGGCAAATCCTTGAGCTGCTCAGGCGTGCGTTTGATGATCCAGACAGGCTTGCCACGCCATTCGACAGTGAGTTTCTCACCTTCCTTGAGGCCGGAAATATCCACCTCGACTGCGGCACCTGCTGCCTTGGCCTTTTCCGAAGGCTGAAAGGAGCTCACGAAAGGGACGGCTGTCGCCACACCGCCTACGGCACCAGCACATGCTGACGTGATGATCCACGTGCGTTTGCTGGAGTCGACTGGAGAGTCACTCATGGATTTCCTCGAAGTACATCGCTAGATTTGGGGGTCAATGACAAATTCTAGCGGCGAGATCATGGTTATTCCAGCCTCTGTCCGAGGTTGACATAAGCCTAAGTCGCGCAATACTGCGCTATCTCAAACTCTTATGACTGGAACTGCTTATGGGCATGATGCAAGAATTCCGCGAATTCGCAATCAAGGGAAACGTGATGGATCTGGCCGTGGGCGTGATCATCGGCGGGGCCTTCGGCAAGATCGTTGATTCAGTTGTCAACGATCTCATCATGCCTCTGGTCGGCCTGGTTTTCGGCAAGCTGGATTTCTCGAATCTGTTCGTGGTCCTGGGCACTATTCCGGACGGCACAGTCCGGACGCTTGATGCCTTGAAGAAAGCCGGCGTTCCCGTATTTGCCTATGGCAACTTCATCACGGTGGCCGTGAATTTCCTGATTCTGGCCTTCATCATTTTCATCATGATCAAGCAGGTCAATCGCCTCAAACGCGAAGCCCCGGCAGCACCCGAAGCCGCTCCGGCCACCCCCGAAGACGTGCTGCTGCTGCGCGAAATTCGCGACAGCCTGAACCGCAAGGTCTGAGCCCTGCCCCAATCAAAAAAGCCTGTGGCCAATGCCACAGGCTTTGTCATTTTCGATCTCATAACGCCCGGCCGCAGGCTTCAAGAGGGCTGCAGTTTTGAAGCAAGGCGAGCTGCGTTCACGGCACTCGGTCAGCCCGCCAGACTATGCGCCACACGCACGGCTTCCAGCATGCTGTCGGCTTCCGCCACCCCTTGACCTGCGATATCAAAGGCTGTTCCATGATCGGGACTGGTGCGCACCAACGGCAATCCCAGCGTGACGTTGACGCCTTTTTCCACACCCAAGTATTTGACTGGGATCAACCCTTGGTCGTGGTACATCGCCAACACCACATCAAATTCTCCCGGATGATCAGCAGTGTTTCGCGCCCGCATGAAGATGGTATCCGGAGCGAATGGGCCGTGCACATCCAGCCCCTCGGCCTTTGCCTGGGCAATGGCGGGGCTGATGATTTCAATTTCTTCGCGCCCAAAAAGCCCGCCCTCGCCCGCATGGGGATTGAGCCCTGCCACGCCGATGCGCGGAGCGCGCCCCAGGTTCCGCAAAAGCGCCTCATGGGTAATTTTCAGGGTCTGCAGAATCTGCGTCTGTGTGACCGCATCAAGCGCATCACGCAACGACATGTGGATGCTGACCAGCACCGTGCGCAACTGGTCGTTGGCCAGCATCATGCGCACAGGCATTTGCGCCACCGGCACACCCGCATGCAGTGCCGCTTCGGCTTGCAGCAACTCGGTGTGACCAGGGTAATCCACGCCCGCCAGAGACAGGGCCTCCTTGTGCAGCGGCGCCGTCACCAAGGCGGCAATCTCGCCGCGCAAGGCCGCCTGGGCAGCCCATATCACGCAGCGCGCAGCAGCGTCTCCAGCCCGCGCACTGATCTGCCCATAGGCCTGCGGACCCGGCAGGTCTGGCAATGCCAGCAAAGGAATGGCACCGCAAGGCACATCCCACACCTCTTCCGCCCGACTGATGAGCGCAATGGATTGGACGATGGGCTGGGCAATCGCTTGCCCACCATCCGCCAGGCCTGCCACCAGCGCCGTGGCGCGGCGCAGGGTTTGCAGCTCACCGACGACAAAACAGCCACGCATTTCCTGCGGCGCATCGCGAAAGGCCTTGGCAATGATTTCCGGACCGATGCCGGCGCAATCACCTTGCGTAATGGCAATGGCGGCGTTCGTTTGTGCTTGATTGGACATAGATATAAAAATAGTGCCATCACCCACGGAATAAGCGCTGGCAGCTATCAAATGAATACTCAGGCTAAGACTCAGGCCGGATTATCGATCTCGATAAATCGATGTTCCAGCCCCAGTTGCGCCGCCACATGGGCCGCCACCGCCGGTGCGCCATAACGCTCGGTCGCATGGTGCCCTGCCGCGATGAAGGTGGTGCCGGTTTCGCGCGCCAGATGCACCTGCGGCTCGGACATCTCGCCCGTGATATAGGCATCGGCCCCTGCGGCAATGGCCGCCTCAAAAAAGCCTTGCGCCCCACCGGTGCACCAGGCCAGCTTGCGTATGGGCCTGGCGGCGTCGCCCGTGGCCATGGTCACGGCACGACCCAGCTGGGTCTGCACATGACTGGCCAGAGCCTGGGCATTGGCAAACTCTGCGGCAGCCAGCCAACCCAGATTTTGCTCGCCAAAGACGGCTTCACCCTTCACGCCAAGCTGTACGCCCAGTTGGGCGTTATTGCCCAGCTCGGCATGGGCATCCAATGGCAGATGATAGGCAAACAGATTGATGTCATGGGCCAGCAGCAGGCGGATTCTCTCCTTGAGCCAGCCGGTAATGCGGCCATCCATGCCACGCCAGAACAGCCCATGGTGCACAAAGATCGCATCGGCCTTGGCATCTATGGCCGCCTCGATCAGGGCGCGGCTGGCCGTAACCCCGCTGACAATGCTACGGATCTCGTTTTTGCCTTCCACCTGCAGGCCATTGGGACCATAGTCCTTGAAACGCTCAGGTTGCAGCAGGCCGTCGAAGCGGGCCAGAAGTTCATTTCGCTCGATGCTCATGCTGCCGATTGTGCATGAGCGGGCAGCAGCACCTTTAAATACGCAAAGCAAACAATGGCCTTGGCTGGAATGAGATTGTTCTCGCTAAAACAACAATCCCTCTATTGGCCTGGACAATATGCTATTTGCTGATAAAAGCGTATTGCCTTATAATTGAGCACTCGCTGTCTTTTTGCCCGCCCCTACAGCGCTTGTCTGACTCACACGCGACTCTCACGCCGCACGTGGCCGAACTTCCATTGAAGCAATCCGGCTGTCTCACTTTTTTAGGCGAGCTTCTTCAAGCCCCAGCAGACCTGGCGAGTCTTGATCTTCTTTTTCTATCCTTTTATTTTCTGATGGCTTGCCCCTCACCGGTGCCTGCCGTCGTTGACACGATGAATACAACACAAATCACAGAGCGTGTCGGCAACTACGTTGTTACTCCGCTCACCCAAATTACCCACAGCGGCAAAGTTGCCGCTGCAGTCTCTATTCGCCGCGGAAAATATGACCGCATCTTCAGCTTTATCGAGCAATTCGACAGCCAGTCGATTGCCAACAAATATGCCCTGACAGAAGGGCGTAGCATGGTTCTGTGCAACCAGCTCAACTGATCACATCACACTTACCAACCTTATTCGAAGGGAGCCCCATTGGCCAAAGAAGAACTGATTGAAATGCAAGGCAGAGTGGATGAAGTGCTGCCCGATGCCCGCTTTCGCGTCACCCTGGAAAACGGTCATCAACTGATCGCCTATTCGGGCGGCAAGATGCGCAAGCACCGTATTCGCGTACTGGCTGGCGACAAGGTCACTCTGGAGATGTCTCCTTACGACCTGAACAAAGGTCGTCTGACTTTCCGTCACATCGAACGTTCGGGCTCCGCCCCTACAGGTGCACCTCAGCACCGCCGCCACTAAGACGGCAACCATGGCACATGGCGTGCCAAAGTAAAAAGGAGCGCTTCAAGCGCTCCTTTTTTATGCCTCAAGCCTCGCTGCTCACGAGCGAGCTTGCCAGCCCTTGCAGGCCAAGGGCCAGAAGCCCATGGCCACACCCAGAACACCCATGGCCGCCACATAGTGGGCCGGGGCCATCACATCCACCTGCTGCCATACCGATACCAGCATGGGCGTCAGTCCGCCGAACACGGCATAGGCCATGTTGTAGGAGAAGGAAAGACCGGTAAAGCGTACTTCGGCCGGGAAGGCACGCACGCCCACCACGGGCAGCAGAGAAATGGCACCCACAAAAAAGCCCACGGTGGCATAGGTGCAGATCAGCGAAGCCTCGGTACCCGGCAGGTTCATATAGAACAGATAGGTGGTGGCCGTCATGCCGCCCCAGCCCAGAACCATGGCCGCGCGTGTGCCCAGCTTGTCGGACAGCCAGCCCCAGAACACGCAGCCTATGGTCAGCGTCACGGTCGCCACGGCATTGGCCTTGAGCGCCATGGCCGGTGCGATATGAAAGACTTTTTGCAGATAAGCTGGGGTGAACAGAATCACCACCACGATGGCCGTGGACAGCACCCAGGTCATCAGCGCCACCACCACGCAGGCCTGGCGGTGCTCGCGCAAGATAGTCTTGATGGGCAGCTCGCGGTCAACCGCCTTGCGGGCCTGCAGCTCCTGAAAGATGGGCGTCTCGTGCAGAAACTTGCGCAGGTACACCGACACCAGACCAAACACGCCGCCCAAAATAAAGGGCAGGCGCCAGGCCCAGTCATGAATCTCGGCTTGGCTGTACACGCTGTTGAGCCAGACACCGAAGATGGAGCCCAGGAAAATGCCGCCGGTAATGCCGGAAGTCAGCGTGCCAATGGCCAGGCCGTAGTTCTTGACCGGCGAATGCTCGGCCACAAAAACCCAGGCACCGGGCATTTCGCCGCCAATCGCAGCGCCTTGCAGCACGCGCATGGCCAGCAGCAGCAGCGGTGCAGCGATGCCAATGGCTTCATAAGTGGGCAGCAGGCCGATGACCAGAGTAGGCACGGCCATCAGAAAAATGGACAGGCTGAACATCTTCTTGCGACCGATCTTGTCACCATAGTGGGCAATGATGATGCCCCCCAGAGGCCGGGCCAGATAGCCGGCCGCAAAAATACCCAGCGTCTGCAGCTGGCGCATCCAATCAGGCAGATCGGCCGGGAAGAACAGCGAGCCAATCACATTGGCGAAAAAGACGAACACCACGAAGTCGTAAAACTCCAGCGTTCCGCCCAGAGCCGATAAGCCCAGGGTCTTGTAATCCTCTCGGTTCAGAGGACGATTAGACGCAACAGCCGGCGTGGTGGCCGGCTGCGCGAGATCAAGCGTAGTCATGGTGTTTCCCAAATCAAACAACAGGACAGCGCGGATAAGCCAGCTGCAACGGGTCAACGTGCAGCGGCAGACCGGGTTTTGCAAGGCCAAGCTGTAGGGCCTTGAACAACTGATGGCACAAGCCGGGTGAGCCCGTACCTCAGAAAACGGCGGCATAAGCGCAGTCGATAAACCATTCTAGGGTTTGCACTCATTACTGAATGGCGCGCAAAACTTTAGATGCCAGCATTCCTATGCCTTGCCGGCCTGCAGCCGCCGCCGGTTTGCGCTAAGTAAAGCCACCCTGGCAAGCAAGTGCTGCAGACGCGCCAGCGCCCATGCCTCACAATGCGGGCTTGTCTCTCACCTTCTTCATACGCATTACATGAAACGCACCTGGTTGCTGTTTTCTCAGGTAGTCACCGCTCTGGTCGCTATCTATTTCGTAGTGGCAACCCTACAGCCTAGTTGGCTTGGGAGCCGAAACATTCGCAGCAATGCCGGCATCTCGCTGCTGCAGGCACCGCCTACGCCTGCCGGTGAAGTGGCCCCGGGCAGCTTTGCCCCGGCCGCACGCAAAGCCGCGCCTGCCGTGGTCAGCATCAACACCAGCAAGGAGGTACGCCACCCGCGCGCCAACGATCCCTGGTTCCAGTTCTTCTTTGGCGAGCAAGGTCCACAAGAGCAATCTGGTTTGGGTAGCGGCGTCATCATCAGCCAAGATGGCTACATACTCACCAACAACCATGTGGTCGAGGGTGCAGACGATATCGAAGTTACGCTGACCGACAGCCGCCAGGCCAAGGCCAAGGTGATCGGCACGGACCCGGAGACCGATCTGGCCATTTTGAAGATCGAACTGGAAAAGCTGCCCGTCATCGTGCTGGGCAATTCCGACCAGGTCGCCGTGGGCGACCGCGTGCTGGCCATTGGCAACCCCTTCGGCGTAGGCCAGACGGTGACCAGCGGCATCATCAGCGCCCTGGGCCGCAGCCAGCTGGGCATCAACACCTTCGAAAACTTCATCCAGACCGATGCAGCCATCAATCCCGGCAACTCCGGCGGCGCACTGGTGGATGCCGAAGGCAATCTGCTGGGCATCAACACCGCCATCTACTCGCGCTCCGGCGGCAGCATGGGCATTGGCTTTGCCATTCCGGTCTCCACCGCCAAGATGGTGCTGGACGGCATCGTCAAGGACGGCAAGGTCACCCGCGGCTGGATTGGCGTGGAGCCCAACGAACTCTCGCCCGAGCTGGCCGAGACCTTTGGCGTAAAGGCCAGCGCTGGCGTCATCATCACCGGTGTGCTGCAGGCCGGCCCTGCCGCCCAGGCCGGCATGCGCCCCGGTGATGTGATCGTTAAGGTGGGCGAGTTGCCCACGCGCAATGTCTCCGAACTGCTCACCGCCGTGGCCTCGCTCAAGCCTGGCGAAGTCTCCAAGTTCGATGTGCGCCGAGGCGATAGCGAAGTCATGCTCGACATCACCCCCGGCATACGCCCGCCGGCCAACCGGCAAACGCAAGGCCCGCGCCGCTGAGCGCCACAACGCCGCCCCCGAATCAGCCAGTGCCACGTCACTGGCTTTTTTACGGCAGCACTGCCTCAAAGCTATCAAATTTCATAGCCATAAGCGCATGCATTCAATCCATTTCAGATCACTATTGATTTGAAAGCCATTCAGGAAAAGCACAAACAGCTATCAAAACAAAAGCCCCAGGATTGCTCCTGGGGCTTGGCGTGAAAGTGAAGCGCTGGATCAGCTGCCGTCTGCAGGCTTGTCCGCAGGTTTATCCATTGCCGCGTCTGACGCTTCCGCCTCGTCTGGCGCTTTGGAGATGCGGCTGAACCAGCCTGCGCCCAGAATACCCACTTCGTACAGCAGGCACATGGGAATGGCCAGCGCCAGCTGCGAGATCACATCCGGAGGCGTGATCACGGCCGCAATGACAAAGGCCAGCACCACAAAGTAACCGCGGAAGGACTTAAGTTTATCGATCTCCACCAGGCCAAAACGCACCAGCAGCATCACCACAATCGGCACCTGGAATGCGGCGGCAAAAGCGATGTAGAGCGACAAAATCGCCTCCACATACGAGGCGATGTCGGGCGTCGCCGCCACGCTCGAGGGCGTGAAGTGCTGGATGAACTTGAACATATTGCCAAGCACAAAAAATTGCACAAAAGCAATGCCGGCATAGGCCAGCAGGCTGCCGAACAGGATCAGCGGCAGCGCAAACTTCTTTTCATGGCTGTACAGACCCGGCGCCACAAAAGCCCATACCTGGTACATCAGCCAAGGCAGGGCCAGCAGCACCGCCACCATCATCAGCACCTTGAGCGGCACGAAGAAAGGCGAGAAAACGCCCACCGCAATCAGCTTGGCACCGGGCGGCATGTGCTCTTTGATCGGCATCGCGATGAAGTCGATCAAGCCGTCCGGACCGGGCCAGAACATCAGCACGGCAATACCTACGCCAATACCGTAAATGCAGTACAGCAAGCGGTCGCGCAGCTCCATCAGGTGCTGCACAAACGGCTGCTCGGTGCCGGCAAGTTCGTCGTCTTTAGGAGAGGATTCGGACATGGTGCAAAACAGCGCCGGAGCCGCTGCGGCTCTGTACGCTTGAAACAGAAAGCAAAACGCCCGTAGTCACGGGCACTGAGGCATGAAGATGCCTGAACGTGGCAGCATGCGCTGCCCTACTCACAGCCACATGGCTGCGCATCTTCATGTCTAACGCAACTTTTGCGGGCGAAAACGCGCCACGCGCGCCGCACCTGACTGAACCCTGGCGCGCACGCCCGAGCGCGCCTTGTACCACTGGGGCACGGCAGCACGCTTCACGCGCCAGTTCTTGCGCGGGTGATGGTAGGTGGGCACCACCGCACTGTGCGTATCGGAACCGTAGCCGTAATCGGCACCGGAATCAAAAGACGATGCCGAGGTCATGGGCGCATCGTCGCGCAAATCCCGGGTCGCATCGCTCAAGCCTTTTTCAAGGTCGGACGTGTGGCTGTGAATGCTTTGTTCCACATCGCGGGCCGCGCCCTCCACCGAGTCCTTCATCTTGCGAAGCTCGTCGAGCTCCATGGAACGATTGACCTCGGCCTTGACATCGGACACATAGCGCTGCGCCCTTCCAAGCATCGTGCCCACCATGCGGGCAACGCGCGGCAGCTTCTCGGGGCCGATGACCACCAGGGCCACGGCTCCTATGAGCGCCATTTTGGACAGGCCAATATCAAACATGTATCAGCGTGCCAGATCAGCTTTTTTGCTTGGCTTGAACGTCAATGGTGTTCTTGTCGGCAGCAGCCTGGTTGGCCACCTGACCCGCAGCCGCGTCGGTATTCTCAGGCGCGCCGCCTTCCTTGATACCGTCCTTGAAACCCTTGACGGCACCGCCCAGGTCGCTACCGATGTTCTTGAGCTTCTTGGTGCCAAACACCAGAACCACGATGGCCAGCACGATCAGCCAGTGCCAGATAGAAAAAGAGCCCATGAGAATCTCCTAAGAAATGCAAACCATTTTAGACGTGGCTTATGTCAGACAGACGGCAATAGCCCAAAAAGCCTGCTGCGCACGGCTTTATGCAGGCTTGTCAGACATCCGCGCGAGTGTGGGCTGGGGCTCAGCCTTTGAGCCAGGGGCGGGGGCCGCCCATGACGTGCAGATGCAGGTGATGCACTTCCTGCCCGCCTTCCGTGCCGGTGTTGACCACCACGCGGTAACCCCCTTCGGGGTAAGGGTTGCAGCCCTGCTCCAGCGCCAGCTTGGGGGCCAGAGCCAGCATGCGACCCAGCAAAGGGGCGTCCTCGGCTGAAACCTGAGCCAGCGAGGCCACGTGCTTCTTGGGAATCATCAAGAAATGCACGGGTGCGCCGGGATGGATATCGTGAAAGGCAAAGACCTCTTCGTCTTCATAAACCTTGCGGGAAGGAATCTCACCCTTGGCAATACGGCAAAACAGGCAGTTGGGATCGTGCATAGCCTCAAGAATACAAAAGTTCTACCCGGCATTGTCGTTGAAACTCAGTGTCTGCCTGACGCCTATATGCTGACGGTTGTCATGCAGCCAGCGTTCGCCCTGCTCCCGTCCCAGGGCAAACATCTCGCGCACCATGCCCATGTCGGCGCGGATCTTGCTCGAAGCACCAAAGCGTTTGAGCACGGCCCCGCCATCAATGCTGTGCATCAGCATATGTTTGTAGAGTGCGGGATCCAGGCGTTTTTGCTCCAGCATGCGCACCACGAACTCGATGGCCCGCAACTCGGCCAGCAAGCTGGCGTTGAAAGTAACCTCGTTCATGCGATCCATGATGTCGCTGGCCGTGGCCGGCAGCTCGTCCGAGTTCCTGGGGTTGATCTGCACCAGCAGAATGTCCCGGGTCTCGGTGCCGTAAATCAGCGGGTACAGGGCCGGGTTGCCTGAAAAACCACCGTCCCAATAGTGCTCGCCCTCGATCTCCACCGCCTTGAACAGCTGGGGCAGGCAGGCCGAAGCCATGATGGCA
Source organism: Comamonas aquatilis (assembly GCF_965139575.1). Taxonomy (NCBI): domain Bacteria; kingdom Pseudomonadati; phylum Pseudomonadota; class Betaproteobacteria; order Burkholderiales; family Comamonadaceae; genus Comamonas; species Comamonas aquatilis. The sequence goes on along the minus strand of NZ_CBCSIW010000001.1, from coordinate 279,220 downwards.
TCGGCCGTCACCTGCTCGCCCGAGAAAATCTTGCCGCGCCCCGTGCGTACATTGGTGGCGCAGATGAACAGCTTGGGCACCACGGCCTGGTTGGCCGGATGCGTGAGCTGCTCGAAATCCACCACCCGCATCAGCAACTGGCGCAGCGGGTTGATATTGAGCGGATTGGTCTGGTAAGGCGACAGGAACTGGTTGAGCACGCCGCCTATCATTTGCACGCCGGGCAAAGGCACGCCCCAGAGCAGGCTGCCCATGCTGCCCACTCCCTCCCACAGCTCAGCCAGCGCCTGGCGCGCCAGAACACGCCCCAAGCGACGCGCATCTTCCACACGGCTTTCCTGTGCTGCCGCCTGGGCAAAGCCATGGGCCAGCACCACGGCATTCATGGCGCCGGCACTGGTGCCGCTGATGCCGTCCAGCACCAGCTCGTCGTCCTCGAGCAAAGCATCCAGCACGCCCCAGGTCAGGGCGCCGTGAGAGCCTCCGCCTTGCAAGGCGAGATTGAGGACGGTTTGCGAAGACGCTGATGCCATGGTGGTTTCCTCTGCACAAAGCTGTAACCCAACGGCACAAGCATGGCACAGCTGGCGGCGGCATGTGCGACTGCAGCAGTCGAGGGTTGCTGCGCTGCAACCAAAACAAAAAAGCCTTTGCGTCAAAACGCAAAGGCTTTGTCAGAAACGCGGGGTGCAGTTCAGGACACGATGGCGCGATTCTTGTTCATGGCCACCATGCCGCGCACGATGCGGTAGAGGAACCAGATGGAGATCAGCACCCATGCAGGGTTGAACAGGAACAACCCCAGCAGGAAGAAGGGGAAGGTCACCACATACAGCACCACCGCCCAGATCACGCTGCGGATACGCCACGAGAAATGGCTTTCCTGCCAGGTACCGCGCGCATCGTCACGCTTGACCAGATCGATGACCAGCGCAACCACCAGCAACAACACGCTGACCTGCGCACCCGGCAGCACGGCGGCCACGGCCACGATCAGATGCAGAACGTAACTCACCCAACCCCAGGCTTTCAGACCTTCGATCTCGGTCGATGTGCTGCTGTTCACATCCACGACGTCACGGTCATTCATCAGCTGCTTCCTTTCTCCTGCTCGGCACGATCCACTGCCTTGCGCAGGGCTTTTTCTTCCAGGCCACTGAGACCTTCGCGGCGCTCCAGCTCGGCAATCACCTGGGCCGGCGTCAGTCCGAAGTGGGACAGTGCAATCATGGAGTGAAACCACAAATCCGCAACTTCATAGAGGATTTTGCTGGCATCGCCGCCATGCTCTGCATCCTTGGCCGCCATGACGACCTCGGTTGCCTCTTCGCCCACCTTCTTGAGGAAAGCGTCAGGGCCTTTGTGCAGCAGACGGGCCACATAGCTTTTTTCCGGGTCGCCGCCGTTGGCAGGCTTGCGGCTTTCGATCACCGCAGCCAGACGGGCCAGGGAGTCTTGCGATGTGGGGCGGTTGTTATCAGATTGCATGATGCTTATTTATAGATGGAGTCCGGATCTTTCAAGACCGGCTCGACAGAAGTCCATTGGCCATCGCGCAGCACGCTGTAAAAGCAGCTGTGGCGGCCGGTGTGGCAGGCAATGCCGGGCTCGTGGCCGGTCTGCGTGACCTTCAGAAGAATGACATCGTTGTCGCAGTCGATGCGCAGCTCGTGCACGGTCTGGACATGGCCCGACTCTTCGCCCTTGAACCACAGCTTGCCGCGCGAACGCGAAAAATACACGGCGCGGCCCAGCTCGACGGTTTTTTCCAGCGCCTCGCGGTTCATCCAGGCGAACATCAGCACATCGCCGCTGGCTTTTTCCTGCGCGATGACGGGAACCAGCCCCTTGTCATCCCATTTGACCTGATCGAGCCAATTCATGAGCACATCCTGATTTCAGAGCTGCCTGCGCTTTCATCCATTGGATTTCAGGCCTAAAGAGCCTTGAAGTCCAAGAAACGCATGCGCATTCAGCTATGGTTTTAAAAATATCAAAGCCGCACCGGAATGCCGCGCGCGCGCATGCACTCCTTGGCCTGCTGCACCGTGTATTCACCGTAGTGAAAAATGCTGGCCGCCAGCACGGCATCGGCGCCGCCCAGCGTCACGCCGTCGGCCAGATCTTCCAGATTGCCCACGCCACCCGAGGCGATCACGGGCACGGCCACGGCATCGGCCACGGCACGGGTGAGCTTCAGATCGAACCCGCTCTTGGTGCCGTCGCGATCCATGCTGGTCAGCAGGATTTCGCCAGCGCCGCGACGCGCCATCTCGGCGGCCCACTGCACCACATCCAGCCCGGTGTTCTTGCGCCCGCCGTGGCTGTACACATCCCAGCCCTCGCCCACGGGCTGGCCGTTGGCACCCACGCGCAGCAGATCGTCGCCCTTGCGGCGCTTGGCGTCTATGGCCACCACAATGCATTGCGCGCCGTACTTGTCGCTGGCGGCGTTGATCACCTCGGGGTTGGCAATGGCCGCAGAGTTGAAGCTGGTCTTGTCCGCACCGGCGTTGAGCAGGCGGCGCACATCTTCCACCGTGCGCACGCCACCGCCCACGGTCAGCGGAATGAAGACTTGCGAGGCCACGGCTTCGATGATGGGCAAGATGAGATCGCGGCCGTCGCTGGTGGCGGTGATGTCCAGAAAGGTCAGCTCGTCTGCCCCCTGGGCGTTGTAGCGCGCGGCGATTTCCACCGGATCGCCCGCATCGCGCAACTCTAAAAAGTTAACGCCTTTGACGACACGACCTCCGGTGACGTCAAGACAGGGAATGATGCGTTTGGCAAGCATGAACAGACTCTCGGCGTAGCTAAAAGGCAAAGGCCAAAAGATACCACGCCCTCGCAGACCCACATTTCAAGTAACAGGTTCAAGCGATATGAGGCACAACGCAGGTCACGCAGGCTAGCCTGTTCAAGGGAGGCTGCCGACTCCTAGACGAAGACTCTGATGGCAAGCAGGCCTTCGCATGTGCAGACCTTTTTGAAAAGATTCCGACCAAGATCGAGCGGATGCGTGGGCAAAAAACTTCACCGCATTCGGCATGCCGATGTAGCCGCTATGCGATTATGCAGCAGTTCCTTGAAGTTTTTTCCTGATTGACCAGGACTCCCCTCATGACCCGCACAGCAATGCGACCTACATCTTCATGTCAAAAAACATGACGAAACAAATAACAAAACTATCACCAAATTGTAATGTTCGATTTTAAGAAAATAGCTAGGATGAAACAATAAAAGTACTCGATAGATTAACCCTATCAAGGAGGATGCTCTGTGAAAGCCTTGCTGCGAAGCTGCCTGATCTGCTGCGCCTTACTCGCCGCCATGTGGGCTCAAGCGGCCACACCTTCGGTAGCGGTTTACTACGGCAAGGACGCCACCATGAGCGAACTGGCCTTGTACGACATCGCCGTGGTCGAGCCAGAGCATGGCTACGACCCCGTCAAATTCAAGCAGACTTGGCCCAACAGCGAGCTGTATGCTTATGCATCGGTCGCAGAAGCAGGTGATGATCGCGCCTATCTTTCCAAGATTCCTGCCGCCTGGAAGATGGCGCGAAATGGTGTCTGGCAGTCGACCGTCATCGACCAGACTCCCGAGCAATGGCCTGCATTCTTTGCAGACGAAGTCATTGGTCCACTGTGGCAGAAAGGCTTTCGCGGCTTCTTTCTGGACACCATGGATTCTTACCGTTTGGCCGAAAAGTTTGACGAAGCCGCCCAGCAAGACGGTCTGGTACGTGTCATCAAGACGCTCAATGAGCGCTTTCCCGGCATCAAGCTGATTCTCAACCGTGGCTTCGAAATCGTTCCACGCGTCAAAGGTCTGATCCAGATGGTGGCCGCAGAGTCGCTGTTTCGCGGCTGGGATGCCAACCTCAAGCGCTATATCGATGTTCCCGCCAAAGACCGCGAGTGGCTGCTGTCACAGCTGCAAACCATCCGTGAGCGGGATAAGCTGCCTGTTCTGGCCATTGACTATGTGCCACCCCATGACCGCGATGCCACGCGTGCAACCGCCAAAAAAATTGCCGAACTGGGCATCATCCCCTGGGTTGCCGACTCAGTCTTGTACACACTGGGCATTGGTACGGTAGAGGCGCAGGCGCGCCATGTTCTGATTCTCTATAACAGTTCCGACTACCCAACTTTGAATGAGACAGCGGCACATCGTTTTGCGGAGATGCCACTCAATTACATGGGCTACATCGCCGATTACGCCGATGTGCGGAAAGCACTGCCCCAGAACATTACACGCGATCGATACGCCGGCATCATTACCTGGTTTGGCGGCTCTATTCCTGATCAGCGTGTCAAGGATGTACGCCAATGGCTGGCAAACCAGTCACAACAGAAAATGCCGATCCTGGTGTTGAACACTCCTGGTTTTGCTGTTGATCGCACCCTGCCCTTTGGGGTTCGCAGCTCAGAAGGAGCAGCCACGCAGCCGCTCAAGAAAGCAGCGCAAGCCAGCATCTATGGCTTTGAAATGCAGCCGTTGCCGCCGTCCTTCGACTACGAAGGTTGGACACTGGCTCCAGAGACTTTGCAAAAAAGCCAGCAATTACTGTCTTTTGATGATGCCAAGGGCAAGCGTTTTGTCTCTGCTGCCATCACCCCCTGGGGCGGCTTTGTGTTGATGCCTTACCTGATTGAGGAAGTACCAGGCACCAACCAGTCACGCTGGGTCGTCAATCCTTTTGCCTTGCTACAGCAGACACTGCGTCTGGCTGATTTCCCTATACCCGATGTGACCACGGAGAATGGCCGCCGTTTGTTGCTCGCACACGTGGATGGGGACTCTTTTCCCTCCAAGGCAGAAGTGCCCGGCTCGCCTTTTGCTGGCGAAATGCTGCGCCGTGAAATCCTGGAGCTCTATCGCATTCCCCACACTATCTCCGTCATTGAAGCGGAGATCTCACCTCAAGGACTGTATCCCCAGTGGAGCAAGCAGCTGGAGAGCATAGCCCAGCGCATTTTCGCCATGCCGCACGTCGAAATTGCCAGTCACTCCTACTCTCACCCCTTTTTGTGGGATCACGCTCCTCCCAGAGTTGGGAAAGAAGACAAAGAAGTTAATTTGAACCTCCACATCCCTGGCTACGTCATGGATTTGCATCGCGAAATCAAGGGTTCTGTTGACTACATCCAGAAAAACCTGGCGCCTCCGGGCAAACCTGTTGGGGTTTTTCTTTGGTCGGGTGACACCGCTCCCAGCGCCGAGGCTCTGGCTATTTCGGATGCAGCAGGACTTCTCAACCTCAATGGCGGCGACACATCAATCACCCGCAACAAGCCCTCGCTGACCGAAGTCATGAGCTGGGGCATCCGCAAAGGCGGGCACTTGCAGGTTTACGCTCCCATCACCAACGAGAACATCTACACCAATCTCTGGCATGGCCCGTTCTACGGGTTTGAAAAAGTCACCGAAACCTTTGAGATGACCGACTCGCCTCGTCGCCTCAAGGCCATCGATATTTACTACCACTTCTACTCTGTCAGCAAAGTCGCCAGCATCAAGGCCCTGCATTCTGCTTACAAGTGGGCTCTGAGCCGTGCTGTCAATCCGGTATTCGCTTCTGAGTACATACGCAAAGTACAGGACTTTTATGAGTTCTCCGTGGGCAAGGATGAGCACGGCTGGCGCATGCGTGGCCCCGGCCAATTGCGTACGGTGCGCCTGCCAGACTCGCTAGGCACTCCCGTCATGAAGGGCAGCATCAATGTTGCCGGTTATCAAAAAGGCCCCGATGGCTACTACGCACACCTGACTTCAAGCTCTGCACAAATGCAGACCCAGACCGTGGTAACGCCGCCCAAGCAAGCTTACCTCGTAGATGCAAATGCACGACTCAGCTCTTGGCAACCTCAAGCCGATGGCAGCGTCAGCTTCTCACTTCAAGGACATGTCCCCCTGGAATGGCGCATGTATCTCCCTCAGGGGTGCAGCTTGACCACGGCCCAGAACGCAGCGCCTAGCAGCGCCTCAAGCGATAGCCTCTTCATCCGCTCTTTCAGAAGTACTCAAACCAGTGCAAAACTCAAAGTCCAATGTCGTGCGCTCTGATCGCCCAACGACTGTCCTTCTGTGGTTGATCGCATTGCTTGCGGTGCTGATCGGCGGCGCACTCTGGTTGCTTTTCCCCAAAGCAGACCTGGAGCGTCAGCTCGCCAATACACAAGATGACTCTGAGCTGTCACTGAACTATCTGACGAACTTGCTGGAAAGCGACCCTGACAATGAACACCTCCTGTCATTGCTCAAAGCCAAACAACGGCGCCAGATAGAAATCAAGCGTGCGGCGGAAGTAGCCAGCACACAGTTGCTGCCCGACGCCTCTGCAGCGGCATGGAGCCACTGGGGAGGTCTTTATTCCCGCTACCAGGAGGTGGAAAAATACAGCTCCAAATCCACGCGTCAAATTGAGCAGCTTCGCCTTGAAGTGCTGGGGGCGATCCGCGCCATTCCGAGACAAGGCCTGAGCAAAGAGCAAACGTTTTATCTCGCCTCATCATCCTTGGCATTGCGTGATATTCCATTGGCCATGTCGCTGTATCAAGAGCTGGCCAGCATCAGTCCCGATACAGAGCAAAAGTCCAAGGTGTACGCCGACGCCTCTCGTCAGTTACTGGGTTTTTCACGGTACGAAGAAGCCTCACAACTGCTGCAAAGCGCCAGCAAGGCGACACAAGACCCCAGACAAGCCCGCAGCTATCTGCTTGAAGCCATGCGAGTGCTGCAATCCGCCAACCGAGCCAAAGATGCCATGGCTTTGGCTGAATCCAATGCCGAGACGCTGGGCAACGATCCAGAAACGCTGCGCACACTGATTGATCTGGCCCGCGCTGCCGGCAAGCCCGCTGCAGCCGAAAAGTACGTCAAGCAATTGCTCAAAATCACGCTTTTGCAGCAGTGGAATGCTCAGCAAACCATTGCCATAGCTCAGAACGATAACTCCCGACAGGTGTTTGATGATGGTGCTTGGTCCCTGCAATCAGCCATGTGGCAGGGTGCAGGGTGGAGCATGCAACACACAGCTGCGACAAGCAGTATCAAGTCCCCTCCCGGTACACCTGCTTTGCCTTTCGACGACAAGACATATCAGCTGGGTTATGACGTTTTCCTGGAAAACAGAAATCTGGAAAACGCGTGGCACGTTGCCCAAGCAGCTGTCAAACAAGCACCTCAAGATATTGCTTGGCGGGAGCGCCTGGCCAAAGTTTCTGAGTGGCTGGGGCGCCCCCAGGTCGCTCTGGACAATTGGCTGTTTATTGCCCAGACAACTCAACGCGAAGATGCTTGGCAAGCGGTCATGCGTTTGGCTCCTGGCTTGTTTGATGATCGCGCATTGATAGCAGGCATCAAACATCAGCTTTCACAACGCCCCAACGACCACGCCCTGCTGCGGTCTCTCATTCAGACTTATGAGCGACAAGGCAATCCTCAGCTGGCCATTGACTATCTGCAACACCATGCTCCCTCACCACAGACGCTGGAAGCGTTAGCACAATTGGCACAACGGGCAGGCCAGAACAAGCTCGCCCTGGCCACCTGGAAACGCTTGCTGCAAGATCCTGAACAGCGCATCCCTGCCAATGTCATGCCCGCAGCGGCCATTGCCCTGCTTGAAGGAGAGCCTGATCTGGGTCTCAAATGGTTGGAGGATGCCCAGTCGCGCGTACCCAAAAAAATGATTGATGAGGCCGATTACTGGCGCTTCATGGGCAGTCTTGCGCTGCAACAACGTGATGAGCGAGTCGCAACGCAGGCTTATCGCAAACTGTTGAGCGCCCAAAATGCAGACGTCAGTGACTATGACGCGCTGATCAATGTCATGCTGCGCAACAACCGGGATGAAGCTGCTCAGCTATCTCTGCGAGCATGGGAAAAATTTCATGACCTGCGGCACCTGACCCAAGCCTTCTATCTGTTGGAAGACAAGGAGGACTGGTCCCAGCTTGGCAAGCAATTGGAACAGGCGCTTGCCACTCCTGAAATTGCCGAACGCCTGCAAAAGCAAGCTGCGTTCTTCCATGTACTGGGTATGTACTACGAACGAACCAACCGTGCGGTTCAGGCACGTGATGCTTTCTTAAGCGGCTTGGCCCTGACGCCAGACTCTGTGCAGTTGCGACAAGCGCTGCTGTGGCTGCTCATTGATACCCGAGACGCCACCTCGCTGAAATCATTGCTGGCACGTGTCGAGTCATCTTGGGCCCAAGACTCCAGCATGCACAACGCACTGGCCGCCGCCAATCAAAGCCTGTCCAGGCCCACGGTGGCATTGCAACGTTATCTGCAACCACATCGTGCCGACAACAGCGACGATTTCCTGTGGATGATGAGTTACGCAGATGCACTGGAACAGGACCAGCAAGCCGATCTGGCCTGGCGACTGCGCCGTGAACTCTGGCTTCAGCAGCTGCAAAGAACACCTGCACCCAAGGGTAAAAATCCAACGCGTGAGTGGCTAACTCCTGAAGGCCTCAGCAAAGTACAGCAACAAGCCCGCAGCCGACTGCTGCTGAACCAGTCTCACGGCGATGACGAATTGACTCTCATGCGGGAACTTCTGCGTCAAGACCTTGTGTCTTCAAACCGCAAGGAATACTCAGCTGCAGCCACGGAACTGGCTATCGCCTGGTTACAAGACAGGGGCGAATACGCCGCAGAGCGAGGCTACCTGTGGCAACAATATGCACGTAGCCGCAGCAAGCAGGCCAACGCACCACTGTGGGCCCAGATCACAACGGCTCTGGCGGAAAAAGACACGGCTGAAGTAGGCGCACTGCTGGAACGCCATGGCGAAAACCTGCCTCGTAATGAATACATGAATGCCGCCGTAATGGTGGGAGACCTGCGTTTGGCCCAATCTGCAGGCTTTGAAGTCCTGGTAGATCAGCCCAACTCGGATGAAGCACATACCAGCCTGACCGAACAGTTGCTGGCGGTCAGCCACTTTGCCGAATATGGCATCACCCAGCGCCACCTTAATGGCATCAATGAGACGGCACAGTCATTGCGCTGGCATCAGCCCATCAACTCACGCTGGGCGCTGGAAGTGGAAGGCGATCATGTCCGGCGTTCCGTCAACAACAGCGACTTCGTGCAACGCCCCTCCTCTGAGCGAGGGGTCGGCCTGCAATTGCGCCGTGTCACGCAGTTTGCCAGCACCGATTTTCTGCTGGGTGAGCGCCGTAGCCTAGCCACCTACCACCCTCTGCAAGTCACGCATAGCCAGTCCTTTGGCAATCGCTGGACGATTCAGGGATCACTTGGCAAGAATCTGTCCATGCAAGACACGCTGGCCATGCGCATGGGAGGCATGAAGGACAGGGTGTCTACAGGCGCAACGTATCAATTCTCACGCCAGGATCGTGTGGGTCTGGAGTTTGCCGCTGAGCGCTACTTTGTTCAAGGCGGTGCGCGTGTTGGCTCAGGTCAGCACACCACGTTGCAATACACCCATACCTATCGCAGCGAAGCCCCAACCATTGAGTTCGGCGCCTTCACCTCATGGCACAGCTACAGCCGCACAGACCCCGCCACACTCACCGGTCGCGACTCCAATATTCTTCGTTACCTGCCAATTGGAAGCACAGCAGGCATGGATTACTTGCTGCCCAACAACTTCCGCTTTTCGGGCATTCAAGTTTCCACCAACATGCGTTACTCACAAGAGTACACACGTGCGCTACGTCCTTTTGCCAGCCTGGCTTTGACGAATCACAGCGTCAGCGGCTCCGGCTATGAAGTGCGCCTGGGCTTTGCAGGCAGCGTCCTGGGTGCGGATCACCTCATGGTCGGCCTCAACCTTTCCAAATCCGGCCTCAACAATACCGGTACCACCCGTGAACTGCAGCTCATCTACCGACTTCACTATTGAGATTTCAAGGAGCCAATCATGAACTTCACCCCTGCCATCGCATCTCGTATCCGCATGCTCGCTGGCATCAGTCTCCTGAGCCTCCTCGCAGCCTGCTCCACCATTGACCGCGGCAATTCACCCAATCTGGTCAAGGATGCCTCCTGGGCAGTTCTGCCCTTTGAAAATCACACTGAAACACCTATGGCAGGCAGCCGTGCCGAAAGTATTGCAACGGCCTTGCTGCAAGCGCGCGGCGTCAATTCTGTCAAACGTTACACGGGCAATGCCCAACAGGAAACGCTGTTTGACGCTCAGAACAGCAAGCGCCGCGAAGATGCCCTGGCCTGGGCCCGCAGTGAAGGTGTTCGCTATGCGCTGCTGGGTTCCGTGGAGGAGTGGCGTTACAAGGTAGGCGTTGATGGTGAGCCGGCCGTTGGCGTGGCTTTGGAAATTGTGGATACCAACGAAGGCAAGACCATCTGGAGCGGTACAGGTGGCAAGAGCGGCTGGAGTCGCGAAGCTTTGGCAGCTGTCGGTCAAAAATTGATCCGCGACCTGCTCGGCACCGGTATCGCTAACGCACGTTAAGCAACAGAATCCATCAGGACAGCAAGCTATGCCTTCCCAAGAACTGCCCATGCTCTCTTACGCACCGAACCCGGTGCAACGCGATGGCGTCTCCGGAGAGCTCAAAAGCTCTCCGCTTGGCAAACTCACGGTGACTAGCGAACGGCCTTGGATCATTGCTGCAGAAACCGTCCTGATTCCCGCCCTGGCCATACTGATTGGTTACTTTAGCAATCGCGCCGATCCTCTGTGGGTGCTTGCCGAATTTCCCTGGGCCTGGCTTGCTCCCATGGTGATCGCCTTGCGCTATGGTCCTATCGCCGGCGTTTGTGCTGCAGGCGTTTTACTCGCCGGCTGGGCTGGATTCAATCAACAAGACCTCGGCAACTTTCCTCAGCAGTACTTTCTCGGCGGCCTGATCATGGTCATGACCGTCGGTGAAGTCTCCAGTATCTGGCGCGCCCAGTTGCGCAGAGAAAAGACCACGCAGTACTACCACGACCAACGCATGGAGCAGCTGGTTCGTCAGCACTATTTGCTTCGTCTTTCACATGAACAGTTGGAGCAACAGCTGATAGGCCAGCCAGTTTCCATGCGCGATGCGCTACACCAGTTGCGTGACCTGAAGGGGGCCACCGGAGACGCTCAAACTCTGTTGAACCTGCTCTCTCAGTTCTGCCAGATCAGTGTTGCCAGCATTGTTCCAGTCAGGAACCTCCACATTGAAAATAAAGCCGTGGCGCAAATTGGCGGCGCCAGTGAATTGACACTAGGTGATGCGCTGGTGCAGCAAGCACTATCCACCCATGCGCTGTGCCACATATCACAGAGCCTGAGAGAAGCCCAAAACACTCGTTATGTGGTCGCGGCGCCCCTGCTAGATCTGGCAGGCGAGATGTACGGCATGTTGATCGTGGAAGAAATGCCGTTCTTCGCCCTGCAAGAGGAGACGTTGCAGATCATCAACCTCCTGCTTGGCTATTACACCGACAGCATCGCAGCCAACGACCTATCCCAACCATTGATCCAAGCTCATCCGCAATGCCCGCCGGCTTTTGCATTTGAGCTGCAACGCATGGGACATATGTATCAGTCCAGCCAACTATCCAGCATAGTTATGGCTCTGGAATTCACGCCCGGCGCCATCTCATCGCAAATGCCGCAGTTCCTCATGCGCCTGGAGCGCATGCTGGACCAATCGTGGTTGATTGAAGGTCCGAAAAAGCAGGTACTGGCTATTTTGATGCCACTGGGAACACAAGCGACCAGCGAAGGCTTTCTGCATCGAATCGAAGCGAGCTTGCAGCAGCGCGATATCAAATCGCTTAACGATGCAGGCATTTTCCCTCACACCCTCGCCATCCAGGGGCGCTCGTCCATGAGCATCCTTGACGAGCTTGCAAAAATCGCCCATGGCTAATATCAAGCTCGCCATTTCAGCGCTGCTGACTGAAATTGCCGCGTGGAGCAGTTTGCGAATGCTCCACGAGCATGCGGACAACGCGTTGCTGACCTATCTCGTGGCACATGCCCTGGCCAGCACCCTGTTTGCCTTTTGCCTGATGCCTTTGATCTCCGTACCTCGTGGTTTATCTCAACAGCGGCTGACTTTGGTAGCCCTCATCGCCCTGGTGTCGTTCGCGATTCCTATCGTCGGAATGCTTGGCTGCGTCGCGGCCCTCCTCGCCCTGCGCCGTTCTCACGGCAGGGACATGGGCCGCAAGTTTCCGTCCATGCAGCTTCCGGAGTTCGACCAGCACCAACTTAACAGCAACAGCCGCAGACAAACCGGCCTGAGAACCTTTTTATCCAACCCTGCGGCGCCAGTGGCATCACGCATGCGAGCCATGGTGGCCTTGAACAATGTGTCAGGACGCATTGCGTCTCCCATGCTGCGCACTGCACTCACCGATTCCAGCGATGACCTGCGCCTGCTTGCCTACAGCATGCTTGACAGCAAAGAGCAGCAGATCAGCCAGACCATTCACAGCGAACAACAAGCGCTTCAGCAAGCCATCGAAGCTGAAGGCCCGTCGCCACTGGGCCCTCGCGGCGTACAGGCTGCTTGGGCTTTGTCGGATCTTTACTGGGAAATGATCTACCAAGGTATCGCGCAAAGCGACGTGCGGGAACACGCCATCTTCCAATCACTGCACTACTGCCTCATGGCTTTGGAACAGCGCCCAAAAAACGCCTTGCTTCATTTGCGCAAAGGTCGCCTGATGCAGCTGACTCAAGACTATACGCAAGCCCAGAATGCTTACGAAATGGCCTTGGCGCTGGGTCTAGCTCCCACCCGCGTGATCCCCTATCAAGCCGAAATTCATTTCCTGCAGCACAACTATTCACAAGTCCAAAAACTCATGCACACGCTTGACGCCACGCAAGCACAGCCACGACTACGGCCTAGTATTCAATACTGGAGTGCAGCATGAGCGATACCCATCCCAAAGCCGAGCGGGCCGATATCGCGCTGCTGCTGGAAGGCACATACCCATATATCAGCGGAGGTGTCTCCAGCTGGGTGCATCAAATCCTCGCGGCCTATCCGCAGCACACATTTGCCATTGTGTTCCTGGGCAGTCGCCGCGAAGACTATGGCAATTTCCGCTACACCCTACCCGACAACGTAGTGCATTTCGAAGAGCACTACCTCTACGACAGCCTCAATAGCAAGCAGCAGCCTGAACCCACCAAAGGCAGCGCAAAGGACTTTGAGAAAGTCAAAGAACTTCTGCAGTCCTTTGAAACCTTTAACGACAGCAAGGAAGCACGACAGAAAATTTTGGCTGAAATCCAAGCCATCACACAGGAAATTCGCCCGCAGGGCGGCCTGCCCCTGAATGACTTCATGCACAGTGAGCAAGCATGGAATCTGATCCGCGACAGCTACCATCGCTACTGCACTGACCCGTCCTTCGTAGACTTTTTCTGGACGGTGCGCATCATGTTCAAGCCTCTGTGGCTGCTCTCGGAGATAGCCGAGAATCTGATCCCGGTGCGCGTGCTGCACACCGTCTCCACCGGTTACGCAGGCTTCCTGGGAGGTTTGTTGCACCACCAGCGCCAGTTGCCGCTGATTCTTTCCGAACATGGCATCTATACCAAAGAGCGCCAGATCGACCTGCTCAAAAGCTCATGGATTCGGGACAACCGCAACCTCTTTCAGCGCGATCCCATGGAGGTCTCGTTCTTCAGGCAGTTGTGGATTCATTTTTTTGAATGGATGGGTCGGTTTTGCTACGACGCCGCCAACCCCATCATTGCGCTTTATGAAACCAATCGCCTGCGACAGATCAGCGATGGTGCAGACCCCGAACGCACGCGCAACATACCCAACGGCATACGTATTGAGCGCTTTGCCCCGCTGCGCAGCATGCGCCCGCCGAACATTCCGCCCGTGTTGTGCTTGATCGGTCGTGTCGTGCCCATCAAGGACATCAAGACCTTTATCCGCTCCATGCGTCGCGTGGTAAACAGATTGCCTCGGGCGCAGGCATGGATTGCTGGCCCCATGGAAGAAGATCCGGCCTATGTGCAGGAGTGCCGCAACCTGGTATCGAGCCTGGATTTGCAGGAGCAGGTCAAATTTCTGGGCATGCAGCGTCTCGAAGAGCTCATGCCGCAAATTGGCCTGGTGGTTCTGTCCTCGGTAAGCGAGGCTCTACCCCTGGTCATTCTGGAAGCCCAGGCTGCGGGTGTTCCCATCGTCAGCACCGACGTAGGATCTTGCCGTCAATTGATCAACGGCCTCGACCTTGCAGACCAGGCACTTGGCAGCTGCGGCCGGATTGTAGGTATTGCCAACCCCGAAGCCCTGGCCGATGCATCACTGGAGCTACTAAGCAATCCGCATCAATGGCAGCAGGCCAGCGCTGCCGGTATTGCTCGTGTGGAGCGTTACTACACCGACACCTTGCTGTTTGAGCGCTATCGTCAAATTTACGATAACGCTCTTGAGCACTCCAGGGAGCCACGCTAATGGCAGGCATTGGATTTGAGCTGCGGCACATGCTGCGGAAAAACACGCTGACCAGCGTTTTTCAGGCCTACGCCTATGCCGGCGTCATTGGCTCCGGCCCCTGGGTTTTCTCCATCATCGGCATCTTGCTGGTAGGTGTTTTCAGCATAGGCGTGGTAGAGCCACCATTGCTGATCACGCAATTCCAGACATCCATCACCTATCTGGTTGCCTTCAGCCTGATTTTGACGGGTACCGCCCAGTTGACCTTCACACGCTTTGTCTCGGACCGCATCTTCCTCAAGCAGGACGAAGCCATACTACCCAACCTCCACGGCTTGCTGTTGATCGTGGTGGCTTTGGCATCCGTGCTCGGGTGCATCGCCCTGTTCTTCATACTGCCCGGTCAAAGCCTGATCTACCGCATCCTGATGCTGGCAGGTTTTGCACTCATGTGTATTGTTTGGATCATGGCCGTGCTGCTGTCCGGCCTCAAGCAGTACCGCGCCATCACCGCGCTGTTTGGCATCAGCTATGCCTTGATCGTGATTCTGGCCCTGCCGCTGCGTCACTGGGGTCTGGAAGGTCTGCTGGCCAGCTTTGTGACCGGGCACATCCTTCTGGTTGCAGGCATGTGGTCGTTGGTACTGAACAGCTTTCCTCTGGGTAAACGCTGGATCGCTTTTGACTTCACCAAACGCTCCATGATCTTCTCTTCGCTGATTGTTGTAGGCCTGTTCTACAACATGGCGATCTGGGCCGACAAGATCATGTTCTGGTACTTCCCGCCCACCTCCCAGCAAATCATTGGCGGCTTGCGTGCCTCGCTGATTTACGACATCCCGGTGTTCCTTTCCTACCTGTCGATCATTCCGGGAATGGCCGTATTTCTGGTGCGTATCGAAACCGACTTTGTCGAGTACTACGAAAAATTCTTCAATGCCGTGCGTGGAGGCGGCTCCCTGGAATACATAGAATCCATGCGCGACGAAATGGTCTATGCCATCCAAGCAGGCCTGGGCGAAATTGCCAAGGTGCAGACCATTGCCATCCTGATCACCTTTGTCGCCGGACCTTGGGTGTTGCAACTGCTGGGTATTTCTCAGCTGTATCTGCCGCTGCTGCATGTGCAAGTGGTTGGAGCAGGTCTGCAAGTGGCCGTGATGGCGGTGCTCAACATCTTCTTCTACCTCAATGAACGCCGCATCGTGCTCATGCTGTGCACCTTGATGCTGGTGCTCAACATCACCTTTACCGCCCTATCTCTGGCACTTGGCGCTGCCTTCTATGGCTACGGTTTCTGTATCGCCATGCTGATTACTCTGTGCGTGGGTCTGGTGTGCCTGACACGCTCCATGGACCGGCTGGAATACAAGACCTTCATGCTGCAATAATCCCAGCCGATTCATATCGACTTGCACAAACAACAAAGCACCAGAAATGGTGCTTTGTTGTTATGGATAAGAGCGTCAAAGGCATCTAAGTGTCTGCGCAGACTGCCAGCGCTGGCCGGGCGCCAGCACCACGGGCGTATCAATGGCTGCAGCCTCCACGCACAGCATTTGCCGGTAACCCTCGGGCTCCATATCGGCCAGCTGGGCACACAAGGTGGGGCCAGGGTTCCAGACCACGGTTTCGCTCCAGTCAGCATCCTGGGCAATCTCCAGCCAAGGCGTACCCGTCGTGCTCTGCAATTGCAGAGCCTGTGGCGGGCGTGGATAGACGCGGTCGGTTTCCACGCCAAAACTCAGCGGGCCTTGCTGCACAGGATGGGTGTCTGCCACCGCATCCCAAAACTGCAGTCCATCCAGTCCTTGCAGCTGCATCTGCTCCACCGGCAACGGCATTTGCAGATAGCTGTGCAAGGCGGCCGTGAACGGCAACGCCTGCCGGCCCAGGTTGTGCACCCTCAGCCGCACCGCCAATGCACCAGGGCGCAGTTGCACGCACAGTTGCGCTTCAAACTCGCGGGGCCAGACGGCACGGGTGGCCTCGCTGTCCTGCAGCGTCAGCACTAGCTCCAGAGCGCCATCGGCCAGCACCTTGACGTTCTGCGCCTCGGCGCTCCAGGCCATGCTGCGCGCAAAGCCATGCTTGACCAGCGGGCCGCGCTGGTTGAATTGGGGAAAGCAGACCGGAATGCCGCCGCGAATCGGCGTGTGCCCATCGTGTGCAGCCCTGGGGCTGAGAAACAGGCGCTGCTGTCCACCCGCATGCCAGGACAGCACTTGCGCGCCCTGCAGCGCAATCAATGCACTGTCGCCACCCGGCAATTGCAGCGCAATCGCGGGCAGCCCCTGCCAAGTGGTAGCTGTAGCAGTGGCGGCAGCCATTGCCACCGCCTGAGCAGCCGAATCAGACACCGGAGAGCTCGTCCGCGCGCTCCTGGCCTGTCGCAAAGTCCAGATCGCCGGTATAGATGGCACGACCGCAGATCACGCCTTCAACGCCTTCGTCTTCCACCTTGCAAAGGGCTTCGATGTCGGCGATACCGGCCAGACCGCCCGAGGCAATGACGGGAATCTTCAGCGCCTGGGCCAGCTTGACGGTAGCGTCCACATTGATGCCGGTCAGCATGCCGTCGCGGCCGATGTCGGTATAGATGATGGATTCCACGCCCCAGCCTTCAAAACGCTTGGCGGTTTCGATCACGTCCTGGCCGGTGAGCTTGCTCCAGCCGTCGATAGCAACCTTGCCGTCCTTGGCGTCCAGGCCCACGATGATGTGGCCGGGAAAGGCGGTGCAGGCATCCTGCAGAAAGCCGGGATTCTTCACCGCCGCCGTACCGATGATCAGGTATTCGATACCCAGATCGATGTAGCGCTCGATAGTGTCCAGATCACGGATTCCGCCACCCAGTTGCACGGGGATTTCACCGTTCACTTCCTTGAGGATGCTCTTGATGGCGCCCAGATTCTTGGGCTGACCCGCAAAAGCGCCGTTGAGATCCACCAGATGCAGTCGGCGTGCACCGGCATCCAGCCACTTGGCGGCCATGGCTGCGGGGTCTTCCCCGAAAGTGGTGGACTGATCCATATCACCCTGGATGAGGCGTACGCAGTGGCCGTCCTTGAGGTCGATGGCGGGAATAAGCAACATGATGGTGATGGGCTAGCAAAAAAGGCCTGGATAAACGGCCCGTGCACTGAGAAAAAACTTCAGGGCTTCCAGCCCAGGAAGTTGCGGAACAACGCCAGTCCCTGGTCCGAGCTTTTCTCGGGGTGGAACTGAGTTGCGAAAATATTATCGCGTGCGACTGCACATGCAAAGAGGCCGCCGTAGTCAGTCTGCGCCGCGCAATGCTGTGGCTGTTGCACCTGCGCATAAAAGCTGTGCACGAAATAGTAGAAGCTGTTGTCAGGAATCCCGCTCCACAGTGCATGGGGCTTGCCGCCCTGCGGCGTCTGCAGCACCTGATTCCAGCCCATTTGCGGCACTTTGAAGCGGCTGCCGTCGGCCTGGATGCGACCTTGCAGATCGAATTTGCGCACCCGGCCAGGGATCAAACCCAGGCCCGGCACATCGCCTTCGTCGCTGTGATCGAGCAGCATCTGCATGCCCACGCAGACGCCGAACAGCGGCTTGTTGGCCGCCGCATCCAGCACCGCTTCTTGCAGGCCGGATTCGCGCAGCTCTCGCATGCAATCGGGCATGGCACCCTGACCCG
This sequence comes from Comamonas aquatilis, assembly GCF_965139575.1. Classification (NCBI taxonomy): domain Bacteria; kingdom Pseudomonadati; phylum Pseudomonadota; class Betaproteobacteria; order Burkholderiales; family Comamonadaceae; genus Comamonas; species Comamonas aquatilis. The sequence continues at coordinate 261,151 of NZ_CBCSIW010000001.1, read as the reverse complement.
GCAGCACCACGCGATTGGCGGCGAACACGACTTCGGGATCGGCGGTGACCACCACCTCCCAGCCCGACGCGGCAGCGGCCGTGCGCACGGCCTGGGAGACTGAACGCAGATTGCCCATGCCGTAATCGACCACGGCCACGGTGTTGTTCTTCAAACTCATAGCAGCTACCGCTTATGGATGTTGGACTTGAAGGCTAAAACACTCAAAAATCAAAGCGCACCCTTGGTGGAGGGAATCACGCCGGCCATGCGCTCGTCACGCTCCAGCGCAAAGCGCAGAGCACGGGCAAAAGCCTTGAAGATGGTCTCGCACTGGTGATGAGCGTTGAAGCCTTTGAGATTATCGATATGCAGCGTGACGCCCGCATGGTTCGAAAAGCCCTGGAAGAACTCGTACACCAGTTGCGTGTCGAGCTGGCCCAAGCGGCCCGAAGTGAACTTCACATCCATGTGCAGACCGGGGCGGCCCGAGAAATCGATGACGACGCGGCTCAGCGCCTCGTCCAGCGGCACATAGGCGTGGCCGTAGCGGCGTATGCCTTTTTTGTCACCTACGGCCTTGGCAAAAGCCTGGCCCAGGGTGATGCCTATGTCTTCCACCGTGTGGTGGCCGTCGATGTGCAGATCGCCTGCACATTCGATGTCCATGTCGATCAGGCCATGGCGGGCAATCTGGTCGAGCATGTGATCCAGAAAGCCAATGCCCGAGTTCAGCTGCGCCTTGCCACTGCCGTCAAGGTTGATGCGCACGGCCACGCGGGTTTCGGCCGTGTTGCGCGTCACTTCAGCGGTGCGCGGCAAGTCATGCGGGATCGAGGGGACGATGTTGTTCATAGGGATTCCTTCAACGCCGCCAGCATCTGGGCGTTTTCTTCGCGAGTGCCCACGGTCAGGCGCAGGCAGTTGACCAGCAGCGGATGCATGGCCGAGACATTCTTCACCAGCACCCCACGCGCCTTCATGGCGATCTGGGCCTGGCCTGCATCTTTGACGCGCAGCAACACCATATTGGCTTCGGAGGGCCAGACTTTTTCCACACCGTTGATGGCCTTCAAGGCATCCACCAGAGGCTGGCGCTCGGCACGGATGGCGGCCGCCTGCTCGGCATAGAGCGACTCGTGCTCGAGCGCAAAAATCGCCGTCTCGCAGTTGAGCACGCTGATGTTGTAAGGCGGGCGCACCTTGTCGATTTCGTTGACGATGGCTGCCGGGCCGATCAGATAGCCCAGGCGGGCACCGGCCAGACCGAATTTGCTCAGGGTGCGCATCAGCAGCACATGGGCGTTGCGCGCCGGCTCGGCCTGCATGCGGGTGATCCAGCTGCGGCTGGCAAAAGGCTGGTAAGCCTCATCCATCACCACCAGACCGCCCACATCAGCTACGGCGTCAATGATGGCCTGCACCTTGTCCTCGGCCCACAGCGTAGCCGTGGGATTGTTGGGATAGGCGATATAGGTGATGGCCGGCTTTTGCGCGGCGATGGCGGCTTTCATGGCCGGCACGTCGAGGTCGAAGTCGGCCGTCAGATTGACGCCCACAAAGTCCAGTCCCTGCAGCTTGGCGCTCAAGGGATACATCACAAAGCCCGGCATGGGCGCCAGCATCTTGGCGCGGCCGCCTTCGGAGGGCTGAGCCGTGGCCAGCGCCAGCAAGGTGATGATTTCGTCCGAGCCATTGCCCAGCAGCACGGCCGTGCCCGCCGGTGCGCCGGCATAGTCGGCCAGCATCTGCTTAAGCACTTCCAGCCGTTCGCCCGGATAGCGGTTGATCTCCAGACCGCCCAGATGCGCCCCCAGTTTTTGCTGCAGCGCTACAGGCAGACGGTAGGGGTTCTCCATGGTGTCCATCTTGAGCAGGCCTTGAGAAGCTTGCACATGGTAGGCCTGCATGGCGCGCACATCGGCGCGAATGCGTTGCAGGGCCTTGGATTGGGGGTCTTGAGAAGTCATGGGTTTCACTCTTTCACGCGGGGCAGGAGTTGGCCTTTGTCGGTCACTCAGGTCTCATTGTCTGCGGGAGCTGCCTGCTGCAGCGGATGCACCATCGTCACGCCGCCAAACTCGGCCCCATGGGGCAGGTGCAGACTCAGCATATGGCTGCAGCCGCTGTGCTGGGCACAGGCCACCGCCAGGCAATCGCCAAAAGCCAGCTGGTGGCGGGCCTGCACGGCCCAGGCGGTCTCCAGCGTGGCGGCATCGGTCTTCCACGGCGTCCAGGTCTGGTAACGGCGGATGGCAGCGCGCGCATCGCCCTGAGGCATGGGGGCGGCGGCGGTGGTCACCTGGTCGTAGAACTCCACCAGCGCCTGATTGCCGGTGCGGCCGCTACGCGTGCGCCACAGCGCATCCAGCCAGCCCAGGCTGGCCTCATACAGCGCACCTGCGGCCACGTCCTCGGCGGCTATCAGCACCGAGGTATCGACAAACACCATGCTCATGGCCGTCATGCCGACACTCCAGACTTTGGCTGTTTGGGGTCTGCAGCCCTTTGAACACTTGCGCTACGCGCTACGGAACTGGAAGCAGCAGCCGATGCTGCCGACGCCTTCCAGCTGCGCTCATCCGTGCGCCAGGCCAGATAGGCGCGCTCGTAGGAATCCTCGCGGCGCTGCATCTCGGCCATAAAGTCACCCAGCATGCGCGAAACACTGGTGCCGCGCCGCGCCGCTTCGACCCGCGCCCACTCGAGCACGCTGTCTTCCACAGTGATGGTGACGTTTTTCATGCTTTGCATAGTACACGAAATTCGTGCAACACGAAATTCGTGTTGATTGATAAATCACCACGGCCAGCGTCTGATTTCAGACTTTGTAGCCTAAAAGCCATGCAAAAAGGCCCGGATGCTCCGGGCCTTGGCTCCAACCATCTTGCGCCTTTAGCGGCGGTACTGCGGCGCTGGCGCAAAAGGACCTGGATCGGCCGGAAAAGCCCGCGGATCGCGCGGCTCCACCTCGGGTGCACGGCGACGCGGCGGCAGATCGGGGTCTCGCTCGTCCAGGCGCACCTCGAACAGCGCCGTGCCGATCACCCCCACATTGCGGGCATCGCCGGCCGGCGTGTTGTTGGCATAGGCCCGGCCCTTGGCCGAGAAACGAAAGGCCGCCACTTCCCTGTCGTTCTTGCGAAAACCGTCGATCACCAGTCTCTCGCCGGGGCGCAGCAGATAGCCGTCATTTTTCACGCTACCCGGCTTGCCGGAGAGCACATCCAGGCCGTCAACCGTGGCCACCACCTCGTAATAGCGCGTGCTGCGGTTGTGATAAACCAGCTCATAGCGCTCGCCGCTGCGCCCTGCCACCTGGTAGTTGCTGCCGCCGCGCGTGCTGAAAATCGGCAGGGCCGGACCACTGCCGCTGGAAACCATCCACTCCACATCACCATCGACCAGCAGCACATTGGTCTGGCGATCGGCTGCACGCCCCAGTGCCCGGCGGATGCTGTCCTCGTCGCTGTAGCGCATCTGGGCCACGGCCCGCGCATGATCGGGTGTGAGCCGCGATGCCTGCACAACCTTGGTGGCGGATTCACGCCCCTCACCCCATTGGGTACCCAATGTGGACTCGGCCTTGGCCGCGCGCGGAGCCGCCATGCTGGCAGTTGCACTGGCGGAACCCAGGGCCGGTGCCGGAGCACTGGCTTCCTGAGCCACCGTCACGGCCATGGGCGGCTGCGTGGTGCAGGCGGCCAGACCGGCCGCCACCAGCAAGCCCAGCAAAAAAGACCCGTAACGCGTGCGCCAGGATGCAGCCGCAGAATTCATGGATTGACTCCTCAAAACAGGGGATGGCTGCCAGTGTGACGAAAAACATGCGGACGCACGAGCACAAAAAACATCTTGAAAGCATTCTTTGCAGTCACGCCCGGCAAGACAAGAAAAAAGCCGCGCTTGAATGGCGCGGCTTTTTTGGGGGGCGAGGTGAGAAAAGTGCTTTTACGGCTTTACTTCAAACGCATCTCTGCCGCACGGGCATGGCCCTGCAGGCCTTCGCCATGGGCCAGCACCGAGGCGATCTGCCCCAGGGTCTGGGCACCGGCTTCGCTGACTTCGATCAGGCTGGAGCGCTTCTGGAAGTCATAGACACCCAGCGGCGAGGAAAAGCGCGCCGTGCCGCTGGTGGGCAGCACGTGGTTGGGGCCGGCGCAGTAGTCGCCCAGGCTTTCCGATGTGTACGCACCCAGGAAGATGGCGCCAGCGTGCTTGAGCAGCGGCTCCCAGCGGTGCGGGTCGCGGCTGGAGACTTCCAGGTGCTCGGGCGCAATGCGGTTGCTGATGGCGCAGGCCTCTTCCATATCCTTGGTCAGAATCAGCGCACCGCGGTCGCTCAGGCTTTTGGCAATGATGGCCTTGCGCGGCATCTCGGGCAGCAGGCGGTCGATTTCGCGCTGCACGGCGGCGATGTAGTCGGCATCGGGACACAGCAAGATGGACTGGGCCAGTTCGTCGTGCTCGGCCTGGCTGAACAGGTCCATGGCCACCCAATCGGGCGGCGTCGTGCCGTCGGCCAGCACCAGAATTTCGCTGGGGCCGGCAATCATGTCGATACCCACCAAGCCAAACACGCGCTTTTTGGCGCTGGCCACATAGGCATTGCCGGGGCCGGTGATCTTGTCCACCTTCGGAATCGTCGCCGTGCCATAGGCCAGAGCTGCCACGGCCTGGGCGCCGCCAATGGTGAAGGCGCGTGTCACGCCTGCAACATAGGCTGCGGCCAGCACCAGCGCGTTTTTCTCACCCTTGGGGGTGGGCACGACCATGATGATTTCGGGCACGCCGGCCACATGGGCGGGAATGGCGTTCATCAGCACGCTGCTGGGATAGGCGGCCTTGCCGCCGGGCACGTAAATGCCCACGCGATCCAGCGGCGTGACCTTCTGGCCCAGCAAGCTGCCGTCTTCGTCGCGGTAGCTCCAGCTTTCGCCATTGGCCTTCTTCTGGGCCTCGTGGTAGCTCTTGACGCGGCGGGCCGCCGATTCCAGCGCCTGGCGCTGTTCGTCGGGCAGGCCGTCGAAAGCGGCTTTGAGCTCGGCCTGGGTCAGCTCCAGCGCCGCCATGCTCTCGGCGCTCAAGCCGTCAAAACGGGCCGTGTACTCGAGCACTGCCGCATCGCCACGCGCCTGCACATCGGCCAGGATGTCGGCCACGCGCTGCTCGATGGCGGCGTCCGTGTCGGCCGACCAATGCAGACGCTGCGCAAAATCATGCTCGAAAGTGGCATCAGCGGTTGACAGACGGGCGGGAGCAGCTACGAATTCCATAGTAATTACCGGCAGAGAGATCAGAGGGTTTAACTTTGATTCTTGGCGGCAACAGCCGCCGCAAACGAGTCAATGATGTGGCGCAGCGGCTCTTGCTTGAGCTTGAGCGAAGCCTGGTTGACGACCAGTCGCGAGCTGATGTCCATGATGGGCTCGACCTCGACCAGATCATTGGCCTTGAGCGTGTTGCCCGTGGAGACCAGATCGACGATGGCGTCGGCCATGCCGGTCAGCGGCGCCAGCTCCATGGAACCGTAGAGCTTGACCATGTCCACGTGCACGCCTTTGCGCGCGAAGAAATCGCGGGCAATTTCAGGGTACTTGGTGGCAATGCGCAGACGCGCGCCCTGCTTGACCGCATGCGCATAGTCAAAGCCGTTGCGCACGGCCACGCTGACGCGGCACTTGGCGATCTGCAGATCCAGCGGCTGGTACAGGCCCTGGCCGCCATGCTCGATCAGCGAATCCAGACCGGATACGCCCAGATCGGCGCCGCCGTACTGCACATACACCGGCACATCGGAGGCGCGTACCAGCACCACGCGCACATGGCTTTGGGTGGTTTCGAAAATCAGCTTGCGCGATTTTTCTATATCTTCCGTCACCTCGATGCCGGCTGCGGCCAGCAGGGGCACGGTTTCTTCGTAGATACGGCCCTTGGAGAGGGCGATAGTGATGCTCATGCCGAAACTCTCTCAATATCTGCACCCAGGGTGCGCAGCTTCTCTTCCATGCGGTCGTAGCCACGGTCCAGGTGATAAATGCGATCCACCAGGGTTTCGCCTTCGGCCACCAGACCGGCGATGACCAGACTGGCCGAAGCGCGCAGATCGGTGGCCATCACGGTAGCGCCCGTCAGGCGCTTGCCGCCCTCGATGCTGGCCACGCGGCCGTCGGTGGTGATGGCCGCGCCCAAACGCAGCATCTCGTTGACGTGCATGAAGCGGTTTTCAAAAATCGTCTCGGTCACCACGCTGGTGCCTTCGGCCACCAGATTCAGCGCCATGAACTGGGCCTGCATATCGGTCGGGAAACCGGGGTACTCGGTGGTTCTGAAGCTTTGGGCTTTGAGCTTGCCAGCCGAGCGCACACGGATGCCGCCGGCCGAGCTTTCGCACTCCACGCCCGCGTCCTTGAGTTTGTCCAGCACGGCGCCCAGATGCTCGGCACGCGCATGGTGCAACATGGCCTCGCCGCCAGCAGCTGCCACGGCACACAAAAAGGTGCCGGCTTCGATACGGTCGGCCACCACCTGGTGTTCGCAGCCGTGCAGCTTGTCCACACCCTGGATCACGATGCGGCTGGTGCCGTGACCGCTGATCTTGGCGCCCATCTTGATCAGCATTTCGGCCAGATCGGGAATCTCGGGCTCCATGGCGGCGTTTTCCAGCACGGTCTCGCCGTCCGCCAGGGCCGCAGCCATGAGGAAGTTCTCGGTGCCGGTCACCGTCACCATGTCGGTGGTGATGTGGGCTCCCTTCAGGCGCGTCCAGCCTTCGGGCAGGCTGGCATGCATATAACCGTTTTCCACGGTGATGATGGCACCCATGGCCTGCAGGCCCTTGATGTGCTGATCCACCGGGCGCGAGCCAATCGCACAGCCGCCGGGCAGAGAGACCTTGGCGCGGCCGAAGCGTGCCAGCAGCGGGCCCAGGGCCAGCACCGAGGCGCGCATGGTCTTGACCAGCTCGTAAGGCGCTTCGGGCGTCAGGCTGTCGGGGGCGACAAAGCTGATGCCGCCGCGCTCGCCATGGCTTTCGGTGACGACACCCATGTTGTCCAGCAGACGGCGCATGGTGGCCACATCGTGCAGACGGGGCATGTTGTACAGATGCACAGGCTCATTGGTGAGCAGGGCGGCGCACATCTCGGGCAAAGCGGCATTTTTGGCGCCGGAGATGATCACTTCGCCATGCAGGCTGCGTCCACCGCGAATCAGGAGTTTGTCCATGGCATCAAGCCTTGAATCCGTTATATAGATAAAACCGGCCGCCAGCCCTTTTACATAAAGCGCTGGCAGCTATGAAATTTGCTGCGAGCAGACCCTCAGGCCTGCGCGGCTGCCCATTCTGCTGGCGTATAGGTTTTCATGGACAGCGCATGGACTTCATCGGTGGCCATGCGGTTGCCCAGCGTGGCATACACCAGACGCTGGCGACCCAGCAGGCGCTGGCCGTCGAACTGGGCCGACACAATGGTGGCATACCAGTGCCGGCCATCGCCTTCCAGCGCAATGTGCTCGCACGGCAGGCCGGCGGTGATCAGGTCTTTGAGTTGGTCTGCAGTCATGGGTCGAAAAGCCTAAAACGCAAAAGCTTGCGAAACCGTCCATTGTCTCGCAAGCCGTGGTGTATGAGTATTGAAATCAGTTACGGATCTTGTAGCCGGTGCGCAGCAGGTGCACGGCCAGCGCACTGACCAGCAACCACGCCAGACCCACGATGCCCAGGCTTACCCAGGGGGACACATCGCTTTGGCCGAAGAATCCATAGCGGAAACCGTCAATCATGTAGAAAAACGGGTTGATATGGCTGACAGCTTGCCAAAAAGAGGGCAAGGAGTTCACGGAATAGAACACGCCGGAGAGAAAGGTCAGCGGCATGATCAAAAAGTTCTGAAATGCCGCCATCTGGTCGAACTTCTCGGCCCACAGCCCCGCAATCACTCCCAGCGTGCCCATCAGGGCGCAGCCCAGGAAGGCAAACACCACAATCCACAGCGGTGCGGAGAAATCAGGCACGGCAAAGAACAAGGTAACGACGAACACTCCCGCGCCCACCAGCAGGCCGCGCAGCACCGAAGCTCCGACATAGGCCGTGAACCAGGCCCAGTGCGACAACGGTGTGAGCAGCACAAAAATCATATTGCCCATGATCTTGCTCTGCACCAGGCTGGAGGAGCTGTTGGCAAAAGCGTTCTGCAACATGCTCATCATCACCAGACCAGGAATCAGAAACGCGGTATAGGGAATGCTGTCATAGACCTTGACCCGGCCTTCGAGCACGTGGCCGAACACCAGCAGATAGAGCACGGCCGTGAGCACGGGTGCGGCAATGGTCTGAAAGCTCACCTTCCAGAAGCGCAGCACTTCCTTCTTGAGCAGGGTTTGCCAGCCGTTCATGCCGCACCTCCTGCGCCTTGGGCTTGATTCATGACGCTGATGAACACATCTTCCAGATCGGCACGGCGGATCTCCACGTCCTCGGGTGTCACGCCGCCTTCGCGCAGCGTGGCCAGCAGTTGTTCCACATCGGTGGCGTTCTGGGCGGGAATCTGCACGATTCGGCCGGTAATACGGGCCCGCTCAGCCACAGACAAGGGCAAGGTGCTATCTGTTTTGAACTGCAGCACATTGCTGGAAGCGGATTTGAGCAGCTCGCTCATGGACGAGAGCTTGATGATCTCGCCGTGCTTGAGCATGGCCACGCGGCTGCACAAAGCCTCGGCCTCTTCCAGGTAGTGGGTGGTCAGCAAGACGGTATGGCCTTGCTTGTTGAGCTTGGCGATGAAATGCCACAGCGTCTGGCGCAGCTCCACATCCACACCGGCGGTGGGTTCGTCGAGCACGATGATGGGCGGCTTGTGCACCAAAGCCTGGGCCACCAGCACGCGGCGCTTCATGCCGCCCGAGAGCTGGCGCATATTGTGGTGGGCCTTGTCGCTCAGGCCCAGGCTCTCCAGCAGCTCGTCGATCCAGTCGTCGTTGTTCTTGACACCGAAATAGCCCGATTGAAAGCGCAGCGCTTCGCGCACATTGAAGAAGGGATCGAACACCAGTTCCTGGGGCACGATGCCCAGCTTGCGGCGTGCGTCGGCATAGTTGGCCTGCACATCGCTGCCCTGCACCAGCACGCGGCCGCTGCTCGCCTTGGACAGGCCGGCCAGAATGCTGATGAGCGTGGTCTTGCCCGCGCCATTGGGGCCGAGCAAACCAAAGAATTCGCCTTCCTCAATATCCAGGCTGACCGATTGAAGGGCCTGAAACTCCCCCTTGGGGGTGCGGTAGGTCTTGGAGACGGATTGGAATGAGACTGCTGACATGCGAGGCAGATTCTAGGCCCAAGGCGCCAAACTTGCTGTAGACCCGGGAACTGCACGGCCGCAGCCGCTCAGACAGGGACAGAATCCGCCTTGGCCGGCCTCAAGCGGCCTTAGTCCGCATTGCTGCTGCGCTTGAGCTCACTGTCGCCATCCTCTGCCGGCAGCAGCAACTCCTGAACGCCATAGAGTGCGGCCATGGAGCGCAAACCCTTGGGCAGACCCGTGATCTGCAGCTGCTTGCCCGCTGCCAGTGCGGCGCGGCGGCAGGCCAGCAGCACGGCCAGCGCCGAAGAATCGAACACCTTGACCGCGCTGGCATCCACAGGCACCTGCTGGCCGGCGTACTCGACCACCAGCGGGCGCAAGCTCAGCAGGCACTCGCGCGCCTGACGGTAGGTCAGCTCCCGAGGCAGCTGCAGTGTGGATGACTTGGCTTTTGGCATGACAGGCGCGCCCGGGGTTTACTGCGCCTTGGCAGGCATGGAGCTGCGCGAAGCCAGGGTCTTGATCAGACCGTCAATGCCGTTGGCATTGATTTCCTGAGCAAACTGGTTGCGGTAGGTCTCCACCAGCCACACGCCCAGCACGTTGAAGTTGTAGAGCTTCCAGCCATCGGCCTGCTTTTCCAGGCGGAAATCCAGTTGCACGGGCTCGCCGCGGCCGTTGACCTGGGTGCGCACCAGCACATCGGTATCGCCCGCAGCCATGCGCACCGGCTTGACGGAAATGGTCTGATCGCCCACTTGCGACAGAGCGCCCGCATAGGTGCGAATCAACAAGGATTTGAACTCGTCTTGCAGACGCTGACGCTGCTCGGGCGTGGCCTTGCGCCAGGCCGGACCGACGGCCGCCGAGGTCATGCGGCGAAAGTCCACATAAGGCATGACCTTGTCGTTGACCAGTGCGTTGAGTCTGGAGGTGTCGCCTGTGCGCAGCGTGGCGTCTTTCTTGATGGTTTCCAGCACGTCCGTGGATACGCGCTTGACCAGAAGATCCGGACCCTCGTCAGCGGCATGCACGGCGGCAGGCAAGCCCAGATTCAAAGCCAGCAAGGCGCCAGCTGCCATGCTCCACATTCTACGATTCATCATAAATTTCTCCATTCACCGGCCGGTATCGGGTCGCGGCCTTGCTGATTGACGGTTGGCGGCTACGGCTTATTTGCCGTCATCGGGCGGCAGCTTACCAGCGTCGTCGTCATCATAGTTTTCCAACTTGCCATCCCCGCCGGACACCGCGCCACCGATGCGTGAGCGCAGATACACATCGCGCGTCAGGCTGTACTTGTCCAGAGCCACGGAATCGAGCAACTCCCCGGCCTGCAGATAGTTGGCACGGGTGTTGACCATGCGCAGCCCGAACAGGCTATTGCGCAGGGATACATCGTCAATCGTGTTGGGCGGATAGCCATAGGCATCCACCACCAAGCCTGCAGCATCACGCACCGTGGAAGGGCCCCATAAAGGGATCATCACGTAAGGACCGGTGGGCACGCCCCAGCGCCCCAGGGTCTGGCCGAAATCCTGCTTGTAGCGCTCGATGCCGGCTTCACTGGCCACATCGAACAGGCCGCCAATGCCCAACACGCTGTTGACGGTAAAGCGCACCATGGAGTTGTAAGCCCCCTGGCCCTGACCCTGCAGCACATTGTTCACAAATGACCAGACGTCGCCCAGGTTGTCAAAGACATTGGTCACGCCCTGGCGCGCCACACGCGGGGTCACGTTCTGGTAGGCAGTGGCCACGGGCTTGAAGACGGCGTCGTCCACGCTTTCGTTGAAAGAGTAAATGCTGCGGTTCAGGGACTCCAGCGGATCGGCCGGATTGGCCGCGCCTGTCGTGGTCGCGCAGCCCGTGAGCAAGGCCGCTACCGAAATGCTAGCTACCAGTGCAATACGCTGAATGGCTTGGGCTTTGTTTTGCTTGATTTCTTGCATTACTACAGTCTGTGGGCGTATCGTCATCATTGCTTGCCTCCGCCATTTTCCGCGCCATCGCTGCTGCCGCCTTGTTCGGCCTTGCTGTAGAGGAACTGACCAATCAGGTTCTCCAGCACCACGGCAGACTGGGTGGCCGTCACGCGATCACCGGCCTTGAGGTTGTCCTCGCTGGCGCCCGCTTCAATCCCAATGTACTGGTCGCCCAGCAGGCCGCTTGTCAGAATTTTGAGTGAGCTGTCCTTGGGAAAGGCATAGCGGGTATCCATGCTCAGGGCCACATCGGCCTGGAAGGTCTGGTCGTTGAAACCAATGGACTCCACACGCCCGACGACCACACCTGCGCTCTTGACGGCCGCCTTGGGCTTGAGTCCGCCAATATTGTCAAACCGGGCCGTTACTGCATAGGTCTTGTTGAAATTGAGACTCAGCAGATTGGCGGACTGCAAGGCCAGAAACACCAGAGCCAGCGCGCCGATCAGCACAAACAGACCTACCCAGACATCACTTTTGTTTTGCTGCATGATTTTTTCCTCTTGTACTTCTCTGGGCTCAGATGCTGAACATGGTTGCCGTCAGCAGGAAATCCAGCCCCAGCACGGTGAGCGAAGCCACCACCACGGTACGTGTCGTGGCACGCGAAACCCCTTCGGGCGTGGGTTTGGCCGTATAGCCTTCCAGCAGGGCAATGAAGGTGACGGCAATGCCGAACACCATGCTTTTCAGCACGCCATTACCCAGGTCATTGAGCCAGTCCACGCCTTGCTGCATCTGGCCCCAGAAGGCACCGCCATCCACCCCGATCATCACCACACCCACCAGCCAGCCGCCCATCACGCCCACGGCGCTGAACACGGCGGTCAGCAGCGGCAGCGTAATCAGACCGGCCCAGAAACGCGGCACCAGAATGCGTTTGACGGGGTCAACCGCCATCATTTCCATGGCCGACAACTGTTCACCAGCCTTCATCAGCCCGATTTCTGCCGTCAAAGCCGTACCGGCACGGCCGGCAAACAGCAAGGCCGTGACCACGGGGCCGAGTTCGCGCAGCAGGCTCAGGGCCACCATCAGGCCCACGGCCTCGGCCGAGCCATAGCGCTGCAAGATGTAATAACCCTGCAGTCCCAGGACGAAGCCCACAAAAAGCCCGGAGACACCAATGATGGCCAGCGAGTAATTGCCCAGAAAGTGAATCTGATCGCCAATCAGGCGCGGGCGCTTGAGCGCCGGCCCCATCAGGGCCAGCAGGCGCAAGAACAGCCGCACGCCCATGCCGATATTGCTCAACTGCTTGCGCAGGGCCGCGCCTATGCACGCGGGATGCAGGGGATTCATGCGCGGCGGCGGCTTTCTGATGCTGCGCCAAAATCTTCTTGGGCGCTGACACCGGGATAGTGAAACGGCACGGGGCCTGTAGGTCGGGCATTGATGAACTGCTGCACCAGCGGATCGCTGCTGGCACGCACCTCTTCGGGCGTACCCTGGGCGGCCACACCGCCGCTGCCCAGGATCACCACATGATCGGCAACGCGAAAGGTTTCCTCCAGATCGTGGGAAACCAGAATCGACGTCAGCCCCATGGCGTCATTGAGCTGACGAATCAGCTGGGCCGAGGTACCCAGGGAAATCGGGTCCAGGCCGGCGAAAGGTTCGTCATACATGATGAGCTCGGGGTCCAGCACAATGGCCCGCGCCAATGCCACACGCCGGGCCATGCCGCCGGAAATCTCGCTGGGCATGAGCTTGCGCGCACCGCGCAGGCCCACGGCATGCAGCTTCATGAGCACGATGTCGCGAATCAGCTCTTCGGGCAGATCGGTGTGCTCGCGCAAAGGAAAAGCCACGTTGTCGAAGACGTTCATGTCGGTGAACAAGGCTCCGAACTGGAACAGCATGCCCATGCGACGACGCGCAGCGTACAGATCGGCAGCGCCCATCTGGGTCACATCCTGTCCGTCAAACAGCACCTGGCCGGTTTGCGCATGGTTTTGCCCGCCGATCAGGCGCAGCACCGTGGTCTTGCCGCCGCCAGAAGCGCCCATCAGCGCCGTGACTTTGCCACGCGGCACCTGCAAAGACAGGTCGCGCAGGATGATGCGTTCACCATAGGCAAAGGTGACGTTGCGCAATTCCACAAAAGAGGCGTTGGATGACATGCGTTGAAAGCGGTACGGAAAACAGGCCGAAGGCGTATTGTGCCGAGAAGATCCCCGGAAAGCTCGGGTTCACCCTAGATATACATACACGAATGTATGCTTCTATGGTTTTTCCTATTGTAGACAAGGCCAGAACTCCTGCTTCAGGAGCGGCAAACTCATGCGCAGTCTGGGGATGCTGCAGATTATCTTCAAAGCAAGCAAATCTGCAGCACCTGCTTTTTTACAACATATTGTGCAAGAACGCCTTGGTGCGTTCATGTCGGGGGGCGGCAAAAAACACTTCGGACGGGCCCTGCTCCACCACATGGCCACCATCCATGAAGATCACGCGGCCGGCGACTTCGCGCGCAAAACCCATCTCATGGGTCACCACCAGCATGGTCATATGCTCTTCGGCCAGCTCGCGCATGGTGCGCAGCACTTCGCCTGTCAACTCGGGATCCAGCGCCGAAGTCGGCTCGTCAAACAGCAGGATGTCCGGCTCCATGGCCAGGGCACGGGCAATGGCCACGCGCTGCTTTTGCCCGCCCGACAGATGGTTGGGGTAGGCATCGCGCTTGGCAGACAGGCCTACCTTGGCCAGCAGCACCTCGGCCTTGGGGACAATGTCCGAGCGCTTCAGGCCCTTGACGATCATGGGCGCCTCAATGATGTTCTCCAGCACCGTGAGGTGGGGGAACAGATTGAAGGACTGGAACACCATGCCCATCTTGCGGCCGATCTTGCGGATTTCGGCATCGCCCACGTACTGGGCCTTGGCCTCGCCCTCGGAACGCGCCAGCACCTCACCTTCGATGACGATGGTGCCCCGGTCAATGGTCTCCAGGTGATTGAGACAGCGCAAAAACGTGCTCTTACCCGAGCCAGAGGGGCCGATGATGGCCACCACCTCGCCGCGCGCCAGCTCCAGCGACACGCCACGCAACACGGACACGCTGCCAAAGCTCTTATGGATGCCTTGCGCGGAAATCATTACTTCAGTTGCAACGCTCATCTCAACTCTCCATCACGCTGCAAGTCATACACAGCCGATCAAATAGGCACTGTCCCATCCGCGAGACACCAAGCAAGGGCTGCCCCGCAGCGACGGTGTCGTCCCCCTTCCAAGGGGAAGGCGCGAAGCGACTCAGGGGGTCACGCGTCATACTTCGCATGGCGGTTTTCAAGGTATTGGAAGATCCAGGTCAGCACCAGCGTCATCACCAGATAGAAGCAGCCGGCCACGATGAACGGGGTGAAGGTGAAATCACGCTGCACCACGCCACGCGCCACGCGCAGCAAATCATTCAAAGCCAGCACATAGATCAGGGAGGTGTCCTTGACCAGGGTGATGGTCTCGTTGCTGACGGGCGGCAAGATGCGCGCCCACATCTGGGGCAGCACGATACGGCGCATGGTCTGGCCGTAGCTCATGCCCAGCACCTTGGCACCTTCGTACTGGCCGCGGTCTATGGACTTGATGCCGGCACGGAAGATTTCCGCAAAATAGGCTGCGTAATTGAGCGCAAAAGCCACCACGGCGGCCGGAAAGTCCGGCAGACGCACGCCAATCACCGGCACAAACGGCAGGGCGAAATATACGAACAGCAGCTGCAGCATCAGCGGTGTGCCGCGCATCAGCCAGATATAGGCGCCTACCGCAGAGCTCAGCGCCTTGATGCGGGAGATGCGCATCAGCGCCAGCGCCAGCCCCAGGGGGATGGACAGCGCCAACGTGATGAAAAACAGCTTGAGAGTGACAAGAGCCCCAGCTGACATGGGCCCCAAGAGCGAGATTACATATTCCATCGAATGGCCTTCAGTGTGGCACCACGGCTTTCAAAAGCCCGCCACAGGCTCGGGCGCGCAAAAGTGGGAAGTGTTTGCCAGCTTCCACCAGCACGCATTGTCGTTGCAAAGCAAAAAAAACCGGCAATGCCAGGCATTGCCGGTCAGCACTCATCCAGAAGATCAGTGCTTGATGACGTCGGCGCCAAACCACTTGTTGGCGATTTCCGCAGCCTTGCCGTCCTTCTTCATTTCGGCCAGCACGTCGTTGACCTTGTTGCGGGTGGCTTCGTCATCCTTGCGGAAGCCCACGCCATAGTCTTCAGTGCCGAAATCGTCCGCCAGCACGGTGTAGTTCTCGGGCTTCTTGTTCACGTAGTAACGGCCCACCACTTCGTCGACCACCACGGTGTCCAGACGGCCGGCTTCCAGGTCCATCAGCGCGGCGATGTTGTCACCATAGAGCTTGGTGGCCTTGAACTTGGCATGCAGCTCGGCGTCCTTTTCCATGGCCGTCACGGCGCTGGAGCCTTCCTGGGCGCCCACGATCTTGCCGGCCATGTCAGCCTTGGACTTGATGTCCGAACCGGCCTTCACGATGATGATCTGCTTGTTCACCATATAGGGATCAGAGAACAGAATCTTTTCCTTGCGGGCTTCGAGGATGGTCAGGCCATTCCACAGCGCATCCACGCGCTTGCCCAGCAGCTCGGCTTCCTTGGCGTTCCAGTCGATTGGCTTGAATTCCACTTCGATGCCCGAGCGCTTGGACACTTCCTTGGCCATGTCGATGTCAAAACCCACCAACTCGTTCTTGTCGTCACGGAAACCCATGGGCGGGAAGTTGTCGTCCAGACCCACCACCAGCTTGGTGGCTGCAACCGGTGCGGGTGCAGGCGCTGCAGCGGTATTGGATGCAGGCTCGTTCTTGCCGCAGGCTGCCAGGATTGCAGTCAGGGCCACCGTGGCCAACAGGGTACGTTTTTTCATGGCGTCAAAGCTTGAAGTGGAAAAAAGCGGAAGGTCAGCCAGTGGAGCTGCCCGGCCGCAAAAGACCGAACGCCGCTGGCGCCGAATCCGCTATTGTCGCGCAGACAGACGCCATCGTCACCCGCCCCGCTGCAAAACCATGCACCCGTTTAGAGCTTGGGAGATAGCTCACCCCATGCACCACCATGCCGCCCACCCCAACATCGCTACCTGCCGAACTTCAGCAAGCCTATGAAAATGCGCTCTATCGGGTGTTTGATCCCGCGGGTGCTGTCGTCCACACCTTGCGTGTGGGCCGGTGCGATGCATGGCTGAAGCAGGCCTATCTGGCGCATCAAAGCAGCAGCGCCTGCTACCTCACGGCCTGCAACCCACTGGGTCAGCGCCTGAGCGACGCGGAGAACGCACAGCGCATGCAGCAACTGCGTACCGCGCTGCAGCGGCAGGGCTGGCGGTTTGAAGCGGGCCAGGGGCAAGACCCCGCAGCCCTGTGGCCGGGCGAGGACAGCCTGCTGATCTGGGGCATGGACGAGGCCACAGCCATGGACTGGGGCCGGCAGTGGCAGCAGAACGCTCTGCTGTTTTGCAGCGCCGATGCGGTACCAAGGCTGCTGTGGCTTCGCTGAAAAACAAGCAAAAACACCCTCAAGCCCATTATTTATAAACGCATATAGCTATAAAAACAAAAGCACCCGAGCATGCGGGTGCTTTTGAGGCCGAAAGCCCGGAGCTTTTGAGAATCAGCGTGGCAGCTCGGAAGCGCCCATCAGGAACTCATCCACCGCGCGAGCGGCCTGACGGCCTTCGCGAATCGCCCAGACCACCAGGGACTGGCCGCGGCGGATGTCGCCGGCGGCAAACACCTTGTTCACATTGGTGGCATAGCCGCCAATGAATTCGGTGCCGGCCTTGGCATTGCCGCGAGCGTCCTTGTCCACGCCAAAAGCGTCGAGCACGGTGGCCACGGGATGCACAAAGCCCATGGCCAGCAGCACCATATCGGCTTCCCAGGTCTTTTCGGTACCGGGCACTTCGGTGAGCTTGCCGTTCTTGAACTCGACTTGCACCGTGGTCAGGCTCTTGACCTTGCCTTTTTCGCCGTTGAAGCTCTTGGTCGAGATGGCGAACTCGCGCACGCAGCCTTCGTCATGGCTGGACGAGGTGCGCAGCTTGATCGGCCAGTAAGGCCAGACCAGGGGCTTGTTCTCCTCTTCGGGCGGCATAGGCATGACTTCAAACTGGGTCACGCTCTTGGCGCCGTGGCGGTTGGAGGTGCCCACGCAGTCGGAGCCGGTATCGCCGCCACCGATGACGATCACATGCTTGCCATCGGCACGCAGCTGGTTCTTGAGCTTGTCGCCGGCGTTGACCTTGTTTTGCTGGGGCAGGAACTCCATGGCGTAGTGCACGCCATCCAGCTCGCGGCCGGGCACGGGCAGATCACGCGACTGCTCGGAGCCGCCGGTCAGCAGCACGGCGTCGAATTCCGCCTGTAGCTGTTCGGGGCTGATGGTTTCCTTGGCCCAGTTGGTGACCTTGGAATCCTTGCCCAGACCGTCCTTGCCGGCGATCAGCACGCCGGTGCGCACCTTCAGGCCTTCGGCCACCAGTTGCTCCATGCGGCGGTCGATCAGGCTCTTGTCCAGCTTGAAGTCGGGGATGCCGTAACGCAGCAGGCCACCGACGCGGTCGTTCTTTTCAAACAGGGTCACGTCGTGACCGGCACGCACCAGTTGCTGGGCGGCCGCCATGCCGGCAGGGCCGGCACCGACCACGGCCACTTTTTTGCCGGTCTGGTATTTGGCAGGCAGGGGCTTGACCCAGCCTTCGGCCCAGGCACGGTCGATGATGGAATGCTCGATCGACTTGATGCCGATAGCATCGCCATTGATGTTGGCCACACAGGCAGCTTCGCAAGGCGCGGGGCAGATGCGGCCCGTGAACTCGGGGAAGTTGTTGGTGCTGTGCAGCGTGGCGATGGCGTTCTTCCAGTCGCCCTGGTACACGAGGTCGTTGAAGTCCGGAATGATGTTGTTGACCGGGCAGCCGTTGTTGCAGAAAGGTGTGCCGCAATCCATGCAGCGTGCAGCCTGCACCTTGGCCTGGTCGGTCGTCAAACCGATGACGAATTCCTTGTAGTTCTTCAGACGTTCCGCAACCGGGGCGTAGCCCTCTTCGATGCGTTCGTATTCCAAAAATCCGGTGGTCTTTCCCATGATGTCTATTCCTTGAAATCTGTGTTCGCTCGCAGTGAGGTGGCGCACCCGGCACCACCTCTCTCAGGCCGTCTTACTTGGCCAGGGCTGCTTCTTTTTGGGGAGTGGCTTGCGCTTGCGCAGCTTGCTTTTCCTTTTGTTTGCGTTCATAGATCTCGCCAAGTGCACGCTGGTACTCGGTCGGGAACACCTTGACGAACTTGGCACGCGCAGCGGCCCAGTTATCCAGCAGATCACGGGCACGGGTGGAGCCCGTCCAGCGGCTGTGCGCTTCGATCAGGGCGCGCAATTGCTGGTCGTCGCTCTGGCCGCGATGCCAGATGCCGGGATCGACACGCGAGACAAACTCGTCGTGCGGCAGCACTTTTTCCAGCTTGACCGAGGCCGTGTTGCAACGCTCGGCAAACTTGCCGTCTTCGTCGTACACATAGGCCACGCCGCCGCTCATGCCGGCGGCAAAGTTGCGGCCGGTCTTGCCCAGCACCACGGCCGTACCGCCGGTCATGTATTCGCAGCCGTGGTCGCCCACGCCTTCGACCACCGCCGTGGCGCCGGACAGGCGCACGGCAAAGCGCTCGCCAGCCACACCGGAGAAGAAGGCTTCACCGCTGGTGGCGCCAAACATCACGGTATTGCCCACGATGGTGTTGTTCACGCTGTTGCCACGGAACTCATGGCTGGGGTGCACCACCACACGGCCGCCGGACAAGCCCTTACCCGTGTAGTCATTGGCTTCGCCAGTCAGGTTCAGCGTGATGCCGTTGCACAGGAAGGCACCGAAGGACTGGCCGCCCGTACCTTCAAAGTGGATACGGATGGTGTCGTTGGGCAGACCTTCGGGGTGAGCCTTGGTCACCGCACCGGAGAGCATGGCGCCGACAGAGCGGTTCACGTTGCGCGCCACTTCCATGATGCGCACTTTTTCTCCGTTTTCGATGGCGGGCTTGCAGCGCTCGATGAGCTTGACATCCAACGCCTTGTCCAGCAAGTGATCTTGCACATCGACGTGGTAACGGGCCACTTCGGCAGGTACTTCGGGCTGAGCAAACAGACGGCTGAAGTCCAGACCCTGAGCCTTCCAGTGCGCTATGCCCTTGCGGGTATCCAGCAGGTCGGAGCGGCCGATCAGGTCGTCGAACTTGGCAATACCCAGCTGGGCCATGATCTGGCGCACTTCTTCGGCGATAAAGAAGAAGTAGTTCACCACATGCTCGGGCTTGCCGCTGAACTTGGCGCGCAGCACCGGGTCTTGCGTGGCCACGCCTACGGGGCAGGTGTTCAGATGGCATTTGCGCATCATGATGCAGCCTTCGACCACCAGAGGTGCCGTGGCGAAGCCGAATTCGTCGGCACCCAGCAGCGCGCCGATGATCACGTCGCGCCCGGTCTTCATCTGACCGTCGGCCTGCACGCGCACACGGCCGCGCAGACGGTTCAGCACCAGGGTTTGCTGGGTTTCGGCCAGACCGATTTCCCAGGGACCGCCCGCATGCTTGATGGATGACCAGGGCGAAGCGCCGGTGCCGCCGTCGTGGCCGGCGATCACCAGGTGATCGCTCTTGCACTTGGTCACGCCTGCAGCAATCGTGCCCACACCGACTTCAGACACCAGCTTGGTGCTGATGCTGGCATGAGGCGCCACGTTCTTCAGATCGTGAATCAGCTGAGCCAGATCTTCGATCGAGTAGATGTCGTGGTGGGGAGGAGGCGAAATCAGGCCCACACCCGGCACGGAATGACGCAGCGCACCGATGTACTCGCTCACCTTGCCGCCAGGCAGCTGACCACCTTCACCGGGCTTGGCGCCCTGGGCCATCTTGATCTGGATCTGATCGGCAGAGGCCAGGTATTCGGCCGTTACGCCAAACCGACCGGAAGCCACCTGCTTGATGCGTGAACGCAGCGAGTCGCCATCGAGCAGCTCGATATCAGACTCCACCTTGTCGCCGCCGATGATGGAAGCCAGGGTCTCGCCCTTGGTGATCGGGATGCCCTTGAGCTCATTGCGATATCGCTTGGGATCCTCGCCACCTTCGCCGGTGTTGCTCTTGCCGCCGATGCGGTTCATGGCCACGGCCAGGGTGGCATGGGCTTCGGTGGAGATGGAGCCCAGCGACATGGCACCCGTGGCAAAGCGCTTGACGATTTCCTTGGCCGATTCGACCTGATCCACAGGAATGGCCTTGGCGGGATCGAACTTGAACTCGAACAGGCCGCGCAGCGTCATGTGGCGCTTGCTCTGGTCGTTGATCAGCTGGGCGAATTCCTTGTAGGTGCCGAAGTTGTTGGCGCGGGTGGAGTGCTGCAGCTTGGCAATCACTTCCGGCGTCCACATATGTTCCTCACCACGGGCACGCCAGGCGTACTCACCACCGGCATCCAGCATGGTTTCCAGCACGGGGTCGTCGCTGAAAGCCGCGTTGTGATTGCGGATGGTTTCTTCGGCGATCTCGAACACGCCTATGCCTTCCACGCGGCTGGCCGTGCCGGTGAAGTACTTGTCCACGGTTTCGCTGTTCAGGCCCACGGCTTCGAACAGCTGGGCGCCGCAGTACGACATATAGGTGGACACGCCCATCTTGGACATGATCTTGGACAGACCCTTGCCGATGGCCTTCACATAGTGATAGATGGCCTTGTCGGCAGTGATGGGGGCATCCTGGCGGCTGAAGATGTCTTGCAGCGTCTCGATCGCCAGATAGGGGTGAACGGCTTCCGCGCCGTAACCGGCCAGCACGGCAAAGTGATGCACTTCGCGGGCGGTACCGGTTTCCACCACCAGACCGGCGGTGGTGCGCAGGCCTTCACGCACCAGATGCTGGTGGATGGCCGACAGCGCCAGCAGCGCAGGGATGGCCACCTGTGTAGCGCTCAGGTTGCGGTCGCTGATGATCAGGATGTTGGCGCCACCCTTGATCTCGTCCACGGCATGGGCACACAGCGAAGCCAGCTTGGCTTCCACACCTTGCTTGCCCCAGCTCAGCGGGTAGGTGATGTCGATCGTGGAGCTCTTGAACTTGCCGTTGGTGTGCTTTTCGATTTCGCGCAGCTTGGTCATGCCTTCCACGTCGAGCACGGGCTGCTGCAGCTCCAGGCGCATGGGCGGGTTGACCTGGTTGATGTCCAGCAGGTTGGGCTTGGGGCCCACAAAGGACACCAGGGACATGACGATGGCCTCGCGGATCGGGTCGATCGGCGGGTTCGTCACCTGGGCGAACATCTGGCGGAAGTAGTTGTACAGCGGCTTGTTCTTGTCCGACAGCACAGCCAGCGGGCTGTCGTTGCCCATGGAGCCAATGCCCTCTTCGCCCTTCTCGGCCATGGGCGTCAGCAGGAACTTGATGTCTTCCTGGGTGAAGCCAAAGGCTTGCTGGCGGTCCAGCAGCGGCAGATCCGCGGCCTTGACGGGAGCCACAAAGTCGGCAGGCACTTGCACCTGGTCGAGCTTGATGCGCAGGTTCTCGATCCACTGCTTGTAAGGCTTGGTGTTGACGACGTTGGCCTTGAGCTCTTCGTCTTCGATCATGCGACCTTGTTCCAAGTCGATCAGCAGCATCTTGCCGGGCTGCAGACGCCATTTGCGCACGATCTTGCTGTCGGGCACGGGCAGCACGCCGGCTTCGGAAGCCAGGATGACCAGATCGTCATCGGTGATGCAGTAACGCGAAGGACGCAGGCCGTTGCGGTCCAGCGTGGCGCCGATCTGGCGGCCATCGGTGAACACGATGGAAGCCGGGCCGTCCCAGGGTTCGATCATGGCCGCATGGTATTCATAGAAGGCACGGCGGCGCTCGTCCATGGCCTCGTGCTGCTCCCAGGGCTCGGGAATCATCATCATCACGGCCTGGCTGATGGGGTAGCCAGCCATGGTCAGCAGCTCCAGGCAGTTGTCGAAGGTGGCGGTATCGGACTGGCCGGCAAAGCTGATGGGATAGAGCTTTTGCAGGTCGTCGCCCAGCACGGGCGATGCCATCACACCTTCGCGGGCCAGCATCCAGTTGTAGTTGCCGCGCACGGTGTTGATTTCACCGTTGTGGGCCACATAGCGATAGGGGTGAGCCAGAGGCCACTCGGGGAAAGTGTTGGTGGAGAAGCGCTGGTGCACCAGGCCGATGGCCGAGACGCAACGCTCATCGGACAAGTCCTTGTAGTACACACCGACCTGATCGGCCAGCAGCAGGCCCTTGTACACCACAGTACGGCTGCTCATGCTGGGAACGTAGTATTCCTTGCTGTGCTTGAGGCCCAGGTTCTGAATGGCGGCGCTGGCCGTCTTGCGGATCACGTACAGCTTGCGCTCCAGTGCGTCCTGCACGATCACGTCCGTGCCGCGGCCGATGAAGACCTGGCGCAGGATGGGTTCCTTTTCCTGCACGGTGGGCGACATGGGCATGTCGCGGTTGACCGGCACATCGCGCCAGCCCAGCAGCACCTGGCCTTCGGCCTTGATGGCGCGCTCCATCTCCTGCTGGCATGCGAGGCGGGATGCATGTTCCTTGGGCAGGAAGATCATGCCCACGCCATATTCACCGGCGGGAGGCAGCGTCACACCCTGCTTGACCATTTCTTCGCGGTAGAGCTGGTCGGGAATCTGAATCAGGATGCCTGCGCCGTCGCCCATCAGAGGATCGGCTCCCACGGCGCCGCGGTGGTCGATGTTCTCCAGAATCTTCAGCGCACCCAGAACGATGTCATGGCGCTTCTCGCCCTTGATATGAGCCACAAAGCCCAGACCGCAGGCGTCGTGTTCGTTGCTCTTGGAGTACAGACCGTGGTCTTGGAGATGCTTGATCTCTGCAGCCGTCGTCATGGGGAATCCTCTAATTTATTTCGCAGGGAACGCAAGCGTACGACAGCACATAACCTTATGCAAACAATTTTAATTAGGGTCAGATTCCAATTAAATTCCGACATAAATCATTGGAATTTAATTAGGGACATATTATGTAGAAAAACAGAATTTCAATGAAATCAAATACTTGATCAAAATCATGAAAGCGCTATGACAGCGTCTTGGGAACTTTTGGCGGGCGTCCTGCGCGTTGGCGGCTTATCCGGCGCTCGGTTTTTTGTTGCAATTTTTCAATGAAATCGCTGTCACCCAGCGCCCAGCCACGCATGGCGGCGTGGCTGATCTGCTCTTGCGCATCGCTACTCAGGCCTGCTTCAACCGCAGAAACATAGGCAGCATCGCGCGCAAACGGCGTATTACCCAGCGTCCAGAACATGGCATGCGGGCTGACCAGTGCGTCGTTGCGCAAGCCCGCACTGGCCCCATAGCTGGACCAGGGCCAGTCTCCAGCTTTAGCCACCAGCCCCTCGCGGACAGGATTCAGATCCATGGAAACCATGGTCGGAATCAGCCAGTCCCTGGCCTGCAGCACCGTGCAGCGGTAGCGCCCTTCCCACAGCGTACCGCTGCGGCCATGGCGATTATTGAAATAGCGCACATAGCTGCGCCCCACGGCCTGCATTAACTGGGGCAGGCCCAGCTCTGTTTGGGGCGTGAGCAGCAAATGAAAGTGGTTGGGCATGAGCACATAGGCATGCACATCCACATCGAAGCGTCGGGCCATCTCACGCAGCAAATCCAGCATGGTCTGGCGATCCTGGCCATCCACAAAGATCTCGGCCCCGTTGTTGCCGCGTTGAATGATGTGGTGCGGAAAATCCGCAAGGGTGAGTCGTGGCAGGCGGGCCATGGAGCGAAGCTGGCGTTGCACGCAAGGCAAGCATGATGGAGAAGCTGTGGATTATGAAACCCCGAGCCGGGCTCTGAGGGCTAATCACACTTTCCTAAGAACGTGTTTACGATCTCCTCGGCGCCGCGCCAGTACCTTGGCGGGATGGGGTGCTAGGCGCGATACCGCAGCAATAGCCATGCTATTGCGAGGATTCGCAACGCCGCAGAGCGCCCGCAAAGGCACTGGCCCAAAGGGTTGAAGCGAAATCGGGCGATTTCTTCGCGCTGCGGCTAGCTTGCACCCCGGTGCAAGCTGCTACACATCGCTTCGAACTCATCCCGATTGCGCCTCAACGCGGCTGCGTAGAGATCGTAAACACGTTCTAAGAAGCCCATTGGGCTTCGAACATCAAAGATTCAGACGCGACGATGCCCGCAGCAGCTGACTGATGAGCTGTGTGGATGCCAGCAGACGGGGAAGCAACTGCTCGCGCATCATTTGAGCGCTGTTGCGGTTGGCCTGCCCGCTGATGTTGAGCGCTGCCACGGTGCGCCCGGCTGCATTCTTGATGGGCGCCGCAATCGAGATCAGCCCTTCTTCCAGCTCCTGATCCACCAAAGCCCAGCCTTGCGCACGCACCTGCAGGATGCGCTGTAGCAGCTGCTCGTCATCCTGCTCGGTCAAGGCGGTGAATCGCTGCCGCTCTCTGCCAGCCAGCAAAGCCTGCAGCGATGCATCGCTTTCACCCGCCAGCAGCACGCGCCCCATCGAGGTCCAGAAAGCCGGCAGGCGCGAGCCCACACCCAGGTTGGTGCTCATGATCTTGTGGGTATGCACGCGCAGCACATAGACGATGTCACTGCCATCGAGCACGGCTGCCGAGCAGGATTCCTTGGTTTCGTCCACCAGCCGCTCCATCACGGGCTCGGCCAGATTCCATACCGGGGTCGAACTCAGATAGGCAAAGCCTAGCTCCATGATGCGCGGCGTCAGCTGGAACAGCTTGCCATCGCTTTTCACATAGCCCAGCGTCTGCAGCGTCAGCAAGATTCTTCGAGCGCCAGCGCGCGTCAGACCTGCTTTTGCCGCCACTTCGCTGAGCGTCTGCGCCGGGGCATCGGCGCTGAAGGAGCGAATCACCGCCAGGCCCCGGGCAAATGACTGCACATAGCTATCGCCTGGGCGCGGCACATCGGCGGCAGCGGTGGAATCTGCATCCGATGCAGCAAGCGTGGGGAGACCCTCTTTAGCACCTGTTCCAGAAGCTGCACCTGTGGGTAATACGGAAGCGGGAAGTTTTTCCATAGCTCTATAATTCTTTATGCGAACTTTTGTTCTTTATACGAACATTTTAACGCAGTGCCAAAGGCCTGCGCATGCATGGAGACTATCAAAATGATCAACAAAATCACCGACACCATCGCCCAGGCGCTGGCTAGCGTACAGGACGGAGCCACGGTACTGATCGGGGGCTTTGGCACCTCGGGCAATCCCAACGAGCTCATAGACGGACTGATTGCTCAGGGCGCACGCGAGCTGACAGTGGTCAACAACAATGCCGGCAATGGCGATCAAGGCCTGGCGGCGCTGCTCAAAAGCGGCCAGGTACGCAAGATCATTTGCAGCTTTCCCCGCCAGGTGGACAGCTGGGTCTTTGACGATCTCTACCGCAGCGGCAAGATCGAACTGGAACTGGTCCCCCAGGGCAATCTGGCCGAACGCCTGCGTGCGGCCAGTGCAGGTGTAGGCGCCTTCTTCTGCCCCACGGCCTATGGCACGGAACTGGCAGCTGGCAAGGAAACCCGCGAGATCAACGGCAAGCACTATGTGCTGGAGTACCCCATCCACGGCGATGTGGCCTTGATCAAGGCCGAAAAAGGCGACCGCTGGGGCAACCTCACCTACCGCATGTCGGCCCGCAACTTCGGACCGGTGATGGCATCAGCTGCCAAGCACACGATTGCCACGGTGCACGAACTGGTGGAGCTGGGCGCGCTGGACCCCGAAGCCGTGGTCACGCCCGGCATCTATGTCAGCCAGATCGTCAAGATCGACCGCGTGGCCACCCTGGCCGGTGGTTTCAAGA
Organism: Comamonas aquatilis; assembly: GCF_965139575.1. Lineage (NCBI taxonomy): Bacteria > Pseudomonadati > Pseudomonadota > Betaproteobacteria > Burkholderiales > Comamonadaceae > Comamonas > Comamonas aquatilis. Next base: position 235,016 of record NZ_CBCSIW010000001.1, on the reverse strand, counting down.
AATCGGCATGAGCGCCGCAACTGCCGAAAGAAGCACCATGAGCAGCTACCAAAAACGCAGCAAGCAAGAGCTGGCCCAGCGCGTGGCCGAAGATATTTTCGACGGGGCCTACGTCAACCTGGGCATTGGCATGCCAACCCAGGTGGCCAACCACATCCCTGCCGGCCGCGAAGTCATTTTGCAAAGCGAAAACGGCATTCTGGGCATGGGCCCGGCACCGGCCGAAGGCCAGGAAGACTATGACCTGACCAATGCCGGCAAGCAGCCCGTGACGCTGCTGCCTGGCGGCTGCTACTTCCACCATGCCGACAGCTTTGCCATGATGCGCGGCGGCCATCTGGATATCTGCGTGCTGGGCGCCTTCCAGGTCTCGGCCACGGGCGACCTGGCCAACTGGAGCACCGGCGAGCCCGGCGCCATTCCCGCCGTGGGCGGCGCCATGGATCTGGCCGTGGGCGCCAAATCCACCTGGGTGATGATGGATCTGCTCAGCAAGACGGGCGAATGCAAGGTCGTCTCGGCCTGTACCTACCCCCTCACCGGTCTGGCCTGCGTCAAGCGCATCTACACCGACTTGTGCACGCTGGAATGCACGCCCCAGGGCCTGCGTCTGATCGATACCGTCGAGGGCCTGACGCACGAAGCACTGGAGCGCATTGTCGGTCTGCCCATCGCTGCCGCCAGCACCTAAAGCCTCTTTACAAGCAAAAACAGCATCTAGCGCTTATGTAGCAAGCGCTGGTAGCTCTCATTTTTACAACCATGGGCCACGCCCACGATAACCCGGAGACAAAACCATGAGCACTGCATCCCAAGCTTTCATATGCGACGCGATCCGCACACCTTTTGGCCGTTACGGCGGCGCACTCTCCAGCGTGCGTACCGACGATCTGGGCGCCGTGCCCATCAAGGCGCTGATGGAGCGCAACCCCGGCGTGGACTGGACAGCCGTGGCCGATGTGCTGTATGGCTGTGCCAACCAGGCCGGTGAAGACAACCGCAACGTGGCCCGCATGTCCAGTCTGCTGGCCGGCCTGCCGATTGATGTGCCCGGCGCCACCATCAACCGCCTGTGCGGCTCGGGTCTGGATGCCGTGGGTACGGCGGCGCGCGCCATCAAATCAGGTGAAGCCCGCCTGATGATTGCCGGTGGTGTGGAATCCATGAGCCGCGCCCCCTTCGTCATGCCCAAGGCCGAATCGGCCTTCAGCCGCAACAACGCCGTGTACGACACCACCATCGGCTGGCGCTTTGTGAACAAGCTGATGAAGGCCCAGTACGGCGTGGATTCCATGCCGGAAACCGCCGAGAACGTGGCCGACGACTTCAAGATCGAGCGCGAGGCCCAGGACCGCATGGCCTTGGCTTCGCAGCAAAAGGCGGCAGCTGCCATTGCGGCAGGTTACCTGGCCCGGGAAATCGTCCATGTCTCCATCGCCCAGAAAAAGGGCGAGCCCCTCATCGTCAGCCAGGACGAGCATCCCCGCGCCACCACACTGGAAGCGCTGGCCAAGCTCAAAGGCGTGGTCCGCCCTGACGGCAGCGTCACCGCAGGCAACGCCTCGGGCGTGAACGACGGAGCCTGCGCTCTGCTGCTGGCCAATGAAGAAGCCGCCCAGCAATACAGCCTGGTGCCCCGCGCCCGCGTGGTCGGCATGGCTACGGCCGGCGTTGCGCCACGCATCATGGGTTTTGGCCCCGCGCCTGCCGTGCGCAAGGTGCTGGCCCAGACCGGTTTGACTCTTGACCAGATGGATGTGATCGAGCTCAACGAAGCTTTCGCCGCCCAAGGTCTGGCCGTGCTGCGCGATCTGGGCATTGCCGACGACGACGCCCGCGTCAACCAATGGGGCGGCGCGATTGCACTGGGCCACCCACTGGGTGCATCGGGCGCCCGTCTGGCCACCACGGCCGTCAACCAGCTGCACACGCTGGGCGGCCGTTACGCGCTATGCACCATGTGCATTGGCGTGGGCCAAGGCATTGCCGTGATTCTGGAAAAAGTTTAAGACGGCCGCGAGCGTTCGACATGAGCACCACCCCACTGCCTACCGCCACCGGCACCTTCCGTATCGCCTTGCAAGGCCCGGCCGATGCGCCGGTTCTGCTGCTCTCAAACTCCCTGGGCACCACCCTGGAGATGTGGGACGCACAGGCCGCCGCCCTGTCTGCCGATTGGCGCGTGCTGCGTTACGACACCCGCGGCCACGGCGCCAGCGTGTGCAACCCCGGCCCTTACAGCTTTGCGCAGCTGGGCCAGGACGTGCTGGCCATTCTGGATGCACTGCATATAGAGCAGGCCCATTTTTGCGGCATCTCCATGGGCGGCCTCACGGGCCTGTGGCTGGGTGTGAATGCTCCTGCACGCATGCGCAGCATCACGGTGGCCAATAGTGCGGCCAAGATCGGCGTGGAATCTGCCTGGCTGGAGCGCGCGGCCCTGGTGCGCGCCCAAGGTACGGCGGCCATGCAGGCGCTGGCCGCATCTTCGCCCAGCCGCTGGTTCACGGAAAGCTTTGCCGCTGCACAGCCTGAGGTGGTGCAAACCGCCCAAGACTGGATTGCCGGCATCAGCCCCGAAGGCTATGCCAGCTGCTGCGAAGCCCTGGCCAAGGAAGACCTGCGCAGCGCCCTGCCCGGCATCAGCGTGCCCACCTTGCTGATAGCTGGTGAACACGACCCCGTGACCACGGTCGCCGATGCGCAAGCCATGCACACCGCGATTGCGGAGTCGGTACTGGCCACGGTGCCCGCCTCGCACCTGTCCAACCTGGAGGCTCCTGCAGTCTTCGAGCAGGCACTGGCTGACTTTTTGAAGCAGCACTGAACTTTTTGCACACACCGGTCCAGAACAAGACTCCGGCCACAGGCCAAAGAGCAGACCGCGGTATGGGAGACAAGCATGACCGCATCCAATCCGCGCTGGCGACAGCGCCCCGAAGGCTCGACCTGGGGAGACTTTGGCGACCACGACCAACTGGGCCGTCTGAACCTGCTCACCCCTGAAAAAGTGCGCCAGGGCGTGGCCCAGGTGCGTGAAGGCCTGCGCTTTTCCTTGAGCCTGCCGCTGGACTACCCCGGCGGCAGTGCGCTCAACCCCAACCGCAAGCCCCCGGTGCTGCGTCCCTTGCAGCGCAAAGGCCTAGTCAATTTCAACTGCCTGCTACAGACCCTGGAGCCCGGCCGCACCGATGTGCTCTCGGACGATATGGCCATTCTGTCGCTGCAGTACTCCACGCAATGGGACGGACTGGCCCATGTGGGCGCGCTATTTGACGCCAATGGCGACGGCCTGCCCGAAGCGCTGTACTACAACGGCTTTGCGGCCGGTATAGACATCGTCGGCCCAGCCGATGTGAACGGCACCGGCATCCCCGAGCGCCTGGATGAAGCCGCCAGCACCAGCTGCGCCAAGGCCTTGGGCATAGAAGGCATGGCCCGCAACGGCGTACAAGGCCGCGGCGTGATGCTGGACCTGCGTGCCCATTACGGCGATGCCCGCACGCTGATCGGCTATGACGAGTTGCAGCGCGTGATCGATGCCGACCGCGTGGAGATCGAGCCCGGGGACATGTTGTGCCTGCACACCGGTTTCGCCCAGCGCGTGCTGGAGATGCACAAGCAGCCCAACCCCGATGTACTAAACAACAGCTGCGCCGTCCTGAACGGGCGCGACGACAAGCTGCTGCAGTGGATCACCAACAGCCAGATTGCCGCGATTGCTGCCGACAACTATGCCGTAGAGGCCCACCCGGCCCAACCCGGCGCCGCCTGCTGCTCGGCCCTGCCTTTGCACGAGCACTGCCTGTTCAAGCTGGGCGTGCACCTGGGCGAGCTGTGGCATCTGACGCCGCTGGCGCAATGGCTGCGCGCCCACCAGCGCCACCATTTTTTGCTGACGGCGCCTCCCTTGCACCTGCCCGGTGCCATTGCCTCCCCGGTCACGCCCATCGCCACGGTGTAAGCCACACCGCGCCCGCCGTCACTTTCACAGCAGTCACCATGCCTTACATCATCGAAACCTTTGACAAGCCCGACCACCAGGCGGTTCGCCAGGCCCATCGCCCGGCACATCTGGACTTTTTGAGCGCACACCGGCATCTGCTGCTGGCTTGCGGCGCCAAGCTGGACGACGAGGGCAAGGATCTGGGCGGCGGTCTGTATGTCGTGGACCTCGACACCCGACAAGCCGCCCAGGACTTCATCGAGGCCGACCCTTTCTTCCAGGCGGGGCTGTTTGCCAACGTCTGCATCACACGCTGGCGCAAGGCCTATCTGGCCGGTGAATGCTGCCTCTAAACATCTTATTCAAGCCCGCACCATGACTTCTACGCAAACCTCCGTTTCCACCACCCCACGCTCCCGCGTTTTGATCACCGGCGGCGGTGCCGGCATCGGTTCCGCTGCGGCACAGCGTTGCCGCGAGGACGGCTATGAACCCGTCATCATCGACCGCGTGGTGGACCACATCCCCGGAGCCATTCAGGCTGATTTGAGCGATCCGCAAGACACGGCCCGTGCGCTGAACGAGGCCTTGAAGGACGGGCCCATCACCCGCCTGATCAACAACGTGGGCGTGGTGGTGCCCAACGATGCGGCATCGCAAACCCTGGCTGAATTCGATCTGGCCATGTCCCTGAATCTGCGCTGCGCCTTTCAATGCATGCAGGCCCTGCTGCCCGGCATGCAGGCCGCAGGCTTTGGCCGCATCGTGAACATGTCCTCGCGTGCCGCCTTGGGCAAGGACTTGCGCACCGCCTATGCCGCCAGCAAGGCGGGCCTGATCGGCATGACCCGGGTCTGGGCGCTGGAGCTGGGGCAGTACGGCATCACGGCCAATGCCATCGGCCCAGGCCCCATACGCACCGCGCTGTTCGACAAGGCCAATCCACCCGACGCGCCGCGCACGCAAAAAATCATTCAGTCGGTGCCCGTCAAACGCGTGGGCACGCCCGAAGACGTGGCCCATGCCGTGTCCTACATGCTGGACGAGCGCAGCGGTTTCGTCACCGGACAGGTGCTCTACGTCTGCGGCGGCATGACGGTAGGCGTCGCCAGCATCTAAATCTTTCACGGCCTGCGCAGACCCACTTCCGTGGGCCGATGCCCGCCCTTTCTCGCCAAACACCTCATACAACAAGGCCAACCGCCATGTCAAAAATCACCGCGTTCTTCACGGAGCTGATGCGCAAGTATCTGCCCGACCCGTTCGTCTTCGCCATCATGCTCACCCTGCTAACCATGGTGCTGGCCTTTGCCGTGGAAAGCCGCCCCGTGAACCTGGTGGTCGAGGACTGGGGCAAAGGCTTCTGGAGCTTGCTGGGCTTTACCACCCAGATGGCCGTGATTCTGGTCATGGGCTATGTGCTGGCTGCCGCCCCCGTAGTCAACCGCTTCCTGGACAAGATTGCCAACCATGTGCACACCCCAAGGCAAGCCATCATCGTGGCCACCATCGTGGGCTGCGTGGGCAGCTATCTGAACTGGGGCTTTGGTCTGGTGATCGGCGGCATCATGGCCCGCAAGCTAGCGCTGAAGGTCAAGGGAGTGCACTACCCCTTGATCATCGCCTCGGCCTATACCGGCTTCACGATGTACAGCCTGGGTTTCTCGGCCACCATCCCGGTGTTGATTTCCACCAAGGGCCATGCCTTCGAGAGCAGCATGGGGCTGATTCCCCTGACGCAAACCATCTTCTCGGCCCCCATCCTGATCACCAGCCTGGTGGTGTTGATTGCCCTGCCTTTGCTCAATGCGGCCATGCACCCCAAGCAAGGTGAAAAAGTAGTGGAACTGGACCCCGTGGTGGTGGCACAAGACAGCAAGCCTGCGGCAGGTGCCGGTGAGCTGCTGGGTGACGAAAAAACCCTGGCCTCGCGCCTGAACAACAGCCGTGCGCTGAGCCTGCTGATTGGTTTGTGCGGCATGGGCTATGTGGGTCTGCACTTTTACAAGGGCGGCAACCTGGATCTGAACATGATCAACTTCTTCATCCTGTTCCTGGGTGTGCTGCTGCTCAAGACGCCCATGGCGTATGTGGAAAAGGTCAACGAAGGCGTCAAGACCATAGGCGGCATCATTTTGCAGTTCCCGTTCTACGCCGGCATCATGGCCATCATGCATGGCTCCGGTCTGGTGGAGTCCATCGCCCATGTTTTCGTCAGCATCTCCAGCGCGGACACCTTGCCGCTGTGGGGTCTGGTCAGCTCCTTCGTCATCAACTTCTTCGCCCCGTCCGGTGGCGGCCACTGGGTGCTGCAAGGCCCGTTCATGATCGATGCGGCCATCAAGCTGGGCGCATCGCAGGCGCAAACCGCCATGTCCGTCATGTTGGGCAACGGCTGGAACGACCTGGTCCAGCCCTTCTGGATCCTGCCTGCTCTGGCGCTGTCCAAGCTCAAGCTCAAAGACATCATGGGCTACACCGTGGTCTCCATGCTGCTGGTCGGCGCCATCTACGCCAGCACCATGCTCATCTGGCCCCATCTTTGAAGCCCGGCTTTCTCTGCCTCATCTTTTCCCCACAGGAGTAACAAAACATGTTGTACATGGTTGAAATGATTGTCCAGATTCCCCAGTCGCTGGACCCCGAACTGGCAGCAAAAATCAAGCTGGACGAAAAAGAGTATTCGCAAAAGCTGCAGCGCCAAGGCCAATGGCGCCACCTGTGGCGCGTAGTCGGCGAGTACGCCAACGTCAGCATCTTCGACGCCTCCAGCAACGACGAGCTGCACACCCTGCTCAGCGGCCTGCCTCTGTTTCCCTATATGCAGATCAAGGTCACGCCGCTGGCCAATCACCCTTCTTCCATCGTTCAGGAATAAGTGGTTCCTGCCCGCCAGCAGTCACTGATTGTCGGCGGACAGATCCCGGATAGACCTGTACGCCTTGTGGATGAGCACGCCATGCATGCCTGCTCACCCAAGACCCGGGGCTCACGGCCGCAAGCCTTGCCCCTTTCGCGCAACGTATTACTCAGGAGACATTGATGTTCAAGCCTTCCCAAATCATTTCCCGCCGTGCCGGCCTGAAGTCCCTGGCCGCTGCCGCTCTGCTGGGCGCCGTCGGCATGGCCCCCGTAGCAGCTCAGGATGTATTCCCCAGCAAGCCTCTGACCATCGTCGTGCCCTTTGCCGCCGGTGGAACGACCGACATCCTGGCCCGCATCGTCAGTCAGGCTCTGCAGCAAGAGCTGGGCCAGACCGTGATCGTTGACAACAAGCCCGGCGCGGGCGGCAACATCGGTGCCGCAGCGGCAGCACGCGCTGCGGCCGATGGCTACACGCTGTTCATGGGAACCGTGGGAACGCACGCCATCAATGCCTCGCTCTACCAAAAACCCGGCTTCGATCCCATCAAGGACTTTGCGCCGCTGACACGCGTGGCCACCGTGCCCAATTTGCTGGTCGCCAACCCCAAGCAGCCTTTCAAGACGGTCAAGGAAATGATCGCCTACGCCAAGGCCAACCCCGGCAAGCTCAACTACGGTTCCTCGGGCAGCGGCAGCTCGATTCACCTGTCTGGCGAGCTGTTTCGCTCGATGACGGGCCTGGATATGGTGCATGTGCCTTACAAGGGCAGCGCCCCGGCCATCACCGACTTGCTGGGCAACCAGATCGCCGTGATGTTCGACAACATGCCTTCGGCCATCCAGCATGTGCGCTCCGGCAAGCTGCGCCCGATTGTCGTGACCACGGCCAAGCGCTCGCCCGAACTGCCTGACGTGCCCACCGTCGCCGAAGCCGGCGTACCCGGCTACGAAGCCACGTCGTGGTTCGGCCTGTGGACCCAAGCCAAAACTCCAGCGCCCGTGCAGCAACGCCTGCATGCCGCGATTGCCAAGGTGCTCAAGGACCCGGCCGTGATCAAGAAGATCAATGACCAGGGCGGCGACATCGTGATCGATACGCCAGCCGAATTTGCCGCCTACATCAAGGCCGAATCAGCCAAGTGGGGCAAGGTGGTCAAGGATTCCGGCGCTCAGGTGTAAACACTGTTTTGGTAGCATTCAGCGCTGACTATTAAACAACTTCAAGTGGTTTAATGCCAAACAAAAAAGGAGCTACCAGCGCTGGCAGCTCCTTTTTTCATATCAACCTGCTACGCCTGGCCTTTCAGAGCGCGCGCCGGTTTTACCTCACGCTTCCAGTACGGCGGCTTCAGCGCCTTGCTCGGTGGACGGCGTTTCAGCAGGCAGATGTGGATAACGCAAGGCGGCTAGACCCGAGAGACCAAATTCCGCCAGCAACTGGCGCAGACGCTCTGCCGAGGCACGTTTTTTGTGACCGGTATAACGGGCCACGATCAGCTCGTTCTTCATGCTGTGCTCCCAGCCCACCAGCTCCGTCACCGTGACCTGGTAGCCGCAGGCTTCCAGATACAGGCAGCGCAGCACATTGGTGATCTGGCTGCCCATTTCGCGGGTATGAATGGGGTGGCGCCACAGCTCGGCCAGAGGCGTGCGCGTCAGCGACAAGGCCTTGGTCTGGCGCAGGCAGGCTGCCACTTCGGCCTGGCAGCAGGGCACCAGCACCATGGCCTTGGCCTTCTTTTCAATACCGAAGGCAATCGCGTCATCGGTTGCCGTGTCGCAGGCATGCAAGGCCGTGACCACATCGAAGCGCTCGGGCATGAAGTCGGCACGGGTGGACTCGGCCACCGACATGTTGAGAAACTCCATGCGGTCGAAGTGGAGCTCGGCGGCCAGCTTCTGCGAAGTCTCGACCAGGGGCGCACGCGTCTCGATACCGTAGATCTTGCCGCGACCCAGGGCCTTGAAATACAGGTCGTAGAGGATGAAGCCCAGATAGGACTTGCCCGCGCCGTGATCGGCCAGCGTGACGGCCTGCTCGTTCTTGGACAGCTCGCCCAGCAGCGGCTCTATGAACTGATAGAGGTGGTAGACCTGCTTGAGCTTGCGGCGCGAGTCCTGATTGAGCTTGCCTTCGCGCGTGAGTATGTGCAGCGCCTTGAGCAGCTCAATGCTTTGGCCGGGCTTGAGCTCCAGCTGTGCCGCCACATCCTGCGCTGCAGGCTTTTTGTTCGCTGGCTTGCCTTCCTGGGGCTTTTTATCCATCTTGGCCATTATTCGTCTGCCTTCGCTGCGCCATGACCGGTGACAGGGCAACGTGCGCCCACACCCATGTCCAGCCAGCCTTCAAGGCCGATTTTCTCCAGCGTTTCCATATTGCGTTCGTAAATCGACTCGGCCTCGGGGAAGACTTCCACGGCCTTGTCTATGCTGTCTTCGCGCAGCAGATGCAGGATGGGATAAGGCGCGCGGTTGGTGCAGTTGGTCACGTCATCCACTTCCGTGCCTTCGAACTGGAATTGGGGGTGGAAGGAAGCCACCTGCAAAATGCCGCCCAGATCCAGCTCGTCGACCATGGAGTCGGCCACTTCGAGGAAATCGTTGAAGTCCAGAAAATCCTGCAGCGCCAGCGGCAGGATCAGCAGCGTGGTGTCGCGCTTTTCTGCATTGGCCTCCGCCAGGGCCTCCAGCTCCAGGTACAGATCCCCGGCAACGCCCTCTGCATCGGTGGCATTGCTGACCACGTAGTGAATCTGGCCCTTGACATGCACACCCTTGGCAAACGGGCAGAGGTTCAGGCCGATGACGGCTTTTTCCAGCCAGCGCACCGTGTCCTCGATCACGACATCGGGCGGAAAGCCCTGGTCAGCAGCAGTCATCACGGGTTCAGTCATGGCAAGGCCCTCCAAAATGCAAATGGGGGCTCAGCCCCCAGAGACAGCGCACTGGGCGGGAGATATTCCGGCTCTGGCACACAGGGCACGTATTTTAGCGATCCGGCAGCCGCACTGCTTGCGCCGCCAGGCTAAACCCCGAAGGCCACCAGCTACGCTCCCAGCAGTTTGAGCCCGGTAATACGTTCATGCTCGCGCGCCGCATAGCGATCCGTCATGCCGGCGATGAAGTCAGACACCACCCGGGCGCGACCGCTGAGCGAATCCTCCCCCAGCGAGCGCTGTACAAAGCGCGGCTTCATGCGCTCAGGCTCCACCATATAGGCGGCGAACAGATCGCGCACCACTTGCTGGGCACTGTCCATGGTCTGCATGACCTGGGGGTGACGGTATAGCTGGCGCAACAAAAACTGCTTGAGCTGCTGAGACTCGGCCTTCATGGCATCGCTGAAGCTGATCAGCAAGCGGCCTGCAGCCCTCACATCCTGTACCGATTGCACGCCAGACTGCGCCAGGCACAGGCGTGAGGTGTCTATGACGTCATACACCTGATCACTGAGCATGCGCCGAATGCTCTCGTACAGCAGGCGCCTATCCGCCAGAGGCAGGCCCAGCTCGGGATGCTGAGCCAGCGTCGCCTCGTGGTAGCGCCCAAACAGAGGCACGGCATCGCACAGCTGGCTCATGGTGATCAGACCGGAGCGCACGCCGTCATCCACATCATGGGCGTTGTAGGCAATGGCATCGGCCAGATTGCACAGCTGGGCCTCCAGCGAAGGCTGGGTCCCCGCCAGAAAACGCTGCGCCACACCGCCGGGCTCGCGCGCTTCGATCAGCTCGGCGTTGCTGCGCGAGCAGTGCTTCAAAATGCCTTCGCGCGTCTCGAAGCTCAGATTCAGGCCATCGAACTGCGGGTAACGCTCTTCCAGGCGATCCACCACGCGCAGGCTTTGCAGATTGTGCTCAAAGCCGCCATGCGTGCGCATGCATTCATTGAGCGCATCCTGCCCCGCATGGCCGAACGGTGTGTGTCCCAGATCGTGAGCCAGGCAGATGGCTTCCACCAGGTCTTCATCCAGCCCCAGGGAGCGGGCAATCGATCGTCCCAGCTGCGCCACCTCCAGCGAATGGGTGAGCCGCGTGCGAAACAGATCGCCCTCGTGATTCACAAACACCTGGGTCTTGTAAACCAGGCGCCTGAAAGCCGAGGAATGGACGATGCGATCGCGATCACGCTGAAAGTCGCTGCGCGTAGGCGCTGCAGGCTCTGTGAAACGGCGGCCCCGGCTTTGCGCTGGGTCGCAGGCATAAACTGCCAAGGTCTGCATGGTTCACCCCATCTTGCGATGGAGTCACTCTAGCAGCTTGCGTTGAACTTCAGCGAAACCGGGCCGCAGCCCGCTCGCAATCAGACACAGCAGGCGTCAATCACTTCGCGCACCAGCGCATCGGGCGCCGATCGCATCACCGCCTTGCCCGGACCATCGATCAGCACAAAGCGAATCTCGCCCGCCTCGGACTTCTTGTCCACACGCATCAGCTCCAGATAGCGGCCCGCATTGTCTTGCGCATCAATCACCGCGCCGCGCACAGGCAGACCGGCTCGCTCTATCAAGCTGCGCAGACGCTGCACAAAGGCTTCGTCCACCAGGCCCAGTCGCTTGGAAAGCTCTGCCGCCATCACCATGCCTGCGGCCACGCCCTCACCATGCAGCCAGTTGCCGTAGCCCATGCCGGCTTCCATGGCATGGCCGAAGGTGTGACCGAAATTGAGAATGGCGCGCAGTCCGGATTCCTTCTCGTCCTGCCCCACCACCCAGGCCTTGATCTCCACGCTGCGCCTGACGGCATGAACCAGCGCCGCAGATTCCTGCGCGCGCAGAGCATCCACATGGCTCTCCAGCCAGCTGAAAAATTCCATATCGGCAATCGGGCCGTACTTGATGACTTCCGCCAGCCCTGCGCTCAGCTCGCGCGCAGGCAAAGTTGCCAGCGTTGCCAGGTCGCAAACCACCAGCTGCGGCTGATAGAACGCACCGATCATGTTCTTGCCCTGCGGGTGGTTGATGGCCGTCTTGCCCCCTACCGAAGAATCGACTTGCGACAGCAGCGTGGTCGGCACCTGCACAAAAGGCACGCCTCGCATATAGCTTGCCGCAGCAAAACCCGTCATATCGCCAACCACGCCACCACCCAGGGCAAACAGCACGGTCTTGCGATCGCAGCCGTTGGCAAGCAAGCCGTCAAAGATCAGGTTCAGCGTCTGCCAGTCCTTGTGCTCCTCGCCATCGGGCAATATGACTTCGTGCACCTGTGGGTACTGGGTTTGCAGCGCCGCCTTGAGCGATGCCAGGTACAGCGGGGCCACCACATCATTGGTCACGATCAAGGCCGCAGCCGCCTTGGGCAGCTTTTGCCAGGTAGCACTTTGCGGCACCACACCTTGATCAATCACGATGGAGTAGCTGCGTTCGCCCAAATCAATCTGCACGGTTTCCACTTCGATTTCCTATCTGCATTTCTTGCCGAGGCTGCGTGCCTCCGAATATTCAAGCCGGCGCCCGGGGCGCCCAAAGCGCTCAGCCGGGAGTTCCCAGCTCGACCTGCATGGCCACGCGTTGCGCCACTTGCGTTGCCGACAGGCCGCCGCCTGCCACCACGAAATCAGCCACTTCCTTGTACAAGGGGTCACGCACCGCCAGCAGGTCCATCAGCCGCTGCAGCGGGTTATCCACCTGCAACAGCGGGCGCTGGGTATCGCGCTGCAAGCGACGAGCGATTTCATGGGGCGAGGCACTCAGATACACCACCTTGGAATGCGCTTTCAGCTGCATGCGATTTTCAGGCCTCAGCACGGCACCGCCACCGGTGGCAATCACCATGGGTGCGGACCGGGACAGCAGCTGCGCCAGAACATCGCGCTCCACGTCGCGAAAGCAGGCTTCCCCCTCTTTCGCAAAGAAATCGCGAATAGAGCATTGAATCTGCTCCTCGATTGCCACATCCACATCCACAAAAGGCATGGACCAGCGCTTGGACAAATAACGGCCAATAGTGGATTTGCCACTCCCGGGCAAACCTACCAAAGCAATATGTGATGCTGTCAACAAACTCATGGAATCCGCCAGACTGTCCGTGCAATTGAGAGGAGCCCGATTGTCGCAGCGTCCAGGCTTTCGCCCATAAAAAAGGCCTGCAGTCTCGCGATGCAGGCCTTGGCACAGTAAGAAACGCCGCCCGTTACTTGTTTGAGTTACGCACCTGACTGAGCATTTTGGGAGTGATGAAGACCAGCATTTCACGCTTGGTCGAGGCCTTGGTTCTGGTCTTGAACAAATTGCCAAGCCCTGGGATATCGCCCAGCAAAGGTACTTTGGTGACCTGATTGGTTTCTTCCATCTCGAAGATGCCGCCGATCACCACCGTGCCGCCGTTCTCCACCAGCACCTGCGTCTTGATGTGCTTGGTATCGATGGCCACGCCCTGGGTCGTGGTCTCACCACGGCTGTCCTTGTTCACGTCCAGATCCAGAATGATGTCGCCTTCCGGCGTGATCTGGGGCGTGACTTCCAGCTTCAGCACCGCTTTCTTGAACGAGATGGTGGTGGCGCCATTGGGAGCCGTCACCGAATACGGGTACTCCGTACCTTGTTCGATCAAGGCCTTGTTCTGATCTGCCGTCACCAGGCGAGGGTTGGAGATGATCTTGCCATCGCCCTCGGCCTCCAGCGCGGACAGCTCCAGCGACAGAAAGCGCGACATGGAGCTGTTGAACACCGAAAACGCAATCTGCCCAACGGTGTTGATGCCCGAAATACTGGCGGGAAGGTTCACGAAATTCCCACTGGGAAAGGTCGCTGCCGTTCCGCCAGAGGTATTTGGCAAAAACTGGGAGGACGTCATGGCTGCATTGCTGCCCACGGCTCCGCCACCAAATCTCACGCCCAAAGAGCGCCCAAAGGTGTCACGGGCCTCCACGATGCGCGCTTCGATCATGACTTGCCGCACCGGCACATCCAGAGTAGCCAAAAGCGTTTTGAACTCTTCCAGCTTGGAAGGGGTATCGGTAACAAACAGCTGATTGGTGCGAGGCTCAGAGATTGCCGAACCACGGATCGACAGAAAGCGCGTGCTTTGACCAACGCCACCACCACCGCCTGTAGACGTCGTGATCTGCTGCAAGATATCGGCAGCCTTGGCGTAATTGAGCTGGAAGCCCTGAGTGCGCAACGGCTCTAGCTTCTGGATTTCCATCGCCGCTTCATAGTCGCGCTTGGTGCGGGCATCGATTTCGTCCTTGGGCGCAATCCACAGCACCGAGCCGGACTTGCGCATGCCAAGACCCTTGGCATCCATGATGATCTGCAAAGCCTGATCCCAGGGAACATCCTTGAGCCGCAAGGTCAGAGCGCCCGTGACCGTGTCCGAAGTGACGATGTTGAAGTTGGTGAAATCAGCGATCACCTGCAGCAGCGAGCGCACTTCGATATTCTGGAAATTCAACGACAGCTTTTCGCCGCTGTAACCCGGACCCTGGGTCAGCTTGCTGGTATCTATCTTCTTCTGGCGAATCTCCAGCACAAACTGGTTGTCACTTTGGTAGGCGCTGTGCTCCCATTCGCCCAAGGCATCCACACGCATGCGCACCCGATCGCCCTGTGCCACCGTCGAAATGGTTTGCACCGGCGTACCAAAATCACCCACATCCAGCTTGCGGCGCAAATTCTCCGGCAAGGAAGTACGCAGGAAGTCAATGACCAGACCCTTGCCCTCCTGACGCAAATCCACACCCACCTGGTTGCTGCCCAAGCCCACCACAATGCGGCCGGAGCCATCGGGGCCACGGCGGAAATCCACATCGCGAATCGGGGGCACATCGCTGACAGCCGTCTTGTTCTCGAACACACGCGATACGGCAGGCGCTGCAGCTTGCGCAGCGCTGGCGGGATCGAGCACGATCAGCAAAGCCTTGCCCTGGCGTTGCAGCTTGTAGGTGGTCGCAGCCTTCAGATTCAGCACCAGACGAGAGCGTCCGGAAGCCTCCACGATATTGGCTGAGCGCAAATTGCCTTGATTGAAATCCACCAGAGACTTGCCTGTGGCGTTGGTGACACCAGGGAAATCCAGGGCAATGCGCGCGGGCGACTGGATCACAAAGCCTGTGGGATCAGCCGTCAATGGCTCGGACAGTTCCACACGAATCACTTCCGTGCCGGATTGCAATACGCCTGTGACCGATTCAATACGTGCCTGAGCCCATGCCAAGGAGCTGACCAACAATCCGCCGAGAGTCAATCCCCAACGGGCTTTTGCCAAAACGCTGTGGTGCTTGCCCATCATTTTCTCCCCTCCTGCAACTCCAAAGTACTCGTCTTCTCAATCCAGTCCCCGCCACCGTCTTGGACGATTTCACGCAGTTGAATGGAGTTCTCCGTTATTTGGGTAATTTTTCCGTAGTTCTGGCCCAGGTAGTTTCCGACCCGCACTTGGTACAACAGGCTGCCCACCTTGACCAAGGCCGTAGGCACGTTTTTCTTGTCCAGGCTGCCTACCATGGTCATGGTGTCCAGCGGCTCCGACTCCAACGGTTCCTTGCGGCGATTGAGCTCTGGCGCAATCAGGCTGGCGTTGGCATTGGACTGTGCCGATTCCCGGCGCAGCACCTGAATCAGCTTCATGGGATTGAATGGCTCCATGCCCTGCCCAGCGTCATAGGCCTGGGGTTTAAACGGTTTGGGCTCTTCCAGTGGTGTGATTCTGGGCTTGGCATTCGCCCTCTCCTGCGCCATCCACTCGCGCAACTGGTCCTCATCCGAGGACATGCAGCCCGAAAGTGCAAGCGCCAAGACAAATATGCCGGCTATGGCCTTGTTCATTTCTTCCCCTTGGATGCATCGCGCTGAGCCTTGACTTCTTCCGAATCGAGATAGCGGAAGGTACGGGCTGTCGCATCCATGATCAATATGTCCGAGCCCTTATCCGGACTCGCAGGCGCAATGGACAGGTTGTTCAAGGTCACGATGCGGGACAGAAATGCAATATCGGAAGCAAAAGAGCCTATGTCATGGTAGCGACCCGCCACCTTCAAGCTAATGGGCAGCTCTGCGTAGTACTCCTTGGTCACCATCGCGCCGGGTCTGAACATTTCAAACTCCAGGCTTCGACCCAGGCCTGCCTGATTGATATCCGAGAGCAAGGCCGCCATTTCGGCTTTGCTGGGCAACTGCTTTTCCAGTTGCGTCACATACTGCTCCACCTGTTCGCGCTGCTTTTTCAAGGCATCCAGGCTCACAGCCTTGCTGAGCTTGCTCTGGTAATCCTGACGCAAGGTCTGCTCGGTCGTGCGTTCCTGCTCCAGTTCCGCCTCGTAGTCCTTGAGCAGCACAAACCACAGCAAAGCGGTGACAGCGACCGCGACCGCCGCATACAGCAGGGCTTTTGGCAGTACCGGCCACACCGAAGGGTCGTTGGGATCCAGATTGCGAAACTGGCGCTGAACCCTGTCCTGCAGCGCCGCAAAATCGATGTCCAGCGACTTTTTCTTCTTGGCCATCACTTTGCCCCCACCGGTTGATTGGCCGCCGCCATGCTTTTTTCTGCATCGCTCACACGCGTCAGATTGAAGCGCAACGTGAATGCAGCGGCCCGGCGCTTCTCCTTGGGAGTCACATCCACCGTCTTGGCCACGATTTCCTGCAGTTCAGGCTTGGAGAACCAGGGTGTTCCCTCGGACAAATTGCGCAGCATCTCCGAAATGCGTTCATTGGACTGGGCCGTCCCCTGCATGGTGACCATCAGCCCTTCTTGCTTGATACTGGTGATGTACACACCGTCCGGCAGTTGCCTGACCAGTTCATTGAGCATGTGCACGGGCAAATTTCGGTCCGACTGCAGATCTTCCACCGCCTTCTGGCGCGCACGCAAAGCGGTAATTTCACCCTCCAGGCCGGCAATCTCCTTGATCTGAGCCTCAAGCATCGTGATCTCCGAGCGCAGCAGATTGTTCTTGTTCTGCTGATTCTCGATCATCGCCTGGAAGGCCCAGTAGATAAGCCCTGCGACCAGCAAGCCCGCCAGTGCAGCCAGCACCATATTGACCTGAAAAGCCTCTTTGCGACGCTTTTTGGCCGCCTCTCGATGCGGCAGTAAATTGATCAAGATCACGCGACAAACCTCCGCAAGGCCAGACCGCAGGAGGTGAGATATGAGGGAGCCTCTCTGGCCATACGTTTGAGACGCACACCGCTGCCAATCTCCATGCCGTCAAAAGGATTGACCAAACCACAGGCAAAGCCGGTCTGCTGACTTACCGCCTCGGCAAGACCTGGCAGCGAAGCTGAACCGCCGGCCAACAAGATGTGATCTACGCGGTTGTAGGGCGTGCTGGTAAAGAAGAACTGCAAGGCACGCGCCACCTCTTGCGTCAGGCTTTGCACAAAAGGCTTGAGCACCGCAGTGTTGTAGTCGTCGGGCAGATCACCGCTGCGTTTTTTCGCTTCGGCCTCTTCGGGGGAAAAACCATACTGGCGCGCAATCAGCTGGGTCAGCTGGGCGCCGCCAAACGCCTGATCGCGCTCATACAGCACGTCCTCATCACGCAGCACCTGCATGCTGGTGGTCATGGCACCGACTTCAAACAGTGCCACCACCGCTCCGCTGCCTTCATTGGGCAAGAGGGACATCAAGCGCGCTGCCGCCATGCGGGCCGCGTTAGATTCGATATCGATGATCACGGGTTTGAGCCCGGCGGCTTCTGCCAGACCTTGGCGATCCTGCACTTTTTCCTTGCGCGAAGCGGCGATCAGCACGTCCACGTCCCCATGCGATACGGCAGACGGCCCCATCACACAAAAGTCCAGGCTCACCTCATCCAGAGAAAAAGGGATGTACTGGTTGGCTTCAGACTCTACCTGCAGCTCCAGTTCCTGCTCGCTCATGCCGGCAGGAAGCGTGATTTTCTTGGTAATGACGGCAGAGGCGGGCAAGGCCATGGCCACATTCTTGGTCCGCGTGCCACTTTTCTTGACCAGACGACGCAGGGCATCTGCAACTTCTTCGAATTTTTCGATGTTGCCGTCCGTGATCCAGCCCTTTTCCAGCGGCTCGATGGCGCAGCGCTCCAGCTGCAACTCACCCGACTTGCTTTGGGACAACTCCACCAGCTTCACACTGGATGAGCTGATATCAATGCCAAGCAGAGGTGCAGGCTGACGACTGAATAAGGAACTCAGAGCAATCAACATGTCCCCTTTAATATGTAATAACCGAAACAAATGCCCAGACTAATGCTGGATGCTATCAGCATGCGAGCAGCGGCAAGCGCTACTCATACAAGGTTCTCCCTTATATCGTGGCCAAAAAAATACATTTTTGTGCCCCATCAAATGCAACAGCACAATCTCCACGCAAACACTACGCTCAGGCAGCTGGCATAGGATGCTTGTTTGCCTGACGGCCAAACGCCTCGCTTTCCCAAGAGCGTCAAGCCGACAGAGGGCATTTCTATAATGCCTCGATCCATTGGACATACAGCGAAATGCCGCCATCAGATAACTCTGCTTCACAGACTCCCCGGTCTGCTCCCAACTCTCCCAAGCGCCGCATGCACTGGCTCCCCCGTTCCATCCTCTGGCTGTTTGGCCTAGCGGTGGCTGGCGTACTGGCCGCAGCCCTGGCCGTCGCCGTCGCGTTGGCCATGGCCTACCCGAACCTGCCCGACGTCTCTGAACTAGCAGACTATCGTCCCAAGCTGCCGCTGCGCGTGTATTCCAGCGAAGGCGCCTTGCTGGGCGAATTCGGTGAGGAACGCCGCACCCTGACGCCCATCCAGGAGATTCCCAAAGTCATGACCAACGCAGTGCTGGCCATTGAAGACACCCGTTTCTTCGAGCACGGCGGCGTGGACTACAAAGGCATGTTGCGCGCAGCGCTGGCCAACCTGGGCAAGGTCAAGAGCCAGGGTGCATCCACCATCACCATGCAGGTGGCGCGCAATGTCTATCTTTCTTCCGAGAAGACCTTTACCCGCAAGATCTACGAAATCCTGCTCACCTTCAAGCTTGAGCATCTGCTGACCAAAAACCAGATCCTCGAGATCTACATGAACCAGATTTATCTGGGCAACCGCGCTTACGGCTTTGCAGCTGCCAGCGAGGCTTATTTCGGCAAGCCGCTCAAGGACATCACCGTCGCAGAGGCTGCCATGCTTGCGGGCCTGCCCAAGGCACCTTCGGCTTACAACCCCATCAGCAACCCCAAGCGCGCCAAGATCCGCCAGCAGTACATCATTGACCGCATGGAGGAAAACGGTTTCATCACTGCCGACCAGGCCAAAGAGGCCCGCGAAGAGCAGCTCAAGATCCGCACGGCCAGCAACTCCACCCGTGTTCATGCCGAATATGTGGCGGAAATGGCCAGACAGCTCATCTTTGCCCAATACGGCAGCGAAGCCTATACCCGCGGCCTCAATGTCTACACCACGCTGAATGCTGGCGAGCAGGAAGCGGCTTACAAGGCGCTGCGTGAAGGCATCATGAACTACGAGCGCCGCCAGAAATACCGCGGCCCGGAGAAGTTCATCGCCATGCCCGGCAACGCCCAGGAACTGGAAGATGCCATTGACGACGCCCTGGCCAACCACCCCGACAACGGCGACGTGATTGCTGCCGTGGTACTGGAAGCCGGGCCGCGCAAGATTGTGGCTGCCCGCGCAGACGGCGAGCACTTCGAGATCACCGGCGACGGCTTGAAGCCCGTGGAATCGGGATTGAGCCCCAAGGCACCACCCAATATCAAGATTCGTCCCGGCGCCGTGATTCGTGCCGTCAAGACACCCAAGGGCAGTTGGGAAGCCACGCAACTGCCCGAGGTGGAAGGCGCTTTTGTCGCAGTGGTGCCCCAGACGGGTGCCATCCGCGCCCTGGTCGGCGGTTTTGACTTCGAAAAGAACAAGTTCAACCATGTGACGCAGGCCTGGCGCCAGCCTGGCTCCAGCTTCAAGCCGGTGATCTACTCGGCAGCGCTGGAGAAAGGCTTCTCGCCTGCCACCATGATCAACGATGCGCCGATTTTCTTTGGCTCCTCCGTCACCGGCGGCCAGCCCTGGGAACCCAAGAACTACGATGGCCGCTACGATGGCCCCATGACCATGCGCACGGGCTTGAACAAGTCCAAGAACATGATTTCCATCCGCCTGCTGCAGGCCGTGGGCCCCAAGCAAGGCCAGGAATGGGCGACCCGTTTTGGCTTCGAAGCCGCCAAGCAACCCGCGTATTTGACACTGGCCCTGGGTGCAGGCTCGGTGACGCCTTTGCAGATGGCTGCGGCCTACTCGGTCTTTGCCAACGGCGGCCACCGCGCCAACCCCTGGCTGATTGCCAAAGTGACGGATCACAAGGGCCGCGTACTGTCCGAGTTCACGCCGCCTCCGGTCACTGATCTGCCCCAGGCCATTCCCGCCCGCAACGCCTTTGTCATGAGCACCATGCTCAACGACGTGGCTCGCGTGGGTACGGCAGCCCGGGCCCAGGCCACGCTCAAGCGCCCTGACCTGTATGGCAAGACCGGCACCACCAATGACTCGGTCGATGCCTGGTTTACCGGCTTTCAGCCCACCATGGCAGCGGTCTCGTGGATTGGCTATGACACGCCACGCAATCTGGGCTCGCGCGAAACCGGTGGCGGTCTGAGCCTGCCCATCTGGATCAGCTTCATGCAGCACGCGCTCAAGGGCGTACCTGTGGCCGAAATGCCCGTGCCTCCAGGCGTGGTCAACATGGGTGGCGACTGGTACTACGAAGAGAACGTCCGTGGCGGCGGCGTGAGCAACCTGGGCATGGACGGCAGCGATGCCAACACCGGCTCGGCTGGCGGCTCCACGCCTGCGCCTGCAACCGAAGAGCGCAGCCGCATTCTGGACTTGTTCCGCAACTGATCAGAATCAAGCCAGGCATCAGCGAATGACGTTCATTCGCTGAAAGCCAAGGCCACAACCCAAACGCCCGGCGCGCAAGCTCCGGGCGTTTTTTATGGCGGTCGGCCATTGCTCACATTACTCATCTACGCGGTGGGGCCGCATGCCGGCAGATGTGCAGCAAATTTCAGCTTGGCGCACCACGGAATCAGGAACTGCAATGCTCCCAGGCACAAGCCTCCTGCACGAGACCGGGTAATGCCGCTCGCATCGAGAATTTAAAAACATGAGCAACTAGCGCAATAAGGCAAAGGGCTAGATGCTAGTTTGATTCATAAAAGGCAATAAAAAAGGCCGCAATGAATGCGGCCTTTTCGGAGCTGGTTGAATGGCCTTGCGGCCATTCGGTCAGCAGCTTGGCAATTACATGCCCATGCCGCCCATGCCACCCATGCCACCCATGTCGGGCATGGCAGGGCCGCCGTCAGCCTTGGGGGCTTCAGCGATCATGCACTCGGTGGTCAGCAGCAGCGAAGCCACGGAAGCAGCGTTTTGCAGTGCAGTGCGAGTCACCTTGGTGGGATCCAGAATACCCATTTCCAGCATGTCGCCATAGGTGTCGTTGGCAGCGTTGAAGCCGAAGTTGCCTTGGCCCTTCAACACAGCGTCCACCACCACCGAAGGCTCGCCACCGGCGTTGGCCACGATTTCGCGCAGAGGAGCTTCCACCGCCTTGAGCACCAGCTTGATACCGGCGTCTTGCTCGGCATTGCCAGTGGACAGAGTGCCCACAGCTTGCTTGGCGCGCAGCAGAGCCACGCCGCCGCCGGCCACGATGCCTTCTTCCACAGCAGCGCGGGTAGCGTGCAGGGCGTCTTCAACGCGGGCCTTCTTTTCCTTCATTTCGACTTCGGTGGCAGCGCCAACCTTGATCACGGCAACACCGCCGGCCAGCTTGGCCACGCGCTCTTGCAGCTTTTCACGGTCGTAGTCGCTGGACGCTTCTTCGATCTGAGCGCGGATTTGCTTGACGCGGGCTTCGATTTCAACAGCTTGGCCAGCACCGTCGATGATGGTGGTGTTTTCCTTGCCGATTTCGACACGCTGAGCTTGGCCCAGGTCTTCCAGAGTCACCTTGTCCAGGGTCAGGCCCACTTCTTCAGCGATAACCTTGCCGCCAGTCAGGATGGCAATGTCTTCCAGCATGGCCTTGCGGCGGTCGCCGAAGCCAGGAGCCTTCACAGCCACAACCTTCAGGATGCCGCGGATGGTGTTCACCACCAGAGTTGCCAGGGCTTCGCCTTCGACATCTTCAGCAATGATCAGCAGGGGACGGCCAGCCTTGGCAACTTGCTCCAGTGTGGGCAGCAGGTCGCGGATGTTGCTGATCTTCTTGTCGAACAGCAGCACGAAGGGGTTGTCCAGAATCGCGGCTTGCTTTTCGGGGTTGTTGATGAAGTAGGGCGACAGGTAGCCACGGTCGAATTGCATGCCTTCCACGACATCCAGTTCGTTGGCCAGGCTCTTGCCTTCTTCAACGGTGATCACGCCTTCCTTGCCAACCTTGTCCATGGCTTCAGCAATGATGCTGCCCACGGATTCGTCGGAGTTGGCGGAGATGGAACCGACTTGAGCGATTTCCTTGGAAGTGGTCGTGGCCTTGGATTGCTTCTTCAGCTCTTCCACCAGGGCGATCACAGCCTTGTCGATACCGCGCTTCAGGTCCATGGGGTTCAGACCAGCGGCCACGTACTTGGAGCCTTCACGCACGATGGCTTGGGCCAGCACGGTAGCAGTCGTGGTGCCGTCACCGGCGATGTCGTTGGTCTTGGAGGCCACTTCCTTCACGAGCTGAGCGCCCATGTTTTGCAGCTTGTCCTTGAGTTCGATTTCCTTGGCCACGGACACACCGTCCTTGGTCACGGTGGGGGCGCCGAACGAGCGCTCCAGCACCACATTGCGGCCCTTGGGGCCCAGGGTCACTTTGACTGCGTTAGCCAGAATGTTCACGCCTTCAACCATGCGTGCACGTGCTTCACCGCCGAAAACTACGTCTTTTGCTGCCATTTTTGGCTCCTACAAAATTTGGATCAATTTGGCTGTCAACGCTTATCAATGAAGCGCCAACAGCTATGAATTTATGAGTTTCTTGGAGAAGAACTTACTTCTCGACGACTGCGAACAGGTCGTCTTCCTTCATCACCAGCAGCTCGTCGCCGTCGACCTTCACGGTCTGGCCCGAGTACTTGCCGAACAGAACGCGGTCACCGACCTTGACGTTCAGGGCCACTTGTTCGCCCTTGTCGTTGCGCTTGCCGGGACCCACTGCCAGCACTTCACCTTGGTCAGGCTTCTCGGCGGCGTTGTCGGGGATAAAGATGCCCGAAGCCGTCTTGGTTTCGTTTTCGAGGCGCTTGACGATCACGCGATCGTGCAGGGGACGCAGGTTCATACCAACTCCTAAATACATCAACAAAGTTGAAACAAGACTTGCTGGCAACAACTGCCAGCATTCGGAAAAGTGTGAGGTCCAGAGCTTATTAGCACTCGACCCCATTGAGTGCTAATAATAAGGCAATTTTTCTGAGTTTCAAGAGCTTGTACAAATCTGCACTCAGTCATAGGCCCACTCGCAGCAAATCCACTGCGCCATCCGCAAACCGAACTGCACTACTTGGTACAGCGCCCCAGCGCGGCCTTTGGCTACGGCCAGATGTTTTTCGCAGACATTCATCTGAGCATGACCGGCCTCCGGTAGAGTTTGAGACGCTACATTCCGTGAGGCTTGCTGCCAGCCAGGAAAAGCTGGCCGATTCCGTCGGCGCTTTCAGCGCGCAATAAGAAAGTGATAGTCAATGAAATTTCTGTCCCGCCACAACGTACCTAGTGCAATGAGCTTGGCTCTGATCGTTCTCATGAGCAGCAGCGCCATGGCGCAGACCCCGACGAAGACATCAGACGCTGCGGTTGCCAAGCTGGGCACCATCCACATCTCTTCAGCGGAAGTCCAGCAGCTATTGCGCGCCATGCCCGACAACGAGCGTGCCAAAGTCAAAAGCGACCGCGCAGGTCTGGATAACTGGCTGCGCCAACGTTTGGCGAGCGAAGCCCTGCTGCGCGAAGCCCAGCAAAAAAAGTGGGCAGAACGCCCGGAGGTCAAGGCCCGCATCGATACCGCCATCAAGGACGTCACGGCCCGTATCGTCAGCAGCAGCTACCTGGAGTCAATTGCGCGCTTGCCGGCTGACTTCCCAAGCGATGCCGACGTCAATGCCGCCTACGAGCGAGCCAAGCCCCAACTCCATATTGCGGCAACCTATCGGGTCGCACAGATATTCCTGCCCGTTGCCGCCGATGCGGATGCCGCAACGATTGCCGCCGTACGCAAAAAGGCCGACGAGTTGGCCAAGCAATCACGCGAAGGGGACTTTGCAGCGCTGGCCAAAGCCCACTCGCAAGACACGCCCAGTGCGGCAAAAGGCGGAGAAGTCGGAAATTTACCTCTGGCACAGTTATTGCCAGAGACCCGTGATGTCGTCGCCAGCATGCAACTCAACCAAGTCAGTGAACCCGTGCGGTCCGCTTCTGGCTTCCATGTGCTCAAGCTGCTGGCAACTCAACCATCGCGCCTCGCCACTCTGGAAGAGGTCAAGCCCGCACTGCAAACCGCTTTGCGAGAGCAACGTCAGCGGGAGCTTGCCAATGAGTACCTAAGCAAGCTCGCACCGCCTGCTGACGTGAAAATCGACAACGCGGCCCTGGAAGCCGCGCTGCAAAAAATCAACTGATAGCCCAGAGGTGGAGAAGAAAAACCTCAATGCTTCACCTCTCCACCACTTCAGTGCAAGGCAAACAGCGCAAAGCTGCTGTGACAGAGCTTACGCTTCGGCTGTTTCGGCTTCTGCCACAGCGGATTCTTGCACTTGGTTGATCAAGCTAGGCCAGGTATTGATCGACAACAAGTGGCAATAGACCAAGGCCAGCCAACCATTCGCGCGCCAGCGCAGGAATTCATCGTCCGGCAGTTTGTTGAAGCGCGCTTCGTCGATCACCTTGAAGCCAGACATCGCCAGGCGCTGGCCATTGGCCAAAGTGATATCGGCACGGTTCTCGACCAGCAAATCGGCCTCGACCACTGCCCGCGCAAACTCCATCGTGTAGGAGTGCTGATTTTGGTAATCGCGGCAGAACGCCAGCGCGCTGCGCGCCAGGTCCGTAGGCTCACCCGCTTCATCAAAAAGCGGATTGTCACGACCATCCACTACCGAAGCAGCCTTCTCGTCGATACAAAGTGTGAACTGGCTGCGCTCGTCATTTTCCATGAAGATGAAGGGATAGCGGCGCACATAGGCCGGCACATAGGTGTCGGCACGCCATTGGCCGTCGGCATCGACGAACAGGTTTTCCTCGCCACGCACACCCAGTACAGCAACCGGCGCGGGCTCATCGCCTGAAAAGACGATAGGGAAATAGCGGCATGCGGTTGGCAGCTCAGTTGCCACCAGCGGCACGGCGTTGGTCTTGGCCGCGTAGGCATAGTCCGTGTTACCGGTGAACGACAGGTTCGCGTGCTCACCAGAAGACAGCGGGCGAGGTTGCTCGTAAAACAAAGGAAACAAAGTCTGTGAAGTCATGGTGTCGAAGCAGAGTGTGCGAGTTGAGGTATCTGTCTCTGATGGCAGGTCGTTAGAAGACCGGATGTTTTCTGTCGTGAAAGATTAGGATTGCGTAACGCTTTCGTCATAAGGCAGGTTCAACAACAAGCCACTGGAAGCCATATTCAGCACCTGCGGCACGGCGTAAGTTCCAAGTACGTCAGGACCAAAGCCTTCTGCTCGAACCGTACCACGGAAGAGGGAATCGGCGGCCGGGGTTATGGGGATTACTGCGGCGGCACCACAACAGATATCAGGCGGCTGGCACTCCCTGTCGCCCCCACGGAGTTTCGTTCAGGTGCGTTAGCGGGGCTGGACTGCTGGGAGCTGCTCATCGTCCACGCCTACCTGCTGCTAAGCACTGATTCATGCAGCAACGCCCCTCGAAAGGGGGCCGCTTTCTGAACGAAACTTCAATGAGGCAGTCCGGGTAAGCACTTATGCCAGCCGATAAGCTGACGTCGGCACAGAAGCAAAGTTCAACTATTGCTTACAAGTAGGCCTGACTCTTGCAGTGCATGCGCATGCACCCTGAGATGACAACGCCCCCGGACGCGAGCCGTGACCACTCGCTGCAGATCAACGCTTTCATTCCCTATATGCGCCATGTCACCCAGTGCGAAAGCTCGCTGCGTGAACTGAACCTGATGTGGCGGCTAATTGAAGCCAGCGCCAAGATGAACTGCCCGCAGGAGGCCCGTGCCCTGCTGCCCATGATGGCCGCCACGCGGCAGGGCTTCGAAAAGCTGGAGCTCGATCTTGTGCAGTCCATGGTGGATCAATCGGTCGCAGGCGTCATGGCCGGCCTGGCCACGCGCGCTCGCCATGTAATTGATACGCTGGTGCGCAATCTCTACGAGCGCACCGCAGATGTGGGCTTTCTGGCCACCGATGAAGAGTTGTGCCACTTTGTGGCCGGGCTCTCCGGTCCGGATGCAGATTCTGTACGCGCAAGACTGCAGGCCTATCGCAGCAAATACACGGTGTATAACGCAATTTTTCTACTCGACCCGCAGGGCCTGGTGCTGGCGCAAACCGATGAGGACAGCCCCGTCACCCACAGCCGCAACCCGCTCATTGCCCGCACGCTGCAACGCAAATCTCATGTGGAAAGCTTTGGGATCACCGACCTGCGCCCCGGCCATGGGCAGACGTTGACCTACTCCCACCCCATGCTTCACCCGGTCACCGGTGAAGTGACCGCTGTGCTGTGCCTGGTGTTTGACTTTGAGGGCGAGATGCGAGGCATCTTCCAGCCCCGCAGCGCGCAGGCCGCCGCCCAGATTGCCTTGCTGACGAATGCTGATGGAATAGTGTTGGCCAGCAGCGATACGCACTGGATTGGCCTGGGGCAGCATTTGCCGCTGCACCAAGGTGGCGCGTTCAGCACCTTTCTTCACGCAGGACGCACCTATCTGGTGCAAACCGCAGCATCCCAAGGCTATCAGGGCTATCCGGGGCCTGAAGGCTGGCAAGCCCTTGTCATGACGCCAGTGGAGCAGGCTTTTTCCGGCCGTGATGCCTTGCAACGCCACACCTCACCGCAGGTGGCCCATGGGCTGCTGACGCACGCCCGCCGCTTCTGTCCGCCGCTGCATGCCATCGCCACAGCAGCAGACACGATTCGCCGCGTGGTATGGAATGGCCAGGTCATGACGGCGGGCAAGCAAAAAGACAGCGACCGTTTGCAAGCCGTGCTGGAGCAGATTGGCGAAACCGGCAGCCGCACCAACGAGGTATTTTCCCAATCCATCAGCACGCTGTACCACACGGTGATCGCCACGGCCTTGCATGACAACATGCTGCTGAGCCAGTTGCTGGTGGACTTGCTGGATCGTAATCTTTATGAACGCGCCAATGACTGCCGCTGGTGGGCACTGGCCCCGCAATGGCCGCAGTTGCTGGCAGCCGCCAGCAACCGTGCAGAAACAGCCCTGCAGGTGCAGCAGGCCAACCGCACGCTGACGCATATCCACCAGCTCTATACCGTTTACAGCCAGATTTTTGTGTACGACGCCTCGGGCCGCATCCTTGCCTGCAGCCAGTGGGGGGCGAATGTCGAGGAGAGCAAGCATCCATTGCTTGGCATGCAGATCGAGGCCCAAACACTGGCCCAGGTGCAGTTGCTCCCCAACCCTCAGGCTTACTACGTGACGCCCTGGGCCTGCTGCACTCAGGATCTGAACAGCGACGGCCTGCCCAGCTATGCCTATCATGCGGCCATACGCGCCCCCCAGGGGCAGGTGCTGGGCGGCATAGGCCTGGTGTTTCATGCCCAGCGCGAGCTGCACGCCATGCTTTATGGCGCGGCGCCCGTCCAGCACAGCCTGCCCACCCGCGTGCTGTACCTGAACCGTTCCGGCCGGGTCATGGCCTCCACCGATCCAGCCTATGCCGTGAACAGCCACATGGACTTGCCTCCGGAGCTTTTGAAGCTGGCCTGCGGCCAAAGCTGGGCCGGCGCCACGGAGCATGCGGGCCATTACTGCATCATGGCCGCCACTGCAGGCACGGGCTACCGGGAGTTCAAGCGCAGCGACGGCTACCGCGAAGACATTCTGGCCATCGCCATACAGTCTTTTGGGGCCGTGCAGCCAGACGCTTCGGCCGCCGTGCTGCGGCGCACTCTGACGCTGGCATCCTCAGAGCACAAGCAGGGCGCGCAGGAAATGGCCACCTTCTTTGTCGAGGCCGACCTGATGGCACTGGACGCCGCTTGCGTACTCGAAGCCCTGCCGGCCTCCACCATCGCTCCGGTTTCTGCCAATCGTCTGCCGTTTTGCGTGGGCACATTGGCGCGGCACAGCCAGGGGGCGGTAGCCGGCTATGTCTGGGTGTTCGATCTTTGCGCCCTGCTCAAAGCTCGCCCCAGCCGCATCACCGCACAAAGCCAAGTGATCGTGATGGAGCATGCCGGGCGCAAGCTGGGTTTGCTGGTCGGCGATTTGCAAGGCGTGACATGTTTTGCGCCCGAACAAATCATCGACCCGCCCGCCATGGCAGGCGCGGGCATGCTGGTAGACAAGCTGGTGAAGGCTAACCAGGGTCAGTTGCTGGTGCAGCGCCTCAACGCCGCCAACTTGCTGCAGGTTTTGCAGAAAACCGTCAGCGCCTAAAACAAAAAGGACGGGGGTCACCCGTCCTTTTTTTGCATGTACGCCACTGAAATCAAGCCGTAGCCTGGATTTCGTACTCGCTGCGGTCCTTGCCGTCTATCCACTTGGGCGCCTTGCCGCGCCCGGTCCAGACTGCACCGCTTTCAGGGTCGTAATACTTGGCCTGAACCTTTTTCTTTTCCTCAGGCTTCCAGGGAAATACCTGCTGAGCCGTGAAACCAAAGGTGTCGATCAGTTGCTTGATCGTGGCCAGGGCCTCTTTGGATTCGCTGTTGCGCGCCTGCTCGATGCGCTTGTCCAGTTCGTTCTTTTGAGCAATCAGCTCTTGATAGCTTGGCATCCGGTCTACCCTCAAGGAGTCAGTTTTGTAACAGCCACCTCGGGGTGACGGTTAATTTGTGTCAAAACTCATCATTGTGGCCCACGCAGGCCCAAGCTCCACTGTTGAAGCTGCGTATTTACATTTTGGCCGCAATGTATACAAGCAAGCACGAACCTGTCGCACCCTGCCCGGTCAGGCCGGCAGCTTTTGTGCGCCAGCGGCCAGGGCCTGCAACGCATCGCCTGTCATGCGATAGCGAATCCATTCGTTCTGCGGCAATGCACCCAGGCTGTCGTAGAACTCGATGGACGGCGTATTCCAGTCCAGCACGCTCCACTCAAAGCGCCCGCAATCCTTGTCCATGGCAATCTGCGCCAGATGTTGCAACAGCGCCTTGCCGGCCCCATGACCGCGGGCGTCCGGCGTGACATAAAGGTCTTCCAGATACAGGCCATGGCGCCCCTGCCAGGTCGAATAGTTGAAGAAGTACACGGCAAAGCCAATCGCCTTGGCATCCACCTCGCAGATCAGACCAAAGACGGCAGGGTTCGCACCAAACAGGGTATTGCGCACATGATCGGGCGTCGCCAGCACCTCATGCTCGGCTTTTTCATAAATGGCCAGCTCCCGCACAAACTGCAGGATGAGGTCTATGTCCCGCTCGGTGGCAGGGCGAATCTTCAAAGCGCTCATTATTTCAATAAAAAAGGCCTCAAGCCCATATTCATCATGCGCTTGAAGCTATGTTTTCAGGAGTTTCAGGCCACCCGTTGGGCTGGTGAATCCGTGTTCGCCAGCGTGATGGGCAGAAACTGGCACAGGATCTGGAAGTGGTCCTCGAAGAACTCGTCCTCCATCTGCGCCAGATCAGCCACCGGAACCCAGCGGGCCTGGGCGGCATCATCAGCACCCTGCACCGGCGGCAGGCTGGGCTGCATGCCTAGATTCAGGTAGTGCACATGGGTAATGGTACGCCCGCGCAGGCTGCGATCAGGATGATCAAACACTTGCACGGCTTGCAGTGCTGCCAGCAGATCGGCCTCACTCACGGTGGCACAGGTCTCCTCACGCAGCTCGCGCACGCAAGATTGCCAGAGGCTGTCGCGCTGCTCCAGAAAACCGCCGGGCAAAGCCCATAGGCCCAGGCCGGGCGCATGGCCGCGCTGAATCAGCAGTACCTGGTCCTGCCCCCTGGCATGGCAGCGCAGCAAGGCGTCCACGGTCACAAACACCGGCGCATATGGAGCCTTGGACCAGGCCTCTTTATAGGCCTGCAACATCTGCCACTCTTTTTGCATGCGTGCATACAGCGACGTGTGGGCCCAGCGGCGCAAAAAAGCCAGCGTGCTTTCGGGTATCTGGTCGGCAAGCTTGGCCAGGGCCGCGTCCATGGCCTGAGGCGATGAACCGCCCTCGCCCAGATAAATCTCGCGCAGCGGCGTGGCATCAAACTGGCCCAGGCGCGGCAGGCTGATCAGCTCCCAACCCGGAAAGCGGGCCAGATAGCTGCTGCTGGCATCCTTGAAGTGTCCCACCAGCGCCACACTGGCACCTTCGGGCACCAGCGCACCCACGGCATCACGCACGGCATGCACCCATAGCGGCTCGTTGTAATAGTCACGCACAGGCACGCAGTGCACGCGATCGGCCTGCTCTTTGGAGAGCGAAGCACGCAGCATCTGCGCGCGCTCCTGCCAGCTGAAAGGGTTCTTGGGGCTGGGGGCCTGCCAGGCACTGCCCAACACCACCACCACCTGGCGCGCACGCTCTAGCGCCGCATGCAGCAGCGCCATATGGCCGTTGTGCAGAGGCTGAAAGCGGCCAATCAGCACAGCGGTGTGCAGCGGCAGCGAGGTGGGCAACGTCTCGGGAGCTGCGGAGAGAACGCGCTTGCTGGAAATGTGAGAACTGGCTTGAGGCATGAGAGCGAAACCCGTACAGAAATCAGCGCCCGTGAGGGCATATCAGAAAGTGAGGTATTGAGTGGTGCAGAAAGCTCGGCGTAGCGATCCAGGCTAGTTGCTCAATCGCAGGCAGCCCCACAGGGACGACAAGATTGGGCCGCAACGCCAGCAGAGCTTTATCCACCACTCCTATTCGTAGTGTGCAGCAATTGGCATTTGCCGGCCCGTACCAAATGCCCTCGGCCGCACACGCAGCATGGGCGGAGCCTGACGGCGCTTGTATTCGCTGCGAAACACCATCTTTTGCACGCGTGCAATCAGTTCAGGGCCGCCGGCCTGGGTTTTGAGCTGAGCCACAAATTGCGCAGCATGTTCATATTCGCTGCTGGACAAGTGATGACCCTCGATCTGCCACTTGAGGATTTCATCCAGCACCGCATAAGGCGGCAGGCTGTCCTCGTCCTTCTGTCCCGGCGCCAGTTCGGCCGAGGGCGGCTTGTCAATGATGGCCTGCGGAATCAGCTCGCGACCCGCGCGCGCATTGATATGGCGCGAGAGCTCGAAGACCTCGGTCTTGTACAGATCTCCCAGCAAGCCCAGGCCGCCGTTGGTGTCGCCGTACAGCGTGCAATAGCCCACCGAGACTTCGGATTTGTTGCCCGTGGTCAGCAGCAAATGGCCGCAAGCATTGGAGAACTCCATCAGCGTGGTGCCGCGCGCACGCGCCTGCAGATTCTCCAGTGCCAGCCCTTTGAGCGGCTCGCCAAAACTGGCCTCGAACTGGCGCGCATAGGTATCGACCAGATCCTTGATCGGATGTTCATAAAGCTGGATGCCCAGATTGCGGCACAGCTCCACCGAGTCATCGACCGAGCCCGCCGAGGAATAGCGCGAAGGCATGGTGATGCCCACCACGTTCTCGGCCCCCAGCGCATCGACGGCCAGCGCCAGCGTGAGTGCGGAATCAATACCGCCCGAGCTGCCCACCACCACCTGCTTGAAACCGCAGCGGCGCGCGTAATCGCGCAGGCCCAGCACGATTTGCTGGCGGTAGAACTCCATGGTGGGCAGCCCCTGCACGGGCACGGCTTCCAATGGCTGGCCGCCGGCCTGCACAAAGCGGCCGTCGTCGCCTAACTCCAGCGTGCACAGATCCTCGGCAAAGCGCTTGGCCTCAAACACCACGCCACGACCGGGCTCCACCACAAACGAGGCGCCGTCGAAGACGATCTGATCCTGGCCGCCCACCTGGTTCACATAGAGGATGGAGAGCTTGTGGCGCTCGGCCGCCTGCTTGAACACCTCATGACGCTGCTCGCGCTTGCCCAGATGGCTGGGGCTGGCGTTGATGCTGACCACCATATCAGGCGCAGCATCGCCCATACGCGAGAAAGGATTGGTGGCGTAGTCCGCACCCTGGTCGTTCCAGCCATCTTCACAGACCAGAAAGCCCACCTGGCAGTTGCCCACTCGCAGCACCTTGGCCGTATCGGCACCGGGCTCGAAGTGGCGGCGTTCGTCAAAGATGTTGTAGGTGGGCAGCAGCTGCTTGTCGTAGCGCAGGCGTACCGCGCCATCCTTCAAGACCAGCAGGCTGTTGTGCAGCGGCTTGCCCGGCCCTTGCGAGCGGGTGGGCGCGCCCACCACCCAGTGCAGCTCGGGAAACTGGCGCGTGGCCGTCAGCAACTGCTGCAATCCCTCATCGAGCCGCTGCAAAAAGCTGGGTTCATCAAGCATGTCGCCGGGGTAGTAGCCGCACAACGACAGCTCGGAGAACACCAGCAGATCAGCCTGCTCCTGGGCCGCCTGCTGGGCCGCCTCGGTCATGCGCCGGATATTGCCGGCAATGTCTCCCACCATATAGTTCAGTTGGGCAAGGGTGATGCGCAGCATGGTGTGCTCCTGATCCATTAAAAGACGCCGCTGGCGGCCAGCTTGAGCGCAACCGCAGGCAGAGGTACCGGGTCGGCAATGCTGAAGACCTGGCGCAGATAGGCCAGATAGGTTTCATCCGTGCACAGCGTCTTGCCCGGAGAGTCCGAAATCTTGGCCACGGGCTGGCCGTTGGCATGGGTGAGCTTCATCACGATGTTGATGGTGGTCAGGCCCATGTCATTGGTCAGGCGCGTGCCTATGCCAAAGCCGCACTGGATACGGTCGGCAAAGCGGTGGTACAGGGCCAGGGCCATGTCCAGATCCAGCCCGTCCGAGAACACCAGGCGCTTGTTCTGCGGATCTATGCGCAGCTTGGCGTAATGAGCCAGCGCTTTTTCGCCCCACTCGAAGGGGTCACCCGAGTCGTGGCGCAGCCCGTCGAACAGCTTGGCAAAGTACATATCGAAATCGGCCAGAAAAGCATTCATGCCCACGGTATCGGTCAGGGCGATGCCCAGATCGCCCCGGTATTCCTGCACCCAGTCTTCCAGCGCCGCGATCTGGAAATCGCGCAGGCGCACGCCCAGCGCCTGATAGCTTTGCATGTACTCATGGGCCATGGTGCCAATCGGCACGATGTTGAGATCGCGTGCCAGCAGCACATTGGAAGTGCCTTTGAACCATTGCGCCGTCTCGGTGGCAAAAGCCTGCACCACCTCGCGCTGCCATGGGCCCGAGAAACGACGGCGTACGCCGAAGTCAAACAACTCGAAAGGGTTGTGCAGCTTGGCTTCCACCGCCAGGTGTTTGAGCTGATCGAGCTTGTGTGCCAAACGCTTGCGGCCTTCAACGATGGCGGCATCGGCATCAAAGCGACGGAAATACAGCTCGTTGACGATGGCCAGCACATAGATCTCGAACCCCATCACATGCACTTGCGGGCCGCGCGCCACGATATGCAGCCTGTCGCCCTCGGCCCAGGCACTGATAAAGGCGCGTTGGAACTGGAAGATGCGCAAAAAATCGATGAAATCGCTCTTCATGAAACGCAGGCCCGCCAGATAGGCCAGCTCATCGGACGCAAAACGCAGCGAGCACAAGGCATCGAGCTCGCGGTTGACCTCGGGCAGCAACTCGGCCAAAGGAAATGCCGTAGGCGTGCGGCAGACGAATTCGTACTCGGCCTCGGTCTGAGGGTGGCGGTGCAGCATGGCCTGCCACATGGTGAACTTGTACAGGTCCGTATCCAGCAGGCTGGTGATGATGGGTGTCATACCGTTATCTTTGCAAAAATGTGAGCTACTGACGCAATATCAGAAAGGGCTATCACTCAATTTATCTTATATGTTGAAGCTGGTGCTGGTTTCGCAGCGTACTCCGCTGGCACGCATGCGCTGCACAAAGTCCACATGGGCTTGCTCGAAACCGCTGACCGGGCTCATGCAGTCGGTCAGCAGCACCAGGCGCGACAAATCACCCTGCCAGTGTTCCACCAGATGCTCGGTGGTGGCACGCACGCAGTGGCTGCTGGCCTCGCCGGCAATTACCACCAACTCGCTGGCGTGCAAGCAGGCCAGCAAGCCCTCATTCACATCGGTTGCGGGGTCTTGCACATCCGGCACCTCGGCGCGGATGGCGCTGTAGTGTTCGGTCCAGGGATTCATGCCCTTGAACACCGTGCGCACCGCCCGGTGCTGCCGCTCCTGCCACTGGCGACAGGCAGCCAGTACATCGGCATGCACGCCATGACCCCAGCTGCCGATCTCGCAATGCAAGGGCCAGACCATAAGCTTGTAACGGCCCTGGGCCTCCAACGCATCCAGGTACTGCAGACAGTGCGGCAGCTGCTGCGCATCGCGGGGGGCGTACTCGCCACTGCGCAGCTGCGTCGCCGTGATCTGGGTAAAGGGTGCCACTGCTCCGCCATCGGCCTGTTGCCAGAACGCGGGGTGGGCAATGTCATAGGCCTGGTGAGAGTCCAGGGTAACGGTGATCTGCTCCAAGCTCTGCCCCTGGGCGGACATCCACAGCGCCAGCCGCTGCATGTCGGCATGGGCTCCCGGCACGGGCAGCGCCGGCGCGGTCACTGAACCATCGAGGGGCGACAACGGCCACCAATCCCTGGGCAGATCACAAAAGTCGTTTTGCGGATCAATGATGAGCAGCTGCGCGAGCGGTCTGGAGTTGCCTGTCATGTCGTTCACCTTCCATGCATTGTGCGATGGAGGCCAGTTTAGATTAGTTAAATCATTTATGCAACTAAGTGAATTTCAAAGCATATGAAATAATCAAACAAACAAAAGTCACTTGGTAAAAAAATGAATCAAAGCCATGAGTCACGAACGCCACCCATCGTCAGCGTGGATGTGGTGCTGCTCACCTTGGTGGAGCAGGTATTGCACGCCGTGCTGCTGCGCCGTGCCCAAGCGCCTTTCGCCGGGGTCTGGGCCTTGCCGGGTGGCTATATCCACACCAACGAAGATGCCGATGCACAGGCCAGCGCGGCCCGCGTGCTGCGCGAAAAAGTAGGTATCGCAGGCGCCTATCTGGAGCAGTTGGCCACCTTCAGCGGCCCGGCCCGCGACCCCCGTGGCTGGTCGGTGGCCATTGCCTATTGCGCGCTGCTGCCGGTGCAGCAATTGCCCGCAGAGCACGCGGATATCAGCGTCATCCCCGTCACCGCCCTGCCCCAGCTGCCGTTTGATCACCGCGCCATCGTGGATGCGGCACTGGAGCGCGTGCGCAACAAAAGCCTTTATTCCTCTTTACCCGTGCATCTGTGCGGCGAGCGCTTTACCCTGCCCCAGTTGCAGCAGGTGTACGAAAGCATTCTGGGCGAGCCGCTCAACAAGGTCAGTTTCAGGCGCAAGATGGATGAAATGGAGCTGCTCCAAGCCGTGCCCGGCGCCATGCACAGCGGCGGTGCCCACAGGCCGGCACAGCTGTACCGCGTCAAACCGGCATTTCGCCAGACTCTGGCCCTCGCGCCGCGCGGGCTGTAAAAAAGCCTGCAGGCACAAGCATGCAGGCTGTTGAGACTATGAAAAGCGTCAGCTGACGGCGCCAATCCCCAGCAGGGCCAGCACCACAAAAATGACGGCAATGGCGATGAAGATAAAGAAAAATATCTTGGCAATTCCTGCAGCGCCCGCAGCCACACCGGTAAAGCCGAACACCCCTGCGACCAGCGAGATGACGGCAAAAATAATGGCCCACTTGAGCATGAGAACTCCTGTTCAGTGATGGAGAGTTCAAGCCTAGCGGCCTCAATCACTAATCCAAGTGGGCACGCGCAACCTATGCAGGTAGGTCTGTACCGGCAATGCAACGCCGCCATGCCTGCGCAAAAAAACCGCCAGACCTTGCGGTTGGCGGCTTTCATGACCAGCAGGGCCAAAGCCCTGGCTTTCAGCCCTTGAGGCCAGCGGCGGCGCGCAGTTCGGCCGCCTTGTCGGTACGCTCCCAAGTGAACTCGGGCTCTTCGCGACCGAAGTGGCCATAGGCGGCAGTCTTGCTGTAAATAGGACGCAGCAGATCCAGCATCTGGATGATGCCCTTGGGGCGCAGGTCAAATTGCGCAGCCACCAGCTTGGCGATCTCGCTGTCAGGAATCACGCCGGTACCTTCGGTGTACACGGTGATGTTCATGGGACGAGCCACGCCGATGGCATAAGCCACCTGCACCTGGCACTGGCGCGCCAGACCGGCAGCCACCACGTTCTTGGCCACATAGCGGGCGGCGTAGGCTGCCGAGCGATCCACCTTGGTTGGATCCTTGCCGGAGAAAGCGCCGCCGCCATGGGGGCAAGCACCGCCATAGGTGTCCACAATGATCTTGCGGCCGGTCAGGCCGCAGTCGCCTTGCGGGCCGCCGACCACAAAGCGGCCGGTGGGGTTGATCAGGTACTTGGTGTCCTGCAGCCACTCGCTGGGCAGCACGGGCTTGATGATTTCTTCAATGATGGCTTCGGTGAACGAGGCCTTCATCTTGGTCGCCGTCTCCGACTGGTCGGGGCTGTGCTGGGTGGACAGCACCACGGTGTCGATGCTGTGGGGCTTGCCGTCCACATAGCGCAGAGTCACCTGGCTCTTTGCATCGGGACGAAGGAAAGGCAGACGGCCGTCCTTGCGCAGCTGTGCCTGACGCTCCATCAGGCGATGGGCGTAGTAGATGGGCGCGGGCATCAGCTCCGGCGTCTCATCGCAGGCGTAACCAAACATCAGGCCCTGATCGCCAGCGCCGGTGTTCAGCTCGTCATCGCTGGCCTTGTCCACGCCCTGGGCAATGTCCTGGCTTTGCTTGTCATAAGCCACGAGCACGGCACAACCTTTGTAGTCGATGCCGTAATCGGTGTTGTCGTAGCCAATGCGCTTGATGGTATCGCGGGCCACCTGGATGTAATCCACGTTGGCACCGGTGGTGATCTCGCCAGCCAATACCACCAGACCGGTGTTGGTCAGTGTCTCGGCCGCCACGCGGGAATGCGGGTCTTGGGTGAAAATAGCGTCCAGAATCGCGTCAGAGATCTGGTCAGCCACCTTGTCGGGGTGACCTTCAGAAACCGATTCCGAGGTGAACAGAAAATCGCTCGCCATTGATTTAACTCCTTCTAACTTGGGCAATTGCGTTGCACTAGCCCGGGAGCCTGGCGAACGCTTTAGCAGTTTTGTTTTAACGTCGCCCTGCAAGTTGCTCTTTAACTCAGCGACCTATCTATTCTAATGCCTTCCCTGTTTCGACTGTTTGCAGCACTGCCTTTGTGGCTATTGCATGGCGTGGGCGCAGCCATGGGTTGGCTGACCTGGGCGCTATCCCCCACCTATCGGCGGCGATTTGCAGCCAATGCGGCCCAGGCAGGTTATGACTTCGCCCAGGTGCGCGCCGCCGTGGGCCATGCCGGCCGAATGGTGTTCGAGATGCCGCGCATCTGGCTGGGCCAGTTGCCTCAATGCCGCATCGTCAACGGAGAAAGTGCCGAGAAGGCCTATGCGCAGGGCAAGGGGATTGTGTTTCTCACCCCGCATCTGGGCTGCTTTGAAATGTCGGTACAGGCCGCAGCACGCCGCTGGTCGGCTCAGCATGGCGACATCACCGTCCTTTACCGCCCGGCACGCCAGAGCTGGCTGGCCGAAATTCTGGAAACCGCCCGCAACAGACCCGGCGTACAGGCCGTACCCACCAATCTGTCGGGCGTACGCCAGATGATCAAGGCCTTGCGCAAGGGCGAGGCCGTGGGCCTGCTGCCGGATCAGGTTCCTCCCGAAGGGCAAGGCATCTGGTCGCCATTTTTCGGCCGCGATGCCTATACCATGACGCTGGCAGCCCGCCTGGTGCTGCAAACCGGCGCGGCCGTCGTCGTGGCCCGGTGCGAGCGCCTCTCCTGGGGGCGGGGCTTTGCACTGTACCTGGAGGAATTGCCCGTGCCTGCCTCTCAAAGCCTGGAAGCCACCGTGCAGCAAATCAATGCCGCCATGGAAGCCACCATCCGCCAATGTCCTCAGCAGTATCTCTGGGGCTATGGCCGCTACAAACAGCCACGCACTGAAAACATGAACCCCTCTCAGGAACACAAGGCATGAGCGCCAGCAAGATCGCCATAGGCTGCATGCATGTGCTGGCCAAGCTTCCCTTGCCCGTGTTGCGCGGCCTGGGCAAGTGCATTGGCCGAGTCCTCTATATGGTGGCCGGTCAGCGCCGCCGCATTGCACTTCGCAATCTGGAGCTATGCTTCCCCGAAGTCCCTGAAGCCCAGCGCAAAGCCTGGGCCAAGGAGACTTTTGAGGTCTTTTGCCAGACTTTTCTCGACAGAAGCTGGCTTTGGTTCGGTTCTGAAGCGTTGGTGCGCAGCCGCGTCAAGTTGGTGGGCGCCACGCATGAGCTGGAAGGCGATCAATCCACCATTGTTTTCGCGCCCCACTTCTACAGCATGGATGCCGGCGGCCTGGCCCTGCCGCTGAACACCGCGCGCGAGTTCACTTCAATTTACGCCACCAACCCCGACCCGGCACTGGACGCCTGGTTCATGGCCGGCCGCCAGCGCTTTGGCCGCGTGAAGATGCTCAACCGCGCCGATGGCGTCAAGCCCATCATCCAGTGTTTGCGCAAGGGCGGCCTGCTGTATTTGCTGCCCGATATGGATTACGGCAAGAACGACTCGGAGTTCGTGCCCTTTTTTGCGGTGCAGAACACGGCCACCATCCCCTCGCTGTCACGCTTTGCGCGCCTGGGCAAGTCCAAGGTCATCGCTCTGTACAACCGAATGACGCCCGAAGGCTATGTGGCGGAGCTGACCCCCGCCTGGGAAAACTTTCCTACCGACGACCATGTGGCCGACACGGCCCGCATGAACCGCGAACTGGAAGCCGCGATACGCACCATGGTGCCGCAGTATTACTGGGTTCACAAACGCTTCAAGACACGCCCGGATGGCGAAGCATCGCTGTACCAGAAATAACAGTGAAACATACTGCCAGCCGTCACAAATAAAGCGCTATAAGCTCACTTTTTCATAGTCTCCTGCAGAAACTCCGCCAAGTTTGAGCGTACCGCTTCGGCCGCCTCATGCAGCACCCAGTGGCTGACTCCTGGCAGTTTTTGCACCTGCAACTGAGGAACCCACGCCTGCAATCCCTCAAGCAAGGACGGTTGCAGCGCCGGGTCGCTATCTCCCCAAAGCACGCGCGTGGGCACGGAAATGTTCAGCATCTCCGCAGGCAAGCTGATGCCGCGAATATCGTGTAAATCATCGGCAGATGCGCCGGGCTTTGGCGGCGCCAGCGGACTGGCCGCATAAAACAGGCAGGCGCCGTGCACGCCCAGATTCCAGTGATCACGGTACTGCTGTTGCTTGGCCTCGGTCAGCCAGGGCGGCAACTGGCCATCGGCCTTGGCAAAAAAGCCCAACATGCGTGCCCAGTTGTTCTCGGCCAGACGCTCGGGGGCATCGGGCCGGCGCAGAAAATGCATGTATTGGCTGGCCGCCTGCTGTACGGGATTTGACTGCAGTTCACGTAAGAACGCGCCAGGATGAGGAGCGTTGAGAATCATCAAGCGCCGCATCAGATCGGAGTGCCGATTGGCCAGTCCCCAGGCCAGGGCTCCGCCCCAGTCATGGGCGATCACGCAAGCCGCTGGCTGACCCGGACTTTCCAGAACAATCAGCGCTGCCAGATCATCGACCAGCAATTTGGCGCGATAGTCGCCCACCTCGGCAGGCTGGCTGGAGCGGCCATAGCCGCGCAGATTGGGCGCCACGCAGCGATAGTGCTGGCCAAAGTGGCTCAGCAAGTCATCCCAGATGAAGTTGCCTTCGGGGAAGCCATGCAGAAACAGCAGCAGCGCCTGGCCCGGTTGGCCGCTCACGCGGCACTCCAGCTGAATGCCCTGGGGCAGCTCGTGTATGCAGGTGCTCACCATTACGCTCTCCTTTCGGTAGCTTATGGCGCTTGCAACACGGGCGCCTGTGGCTATTCTTGTTCCGAATCCGGTTCGGCAGGTGTCGCGGGCGCGGCAGACTCCACAGCGCCGGCAGCTGGCTGCAGACCTTCGGGATGGCACCAGTGCCACAGCAGCTGAGCCACATCATCCACACCCTGCTTTTTGAGGGCAGAGAACATGCGCACCTCGCCGCCACCGGCGTTGAGCTTGGTGATGGACAGCACCTTGGCCTGTTCGGCGCGGGTCAGCTTGTCAGCCTTGGTCAGCAGCACCAGGAACTTCAGACCTTGCTCCACGCGGGGGCGCAAGGCCTCCAGCAGCGCTTCGTCCAGTTCGGTCAGTCCCAGGCGTGGATCGCACAGCAAGACCACGGCCGTGAGGCTTTCGCGGCTCATCAGGTAGTTGAGCATCACGCGCTGCCAGCGCTGCTTGTCATCGCGCGAGACGGCTGCGTAGCCATAGCCTGGCAAGTCGGCCAGCACAGCATCCATCACACCCTGTCTACCCAGGGCAAACAAGTTGATGTGCTGGGTGCGGCCGGGCTTCTTGGAAGCGAAAGCCAGCTGCTTTTGCTGCGTCAGCGTATTGATGGACGTGGACTTGCCCGCATTGGAGCGGCCCACGAAGGCGATCTCGGGCACATCCACGACGGGAAGCTGGTGCAACTGGGCGGCGGTGGTAAAAAACCGCGCCGTATGCATCCAGCCCATCGCGAGCTTGCTGTCGATCAAAGAATCTGTTTTTCCGGGGGCTGTATCCGGGGAAGCATGGGTCATGACGGTCACTATTTCAAGGAGGCCCATTGTAGAATCGGCCGGATTCGCGCTCTCAACATAAGACTTAGCCCTCCGATATGAAGTTGCTTGCCTCTTTGCTGACGGCTGCCATTTTCGCAGCACCTGCCTTCCCTGTTCTTGCAGCAGGAGAAACGCCCCCAACCGCCAAGGTCGATGCAACCAAAGGACAAGCCAGCTATGGTGCTATTTGCGCATCCTGCCACGCGGCCGACGGAAACTCCACCGTGGCCCTGCAACCCAAACTGGCCGGCCAGCATCCAGAGTACCTCATCAAGCAATTGCGTGAGTTCAAGGACGGCAAGCGCAACGATCCGGTCATGAAGGGTTTTGCCGCCTCGCTCAGCGAAGGTGATATGCAAAACATCTCGGCCTGGCTGCACACGCAAAAGCCCAAGGATGGCTTTGCCAAGGAAAAAGACCTGATCGCCCTGGGTGAGCGCATTTACCGCGGCGGCATTCAGGACCGCAGCATTGCGGCCTGCGCCAGCTGCCACAGCCCCAATGGCGCCGGCATGCCGGCCCAGTACCCGCGCCTGGCAGGCCAGCATGCGGACTACACGGTGAAAACGCTGACGGCCTTCCGCGACGGCGTCCGCAGCAATAGCATTCCCATGACTCAGGTTGCTGCCAAGCTCAACGATCGTGAAATCAAGGCCGTGGCAGACTATATAGCTGGCTTGCGTTAAGCAAAAAAGCATTCCGCTGCGCCGCTCAAGGGTAATCCCCGGGAACTTTTCAGCACCGCACACCCCAAATGTCAGGCGGGCCCATCGTTATCTGGTGGTCCCGCCTTTTTTCGTCCGGGTATTTTTCCGTCATCCATGTCAGACCTTCCAACTAGCGACCGCGACTCCTCCCGCTCGACTGCCTTGCGCTCGAGCCTGGAGTTGCTGGCGTCCATGCGCTTTGCCATCTCCCTGCTGACGGTGATTTGCATTGCTTCGGTGATTGGCACAGTCCTCAAGCAGCACGAGCCCCTGGTCAACTACGTCAACCAGTTCGGCCCCTTCTGGTCCCAGCTGTTTCTGGCGCTCAAGCTCAATGCGGTCTATAGCGCCTGGTGGTTTTTGCTGATCCTGGCGTTTCTGGTCGTCAGCACCTCGCTGTGCGTGGCCCGCCATGCGCCCAAGAATCTGGCCGATATCCGCAATTTCAAGGAAAACATCCGCGAGCAAAGCCTCAAGGCCTTTGGCCACCGTGCCGAAGGCTATGTGCCAGGCTCCACCGAGGAAGCCGCCAAACGCATGGGCCAGCAACTGGTTGCGGCCGGTTGGAAAGTCAAGCTGCAGCAGCGCGATACCGCTGCCGGCCCCGGCACGGGCTGGATGCTGGCGGCCAAGGCCGGCGCCGCCAACAAGCTGGGCTATATAGCCGCCCACAGCGCCATCGTGCTGATCTGTCTGGGCGGACTGTTTGACGGCGATCTGGTGGTGCGCGCCCAGATGCTGCTGGGCGGAAAAACACCTTATACCGGAGGCGGCCTAATCTCCGAAGTGGCGCCCGAGCACAGGCTCTCGCCCAAAAATCCCACTTTCCGCGGCAATCTGATGGTGTCTGAAGGCACTCAATCGGGCACCGCCATCCTGAACCAATCGGACGGCATCCTGCTGCAAGAGCTGCCTTTTTCGGTGGAACTCAAGA
Organism: Comamonas aquatilis; assembly: GCF_965139575.1. Classification (NCBI taxonomy): domain Bacteria; kingdom Pseudomonadati; phylum Pseudomonadota; class Betaproteobacteria; order Burkholderiales; family Comamonadaceae; genus Comamonas; species Comamonas aquatilis. Next base: position 192,651 of record NZ_CBCSIW010000001.1, on the reverse strand, counting down.
AATTCATCGTGGAGTACTACTCCACCGGCATGCCCAAGCTGTTTGCCAGCGAGATCGTGATTCACGACCGTGCCACTGGCGAGAAGCTGGAAAAACGGGTGGAAGTCAACCATCCGGCCAGCTACAAAGGCATAGAGATTTACCAATCGAGCTTCGATGACGGCGGCTCCAGCGTCAAGCTGCATGCCGTGCCCATGGACGGCAGCACCCAGCCCTTCGACGTGGAAGGCGTGATCGGCAATTCCACCGAATTTGCGCGCAAGACGGCCGACGGCAAGGAAGAGAAAGTGGTGCTGGAGTACACGGCGCTGCGCACCATCAATGTGGAAAACTTCGGCGGGCAGAACAAGACTGCAGGCACCGATGTGCGCAAGGTGGACTTGAAGCAGGCCATTGACGAGCGCCTGGGTGCTGCCCACAAGACCACGGACAAAAAGGATTTGCGCAATATCGGCCCCAGCGTGGGCTACAAGCTGCGCGATGCCTCGGGCCAGGCGCGCGAGTTCCAGAACTATATGCTGCCGGTGGATACCGGTGACGGCCAGCCGGTGTTCCTGCTGGGCGTGCGCGAAAGCCAGGCCGATCAGCTGCGCTATCTGCGCGTTCCCGCCGACCCCGAAGGCTCGATGGACACCTTCATCCGCCTGCGCCAGGCCATGCAAAACTCCGTGCTGGGCGAGAAAGCTGCCCGAGCCTATGTGCAAAAAGCCGTGGATGTGTCCAAGCCCGAGCTGGCCCAACCCCTGACCCAGTCCGCCATGAAGGCGCTGGATCTGTTTGCCGGCAAGTCCGACAAGCTGGGCCCGAACGGCAAGCCTCTGGGCGGCCTGCAGGCCATCTCCGACTTCATGGACAGCAATGTGCCCGAGGCCGAGCGCGAACGCGCTGGCGAAGTGCTGGTGCGCATTTTGAACGGCGTGCTGTTCGAGCTGGCACAGCAAGTGCGCCAACAGGCCGGCCAAAAGCCGCTGGAGGCCAATGAGAAGACACAGGCCTTTATGACCCAGGCGGTTTTCTCGCTCAGCGACGCCCAGTTCTACCCGGCCCCCATGATCTTCATGCTGCAGGATTTCAAGCAGGTCCAGGCCAGCGTTTTCCAGGTCGCTAGTGCGCCAGGCAAAAAAGTGGTTTACCTGGGATGCGCCTTGTTGATCCTCGGCGTTTTTGCCATGCTCTATGTGCGTGACCGCCGCATCTGGATCTGGCTGACGCCAGGCAATGGCAGCAGCCATGCCAATATGGCCCTGTCCACCAACCGCAAGACCATGGACGGAGACCGCGAATTTGCCGTGCTGGCCCGAAAGCTGATTGCGGCCGACCCCATACAAAAGAAGACTTCCGGAGGTTCACGATGAACACCGCAACGACGACACTGAGTTTGAACGAAGGCTACTTCGCCCGCCGCAACTGGTTTGACTGGTTGTTTGCCGCCCTGGTAGTGGTCGGCCTGGGCTTTGCCCTGCAGCGCTACGCCGCCTATATGGATGTGTACGAAAAAGGCATTTTGCTGGGCACCATTCCTGCCATGATCTGGCTGGGCTGGTTCTGGCGCCCCTTGAGCGTGCTGATGCTGACCGTCGCCGCAGCCGCTCTCATGGCCATAGGCCTGTACCAGGGCGTGGATGGCGGCGATCTGGCGCGTTCCGAGACCGTCTTCGGCCTCAAATACTTTCTCTCCAGCCAGTCCGCCATCCTGTGGATGAGCATGGTGTTCTTTATCAGCACCGCGTTCTACTGGCTAGGCATGTTCGCTCGAAGCGAGCGCTCGGCCCTGTCCCTGCTGGGCTCGCGACTGGCCTGGCTGGCCGTGGCCATGGCGCTGATAGGCACCATGGTGCGCTGGTATGAAAGCTATCTGCTGGGCACGGACATCGGCCACATCCCGGTCAGCAATCTCTACGAAGTGTTCGTGATGTTCTGCTGGATGACGGCGCTGTTCTATCTGTACTACGAACAGCACTACGATACCCGCGCCCTGGGCGGCTTTGTGATGCTGGTAGTCAGCGCTGCCGTGGGTTTTTTGCTCTGGTACACCCTGGTGCGCCAGGCCCATGAGATTCAGCCTCTGGTGCCGGCCCTCAAGAGCTGGTGGATGAAGCTGCACGTGCCTGCCAACTTCATTGGCTATGGCACGTTCGCGCTCTCGGCCATGGTGGCATTTGCCTATCTGATCAAGCAGCAGGCCACCGAGACCAAGTGGTACAAGCTGGCCCCTCTGTGGCTGCTGGGCGTGGTGCTGTGCTTTGAGCCCATCGTCTTTCGCAAAGGCGCAACCGACAACGGCGGCGCTTACTGGATGGTGTACTTCGGCATCTCCGCCCTGATCGTGGCCGGCATCCTGCTGGGCCGCAAACGCATTGCCCAGCGCCTGCCCTCGTTTGAAGTGCTGGACGACGTGATGTACAAGGCGATTGCCGTGGGCTTTGCCTTCTTCACCATCGCCACCGTGCTGGGCGCCCTGTGGGCGGCCGAAGCCTGGGGCGGCTACTGGAGCTGGGACCCTAAGGAAACCTGGGCGCTGATCGTCTGGCTCAACTACGCCGCCTGGTTGCACATGCGATTGATGAAGGGCCTGCGCGGCACCGTCTCCGCCTGGTGGGCGCTGGTGGGCCTGGCCGTCACCACCTTCGCCTTTCTGGGCGTGAACATGTTCCTCTCGGGTCTGCACAGCTACGGCGAGCTGTAAAAGCGCTCACCTCAAGCGGCAGAGAACTCCTATAAAAGGAGCTCCTTGCGCATTCATCGATTGAGTCTTAGGCAAGAAATGGCCTGAGACCAAGATATGACAGGCGCAAGCAGCTCCTTTTTTCTTGTGTACAGCGCCAACCAGGAACTTCGCTGACGGCGCTCACTCTGATTACCAAGTACCTTCCAGTCAGGTTACCGGAGACACCGCCATGCTGATACGCCATTCACAACAAGGCTTTGAGCCGCCGAAAAGCAGCGAAATCACATCGCAAGCGGCCTATATGCAACGCCGTGCGCTCATGCAGACGCTGGCCGGCGGCGTCGCCGGCGCGGCCCTGGCCAGCTGGGCCGGACGCGATGCATTTGCGGCCGTGGAACGCCCGGGCAAGCTGGCCGCCCTGCCCGCCAGTCCCAGCAAGCTGGCTGGCGCCATGAGCATGGAGCGCAACACCAGCTATGCCGATGCCAGCAGCTACAACAACTTCTACGAATTCGGGCTGGAGAAAAGCGACCCGGCCCGCAACGCCCATACCTTGAAGACCCGACCCTGGACGGTACGCATCGAAGGCCTGGTGCAAAACCCGCAGACGCTGGATCTGGACAGCTTGCTCAAGATCGCCCCCATGGAGGAACGTATTTACCGCCTGCGCTGCGTGGAAGGCTGGTCCATGGTGATTCCCTGGGTGGGCTATTCCCTGGCCGAGCTGCTCAAGAAAGCCCAGCCGCTGAGCAGTGCCAAGTACGTGGAATTCATCACGCTGGCCGACAAAAAACAGATGCCCGGGCTGGACAGCCGCGTACTGGACTGGCCTTACACCGAAGGCCTGCGCCTGGACGAGGCCATGCACCCGCTGACGCTTTTGGCATTTGGCATGTATGGCGAGGTGCTGCCCAACCAGAATGGCGCGCCGCTGCGCCTGGTCGTGCCGTGGAAATACGGTTTCAAAAGCGCCAAGAGCATTGTCGCCATCCGCTTGAGCGACAAGGAGCCGGGCACGGCCTGGAACAAGGCTGCACGCAATGAGTACGGCTTTTATTCCAATGTGAACCCCGACGTTCCCCACCCGCGCTGGAGCCAGGCCAGCGAGCGGCGGATTGGCGAGGACGGTCTGTTTGCCAAGAAACGCAAGACGCTGCTGTTCAACGGCTATGCCGATCAGGTTGCCTCGCTCTACGCAGGCATGGATTTGAAGAAGTTTTACTGATGGCCAAGGCCAACGCTTCTGCGGTCACCGCCACGGCCCCGGCTGCGGCCCAGTCAGCGCCTGCCTCATGGCGCGCGGCGGTGCAGCGCAACTTGCTTCGCAGCTGGGTAAAGCCGCTGCTGTTTGCGCTGTGTCTGCTGCCGTTTGCCTGGCTGCTGTATGGCGCCATCGCCAATACCTTGGGCGCCAATCCTGCCGAAGCGCTGCTGCGCTCCACCGGCAGCTGGACGCTGCGCTTTCTGTGCATCGTGCTGGCGGTCACTCCTTTGCGCCAATCGCTGAAGCTGCCGGTTCTCGCCCGCTTCAGGCGCATGCTGGGTCTGTATGTGTTCTTCTACGCCTGCCTGCACCTGCTGTGCTACGCCTGGTTTGACATGGGGCTGGACTGGAGCGACATCGTGGCCGACATTCCAAAACGCCCCTTCATCCTCGTTGGCTTTACGAGCTGGCTGCTGCTCACCCTGCTGGCAGCCACCTCTCCCAAATTCGCACTCAAGACCCTGGGCGGCAAGCGATGGCAGTGGCTGCATCGCACAATCTATCTGATCGCCCCCCTGGTCTTGCTGCATTTTTTCTGGATGCGCGCCGGCAAGAACAATTTTGCCGATGTGGCAGTCTATGCCACCATTCTCGGTTTTCTCCTGCTGTATCGAGTGTTTAAAGCTATCAAAAAATGATGTAGCTCAGGCTCCGGCCACAGCGCGCAGCGGCGGACGCACCTGGCGGCTGACGGGATCGATCTCGGCCGTTGGCAACTGGTAGGCGCGCTGATCGAACAGATCGATACCGCACTGCAGCCCTTCCAACCAGTTGAACAGATCGCCAATCGCCTGCTTGCCCATGATGGGTGCGCCATGTTGGGGCACGATCATGTCGATTTGCAGCTGACGCGCCATCTGCACCCACAGGCGCAAGATCTTGTTGGAGACCATGTAGCGGCGGTGAAAACCCTCCATGCGCGCTATATGCGGCAGCAGATCGGTAATCGGCCGCTGCGCCTCGGCACCCGTCGTCAGCGACACCCCCAGATCACCGGTAAACAGGATCTTGCTCACCGGGTCGTAGAAGTGGAAGTTGCCTTCGGCATGCAGAAAGTGGGCCGGCAGCAGAATCAATTCGCTATTGCCCAGAGGCAGACGCCCTCCGCCATCGGGCACGCCGATCACACGGTTCTCCGTCTTGCCCACCTTGGTGAAGTGCGGTGCAAAACGTTCCCAGATGCGGGAAATGACCAGTTGGGCGCGCGTGGAGGTCATCCAGCGATCCAGCGAGGCAATGATGTCCGGATCCGCATGCGAGGCAATCAGGTAAGCCAGCTTTTGTGGCGGGAAATAACGCGACATGCCCATGAACAGCTCATTGAACGCCAGATTGCCGCCGGGATCGAGAATGGCGCCGGTGCCGCTGTCCACAATCAGGAACTGATTGGCCTGTATGGCCTGACCGTCCTCTTCGATGAGGTCTGAGAACATCAGGCAGGCGTGGTTTTTGTCGCGATAAAGCTCTATGGGCATGGCAAATTTGTCAGAAGACAAGATGCCGCCACTTTAGGCATCAAGTCATTTCGCCATGTTGATATGCATCAAGGCTGATTGGGCTTGCCGACAGGGGCTTCCATATTGTCTGTCGCTTGCGAATCCGCATCGGCGGGCTGCTTCACGGCTGGCGCCTGCGCAGCCGAGTTGCCTGCGGGGCGGCTAGAAATGCCCAGCGTCTGCGGCAAGGTGGCACGACCCTGCGCTGCCGCATCCGTAGGCAGGAACAACGGACCTCTCTGTCCGCAGGCAGCCATCGATACCAGGGACGCCGCACAAGCCACAAGGGCAATGCTCCTGACTAAAATTTGAGGTGCTTTCAACATGGGCAAATTGTAATGACTGACATTGAATATCTGGACCGCGCCGACCAACTGCTTTTGGCCGTGGAGCAATGCTGCGACCGAATCAACGACGAGACCGATGCCGATATCGACGCCCAGCGCACAGGCGGTCTGGTGACCCTGGTCTTCGCCAACCGCAGCCAGATTGTGATCAATCAGCAAAAGCCTTTGCATGAAATCTGGCTGGCTGCCAAGGCCGGCGGCTTTCACTACCGCTTTGACGAAGCCCAGAATGCCTGGATGGACACCAAGGGCGCCGGCGAGTTCTTCGCCAACCTCAGCGCCTACGCCTGTGAGCAATCGGGCCTGAAGCTGATATTCAAAGCCTTGTAAGGCCTTCTGCCTGGCACTCAGGCTAGCCCGCTGCTTGTGCCAGGCGTTGCATCAGACTGAGAGTGGAAGCATCTACCCCCTCCCAATCATTGCTTTGCTGGCGCGCATGCAACTGCGTGGCCAGCTTTTTGCCCAGCTCCACACCCCATTGATCAAAGCTGTTGATGCCCCAGACAGCGCCCGAGACAAAGATGCGATGCTCATACAGCGCGATCAAGGCACCCAACGAGGCAGGATCGAGCTGCTGCAATAGCAAAAACGTGCTGGGACGGTTTCCCGGGCAGTCTTTGGCTGCACCTTCATCGCTGCGCCCCAGCATCAAGGCCTGAGCCTGGGCAATGGCGTTGATCACCAGGCTCTGATGGTGTGCTCCCAGATACTTGCCACCATCGCTCAAGGCGATGAACTCCACCGGAATCACATCCTGGCCCTGGTGCAGCATCTGAAAAAAAGCATGCTGACCATTGGTCCCCGGCTCACCCCAGATCACGGGAGCGGTTCGCACGGCAAGCACCTGCCCATCACGGGTCACGCTTTTGCCATTGCTCTCCATCTCAAGTTGCTGCAAATAAGCCGTCAATCGCCGCAGGCCATGGCTGTAAGGTGCGATGCAGCGGCTGGAAAAATGGCAGAAATCCCGGTACCAGACATCCAGCAAACCAAGACGCATGGGCAGATTCTGTGCCGCAGGTGCTGTAAAAAAGTGAGCATCCATGGCATGTGCACCGTCGAGCATGCTACGAAACTGCGGGGCACCAATGGCTATGGCAATCGGCAAGCCAATCGCCGACCACAGCGAAAAGCGACCGCCGACCCAGTCCCAAAAGCCCAGGGTGCGCCCAATACCAAAATCCGCAGCCGCCTTCACATTGGTGGTAAGCGCCACAAAGTGCTTATCAATGGAGAGTTCATCCTGCGGATTCTCACTGCCGCCTTGCTCCAAAAACCATTGCCGCGCGGAACGTGCATTCAGCATGGTTTCTGCCGTGGTGAACGATTTCGAAGCAATCAGGAACAAGGTACTTTGCGGCCTGACCTTGCGCAGCACATGTCCCAACTCATGGCCGTCCACATTGGAGACGAAGTGGAAATTCTTTCCCGTATCTACCCAGTCTTCCAAAGCGTTGACCACCACCTCGGGACCCAGGTGCGAACCACCAATACCGATATTCACGATATCGGTGATGCCTTCGTCCTGGCGCACCTGCTCGGCCAGCTCCAACATGGCATCCAGGGTCTCATGAACCTGTGCCAGAGCCGCTCGCGTCGCCCCACTCCAGCCCTGCACGACGGGGCTCTGCTGCAATGCCCCTCCTTGCACCGGAGTTCTGAGCAGCCAATGCATGACTGCCCTGTCCTCGGTGCAATTGATGGCCTCGCCCAACAACATGGCATTGCGCTGGGCAACAACATGGGTTTGCTCGGCCAGTTCCTGCAACAAGCCCTCGGTATCGGTGCTCAGCAGATTCTTGGATAAGTCGGCAAAGACATGAGGCGCGTTGATGCTCAGCGCTTGCAGGCGGGCCGGATCAGCCTTGAAAGCCTGGCGCAAATCCATGGTGCGGATCTGCGCATCATGGTGTGCTTGCAAGGCCTGCCATGCAGGCAGTTGGTGGCACAAAGAATTCAAAATTATCCCAATCAATCAGCAGCTTGCTGCATCAGCACTTCAAGCTTGCGCGTGTCCACCGTGAAGGCTCGAATACCTTCCGCCAGCTTTTCGGTCGCCATGGCGTCCTCATTGAGCGCAAAACGAAAGCTCGCTTCATCCAGGCTCCAGCGCGTCAGCGGCATGGCCTTGGCCTTGGCCTGCTGTGCATCCAGCGCTCTGCCGAGCGGGGCAAGCGCATCGTCTGCTTCTCCCAGCTGCGCCAGCAACTCTGGAGCAATCGTCAGCAAGTCACAACCCGCCAGAGCCAGGATCTGGCCCGTGTTGCGAAAGCTGGCCCCCATCACTTCGGTGCCAATGCCAAAGTGCTTGTAATACTCATAAATCTTGCGCACTGACTGCACGCCCGGGTCATTGCTGCCGGCCATGGCAGCCTCATCCCAGCTGGCTCCAGCCTGCTTTTTGTACCAATCGTAAATGCGGCCCACAAAAGGCGAGATCAGCTGCACCTTGGCCTGACCGCAGGCTACAGCCTGACTGAACGAGAACAACAGGGTCAGATTGGTATGAATACCGCGCTGCTCCAGCCGGCGGGCGGCTTCGATGCCTTCCCAGGTAGCAGCGATCTTGATCAGCACTCTGTCAGTGTGCACACCTGCGGCCTGATACAGCTCGATCAGGCGTTCGGCACGTGTCACCGTGGCCTGGGTGTCAAACGACAGGCGCGCGTCAACCTCTGTGGAAACGCGGCCAGGAATGGTCTCCAGTATTTCACAGCCAAAACGCACCAGCATGCGATCCATGACTTCATCCAGTCCGCGCCCTTTCCACTGCGCTACCATCGCGCGCATCAACGGTGCATACTGCGGCTTTTGTACTGCCTTCAAAATCAGCGAAGGGTTGGTTGTTGCGTCCTGAGGCTGAAACTGTGCCAGTTGGTGAAAATCACCGGTATCTGCCACCACGGTTGTGAACTGTCTTAGCGCATCCAACTGATTCATACACATTCCTCAATCAAGAAACTCAGGGTAGATCATCCAAAATCTTTGCAAAGCTTCTGAGTGTATGGCGATAGCCGCTTCATAACACCAAGACTGCGCAACTCATTGCAAGCCACGTCACACAATTGGAATCACGACCGACTCGGCACATGCAAAATGCAAGCTTGAATCTGGCAGTGGCGAAACACTCCCCCAATTGCAACTGCGCAACCATCCGAGCCATCCACGCCCGATTGGCGGCTTGATTTTTACCTCACGACCTGAAACCACAGCAACACATGCTCGACCGCATTACCGCCTCACTCCCATCGCTTGCCCCCGCCGAACAACGGGTCGCGCGCCTGGTACTGGCGGATGCCAGGGCTTTTGCCCACCTCCCCGTCAGAGAGCTGGCCGCAAGAGCCCACGTCAGCAAACCAACGGTGGTGCGCTTTTGTCGCAGCATGGGCTATGACGGTCTGGCCGACTTCAAACTCAAATTGGCAGGCAGCGTCAGCGAAGGCGTGCCGTTCATTCACCGCAGCGTGGATAGCGATGACAAGACCAGCGACGTGATGGTCAAGGTCGTGGACAACGCAGTGGCAGCGTTCCTGCAATACCGCAACGCTGCCAGTACCAGCGCCATCGAACAAGCCGCCGGAGCCATTGCCGCTACTTGGCAAACCGGCAAACGCATTGAGTTCTATGGTGCGGGGAATTCGGGCATTGTGGCTCTGGATGCGCAGCACAAGTTCTTTCGGCTGGGCATCACCAGCCTCGCCACCAGCGACGGCCATATGCAGGTCATGAGTGCCACCTTGCTGGGCAAAGGCGACTGCATCGTCATCATCTCCAACTCCGGCCGTACCCGCGACTTGATGGATGCCGCAGATATCGCACGAAAAAATGGAGCCACAACGATTGCCATTACCGCCAGCGGCTCACCTCTGGCATCGGCCTGTCAAATCCATTTGGCCGCAGATCACCCAGAAGGATACGATCGCTATAGCCCTATGGTGTCTCGTCTTTTGCATTTATTGATCATTGATGTGCTGGCCACCTGTGTGGCTTTGCGCATTGGCCCAGCGCTACAACCAGCACTGGAGCAGATGAAAAACAATTTGAGAGCCAAACGCTACACTTGATATTAATATATTTACAAAAAAGCCTCCAAACGGAGGCTTTTTAAATTCAAAAATCAGAAACGATGGCGTAAGCCAATGGTAATACCGGTCCGCTTGGTTGCCCCATTGGAGTCAAGCACCACATTAGCTCCACCGCTTACCTTGGTATGATCCACGCCAAAATAGGCGTCGGTTCTCTTAGAGAAGGCATAGTCCACTACCGCCACCATAAAATCGGCCTTCCCATTAAAAGCGCCCCCTACAGATCCGGATTGCTTGGCATGGAAATAGTGCATTCCAGCATTAATTTGCGGAGTTATTTGATAACCAAATCCGATTTTATACATTTGTCGCTTATCTGCATTACCCGCCATAAATCCACCATTGGATGATCCTTGCCAATAGAGGCTGAGCAAGGTCGAGTCAACAGCAGCATTGAATGGATTGGCCGAATAAGCATCCTTGCGTTTGTTGAGCCCATATCCCACATTGAAATACAAGGGCCCTGTGCGATAAGAGCCACCCAATGTCCATGCATCAACATCCGTTCCAGCAGGCAGCGTTGTTCTCAGGAAGCCGCCGCCAACTGAAAGTCCTTTATCCGAGTAGCGCAAATAACCCCCAGCTGTTTTGGTAGCACCACCGACAGCGGTAGGAACCTGGGCTGCAGAGGTGAATGGACCTTTATTCCCTTCATCAAAAGAATACTGCAACGCGCCACGCACAGGCCCAAACTCGGCCACATACTTCAGCATATTATTGGCACGGGCCCCCATAGACATCCCGATTTCAGGCTTGTATGCCTCCATATAGGGAGAATATGGAAAGGATGAATAGGTACTCGTTACAACATCAAAAAGCATGTTGTATTGACGACCCATGGTAATTTGACCAAAACTCTTGCTGCGCAAACCTACCCAGGATTGCTGAAAAAAATTAGTACTGGCAGAAACACCAGAATCTGTCAAAAAGCGTGCTTCCAGATTGGCAATGGCTGACAATCCGCCACCCAGATCCTCTGTCACATTGATGCCCCAACGGCTTTGAGACATACCTCCACCAATCATCTCCGTGAGGCCACTTTTGTTCACACCTTGGTTGGTCGTATGACGAACAGCGGCATCCACAATACCGTAGAGTTGTACGCTGCTTTGTGCAAACGCCAAAGGAGCGGTAACACCCAAAACCGCCAATGCAACAGCCTTTTTCACGAATGAAGAATTCATTGTTTTGTCTCTCTCGTAACAATCAGTTGGTGGAAAATTCATTCTAGAAATGCTTTTCCATCGCAAGCAATCGTTTGCGCAAGTGCAACACAGGCCTTTCCCGCTCAGATTCAACCCGACCCGCAATTACCCTATAGAAACAAACCCGAGAAATAAAAAAGGCCTGTCTTTCGACAGGCCTTTGGGCTTTTAAGCAGTTACTGGCTTACACCAGCAATTGATTAGAAAGCGTGGCGGATACCAACTTGCACGCCAGCTTGGTTCAGGCCGGTAACGCCGTCAGCCTTCATGCCAACGGAAGTGCTCACACCCTTGGCATTCAGAGCCATGGCAGAACCTTCCTTGTTCTTCAGGTAAGCAACCGTGCCGTACACAGCAGTGCGCTTGGACAGGTTGTGCACATAACCCAGGGACAGTTGGTGAGCCTTGGTGTCAGCAGCCTTCTGATCGTACATAGCGTACTGCAGCTTCACTTCGCCCACGCCACCCACGGGAGCGGACACGCCCAGCAGGTAGTTGTTGAACTTTTCGTTAGGAGCGCCGTTAGGCTTGTACTTGATTTGCTGAGCGTTACCAGCAATCTTGGCCACGCCAAAGTTGTAAGAAGCGCCGATGGACATTTCGTCACGGTCACCAGCTGGGCCGTAGCTCAGAGTGCCGTAAGCAGCAGTCACGCTCAGAGGACCGTTGTCGTAGCCAACGTTACCGCCGGCGTAACGACCAGCCTTAGTACCAGCAATAGCCTTTTCGTCGAAAGCGTAGCTGATGTTAGCAGTCACGCCGCCGAAGTTAGGCGAAGAGTACGACACCATGTTGTTCTTACGAATGGTGTTGCCGTCAGCAATGCCCGAACCAGCCCAGTCAGCGTAGCCCATGTTCTGGCCGATACCGGTGGCGCCGAACAGGTCATACTTCAGACCAGCACGGAAAGTGGGAGTTGTTTCGCGACCCAGGCGAACTTCACCGAAGTTGCCGGACAGACGCACTGTGGATTCGCGCTTGAAGTCAAAGCCAGCAGAGTTGCCGACGTCGCCGAAGATTTCGCCTTCCAGCCAGAAGCCGGCCTTCAGACCACCACCCAGATCTTCAGTGCCGCGCAGGCCCAGACGGCTGGTAGCGTTGCCGCTAGTGCCCACGCCGTACTTGGCGTCCTTGCCGTCAGCGTTGTCCACGTAGGAAACGCCAGTGTCAACGATACCGAACAGGGTCACGGAAGATTGAGCCATTGCGGCGCCGGAAGCGGCCAGCACTGCCAGGGCAATCAGGGATTTTTTCATTACGAGTTACTCCAAGGTTTAGAAGGGCGCCGGTCTATGGGAGAGAGACTTGAGCCTCGAGCTCCACCGGTTTCCCGCGCCAACCTCCTGGTGGGGAAGTTGGGTCCTATTGCACCAGACCCCCGGCAGCAGCGCAAAGCAATTCACCCAAAAACGGCTGTTTTGGCCGGTTTTCGTTGCACTGCCGCAACAAAAACACTGCCCTGCAGCATGGGGTGCTCCCCTAGGGGTTGTGACCTATCTTTCAACCCCGGCATTGCCCTGGCTCAAGCCATGGCTGCAGGTCCTTGGTGTACCTTACGCGCCACTGCGCCGCTGTGTGCGCCGGACCACATTCAACGCCATGGACTCTTTTTTGACGGCTGCCGATGCAGCGCTTCGCACCTTGTTTGCCGACCCTGTTTCGGCAGAACGCTCGCCTGCCGCAGGCATACCGGAAGCAGCGATGTCGCCAGAGGAGCGCAAGCTCTCTGGCGCCTTGATGCGCGTCAACCATGTGGGCGAGGTCTGCGCCCAGGCCCTCTATAACGCTCAAGCCATGGTGACCCAGGACATGGTGTTGCGCGAGCATCTGCTGCTGGCGGCGCGTGAAGAAATGGACCACCTGGCCTGGACCCGCGAGCGCCTGCACGCCTTGGGCGATCGCCCTTCCCTGCTGAATCCGCTGTGGTTCGCCGGCGCGTTTGCCATCGGCACCGTGGCAGCCAAGTTCAGCGATGCAGTCAGCCTGGGCTTTGTGGTGGAGACGGAAAATCAGGTGGCCGCCCACCTGGAGAGCCATCTGGGACGCCTGCCCGAGCAGGATGAGGCATCCCTGGCCGTGGTTGCCCGTATGAAGGATGACGAGGAGCGCCATGCAGCAGCCGCCATTGACGAGGGTGCCATGCAGTTGCCGCCAGCGGCTCAGGGGCTGATGCGTCTGGCCGCCAAGGTGATGACGACCGTCGCACACAAGATCTGAGACTTGTGCACACTCAATGAAAAAGCGGACATCTGTCCGCTTTTTCATTGGGGAGGCTCAATCCGGCTCAGGCTTCGACGATGTCAAAGCCTGTGGTGATCTCGGCCGTCTTGCCCAGCATGATGGTGGCCGAGCAGTATTTGTCATGGCTCATGGCAATCGCCCGCTCCACAGCGCCGGCAGGCAGATTCTTGCCGCTGACGGTGAACTGCATATGAATCTTGGTGAAGACCTTGGGCTCGGTCTCTGCGCGCTCCGACGTGAGTTGCACGCTGCAGCCCTTCACGTCATGGCGACCTCGCTTGAGGATGAGCACCACGTCATAGGCGGTGCAGCCACCGGCGCCTGCCAGCAACAACTCCATGGGGCGGGGCGCCTGATTGCGCCCCCCATTGGCCGGCGTCTTCTCATCGGGAGCGCCATCCATGGTGACAACATGACCGCTGCCGGTCTCCGCCACAAAGCCCATGCCAGAGCGCGTACCCGTGGTCGCGCCAGTCCAACTTACCGTGCATTCCATTACTGCATCCTCTCAAAAGCTGTTGCAATTTTGCATCAAATACATGGAAACCCGAATTTTGTTGCATTGCAAAAAACAAAGTGGCTACAATACAACCCAAGCGTTACCTGCTGGGTTTAACCCTCAGATGGACCACAGATTGCTCTGTATCGCACCTTTTGTCTCCTCCACCTCCTCTAATGGTGGATTCAGCCCCTAGCCTTATAGCTGGGGGCTTTTTTTTGCCCATGCGATTCCTGGCTCGCAAGCCAACAGGGCTACCCTCTTGAGCGGCTACTGCAGCGCAACAAGCAAGCGCCTATGATGGCCGGATTGATCCGCGCCAGGAAAGCCATGCCACTGTGCCACGCCTGAGCGCCTCTGCTGTTGCTTCGCACAATGACCCAAGCCCTGACCCCCTTTGATTATCTGACCCGCATTCTCAACGCCCGCGTCTATGACGTGGCCGTGGAGTCAGACCTGGAACCTGCCAAGAATCTCAGCCGCCGCCTGCACAACAAAGTGCTTTTGAAGCGCGAGGACCAGCAACCCGTCTTCAGCTTCAAGCTGCGCGGTGCTTACAACAAGATGGCCAACCTGTCGGCCGAGCAGCTGCAAAAAGGCGTGATCTGCGCCAGCGCCGGCAACCACGCCCAGGGCACGGCCCTGAGCGCCAAGAAGCTGGGCTGCCGCGCCGTCATCGTGATGCCCACCACCACGCCGCAGGTGAAAGTGGATGCCGTGGCCGCTCTGGGCGGCGAAGTGGTGCTGGCCGGCGACAGCTATTCCGACGCCTACAAGCACGCCGTCAAGCTGCAAAAAACCGAAGGTCTGACCTTTGTCCACCCGTTTGACGATCCCGATGTGATTGCCGGCCAGGGCACGATTGCCATGGAGATGCTGCGCCAGCTGCAAAAACTGGGCAGTCAGCGCCTGGATGCCATCTTTGTACCGATTGGCGGCGGCGGCCTGATTGCCGGCATTGCCAACTACGTCAAGGCCGTGCGCCCCGATGTGAAGGTGATCGGTGTGCACACCAAAGACTCCAACGCCATGATGCAGTCCGTGCAAGCCGGCGAGCGCGTGGAGCTGGCCGATGTGGGCCTGTTTGCCGACGGCACGGCCGTCAAGCTGGTGGGCGAGGAAACCTTTCGCGTCACCCAGGGCCTGGTGGACGATTATGTGACCGTGGACACCGACGCCGTCTGCGCCGCCATCAAGGACATCTTTACCGATACCCGCTCCATCGTCGAACCTTCGGGCGCACTGGGCGTGGCCGCCATCAAGCAGTACGTAGCCAAGCACAAGACCAAGGGCGAGACCTACGCCGCCATCCTGAGCGGCGCCAACATGAACTTCGACCGCCTGCGCTTTGTGGCCGAGCGCGCCGAAGTGGGCGAGGAGCGCGAAGCCCTGCTGGCTGTCACCATTCCCGAAGAGCGCGGCAGCTTCAAGCATTTCTGCGAAGTGGTGGGCAAGCTGCCCGGCGGCCCGCGCAACGTGACCGAGTTCAACTACCGCATCAGCCACGAAAGCCGCGCCCATGTGTTTGTGGGCCTGACCACGCCGACCAAAGGCGAGAGCGAGAAGATCTGCAAGAACTTCCAGAAAAACGGCTTTGACGCCATTGACCTGACCTTTGACGAAATGGCCAAGGAGCATTTGCGCCATATGGTGGGTGGACATTCGCCTCTAGCCCAAGAAGAACGCTTGCTGCGCTTTGTCTTCCCCGAGCGCCCCGGCGCGCTGTTCAAGTTCCTGAGCCTGATGGCCCCCACCTGGAACATCTCGCTGTTCCACTACCGCAACCAGGGCGCGGACTACGGCCGCATTCTGGTGGGTATGCAGGTGCCGGCCAAGGACAGCAAGAAGTTCGACGCCTTCCTCAAGAACCTGGGCTACCCCTGGGTGGAGGAAACCAACAATCCGGCATACCAGCTTTTTTTGAAATAAAAAATGCCTCCAGCGCTTTGCTCATAAGCGCTAGAAGCTCACTTTTTTGATATTGATGCAAGCCCTGCGCCACTTTTTGCTGGCCCTGCAGTTCTTCAGCCGGATACCTGTGACGGGCAGACTGGCCGCCTGGATGGGCTGGAGTCCCGAAATGCAGCGCGCCAGCGCCGCGCATCTGCCGGGCGTGGGCTGGCTGGTGGGGCTGTGGGCTGCGTTGCTGCTGGGCCTGATGAGCTGGCTGCTACCCGACACCGGCTTGACGCCCTTGCTGGCCGCCATCCTCAGTACCGCTGGCACGCTATGGCTCACCGGCGGCTTTCACGAAGACGGTCTGGCCGACGTGGCCGATGGCCTGGGCGGATTTGTGCCGCCCGAGCGGGCGCTGGAGATCATGAAGGACTCGCGCATAGGCGCTTACGGCGTGATGGCGCTGGTCATGGCCTTGCTGACCAAGGTGGTGCTGATTGCCGTGCTGCTGACCGCCATGCAGCAGTTCTGGGGGCCGGTCCCCATCATGGTGCTGATCTGCTGCATTCACGTGCTTTCGCGCTTTGCGCCCCTGGTACTTATGCACACCCTGCCCCATGTGGGCCTGGCCGCCACCAGCAAGACCTTGCATGTTGCAGGCCGGCAACTGGGCTGGAAGGGCCTGCTGACCGCTGCGCTCTGGTGTCTGCCCTGCTTTGGCCTGCTGCTGTGGCTGGGCATTTACAGCTTTGTGCTTTGCCTGCTGGGTGCCATGTCGCTCACCACCTGGTTGCTGCAGCGCTGGTTTCGCCAGCGCCTGGGCGGCATGACAGGCGACTGCCTGGGTGCCTGTCAGCAGCTCAATGAGCTGGCCATGCTGCTGGCCAGCGCACTTTATCTGGGACATTTGCTGTGACAACGCTATGGCTGGTACGCCATGCGCGCCCTCTGATCGATACCGAGCGCTGCTACGGCCGCCTCGATATCCAGGCCGATGCCGAGGCCACGCAAAGCGCGGCCCTGAGACTGCAACAGGCTTTGCTGCCGCATCGTGGGCACTGTCGCATCTTTCACTCACCGCTTCAAAGATGTGAGCAACTGGCGCAAGCCTTGATTGAACTGCAGCCTGATTTCATCTCGGATGCCGACAAGCGCCTGCTGGAGGTGGACTTTGGCCACTGGGAAGGCCAGCGCTGGGATGCGATTGGCGAGGCTGCTATTTCGGCCTGGGCCCGGAATCTGGCAGAGCATGCGCCGGGCGACGGAGAAAGCCTGGTCCATATGCTGGGCCGCGTCGGCAGCGCGCTGCAAGACGCCAAAGCGCTGGATGCAGAGCATGTGGTCTGGATCAGCCACGCAGGCGTTGCGCGCTGCGCCCAGTGGCTGCTGCAACATGGTTCTCTCCTGCCGCAAAGCCACGAGTGGACGCTACCTGCCCCGGCTTACGGGCAGTTCATGCAACTGAGTCTTTGAAAACCCATTAATTGAAAGCCGCAATCGCGGGCTTTGGCAGCTCCAGCACCGCCGTGGCCGGGCCGCTCATGCTGCTGCCCAGGCGGGCTTCACGGGGGCTCAGAGACTGCAGCAGCACCCCTTCTTCCAATGCCTCCCCGACCTTGAAGGCCTTGGCCGGGTTGCTGCCCACGGCAATCACCGCAGCGCCGGCACCCGAGTCATGGCCTGCCAGCACCCCTGTCAGCACATAGCGCTGGACCACCGGAGCAGCTGCCACAGGCGCCGCAGCAGCGACCGCCCCCAGCGCCTTGGCCATGGCCTGCGCATTGGCTTGCACGGCTGCCACCGGTGCAGGCACGGGCTCCTGTCCTGCGGGTCCGCCCAGCCAGCGCAGCCACCAGAACACCACCACGCCAGCAGCCAGGGCCGACAGCAACAAGGTGGTGAGCTTTACCGACAGAGGAATACCGGGGCCGGAGTTGAAAGAAATTGTTCGCATTGAGAGATTATCATCGTGACTTTCAGTGCTATTTAAACAGGGCCTCATGACGCTTCAACGCCGCCACCCGTTTTCCGCCATCCGCCACGGTTTTGCACGTGGCTTCACGCTGATCGAATTGATGGTGGTTCTGGTCATCATTGGCGTGCTGGCCGCCCTTATCGTTCCCAATGTGCTGGACCGCGCCGATGACGCCCGAGTCACCGCCGCCAAGACCGATATTGCCAACCTCAACCAGGCTTTGAAGCTCTACCGTCTGGACAACCAGCGCTACCCCACCTCCGAGCAAGGCCTGCAGGCCCTGGTCACCAAGCCCACCTCCGGCCCCGCGCCCACCAACTGGAAGCCCTATCTGGAAAAGCTGCCCAATGACCCCTGGAGCAACCCCTACCAGTACCTGAACCCCGGCGTCAAAGGCCCCATCGACATCATGTCGTTCGGTGCCGATGGCAAGGCCGGCGGCGAAGGCAAGGATGCAGATATCGGCAGCTGGCAGTAGCAATGAGCCCCCACGCTCTCTCACTGCGTGTGGTCGCTGCCCCCCGAAGGGGCCCTGACCGGCTAGCGCCGGGGTTTGCCTTGGGGCGGCCCGGCGGC
The DNA here is from genome assembly GCF_965139575.1 of Comamonas aquatilis. Taxonomy (NCBI): domain Bacteria; kingdom Pseudomonadati; phylum Pseudomonadota; class Betaproteobacteria; order Burkholderiales; family Comamonadaceae; genus Comamonas; species Comamonas aquatilis. The sequence continues at coordinate 174,399 of NZ_CBCSIW010000001.1, read as the reverse complement.
AACCCCGCATGCATCAAATGCCTGTAAAGCTGGCGCGCTCTGTCACTGGGACAGCCAACAAGGGCCGCCCCACAGCACAGGCTGTCGTCCCCCGGGAGGGAAGGAGTATGCAGGGGGGATTCACACTATTGGAGTTGCTGGTGGTGATCTCCATCATGGCGCTGGCAACGGCAGGCGTGAGCTTGGCCATGCGCGATGGCGGCGAGCAGCAGCTGGAGCGCGAAGCCCAGCGTCTGGCCACCTTGCTGGAATCGGCCCGCGCCCAGGCGCGCACCAATGGCACGCTAGTCACCTGGCAGCCCATGCCCCAGGGTTTCAGATTTGACGGACTGGCCCCGGGCGTGAAAATGCCCGGCAACTGGCTGCAAGCCGGTGTTCAGGTGCAACAACCCACCCCCATCATCCTCGGCCCCGAGCCCCTGATTCCGCGCCAGAGCATCACGCTGACCCTGCCTCAGACATCAGCTGCACCGCTGCGACTGGTGACCGACGGGCTGCGCCCTTTCAGCGTGCAAAACATCCAGACCTCGCCATGAAGCCACTGCAGCCACGGCCCCGCCCGCGCCAGCAAGCCGGCTTTACCTTGATCGAGGTGCTGGTAGCCGTCGGCATTGTGGGCGTGGCGCTGTTGGCCGGGCTGCAGGCCAGCAGTGCTCTGGCGCGCAATGCCCAACGCCAGCAGGACGTGATCCTCGCCCAGCAATGCGCGCAAAACGAGCTGGTGCGCATGCGTCTGATCAACCAGATGCCGGCCGTGGGCGACTCCACCGTGAACTGCGATCAGCTCAACCGCCAGTTGCAGGTGCGGCTGACCGTGAGCCCCACGCCCAACCCCAGCTTCAGGCGGGTCGACGCCCAGGTTTTCTCCGACAACCTACCGGTGCTGCGCGTTTCAACCATTGTGGGGCGCTACTAGATGAATAGCTTCAAGCGCAATATACGCAAGCGCTACAGCGGCTTTACACTGGTGGAACTGCTGGTCGCACTGGCTGCCATGGCCTTGCTGTCCATCATGAGCTGGCGCGGCATCGACGGCATGCTGCGCGCCCAGGAAAGCACGCGCGAACAAGGCGAGCAAGCCGCCGTGCTGCAAACCGTGCTGGCCCAGTGGAATGCCGACCTAGCCGCCCTGATGCCGCTGGAGAAAATGCAGGCCCTGGACTGGGATGGGCAGGTGCTGCGCATGACCCGCAAAAGCAGCGCACCCGTGGATCTGGGAGCCATCGTCGTGGCCTGGAGCCGCCGCAGCGTGCAAGGCCAGATGCAGTGGTTGCGCTGGCAGTCCCCACCCTTGCGCACGGCCATGGAATGGAACGAGGCCTGGACCCAGGCCAGCCTCTGGGGTCGCAACCCCTCCACCGCACAAATGGCCAGCGAAACCGTGCTGCTGCCACTGGACCAATGGCGAGTCTATTACTACCGTGGCAATGCCTGGACCAACCCCCAGTCCAGCGAGCAGAGCAATTCAGGCAATGCGGCCGCCGCCACCGGCCTGCCCGCACTGCCCGATGGCGTGCGCATAGAGCTGAGCCTGCCGCAAGGCCGCTCCATGAATGGTCGCCTCACGGTGGACTGGGTCAACCCCTTGCGCTCCAACTCCCGTTCATGATGCTGCAGCGCAATCTCTTTCCGACGAAACATCAGCGCGGCGCGGCCTTGCTGGCGGCCATGCTGACCGTCACCCTGGTCGCCAGCCTGGCGGCGGCGGCGCTGTGGCAGCAGTGGCGCGATGTGGAGATCGAAACCGCCGAGCGCAACCGCGTACAGGCCAGCTGGCTGCTGCTGGGCGCTCTGGACTGGTCGCGCGTCGTGATTCAGGAAGACTCCCGGGCCAACCGCAAATCACCGGTAGACCATCTGGGCGAGCCCTGGGCCGTGCCACTACAGGAAGCGCGTCTGTCCACTTTTCTCAATGCCAAGAACAACGTCAGCAATGTGGATGACGACCAGGCCGATGTGCAGGCGGCGTTTCTCTCGGGCGAAATCATTGACCTGCAATCGCGGCTGAACCTGCGCAGCCTGATGATCGACCCGGACAAGCCGCTGGACGCGGACAGGCTCAAGCCTTTTGTACGCCTGTTCGAGCGCCTGGGCCTGCCCAGCAGTCACGTGCTGCAGATGGCCAACGCCTTGCGCAACGCTGCCGGCACGAGCGCGGGCAAAAGCGCGACCAGCAATACCCCGCTGATGCCGCGCACCTTGCGCCAGCTGGGCTGGCTGGGTCTGGACCCGCGCCTGATCGCCCGCATGGAGCCTTTTCTCACCCTGCTGCCCGAAGTCACCAAGATCAATATCAACACCGCCAGCCCCGAGGTGATCTGGGCCGTCGAAGAGAACCTGGACTGGTCTGCCGCCAATCAGCTGGTGCAGCTGCGCTCCAGCAATCCGTTCAAGTCCACCGGCGATGCGGCCAAAGCCCTGGGCCGCAGCAATCTCTTTGCCAGCGGCTTTGGTACCACCACCGAATATTTCGAAGCGCGGGGCCGTCTGCGCATGGGTGACAACATGCTCAGCCAGCGCTCCATTCTTCAACGCAAGGACATGACGGTCACCACGCTGTGGCAGGAACGAGGTGACTGGGGTTTACCCGCAACCACCCAAGTTCCGTAAACCTGTCGTCATATTGCTTACCTAGAATGCCCCAAACTCTCTCATGAGCACCTTGCTTCTTCTCCTGCCTGCGGACCATGCCAGCGCAGCCAGTGAATACCAGTTCGTCAAAAGCAGAGATGGCCGGGAAGCCCAGAGCACCGGCCAGTCTGTGGCATCGCTTTTGCCTGCTACCAGCCGGGTAGAGCAGGTCACGGCCGTCATCAGCCACCAGCAGCTGTCCTGGCATCAAATCACACTTCCACCCGGGCTGAACCTGGGCAGCAGCCGCCAGCAGACACGGGTGCGGGCGGTGCTCGAAGGCTTGCTGGAAGAAAAGTTGCTGACCGACCCGGGCCAGACCCATCTGGCCCTGCCTGCCAAGGCGGTCTCCGGCGAAACTTGCTGGGTTGCGGTCTGCGACAAGCCCTGGCTGCAGGCCCATCTGAAAGCACTGGAGGCTGCGGGCTATGCCGTCAGCCGCATTCTTCCCGAGCTGGCCCCGTCATCGACCGCCGGACTCTGGGCCGTGGGCGAGGCCGACCGCCCCTGGCTTGTCGCCACCGGGCTGAACGACAACACCCAGCTGGCCAGTCTTCCGCTACAGGCAGACGCCAGCCTGGTGCAATCGCTGCTGGGCCGCTTGCCCGCCGATGTCCCTGTGCTGGCCGAGCCGCAACTGGCCCGCATGGCCGAGAATCTGCAGCGCCCGGTCCAGCTACAGACCCAGACCCAGCGTCTGCTCGAGGCCCATGCCGGCAGCTGGGATATGGCGCAGTTCGATCTGGACCTGGGCAGCAGCACCCGCATGCGCCGCCGTCTGCTCGATGCCTGGCAAAGCCTGGCCAAAAGCCCGCAATGGCGTGCTGCCCGCTGGGCTGCAGCCGTGGCCGTGGTGGCCCAGCTCATAGGGCTCAACGCCTGGGCTTTCAAGGAAAACCAGGCCATTGCCCAGCGCCAGCAGCAGGCCAAGCAGGTGCTGCAGACCACCTTTCCGCGCGTGCCGGTGATTGTGGATGCACCCGTGCAAATGCAGCGCGAGCTGGATTTGCTGCGCAGCCAGACCGGCGCACTCTCGTCCAGCGATATGGAAGCGCTGCTGGCGGCCAGCAGCCAGATCAAAGGCATTGAAACCGCCACCACCTTGCACTATCAAGACAAGCAATTGCGCATACAGGGGCTGAAGCTGGATGCCGAAGCTCTGAGCGATGCCCAACAAAGCCTGGCCGGCAGCAGCTACCGCCTGCAACGCGAAGGCGCTGAGTTGATACTGACGGCAGAAACACAACCATGAAGCGCAGCGTCAACACACTCCATCTGAGCCAGAGCCTGGCTCCACTGCGGCAACGCTGGCAGGGCTTGGCCGCCCGTGAACAAAACCTGCTGCTGCTGGCTGGCAGCCTGGTGCTGCTGGCTCTGGTCTGGTGGCTGGCACTGGCCCCGGCGCTGAGCAGTCTGCGCACGGCCCCCGCCCGCCATGCCCAGGCCGATCGCGAGCTGCAGCTCATGCTGCGCCTGCAGGCCCAGGCCGAGCAACTGCGCCAGCAGCCGGCCGGTGTCATGGGCGATGCGCAAGCGCTGTTGCAGCAATCGCTGACGGCCGAGCTGGGCACCACAGCCCAGCTGCAATGGCTGGGCCAGCGGGCGCAAGTCACGCTGACCGGCGCGCCCGCTCCCGCTCTGGCCCGCTGGCTGTCCAAGCTGCGTGACGACACCCGGGCCACCACTGCCGAGATGAAGCTCAGCCGCGCTCCCGCCGGCCAGAACGTCGATGCCGCCGTGCGCTGGAATGGCAGCCTGCTGCTGGACTTCCCCGACAGCCAGGGCCAGCGGTAAGCAGCGATGCCCTTGATGCGCAAGAACCGCTCCCCTGCCGCAGCACACCCGCGCCCGGCTGACGTCAACAACTGGCGTTCGCCGCGTGCCTGGGCGTTTTCCGGCGCCCTGCTGGGCCTGCTCATCAGCGCAACGGTGTTCGCGCCTGCCAGCTGGCTCGCCCGTCTGGTGTACCAGGCCAGCAACGGCCAGGTCCAGTTGCAGCAAGCCCGTGGCACGCTATGGAACGGCTCGGCCCAGCTGGTATTGACCGGCGGCTCGGACAGCCACGACGTGACCAGCCTGCCCACCCGCCTGAACTGGACGCTACGCCCTGACTGGCTGGGCGCTCAGCTGACCCTGCAAAGCGATTGCTGCACCGCCGCCCCGGTTCTGGCACGGCTGACGCTGGGCTTGAACAGCGCCAGCCTGCAGGTCAGCGACAGCCAGATCGATCTGCCGGCCAACCTGCTGAGCGGGCTGGGCACGCCGTGGAACACCGTTGCCCTGCAAGGACAGCTGCGCATGAGCACGGTCGGACTCAAGCTGCAGTACCGGGCCGGGCGTATGCTCAACCAGGGCCTCACACGGCTGGAGGCGCTTGCCGTTTCCTCGCGGCTGTCGCCGCTCAAACCGCTGGGCAGCTACCGGCTGGACATCGACGGCGGCGAAAGCACCCGCCTGAGCCTGTCCACACTTCAGGGCGATCTGCAACTCAGCGGCCAGGGCCAATGGGTAGGCTCGCGCCTGCACTTCAGTGGCGAAGCCTGGTCCAGCCCGGAGCGCGAAGCCGCTCTTTCCAATTTGCTCAATATATTGGGGCGCCGCCAAGGTGCGCGCTCCATCATCACCTTCGGTTGATCCATGACTCAGCACACGCACTCCGTCTGGCGAGATACTCTCACTTCCATAGCAGCTGCCGCAATGCTGTTGTGCGCCAGCAGCTCAATTCATGCCCAGACTGCCGGCAGCACGCCCAGTCTGCGCCCCGGCGAGCCGGTGACGCTGAACTTCACCAATGCCGATATCGAAGCCGTCTCGCGCGCCATGGCGGCCATCACCAACCGCAACGTGGTGGTGGACCCGCGCGTCAAAGGCCAGATCACGCTGCTGACCGACAAGGCCGTCTCGCCGGCCACGGCCTACCAGCAATACCTGGCCGCGCTGCGCATGCAGGGCTTTACCGTCGCCGAGTCTGCTGGTCTGTTCAAGGTCATCCCTGAAGCCGATGCCAAGCTGCAGGCCAATGAAGTGGCCGTGGGCCGGGGCGGCCAGCATGGCGGCGGTCAGGTCGTCACGCAGATCTTCAAGCTCAACTTCGAGAACGCGGCCAATATGGTGCCGGTGCTGCGTCCCTTGATCAGCCCCAACAACACCATCAACGTCAACCCGGGCAATAACTCGCTGGTCATCACCGACTATGCGGACAATCTGCAGCGCATCTCGCGCATCATCGCCAGCACCGACGTCTCCAACGCCACCGAGGTGGAAGTGATTGCGCTGCGCCACGCGCTGGCCGCCGATATGGTGGCCCTGGTCAACCGGCTGGTGGAAGGTGGCTCCGGCGGTCCGGGCGGAGCGGCGGCCATGGGCGCCGCCAATACCGCCGGCCAGGCCGACAACAGTTTCCGTAGCTCCATCCTGGCAGAACCCCGCAGCAACTCCGTGCTGGTGCGCGCAGCCAATCCGGCACGCCTGTCGCAGATTCGCTCGCTGATTGCCAGGCTGGATCAGCCCGCCATGAGCGGCGGCAGCGACGAGGGCAACATCCAGGTGGTCTACCTCAAGCATGCCGAAGCCGCCTCCCTGGCCGCCACGCTGCGCGCAGCCATCAGCGCCCAGGCCACTGCAGCCAGCAACCAGGCAGGTGTGGCAGGTGCCGTCTCCACAACGAACAGCGCCAGCGCCGGCAGCCAGCAGGCCATGATCTCCCGCGGCACGGATGGCAGCGCCACCATGGGTCTGGGTGCGGGCAATACCGGCCCCAGCTCCCGCTTCGGCACGGCGCAGCAGCCTTCGACCGGCGGCATGATTCAGGCCGACCCCAGCACCAACTCCCTGATCATCACCGCCCCGCCGCCGCTGTATCGCCAGCTGCGCGCCGTGATCGACAAGCTCGACAGCCGCCGCGCCCAGGTGATGATCGAAGCACTGATCGTGGAAGTGGCCACCGACAAGCTGGCCCAGTTCGGCGTGCAATGGAATTCCATCATCCGCGACGGGGGCCAGGTGGCCGGCGTCATAGGCAATGCCTCATCCGTGGCTGGCGGCAGCATTCTGAGTCTGATGGGGGCCTTCAATTCGCTGGCCAACGGCACCGATCTCAGCGATACCGATGCCAAGGCGGCTGCGGGCCTCAAAGGCATGAACATTGGACTGACCCAGCGCGTCAACGGCAAGACCTCGCTGGGCGTGCTGGCCAACTTCCTGCAGGGCAATGGCGACACCAATGTGCTGTCCACTCCCAATCTGATGACGCTGGACAACGAGGAAGCCAGCATCATGGTGGGCGAAAACGTTCCCTTCCCGACCACCACCACCCAGGGCAACACCATCAGCGGCCCGTTCACCACCTATGAACGCAAGGACGTGGGCACTTTGCTGCGCATACGCCCGCAGATCAATGAAAACGGCACCATCAAGCTGGCCGTCTACCAGGAAAACTCGGCAGTCAAGGTCGGCACGGGCACCAGCGCCAGCGGAGCCACCACCACCAAGCGCTCCATAGAATCCAACGTGCTGGTCGAGGACGGCGGCGTGGTGGTGCTGGGCGGTCTGATTGGCGACGAATACTCGCAAAGCGAAGAGCAGGTGCCGCTGCTGGGCGACATCCCGGTGCTGGGCAATCTGTTTCGCAACACCAATCGCACGCGCAAAAAAACCAACCTCATGGTCTTTCTGCGCCCCGTGGTGCTGCGCGATGCCAACGCCACCATGCAGTTCTCTCAGGATCGCTACGAGGCCATTCGCGCCACGCAGCAGCAAATCCAGCCGGATAGCGCTCTGATGCTGCGCAACGTCAACGGTGCAGCCCTGTTGCCCGCCAACCCTGAAGCCGCTCCTGCGCGATCGCCCCTGGTCAGCCCCGGCGCCATGGTAAACACGCCAGCCCGCCAACCCCAGCTGGTGGACTTCACCCAGACCGGCCAGCCCGCGACCGGTACCCCAGCCACGCCCACCGAGCCCCACCGTCTGTCGCCCGGCAGCATGTAAGCAGAGCCGCCCATGCGTTACCCACTGCCCTATGCTTTTGCGCGCAGCAGCCAGCTGCTGATCGAAGACGACGGCCAGACGCCCATGCTCTGGCACGGCCCCGCGCCGGACTGGTCGGCCATCAGCGAAGTCCAGCGCCTGCACGGCGTGCAGCGCTGGCAGATGCTAGACGCCACGGCGCTGTCGCATCGCATCAGCAGCGCCTATGCGCAAAGCGACTCCAGCGCGGCCATGGTGGTCAGCGAAGTCGAGTCCGACGCCGACCTCTCGCGCATGATGCAGGACCTTCCCGCCGTGGAAGACCTGCTGGAAACCGCCGACGATGCGCCCATCATCCGCATGCTCAACGCCTTGCTCACCCAGGCCGCGCGCGATGGCGCCTCCGACATTCATATCGAGCCCTATGAGCGCCACTCCAGCGTGCGCTTTCGCGTCGACGGCGATCTGCGCGAAGTGGTACAGCCCAACCGCGCCCTGCACGCGGCGTTAATCAGTCGCCTGAAGATCATGGCGGATCTGGATATTGCCGAAAAACGCCTGCCCCAGGACGGCCGCATCAGCCTGCGCCTAGGCACGCGCGCCATCGACGTGCGTGTCTCCACCCTGCCCAGTGCCCATGGCGAGCGTGCCGTGCTGCGTCTGCTGGACAAGAGCGAGAGCAAGCTCAGCCTGGAAGCCGTGGGCATGCAGGGCGAGACGCTCAGGCGCTTTACCCATATGACGGCCCAGCCCCACGGCATCGTGCTGGTCACCGGCCCCACGGGCTCGGGCAAGACCACCACGCTGTATGCGGCCCTGCAGCGCATGGACGCCAGCCACAACAACATCATGACGGTGGAAGACCCCATCGAATACGAGCTGGGCGGCGTGGGCCAGACCCAGGTCAACAGCAAGATCGATCTGACTTTTGCCAAGGCCTTGCGCGCCATACTGCGCCAGGACCCGGACGTGATCATGATTGGCGAAATCCGCGACTTCGAAACCGCACAGATCGCCATTCAGGCTTCGCTGACCGGCCACCTGGTGCTGGCCACGCTGCACACCAACGATGCGCCCAGCGCCGTTACTCGTCTGATAGACATGGGCGTGGAGCCTTTTCTGCTGTCCTCATCGCTGCTGGGCGTGCTGGCACAGCGGCTGGTCAGAAAAGTCGATAGCACGGAGCCCAGTGGTTACAAGGGCCGAACCGGTATTTTCGAGATGCTGGTGGTGGACGACACCATTCGCGCCCAGATTCACCGCGGCGCCAGCGAAGCCGAAATCCGCACCACCGCGCAGGCCGCAGGCATGCAGCTCATGCGCGATGACGGCGAACGCCTGGTGCGCGAAGGCATCACCACACCCGAGGAAGTGCTGCGCGTCACGCGTGACTGAGGGCACCCGGATCGGCTTGGTGCCCCCAGCGCATCAAGGCCGGCCCCGTGAGCAGCACGCGCACAAAATCGGCCTGCCGCCCCACACCCACCTTGCTGGCAGCCGCCTTGTACTGCGAGCGCACGGTGTGAATCGACAGCCCCTGGCGCTCGGCAAACTCCTGCAGCGTCCAGCCGTTGACCAGGGCCTGAGCCAGCTGGGCCTCGGCCAGCGTCAACCGGTACAGCCCCTGCAGCAGCGCCTGTAGCGAAGGAATGGTGAGCCCCGGATCGCTGAGCAAGACCATGGCCGCGCAGTGCACGCCATAGGGGCTGACCTGGCGCGGCAGCGGCGACACCATGACCTGCAGTTGCTGACCCGCCAGCCCTCTGAAACGGCTGGCCCGGCCCACATGCGCGGCCTTGCCCAGACCGGTGGCCACGCATTCGTGCATGGCTTTTTGCAGCCAGCGGTCATCTGCCGCATTGCTGGCGCGCAGCCCCTCGCCACCGGTGCGCATCAGCAGCTGGCTGCGCTCCATCAGCCCTGTAGCGCGCCTATTGGCATGCAGCATGCCTGGCATGCTCATCCACCAGCAACACGCCCAGCGGCAAATCCTCGAGCACGGCCAGCGAAGCATGCACCAGAGCCTGTGATTTGTAGAGACGACGGTGAATCGCAAACGCCGTCTGCAGATGCGGCATCAGCTGCTGCATCAGCTGCAGCTCCTGAGGTTCGTAAGCGCCGGCGGCACGCGGGCGCACCATGGTCACATTGAAGGAGCGCTCCTGCTGGTTCTCCACCACTGCGGCGCAGGAATAAAACAGGCCCTGGGGCTGCAGCCAGTCGCCAAACCATTCGGTGGACGTCAGTCGCTGATCGGGGAAAAGCTGGGATGAATTGACCACGCTTCCCGGGCTGTGCAAGCTGGGATCCTGCAGCCAGACATTGCACTGGCAGTAGTGCAGGGCAAAGCTCGCCAGCTCGGCCGCGCCAAACCCGCAGCTGGCGCCAAAGCTGCCGAAGCCTCCGTCCATGTCCACGGTTTTCTGGGCAAAGTCATTGGCCCAGATCAAGCTTGCGGGCGAACGCAGCGTCGTGCCCAATTTCTGCAGCACGCTATGCCACCGCACCGGCTCCAGCGCAGCCTCGTAAATCGAGGCAATCAGATCGGGTACCAGCTCTTGCAAAGCCATAGGAATATGAGCAGCAGCCATATGCGCTCCTGAGTGCTCTGTTTGATTTTGAAGGTCAACGCGTCTTGCAAGGTTACATGGAACACGGTTTGCAATGTCTGAAAAACAAGCAAATACATGGTCATGGGAAAACCCTTCACTTATTTTGGGGATGAATTCCATCCAACAAATACTTACAAACCCCAGAGAGATTCCCACACCCAAAAGCCCTGTTTTGAAAGGCTTTCATGACGCAGCGCCCTGTCCATTCATCCATGCAACCCAGCATTCCTGCTCCAGCCCCTTTTCTGCGCCCCACCCGGGCGCTGGCCACCGTCGCTCTGATGGCCGGTCTGACCGCCTGTGGCGGAGGTGGCAGTGACAGTGCCGTCCCTGCGCCACCACCGCCGCCTCCCGCCCCTGCCACCACGGCGCTGAAAACCACCGTGGTCGATGGAGCCTTGGAAAAAGCCGTGGTCTGCCTGGACAAGAATAGCAACGGCCTGTGCGATGCGGGCGAGCCCACGGCAACCACCGATGCCGCCGGCAATGCCACCCTCAACGTGCCCAATGAGGATCTGGGCAAATACGCGGTTCTGGCCATGGTGGGCACGGATGCCATCGATGCGGACACCGGCCCCGTCAAGACGGCCTTTACCCTCAAGGCTCCGGCCGATACCACAGCTCTGGTCAGCCCTCTGACCACGCTGGTCGAGACCCAGAGAGCCAACACCGGCAGCAGCACGACCGATGCTGCAGCAGCCGTGCAGGCCCAGTTGGGTCTCAGTGGTTCGCCCATGGCCGATTTCACCCAGGACAGCTCGGCCGACGGCAAGCTGGCGGCCACGCTGGCCCGCCTGATTGTGGTGACCACCCAGGTCCAGCGCAACGACACCAGCGGCGCCCTGGGCGTGGATGGCAAGCCGCTGACTACGGGCCAGATCGACAGCGTCATCAACATCCGTCTACTCCAGCAGTTGCAGACCCTGGCCACGGCGGTGCAGGACAATCCCAGCCTGGCCGACCCCAACACCTCCATGGCGGACAAACAGGCCTCCATGGAAACTACCGCACGCCAGGTGGCCGATGCCTCGGGGCTGACCGCCGCCAATGTGGGCGTGGTCGCCGCCGCGCAAGCCCAGACCACAACCCCTGAAGCCACAACCCCCACCGAAACCAGCAGCCTGCGCTGGTTCAGCTTCACCAACGCCAGCAATTTCTATATCCGCGCCTTTGAGGCCAGTGCCGCACAGAACACGCCAGATGCCAACGGCAAGCGGCACTTCACCGAGTACCGCGAGCGCGTGGTCAACGACGTGGAGTCTCCCTGGATGCGCCCTCAGGTGTACTGGACCGGCAGCGCCTGGTTCAGCTGCCCCACCGACTTTGTGCATGAGGTCAGCAATATCGGCAGCACGGGCGAAACCGAGTCCCTGTATTGCAATGCCATGCGCAGCCGCGCCAAGCAAAGCGTGCGTGATATCTCGGGCTTGAAAATGGCAGATATCGTGAGCGAAATCCGCTCCAGCCCGCTGCTGGATTCGGCAGACGGCTCGTTTGCGGACTGGGGCCCACAGCCCTCGCAACTGCCCGCCAACGCCACCTGGCCCAGCGGCTCCACCCTGGCCTACCGCACGGTGACGGATCTGGGCGGCACCGAGTACTACCTGGGCAACAACGCCAATCGCGCCACCATTCCACCCGCCAACGATCCCAACAACCCCGATGGCAATGTCTGGCACAGCGCCAGCCTGGCGGAGTTTGTGGCCTGGAATGCCGGCGACTTTGCCAGCAACGTCAGCACGGCCCAGGTTCATGGCAACAACGCCCGCGTGCTGGTCACGCGCCGTGACTATCTCAAGCCCGACGGCAGTAGTGCCTACAAGCGCTATATGGTGGGCTTTGAGCCCGGCGGCGAACTGCGGGCACGCTTTTACGAATGCGAAGGCGATACCTCGCAAAACCGCAACGCCACCTTGTTCATCAACGGCGTCTCCACCTGCAAGGTAATCCTGGTGAGCAACTACAGCATCAGCGCTGTGGGCGACGCCAAGGTGCTCCGCTTCAGCGCCGAACCCACCCAGTTGAACGTCAGCAACTTCCAGAACTACCGCCTGTTTGTGGAGCGCGGCGGCATCACCTATCTGGGCTATCGCGACAAGCAGATGGTCAGCTACCAGCAACGCCTGAACAAGGTCGCGGCTGAAGCACTGCTGGCCTCTCTGGGTCTGAACTGATACCTTTTTGTTTCGTGCGCTTGGCCCGCCTTTTGGCGGGCCTTTTTTCACATCCAAGGCCCCACCGCACCCCGGAAATGCCTGCTTTGCCACAATCATCGGCATGCTTGAAAACCTTCGTTCTTTCGCCCAACCCTATGGCGGCGACCTGATTTTGCCGCTGATCCTGCTGGCCGTCGTCAGCCTGGCGGTACTGTGGCAATTCAAGAGCCGCATGGATGTGGCCCAACTGCGACGCATGATCCGCGTCGCGGCGCTGGTGGCGCTGCTAGGCTCGGTTTTTGCCATGCAACTGGGCGCTGCCTATTACGCGCTGGCCATCGTGCTGCTGGTCTGGGGTGTGGTGGTTGGCATTGTTTTTGGCAGAGAAATAGGCCGGAAGCGCTGATCGATAAAGCGCATACCGCTATCAAAAACATTTGTCAGAGGCCCTATGAAATCACTAGACAAGATCAAGCTCTCCATGCTGGATCTGGTGGCTGTGCGCGAAGGCGGCACGGTTGCCGATGCGCTCAAGATTGCCGTACGCACTGCCCAGCAGGCGGAAAGACTGGGCTTTAGCCGCTACTGGCTGGCCGAGCACCACAACATGCCCGGCATTGCCAGCTCGGCCACGGCCGTGCTGATAGGCCATATTGCAGGCGCCACGCAAAAGATTCGTGTGGGCTCGGGCGGCATCATGCTGCCCAACCACGCACCGCTGGTGGTGGCTGAGGCTTTCGGCACGCTGGCCGAGCTCTACCCCGACCGCATCGACCTGGGCCTGGGCCGCGCGCCCGGCACGGACGGCCCCACCATGCGCGCCCTGCGCCGCGACCGCGTGGAGACCGAGGAAGACTTTCCGCGCGATGTCCAGGAACTGCAGCGCCTGTTGGGCCCTGCGCAAGAGGGCCAGCGCATCATCGCCATGCCCGGTGCCGGCACCCAGGTACCGATCTGGCTGCTGGGCTCCAGCCTGTTCTCGGCCCAGTTGGCCGCGCACATGGGTCTGCCCTACGCTTTTGCCTCGCACTTCGCGCCGCGCATGCTGCACCAGGCGCTGGCTGTCTACCGCCAGATGTTCAAGCCCTCGGCCACGCTGGCCAAGCCTTACGCCATTGTCGGCGTGCCTGTGATTGCCGCCCCCACGGATGAAGAAGCGCAGTTTCTGGCCAGCAGCACCTACCAGCGGGTCCTGGGCATTCTGACGGGCAACCGCTCGCGCCTGCAGCCTCCGGTGCCGGGCTTCTGGGAACAGCTCGATGCCCGCGCCCAGGCCGCCATCTCCGACTTTCTGGCCGTGGGCGTGGTCGGCGGACCGGACGCCGTGCATCAGGGCCTGCAAAAGCTGGCCGAGGAAACCCAGGCCGACGAGTTCATGCTGGTCAGCGACGTGTTCGATGCCGAGCTGCGCCTGCGCAGCCTGGAGATCACCGCCCAGGCCATGCAGTGACCGTTCTGCCATGAGCCGCTCGGCCCGTCTGCTGCAGCTGCTGGACAGCCTGCGCCGCGCCCGCCAGCCGCAAACCGGGCCGCAGCTGGCCCAGTCACTGGGCATCAGCCTGCGCACGCTGTACCGCGACATCGCCACCTTGCGCACCCAGGGCGCAGATATTTTGGGCGACCCCGGCATAGGTTTCGAGATGCGGCCCGGCTTTCTGCTGCCGCCCCTGATGTTCAATGCCGACGAGCTGGAAGCCCTGCTGCTGGGCGCCCGCTGGGCCAGCTTGCAGGCCGACCCGCAACTGGCACAGGCCGCCACGGCCGCCATGGACCGCATTCGCGCGGCACTGCCACTGGATCTGCGCATTGCCGTCGATACCAGCGGCCTACTGGTTCCCAATATGCAAGACGACCCTCCCGCCGAACCCTGGCAGGCCGCACTGCGCCGCGCCATCCGTGCCGAACACAAGGTCGTGCTGCACTACCGGGACCAGCATGGCGTGCTGAGTCAGCGCAAGATCTGGCCATTTGCCATGGCCTACTTCGAGCGCAGCCGTGTGGTCTCGGCCTGGTGCGAACTCCGTCAGGCCTTTCGCCACTTTCGCGCCGACCGCGTGGACTCGCTGGAGGATCTGGGAGAACGCTACCCACAGCGACGTCAGGCCTTGATACAGCGCTGGCTGGACGAAACCGGCTGCACCCTGGACTGAGTGCCGTGCTCTGCTGACAGAAACTGTCAGCTTCTCTTCCTACATTGCACCCATGGCGCGTTTGCCATGCCAACAGGAAGAACTGCAATGTCCCCAACCTCTGCCCCCAAGCTGCGCTTCTACAGCAACCCCATGTCCCGCGCTCGCATGGTGCACTGGATGCTGCAGGAGTGCGATGCCGAGTACGAAACCATCACGCTGGACTACGGCCCGCCCATGAAGTCTGCGCAGTATCTGGCCATCAACCCCATGGGCAAGGTTCCGGCGCTGCAGCATGGCGACACCGTCATCACCGAAACCGGGGCCATACTCGCCTATCTGGCCGAGCTTTATCCCGAAAAACAGCTGGCTCCGGCCATGGGAAGCCCCGAGCGCGGCAGCTATCTGCGCTGGCTGTTCTTCGTTGCCGGGCCGGTGGAGGCGGTCTCCACCGCCAAGACTGAAGGCTGGTTGAACGGGCAAACGCCCCAGCAGGCGGTGGCTGCAGGTTTTGGGCGCTTTGAAGATGTAGTCGCCACCTTGCTGCACGCCGTGCGCGGCAAGCAATATGTCTGCGGCACGCACTTCACGGCGGCAGACCTCTACCTTGCCAGCTATCTGGGCTGGAGCATGCAGCAGGGCACGCTGCCCGCGCTGCCGGAGTTCAGCGCCTATGCGCTGCCGCTGCTGGCACGCCCGGCCTCCGCCCGCGCCGATGCACTCGACGGCCCGCTGGAGCAACTGGTCTGAGTGTCACAGGCTTCGGGCACAATCATCGGCTTGTGGCCTAAGGCCGCTGTATTCACGCCATTGACTGATGCCCGCCTTCACCTTTGAAGCCCTGGATGCCCAGGGCCAGACCCGCAAGGGCACTCTGGAAGCCGACAATACCCGCGCAGCGCGCAACCAGTTGCGTACCCAGGCACTGATTCCGCTGCTGGTGGAGCCCGTGGGCTCGGGCAATGCACAAGGCCCATCGACCTCGAACTGGTTCAGCCGTCCCGTACTCAACTCCACCTCGCTGGCGGTCTGGACTCGGCAGCTCTCGGGTCTGGTCAGCTCCGGCCTGCCCATAGAGCGTGCGCTGGCGGCCTTGACGGAAGAGGCTGACGACAAGCGACTGCACCAGTTGATGGCCTCGCTGCGGGCCGAAGTCAATGCAGGCTCCACTTTTGCGCGGGCGCTGGGTCAGCATCCGCGCGAGTTCTCCGATATTTTCTGCGCCGTGATCGGCGCGGGCGAGGCCAGCGGCAGCCTGGGTACGGTACTGGAAAGCCTGGCCGACGATCTGGAATCGCGCCAGGCGCTGCAGTCCAAGCTGATCGGCGCATCGCTGTATCCGGCCATCGTCACCCTGGTGGCCATCGTCATCGTGCTGTTTCTAGTCAGCTATGTGGTACCCCAGGTGGCCAGCGTTTTCGCCGGCACCAAGCGGGCATTGCCGTTTCTCACCGTGGTCATGCTTTCCTTGAGCAGCTTTGTGCGCAGCTATGGCTGGGCCATGCTGACGCTGCTGGTGCTGGCGGGCATAGGCTTTCGCATCGCGCTCAGGAACGAGGTATTTCGCGAACGATTTGATGCCCAGTGGCTGCATATCCCGCTGATAGGCCGCCTTGCGCGCAGCTATAACGCCGCCCGCTTTGCCGGCACGCTGGCCATGCTAGCCAAGGCGGGCGTGCCGATTCTCAAGGCCTTGCAGGCCGCAGCCGAAACCCTGAACAACCGCGCCCTGCGCGCCGATGCGCTCGATGCGCTGGCCATGGTGCGCGAAGGTGCGCCCCTGGCCTCTGCTCTGGCGCAGAAAAAGCGCTTTCCCGGGCTGGTGGCCATGTTTGCACGCCTGGGCGAGCAGACCGGCCAGTTGCCGCTGATGCTGCAGCGCGCGGCCACCCAGCTCTCCACGGAAGTACAGCGCCGGGCCATGCATCTGGCCACCATACTGGAGCCCCTGCTCATCGTGGCCATGGGCCTGATCGTCATGCTCATCGTGCTGGCCGTGCTGATGCCCATCATTCAGCTCAACCAGTTTGTGAAATAAGCGCCCCAGAGTGGCGCGCGCACCATTCAGAGCTACCACTCACTTCAGCATGGCGCGATTTTTGCTTTTTTTGGTGCATTGCGTTTTTTCCACGCAATGCTGCACCAATAACTAGCAAACTTCAGCTGGAGCGTTTTCATGGAAGCACTAAAACAGGGCGCTGATGCCCTGTTCATTTTGATGGGCGCAGTCATGGTCCTGGCCATGCACGCGGGTTTCGCATTTCTGGAGCTCGGCACCGTGCGGCGCAAGAACCAGGTCAATGCACTGGTCAAGATCCTGGTGGACTTCTCGGTCTCCACCGTGGTCTATTTCATGGTCGGCTACGGCGTGGCTTATGGCACGCACTTTTTCGTGGGCGCCGAGCAGCTGGCGGCGTTCAACGGCTATGCACTGGTCAAATTCTTCTTTCTGCTGACTTTTGCCGCCGCCATACCGGCCATCATCTCGGGCGGCATTGCCGAGCGCGCCAAATTCTGGCCGCAGCTGATCGCCACCGCCGTCATCGTCGGCCTGATCTACCCCTTCTTCGAAGGCATTGTCTGGAATCAGCATTTCGGCGTACAGGCCTGGATCAAGGCGCTGACCGGTGCCGAGTTTCACGATTTCGCCGGCAGCGTGGTCGTCCATGCCGTGGGCGGCTGGATTGCCCTGGGCGCTGTGTTGCTGCTGGGCCCGCGCAGCAACCGCTACCGCCGCGATGGGGCCATTGCCGCCACCCCGCCATCGAGCATTCCGTTTCTGGCTCTGGGCGCCTGGATTCTGACCGTAGGCTGGTTCGGCTTCAACGTCATGAGCGCCCAGACCCTGGACAAGATTTCGGGCCTGGTCGCCGTCAATTCGCTGATGGCCATGGTCGGCGGCACGCTGGCGGCCTTGGCCGTGGGCAAGAACGACCCGGGCTTTGTGCACAACGGCCCGCTGGCCGGCCTGGTCGCCGTCTGCGCCGGCTCGGATCTGATGCACCCGCTGGGCGCACTGACCGTGGGCGCGGCCGCCGGCGCCATCTTCGTGATCATGTTCACGCTGACGCAAAACCGCTGGAAGATCGACGACGTGTTGGGCGTGTGGCCGCTGCACGGCCTGTGCGGCGCCTGGGGCGGCATTGCGGCCGGCATCTTCGGCAGCAAGGCCCTGGGCGGACTGGGCGGCGTGCACCTTGGCGCCCAGCTCATAGGCACGCTGATGGGCGTGGCCTGGGCCACGGCGGGCGGCTTTCTGGTTTACGGCCTGCTCAAGACCACGCTGGGCCTGCGTCTGAACCAGGAGCAGGAATTCGACGGCGCCGATCTCTCCATACACCGCATCAGCGCCACGCCGGAGCGCGAAGCCAACTGGTGAGACAGAGAAGGCGGGAGCAGGCTGCGTATCATCTGAAGCTGTCTGCCCACCTACCGGAAGCTGTACCACCATGGCCCTGACCCTGGACGAGAAGATCGTCGTCGCCATCTCCTCGCGCGCGCTGTTTGACTTCGAGGAAGAAAACCGCCTGTTCGAGAACAGCAACCCCGCCACCTATCTGAAGCTACAGCGCGAGCGCCTCGATGTGCCTGCCGCGCCCGGCGTGGCCTTCTCCCTGGTCAAGAAGCTGCTGGCATTCAACACCGAGGCCCAGCAGCGCGTGGAAGTAGTGCTGCTGTCGCGCAATGATCCCATCAGTGGCATGCGGGTGTTTCGCTCGGCCAAGGCCCACGGCCTGCAATCCATACAGCGCGGCGTCTTCACCCAGGGCCGCGACCCCTTCAGCTATCTGCGCCCGCTGGGCGCGCAGCTGTTTCTGTCGGCCAATGCCGAAGACGTGACTCAGGCCCTGCAACTGGGCTACCCCGCCGCTCATGTCTACACCGATTCCATGCGCGCCAGCGGCCGTCACCCGCAGGAGCTGCGCATCGCTTTTGACGGCGACGCCGTGCTGTTCTCGGACGAGGCCGAGCGCATCTACCAAAGCCAGGGCTTGGCAGCCTTTCAAAAACACGAGGCAGATAAAGCCAGCCAGCCTCTGCCCGAAGGCCCGTTCAAGCCCTTGCTGGCGGCTTTGCACCGGCTGCAGCAGGTGGATGAACCCGGCATGCAGATCCGCACGGCCCTGGTCACCGCCCGCAGCGCACCGGCCCATGAACGGGCGCTGAACACGCTGATGGACTGGAAAATCGATGTGGACGAGGCCATGTTTCTGGGCGGCCTGCCCAAGGGCGGATTTTTGCGCGAGTTTGAACCCGACTTCTTTTTTGACGACCAGACCGGTCATGTGCGCAACGCGGCCAGCCATGTGCCATCAGGCCATGTGCGCAGCGGCGTGGCGCATGAGAAGGCTTGAAGCACAGGCTCCGGATACATCCGTAAAGTTGCGCAAAGCCTGGCAAGCGATTGCAAAAGCCTGACCGCTGGTGCGGACTGCAGTTGAGAATCCAGCCATCGCCCCCAACTGGAGTTCCATGTCGAAAGTTTTCCCTCACTCTGCCGCCCCGATTTCCCGCACCGCTTCCACCCGTCTTGCCGCCCGCTCATCGACCATGATGAAAGCCGCCATGACGGTGCTGCTGACCAGCGCCTTTGTGCTGCTACCCACGGCGCGTGCCGATGATGCGGATGCCGACAAGGCCCAGGGCGCCCAGTTGTCCAAGGGCGAGATCAAGGCCCAGCAGCAATTCAAGATGCTGGACTTCAACCATGACGGCAAGCTCAGCCGCAAGGAAGTGGCCATCATTCCCAAGCTGGCTGCAGCCTTTGACGAGACCGACACCAACAAGGACGGTTTCGTGACCTATGAGGAAGTGCGCGCCTTTGCCGTCAAATACCGCGCTGCACGGGAAACGGCCAAGGCTGCCGAAGTGGCAAAGAGCTCGACAGCCAAGAGCGCCAAGACCCCGCCGGAGCACCAAGCTCCCGCTTCCGCACCCACTCCTGATTCGCAAGCAGACGGCGATGACACTGCAAAGAACTAAGCGGTATTGAGCTTCAAACTGCTTGAACAGCGTACGCATCACGCTCTGAAATACAGAGCAACTTTGTATTTCAGCTCTTGTCGCCGCCCGTGCGCTTGACCTTGGGCTCCGAGTAAGTCAGCGGTTCGTTGCGAGTCATCAGCTTGTTGTTCAACACATCCTCGGCCTTGCTGCTGTCCTGCGCCTGCTCCACGGCCTGGGCGCTGGCCCGCCACATGGACTGAATGAACTCGATCAGCTGCTTGGAGATGGGCTCTTTAGGCGGCTCCTCCACCTCCTGCTTTTGCTTGACCTCCTCCGCAAGCGTCCAGTCGCGGTTTTCCGCGTCTGGAGCGGAGGGTTTCTCGGGCTCGCGCAGCGTGCGGCCTTCGCCCAACTTGTCCACAGACTCGGCCGCATTCACCGCATTGACGGGCCGCACCGGCACGGCGCCGGAAGCACCGGTGGAATACAAATCGGCACCCTGAGTTCGCCACGGGGTGCTGGAGCGGTCAACAGGTGGTATTTGCATGACGAGCCTCTCTTGGGGTTGGCGGGATTGCAGGCGGAAAAACAGCTTTCTCGCCGTGTTATCGACCTATCTTGAGAAAACTAAAGAACTTTTTCATTCTTTATTTGATAGCACGTAGCGATTACCCAATAAGGGCTTGAGTCTGTTTTTATTCAAAAACCATGAAAAAAGGCCTTGCTGCGCCGCAGCAAGGCCTTTGTACTGTGTAGGGCGTGATTACAGAAAGCGCTCCAGCAGCTTGCGCGAAGCTCTGTCGAGCTGGTGGGTATCGGGAATGCGGAACTGCACGCCATCCTGGCCGGTGATCTGCAGCTTGGTGCGGCCTGCCAGCTTGCGTATGTCTTCCTCGGCCTTGAGCACCATTTGCGTGACACCACGGTCGGTCTGCAAGTCCCAGGTGCTGGGAGTGGAGAAGCTGGAGACCTTGAGAATGCGCTCGACCGTGGGCACAAATTCGCGCGCGGCCAGGTCTTCCTCGATCAGTTGACGATGGGCAGGCTGCAGATCATCCATGCGGGCCACCCACAGCGCTTCCTTGCCGTCGGCGGCGATCAGCGACAGCCCTTCGGTAGGCGCGGCAATGGGAAAGGCCCGCACGGGCACCACGGCCGTGTACACCGTGCCGTCGCCCAGCGTCAGCACCAGGCGGCCATGGGGATTGCGCACCAGCTGCATGCCGGCCAGGTCGGAGTGGGGAGTGTTGATCATCACTTATTCCTTTGTCACCAGGGCCGGGGTCTGCAGCGTCAGGCCTGCGGCTTGCGCATCTTCTTCGGCGCGGCGGGCCTGGGCTTCGTACAGACGCCAGTAAGCGCCTTTTTTCTCCATCAGCTCGTCGTGCGGGCCGACTTCCACAATCTCGCCGCGGTCCATGACCACCAGCCTATCGGCCTTGCGCAGCGTGGACAGGCGGTGGGCAATGGCAATCGTGGTGCGGCCTTGCACCAGATTGTCCAGCGCCTTCTGGATTTCCTTTTCGGTCTCGGTATCCACGGCCGAAGTGGCTTCATCCAGGATCAGGATGCGCGGATCGATCAACAGCGCGCGGGCAATCGAGATGCGCTGGCGCTCGCCGCCCGACAGGCCCTGGCCGCGCTCGCCCACCAGCGAGTCATAGCCATGGGGCAGGCGCAAGATGAACTCGTGCGCATGGGCGGCACGGGCGGCGGCCACGATTTCCTCGCGGCTGGCAGCGGGCTTGCCATAGGCAATGTTCTCGGCAATGGTGCCAAAGAACAGAAAGGGCTCCTGCAGCACCAGGCCGATGTTGCTGCGGTAATCCGACACCGACATGCGGCGCACATCCACGCCATCGAGCTGGATCGAGCCTTCGGACACGTCGTAGAAGCGGCAGATCAGGTTGACCAGCGTGCTCTTGCCCGAGCCGCTGTGGCCCACCAGACCAATCATCTCGCCGGGCTGAATCTGCAGATCCAGATTCTTGATGACAGAGCGGCTGCCATAGCGAAAGCCCAGGTTTTCCATGGTGATGGCGCCCTTGACCTTGGGCAGCTTCACGGGATTGGCAGGTTCTGGCACGTTGCTGACATGGTCCAGGATGTCGAAAATGCGCTTGGCCCCGGCCGCAGCCTTCTGGGTGACCGAGACGATGCGACTCATGGAATCCAGACGGGTGTAGAAACGGCCGATATAGGCAATGAAGGCCGTCAGCACACCGACGGTGATGGAGCCGCCAGCGACCAGATAGATACCAAAGCCCCAAACGATCAGGATCCCGATCTCGGTCAGCAGCGTAACGGTGGGCGTGAAGAGCGACCAGGTCTTGTTGACCTTGTCATTGGCTTCCAGATTGACCTGGTTGGCATCGGCAAAGCGGTCGGCTTCGCGCTTTTCCTGGGCAAAAGCCTTGACCACGCGAATGCCGGGAATGGTATCGGCCAGCACATTGGTCACTTCGGACCAGACGCGGTCGATCTTCTCGAAGCCGGTACGCAGGCGATCGCGCACGGTGTGGATCATCCAGGCGATGAAGGGCAAGGGCACCAGAGTGACCAGAGCCAGCCAGGGGTTGATGGAGAACAAGATGGCCGAAGTCATCACGATCATCAGCACATCGGTGGCGAAATCCAGGGCGTTGAGCGACAGGAACAGGTTGATGCGGTCGGTTTCGGCCCCGATACGCGCCATCAGATCGCCCGTGCGCTTGCTGCCGTAAAAATCCACCGACAGGTTCAGCAAGTGCTTGTAGGTGGTGGTGCGCAGATTGGAGCCTATGCGCTCGGACACCTTGGCCAACACAAAGGTACGCGCCCAGCCCAGGGCCCAGGCCAGCAAGGCAGAAACCAGCAAGGCGCCCAGGTAGAAGGTGACCAGGCTGGGATCGATCTTCTCGCCGTTCTGAAACGGGATCAGTATCTTGTCCATCAGCGGAATGGTCAGATACGGCGCCACCAGTTGGGCCGCCGTGGTGCCAAGCGTCAGCAGAAAGCCCAGCAGCAACTGCCCCTGATAAGGCTTGGCAAAGCGCCACAGGCGCAGCAGCACCCAGGTCGAGGTCTGCGGAGCTTGCTGACGCGCGCAGGCCGGGCATTCGTCGGTATCGGGCGGCAGAGCCGCGTGGCAGACCGGGCAGCGGGCTGCCTCCTCGTCGGTCACGGCGCTATAGCTTTCCTGGCGGGCAATGCGCTCGCGCTGGCGATCGAACTGCTGCATCAGCAGCAAGATGGCCGTCTGGTGCTTGAGGGTGATGTACCACCTGGACAGGCGCGCATCATGGTCGTGCAGCTCAAGATTCCCCACGCCGCCATGATCCTGCAGACGCAAACTTTGACCCACAGTAAGTTTCCACTCACTCCACTGCTGAGTCTTGGGATCACAGGCCAGCAGCCTGTCGGGCGTCAAGGCCAGCAGGCCGTTGCCAAACTGCAAATCTGCGCTCAGGTCAACCGGGACGATGGCCAGCACGTTTTCATGAGGAGCGAGCTTGGCTCGCAATTCGTCCCCCAAGGGTCCGGCAAAGACTGCCGAGGCGTCCACAGTATGGTGATGTTGCATCTTGAATTATTTTTCTCCGCCCCTGGCGGCTCCGATATTCGTGCGGGAAACCGCATTGGCAGGCTAAACGCGGCAGAGCCGGGCGCTCAATACCCCTCTATCAACGCGCGAACCTGCAATTAGGCTGACATCCCGCTATACGTCTATTCTGGGCGCACAATGCCAACCCATATTTGGCAGAGTTTACAAATCCTGTTCCTCCTTATTACTGCTGACAGAACATGGCGAAATTCAACGACATCCAACTCTTACGCACAACTTTTCTGCGTGGCCCCAGTGTCTGGACCTACCGCCCGGTTCTGGAGGTGTGGCTGGATTTGGGAGAGCTGGAAGACTATCCGTCCAACAAGATTCCCGGCCTCAACGAGCGTCTGACCGCCTGGTTGCCCGATCTGATCGAGCACACCTGCGGCGTGGGCGAGCGCGGCGGCTTCATCCAGCGCCTGGAAGGCGGCACCTGGATGGGCCATGTGCTGGAGCACGTGATCATCGAGCTGCTGAACCTGGCCGGCATGCCGGCCGAATTCGGCCAAACGCGCGAGATCTCCAAGCGCGGCGTGTACCGCATGGTGTTCCGCTGCCCCGAAGAGGCCGTGGCCCGCGTGGCGCTCGAGTACGGTCACCAGTTGCTGATGGCGGCCATCAACGACGAAGCGTTTGAGCTCAAGCCCGCCATTCACGCCATCAAGACGGCCATCAACGACCGCTATCTCGGTCCCTCCACCGGCTGCATCGTCGATGCCGCCGGCGAGCGCCGCATTCCCCATATCCGCCTGAATGACGGCAATCTGGTGCAGCTCGGCTATGGCGCCGCGCAACGCCGCATCTGGACGGCCGAGTCCGATCAGACCAGCGCCATTGCCGAAGGCATTGCGCAAGACAAGGATTTCACCAAGCGCCTGCTGACCGCCTGCGGCGTGCCCGTGCCCGAAGGCCAGATCGTGGCCAGCCCTGAAGAGGCCTGGGAAGTGGCGCAGGACATCGGTTTCCCCGTCACCGTCAAGCCCTCGGACGGCAACCATGCCCGCGGCGTGACGCTGGAGCTGTCCAAGGAGGCCGACATCAAGGCTGCCTTCGCCCTGGCCCAGCCCGAAGGCTCGGACGTGATCGTTGAAAAATTCATCGACGGCGTGGAGCACCGCCTGCTGGTGGTGGGCGGCAAGGTTGTCGCCGCCACCAAGGGCGAGACCGTCAGCGTGCACGGCAACGGCATCGCCACACTGGCCGAGCTGGTGGCCGTGCTCAACCAGGATCCACGCCGCGGCCCCGAGCAGGAATACCCGCTGGACTGGATCAATCTGGAAGCCGGCGCCGTCAAGCTTGAACTCAACCGCCAGCATCTGACGCCCGACAGCGTCATCCCTCAAGGACAAGCCGTGCTGCTGCAGCGCAACGGCAATATGGCCATTGATTGCACCGACGACGTGCATCCCGACGTGGCCTATTACGCCACGCTGGCTGCCAAGATCGTGGGTCTGGATATCGCCGGCATGGACATGATCCTCAAGGATGTCTCCCAGCCCTTGAAGGGCCAGGGCGCCATCCTGGAAGTCAATGCCGGCCCCGGCCTGCTGATGCACCTCAAGCCCACCAGCGGCGCGCCCCGCCCCGTGGGCATGGCGATTGCCGATCACCTCTTCCCCCGCGAAGATGGCGCCGGTGCCGGCCGCATCCC
Source organism: Comamonas aquatilis (assembly GCF_965139575.1). Lineage (NCBI taxonomy): Bacteria > Pseudomonadati > Pseudomonadota > Betaproteobacteria > Burkholderiales > Comamonadaceae > Comamonas > Comamonas aquatilis. Next base: position 149,722 of record NZ_CBCSIW010000001.1, on the reverse strand, counting down.
CGTGGTGGGCATTGTGGGCACGCGCAACAACGCTTTCATCGCCCGCCTGGTGGGCTGGCTGTTGCAGCTGTCCGGCAAGCTCACCGGCGTGGCCAGCAGCGAGGGCATGTTCCTGGCCAACCGCCAGACGCAAAAGACCAATACGGCCAACTGGGCTGGTGCGCACCGCCTGCTGACCAACCGCTTGGCCGAAGCGGCCGTGATTCAAACCACCTCGCGTTCGATTCTGGAAGAAGGCCTGTCCTACGACCGCTGCCTGGTCGGCGTGGTCACCGATATGGACGGCTTTGAGACCCTGGCCGACCACGACGTGCAGGAAGCGGCCAATATGCGCCGCGTCATGCGCACCCAGATCGACGTGGTGCTGGACGAAGGCGCCGGCGTGCTCAACGCCGACCTGCCCGAAGTGGCGGATCTGGCCGAGCTCTGCGATGGCGAAGTGATTCTGTACAGCGCCGATGCCGGCAATGCCGTGGTGGCTGCCCACCGCGCCGACACCGAGCAGCAGCATGAAGGCGGCCGCGCCGTGCTGATCAAGGGCAATACCGTGGTGCTGGCCACAGGCACGCAAGAGCGCGTACTGGGCACGCTGGAAGCCCTGTCCCTGCCCGGGGGCAAGCGCCCCGACACGCCGGCCCTGCTGGCAGCGATCGCCACGGCCTGGGCTCTGGATATCACGCCCGAGCTGATCGGCGCCGGTATCAAGACCTTCGAATACACCGCCTGATTTCACGCAACCAAAGAAAAAATGCAAACAGCCCGGCGGCATACAGATGCTGACCGGTCTGCCATCTGAAAGAACCCACTTATGCAGATCACCCGCATCCGAGCCTTGCGTGGCCCCAATCTCTGGACTCGCAGCACCGCCCTCGAGTCCATCGTGCAGTGCGAAGACAACGAGCAGCGCTACACCGCCATGGCCGGCTTCGAAGAAAAGCTGCGCGCGCGCTTTCCCACCATAGGCACGCTGCAACCGCATGGCGCCAACCAGCATCTGTCGCTGGCCCATGTGCTGGAAGTCGCGGCCCTGTCGCTGCAGGCCCAGGCAGGCTGCCCGGTCACCTTCAGCCGCACCCACGAAACCGTGGAAGCCGGCACCTACCAGGTCATCGTCGAATACTCCGAAGAATCCGTGGGCAAGCTGGCCATGGAACAGGCCGAAGCCCTGATCCAGGCGGCGCTCAACGACACGCCTTTTGACAGCGAAAAAGTCATTGCCCAGTTGCGTGATCTGGACGAAGACGACCGTATCGGTCCTTCGACCGGCGCCATTCTGGATGCGGCCATCGCCCGTGGCATTCCCTATCGTCGCCTGACCACCGGCTCCCTGGTGCAACTGGGCTGGGGCTCCAAGGCCCGCCGCTTTCAGGCGGCAGAGCTCGACTCCACCAGCGCCGTGGCCGAATCGATTGCCCAGGACAAGGACCTGACCAAACGCCTGCTGCATGCCGCCGGCGTGCCCGTGCCGCTGGGCCGCCCCGTGGCGGACGTGGAAGACGCCTGGGTTGTAGCCCAGGAAGTGGGCCTGCCCGTGGTGGTCAAGCCCCAGGACGGCAACCAGGGCAAGGGCGTGGTGGTCAACATCACCACCCGCGAAGGGCTGGAAGCAGCCTTCAAGGTTGCCAGCGAGTTCGGCGACGAAATCATGGTCGAGCGCTTCTTGCCCGGCCACGACTTTCGCCTGCTGGTGGTTGGCGGCCAACTGGTGGCTGCCGCCCGCCGCGAGCCGCCCCAGGTGCTGGGCGACGGCTCACACACGATTGCCGAGCTGGTCAACATCGTCAACCAGGACCCGCGCCGCGGCTCGGGTCACGGCACGGCCCTGACCAAGATTCGCCTGGACGATATCGCCATTGCCCGCATTGCTTCCGAAGGCCTGACGCCCGACTCCGTGCCCGCCCAGGGCCAGCGCGTGGTGCTGCGCAACAACGCCAATCTGTCCACCGGCGGCAGCGCCACCGATGTGACCGACGACGTGCACCCCGAAATCGCGGCCCGCGCCATTGAAGCGGCCCAGACCATTGGCCTGCACATCTGCGGCGTGGACGTGGTCTGCGAGACCATGCTCAAGCCCCTGGAAGAGCAAAGCGGCGGCGTGGTCGAAGTCAATGCCGCTCCCGGCCTGCGCATGCACCTGGCCCCCTCCTTCGGCAAGCCCCGCAACGTGGGCGTGCCCATGGTGGACGAGCTGTTTGCCGCCGGCAATGACGGCCGCATTCCGCTGGTGGCCGTCACCGGCACCAATGGCAAGACCACGACCACCCGCGTGCTTGCGCATTTGTTCACCTCCCACGGCTGGCGCACCGCCATGACCAACACCGATGGCGTGTATGTAAACGGCCGCCAGATCGACAGCGGCGATTGCTCCGGCCCCAAGAGTGCCCGCAATGCCCTGGCCCACCCCGAGACCGATGCGGCCGTGCTCGAATGCGCACGCGGCGGCATCTTGCGCGAAGGCCTGGGTTTCGACCGCTGCCAGGTGGCCGTGGTCACCAATGTGGGCGAAGGCGATCACCTGGGTCTGAACTTCATCACCACCAAGGAAGATGTGGGCGTCCTGAAGCGCGTCATCGTGCAGAACGTGGCCACCGACGGCTACGCCGTGCTGAACGCCGCCGATCCGCTGGTCGCCAATATGGCGACAACCTGCCCCGGCAAGGTCATCTTCTTTGCCGCCGACCGTCACCACCCCGTCATGGCCACGCACCGTGCCCAAGGCAGCCGCGTGGTCTATGTGGATGGCGATGCCATCGTGGCCGCTGAAGGCTCGTGGCGCGAATCCATCCTGCTGCGCGAGATTCCCCTGACCCGCAACGGCACCATCACCTTCCAGGTGGAAAACGTCATGGCCTCGATTGGCGCCGCCTGGGCTGTCGGCCTGCCCTGGCAAACCATTCGCCGCGGTCTGGCAGGCTTTTTGAACGACAGCGACAACGCCCCCGCACGCTTTAACGTGATGGATTACAAGGGCGCGACCGTGATTGCCGACTACGGCCACAACCCCGATGCCATCCGCGCCCTATCGCAAGCCGTGGGCGCCATGCCCGCCAACAAGCGCAGCGTGGTGATCAGCGGTGCTGGCGACCGCCGCGACCAGGACATCGTCGAGCAGACGCAAATCCTGGGCAAGGTGTTCGACGACGTGATCCTCTACCAGGATGCCTGCCAGCGCGGTCGCGCCGACGGCGAGGTGCTAGGCCTGCTCAAGCAAGGCCTGGAAGGCGCTCCGCGCACCAGCTACAGCACCGAGATCCATGGTGAATTCCTGGCCATCGACCACGCTCTGGAACGCCTGCAGCCTGGCGATCTGTGCCTGGTACTGGTCGATCAGGTGGAAGAGGCGCTGGAGCATTTGCGCAAGCATGTCGCCGGTCAGTCCCAGCCTGCAGCCTGATAGGACTGCTCAGCCCCCAAAAAAAGCCCGAGACGCCTATCTCGGGCTTTTTTCATAGCAGCTAACGCTTTGAATAAATGGGCTTGAGCCCATTTTCACTGAAACTCTTGAAGCACTTTATGCAGCTGCAGCCAGCGCTGCATGGCTGCGCCGCATGCTGAACGTGCCCATAGCCGCCAGCACGGCCAGCAGCAGGCCCAGCGTGCATGCGCCCTGCCAGCCATTGATGCGCCAGGCCAGCGTGCCCAGGGCCGAGCCCAGTGCTGCGCCCAGAAAGTAGCCCGTCATGTACACGGCATTCATGCGCCCGCGCGCTGCGGGCAGCAGCTGGGCCACCGTGGCCTGATTGGTGATATTCAGGCACTGCAGACCCAGATCGATCACGATCAGACCCAGCACAAACCAACCCAGATGCGCACCGCCCCACCACAGCATGGGCCAGGACAGCAGCAGCGCCAGCGCGCCAATCGCGCAGCTCACACGGCCCAGGCCTTTGTCCACCAGCCGTCCGGCCTGGGTCGCCACCAGGGCACCGGCGGCACCGGCCAGACCGATCATGCCGATCTGCCCATCCCCCAGACCCAAGGGCCCGCTGGACAGCTGCAGCGCCATGGTGGAGAACAGCACGCTGACCGAAGCAAAGGCCAGCGCGCTGACCAGGGTACGCTGGCGCAGCGCCTGCTGGCCGCGCAGCAGCTGCCACATGCTGGCCAGCACCTGGCCGTAGCTCACCGGCAAGCTGCTGCGTGATGCAGGCAGCATCTTCCACAACCACAGCGCCACCACGGCCATCACCACGGCGGCGCCCTGGTAGACCGCCTGCCAGCCCCAGGCTTCGGACACCATGCCCGCCACGCTGCGCGCCAGCAAAATGCCCAGCAGCAAGCCACTCATCACCCAGCCCACGGCACGCCCGCTCTGGCCTGGCATGGCCAGGGCGGCAGCCATGGGAACCAGTACCTGGGCAGCCACGGAAAACAGGCCGGCCACCACGGTGCCGGCCATGAAGGCCTGAACGCTGGGCGCAAAACCGCAGATCGCCTGACCCACGGCCGCCAGCAGCATCAAACTCACAGCCAGGCCCCGTCGCTGCAGCTTGTCGGCCAGCGGGGCCAGCAGCAGCAAGCCGCTGGCATAGGCCACATGGGCCAGCGTCACGCTGACGGCGGCGGTCGCTTGCGCCACCTCGAAATGCTCGGCGATCGAGTGCAGCAGCGGCTGATTGAAGTAATTGCCGCCGGCACACAGACCACAGGCCAGAGCCATCAACAGCAAAGAAGAAGCACCCAGACCTTGCGGTGCGGGCGCGGCAGAGTTCACAGACATGCCTATCGCTTTTCCGAAAATGCGGCCTGCACCGCAGGCCCTGGGCGTGGAGCAAGCCAACGCCATGCGGCAGCCGTTCGCCGAAACCGGCTTGCAGCGGCCAAAGAGAGGATTCTTGAAATCGGTCAACAAGCCATACAGGCTTGCAGGTGGACGGGCTTCAGAGAGCCAGCCGAGAGGCGCTGTGCTGCAGCAGCAACACAGGCGGGAACAAGAGGCGTCCATTGTCGCCACCGACCTGCCAGCCGGCTTGGGCGCCAGGCAATGCCCCGGGTGATATCAAGGGTTAACCCTTGATTTAGTACCAACCACAGCGCCTGCAGCGGCCGTCATCAAACGGCCTTATGCTCTGGCGCATGAAACGTCATTCAGTTTTTCTGGCGGCTGTGGCCGCCGTCGCAGCCAGCCTCTCCTTCATGGGCCTGGGCCATGCCGAGCAGATTGGCGCGGTGGATACCGTGTTCAAACTCATAGGGCCTGACCACAAAATCGTGGTCGATGCCTATGACGATCCCAAGGTGCAAGGCGTGACCTGCTATGTCTCGCGTGCCAAGACGGGCGGCATCAAGGGCGGGCTGGGTCTGGCCGAAGACCGATCCGAAGCCTCCATCGTCTGCCAGGCCACGGCTGCCATCCAGATTCCCGCCCCCATCAAACAGCAGGAAGAAGTGTTTACCGAGCGCACCTCGCTGCTCTTCAAGCGCCTGCGCGTGGTGCGCATGGTCGATGAAAAGCGCAACTCCCTGGTCTATATGACGTATTCGGACCGCGTCATCGAAGGCTCGCCCCAAAACAGCGTGACGGCCGTGGCCGTGCCGGCCAGCACGCCGATTCCGCTGAAAAAATAAAAAACAGAGCAGGCTGCGCAATTACGGCCTGCCTTTGATCTGGTTTTTATGGGTATTTTTGAGTCACGAAAGGCCAGGCGTTCACCTGTGCCGTGCGCTTTTTATTGACTGAACGTCATGCCGCCCGCATCCAGCGCCGGCGGCCGCTGCAAATCCTCGTTCACGCCCATGGCCTGGCTGGCGCGTTCCACAGCCTGCCACAGCGGAGCGGGCATTTGCAAAATGGCTTCGGGGCTGATCGCTTCGTCGATCCAGTTGCTGATCTGCAGATGCTGTTCTTGGGTGAGCAGGTCCAGGTGCAGCATTTCGTCTATGGTTTTCATGGTGTTCCTCCCTGCTTGTGGTGCCCGGCGCTGCACTGACTGCGCCGGTCTTGTCTATCCAATATAGGGGCAAAAACAGCAGCTACAAGCAAAGTGGCTACTGAATAAAACCATAGCTTGCTGCGCTTACGCATCAATCACCAAAGCCTCTTCAAGCCTCAATCCGCCAGCGGCTGCTCGCTGGCCAGACAGGCTTGGACAAAGGCTTCCAGTGCCGGCGAGCGGCGCTTGCCCGCGCGTTGCACCAGGGAGAAGTGCCGCCACATGCGCGGCAGCGTGGTGGGCAGCACCTGCAGCGCATGGGACTGCACCAGCGCCTGCACCAACACGCGCGACAGGCAGCTGATGCCCAGGCCCTGGGCCACGCAGCGCGCAATCGCCTCCGAGCTGCCCAGCGTGGCAGACGCGGGCAGCTGGTGCAGATGGGGCAAAAGCGCATGCTCCACCATTTCACGGGTGCCCGAGCCTGCCTCGCGCAACAGCCAAGCGGCCTGCCGCAGCGCGGCCACGCCCAGCGGCTTGTGCCTGGCCTGCTCGCACAGCGCATCTTCCGGCGAGGCCACGATGACCAGCTCGTCGCGCAGCCAGGGCTGCACCTCCAGCCCCGGCCAATGGCTGGTGCCTTCGATCAGCCCCAGATCCACCTCCAACGCCTGCACGGCCTCGCCCACTTCGAGCGTGTTGGCAATCTGCAGATCCACGCGCACCAGCGGATGGGTTTGCGCCAGCCGCGCCAGCACCTGGGGCAAGGCGTAAGTGCCTATCGTGGTGCTGGCCGCCACCCGCAGCCGCACCGGCATGTGGGCGGCCTTGGCCGAGAAAGCCATCTCCATGCCGCGAGCCTGCTCCAGCAGGCTCAGGGCCTGAGGCAGCATGGCCCGGCCGGCATCGTTGAGCACCAGGCGCTTGCCCACGCGCTCAAACAGCTGCACGCTCAAACCCTGCTCCAGTTGCTGCAGGGCCGCGCTGGTGGCGGACTGGGACAGCGCTATGGCATCAGCCGCAGCCACGGTGGTGCCGGCTTGCGCCACGGCACAGAAAATTTCGAGTTGGCGCAAGGTGAGATGCAGCATGGCTTACCTGTTTTTCCCATCAATCGCGGCCTGAACACCGCGCCTGGCGACTATAAGCGCGAGCCGGTTTGATCTCGGACTTGCCGGATCTTTGGGGCCATCAGAGAACAATCTACCTGTTTTATCGATTGATCTTACAAAAACTATTCGTTATACAAATATAACGAACAAATCTAAAGTGAACCCAACGCTGAAGCCAGATCACGTCCGATACAGCGCTTCGGCAGGAGATTCACCTTGAACACCACGACTTTGTCCCACTCAAGCCAGCCCCAGGGCTGGATGCAGAAAACCACTGCCATGCTGCCTGGCCTGTTGCTGGCGGGCGTTATTGCGGCCGTGGCCACCTGGGCCGCCCAGTTCCCCGTCATCAAGAACAATGGCCTGAGCGCACTGACGCTGGCCATCATCATCGGCCTGGTCATAGGCAACACCGTCTATCCCGCCATCGCCAGCCAGTGCCATAGCGGCATCGCCTTTACCAAGGCACGCCTGCTGCGCGCCGGCATCGTGCTGTACGGCCTGCGCCTGACATTTCAGGACATCGGCCATGTCGGCATGGCCGGCGTGGTGATTGATGCCCTGGTGCTCTCCAGCACCTTCCTGCTGGCGCAATGGATTGGTCAGAAGCTGCTGGGCATGGACAAGCGCACCACCTTGCTGGTGGGCGCCGGTGCCTCCATCTGCGGTGCTGCTGCCGTGCTGGCCACCGAGCCCGTGGCCAAGGGCCGCGCCGAAGATGTGGCCGTGGCCGTGGCCACCGTGGTGGTGTTCGGCACCATAGGCACCTTCCTCTACCCTGCCCTGTTTCACTGGAATGCCGAGTTCGGCTGGCTCAATGTGGATGCGCAGCAATACGGCATCTTCGTCGGCTCCACCGTGCACGAAGTAGCTCAGGTCGTAGCCGCTGGCGAAGCCATCGGCAGCCAGGCCGCCGACACCGCCGTGATCACCAAGATGGTGCGCGTGATGATGCTGGCTCCGTTCCTGCTGATTCTGTCCATGTGGCTGTCGCGCAGCGAGCGCAAGCAAGGTGTGAGCAACGGCAGCGCCACAAGCAACAAGATCACCATTCCTTGGTTTGCTCTGGGCTTTGTCGTCATGGCCGGTATCAATTCGCTGGGCGTGTTGCCCAAGGAGCTGGTCAGCGTCGGTGTGCAGCTGGATAACGCCTTGCTGGCGATTGCCATGGCAGCCCTGGGCCTGACCACCCATATCCGCGCCGTGCGTGCTGCGGGCACCAAGCCGTTGATCCTGGCCGCCCTGCTGTTTGCATGGTTGCTGGTGGCCGGTCTGCTGCTGAACCTGTGGATTCCCACCCTGTTCTAAAAAATCAGTCAAACAAGCTTCAACCCCTTTAACAGAGAGCGCTATGCGCTCTCTTTTTTATTTCTCGCTTCAAAAGCCCAAGACAATGCCCCTGACATAAGTGATTCCTCAATTAGTTTGAAATGCAAATTAATTGAATAACAAATAAAATCAGCGGCATGTCTTTTGCTGATGCACCTTCCCGCGACCGTCTGGGCTTTCTCATGGTCACCCTCACCCGCCAATGGCGCCGCCTGGTGGAAGAACAGTTGGCCGCCAGCGGCCTGACCGACGCCACCTGGACGCCGCTGATCCATTTGCGCGCCTGGGGCGATGGCGTGACCCAGAAGGAACTGGCCGAGCGCGTAGGCCTGGACGGCTCCAGTCTGGTGCGTCTGCTGGACATTCTGGAAGGCCATGCCTGGGTGGAGCGCCGGGCCGATGCCGCCGACCGCCGCAGCAAACGCATTTTTCTGACCGCCGAAGGCCATGCTGCCGTGGATCGGATACGCGCCACCATGCTGCAGGCGGAGCTGGCCATGTTGCAGGACCTGAGCGAGACCGAAGTCGAAGCCATGTTGGGCGGGGTCAACAAGATCCGTGCACGCATAGAGCAGATGCACGCGCAGCGTTGCAACACGCCACACCCCGAGGATGCACTCGAGGCGCGCCCATGAGCACAGGCTTCTACGACCGCTTTCTGGAGCGCGCCGCCGGCTGGGGCTTTGACAGCCCGCGCCTGCGCCAGCATCTGCGCACCGCGTTTGCCGCCTGTCTGGCCGTCTTCGCCGCCTGGGCCCTGGGGCTGCAACACCCGCAATGGGCAGGCATGACGGTCTGGGCCGCCTCTCAGCCCCTGCGCGGCCAAATGCTGGAGAAAAGCTTTTTCCGTATCACCGGCACCATCATCGGCATCGCGGGCGGCGTAGGCCTAGTGCTGCTGGCACAAGGTCATCTGCTGTATCTGATCACGGGCCTGGCCCTCTGGATGGGGCTGTGCGCCGGCCTTGGCAATCTGCAGCGTGGCTTTGCGTCTTACGGCACCATGCTGGCAGGCTACTCCGCAGCCATGGTAGCCCTGCTCGATTCCGGCAACCCCGCCCATGTGTACGCGCTGGGCTGGGACCGATTGCTGACCGCACTCACCGGCGTGGTGGCTGCGCTCATCGTGGGCTGGCTGTTCATTCCTGCGGACGCCGAGATTCCGGGCAACGGCCAGGTGCGCCGCCTGTGTGCCCGTTTGCTGCGCGATATGGCTGCGGCCGCCAGACAGGTAATGCCGGGCCAGAGCGCCTTGAGCCCCAAAGAACTGGCCGAGCGACTTTCGGCCCTGGCCTTGATCGAGGAAGGGCTGGAGCCGCATGCCGCCGGCTCGCAGCGCTCGCGCCGCGCCGTGCGTGCCCTGCGCCGGCTGATGAATACGCAAATCTCTGCGCTGCTGTGGCTGCGTGACAGCACGGGCAAGACCATCACCGCCGATTTCAGCAGCACCCATGCACTGACCATGGCCGAAGCGCTGGAGCAGGCCGCCAAGCTGCTGGAAACCCAGCCCGCTCCGCATGCAGCCATAGATGCCATCGCCAGGGCCCGCGATGCCGCTGCCGGCTGGGGCCACGCCCAGGAAATCATTGGCAACATCGGCCTGGCCCTGCAGGCCCATCTGGTGGCCGCCAGCGATCTGCCACTGCCCAGCCAGCATCGCGCCCGCCAGCTGCCCGTGGTGCTGCACAGCGACTGGGTCAGCGCCCGCCGCGCCATGCTGCGCGCTTTCAGCTCCATCTTTCTGGTGGGCCTGATCTGGGTCATCTCCGGCTGGAGCGGTGGTGCCTACATGCTGCTGGGCCTGTCGGTGATGATCACCGTGTTCTCCTCCTTCGAGAACCCAGCCTTCACCATGCGCTATGTGATTCTCGGCCAGGCCATGGGGGCCGCCGTGGCCCTGGCCTGCCAGTGGCTGGTCTGGCCGCTGGCCGGCAGCCAGTTGCAGATGGTCCTGTGGATGATGCCCTTCATCTTCATAGGCGCCCTGCTGTTCAGCCACCGCCGAACCATGCTCTCGGGCTATGACTGCAATATGGTGCTGCTGCTGGCACTGTCGCCGCAGTTTCCCTACACCCTGGATTACGGCCATTCGCTGGCCATGGCGGTGGCCATCATCACCGGTCCCCTGGCCGGCTGGCTGGCTTACCGCTTCATACTCCCGATCACGGTGCAAGGCAGGTTGCAAGGCCTGCGCGCCATGATGGTCCATGAGCTGCAGGACATGGCCGCAGCCCCCATGCACACCAAGGATGTGCGCATATGGCGCGCCCGCCTGTTCCACCGCCTGCTGCGCCTGGTTCGTGCCAGCGAGAAAGCCGGCCCCGCTGAAGTGCAGCAAGCCGCCAGCTGCGGACTGGCCGCCCTGCGCGTGGGCAAGACCATCCACGTGCTGCACGGCCTGAGCGACGATGTGCTGCAGTCCGAAAGCACGGCACGCAGCGTGCGCAGCGCCCTGCTGCGCCTGCAAAACCTGCAGGCGGCACCTGCCAAAGCCGCGCCCTTGCTACGCGCGGTTGCCAAACGCATACAACATCGGCAGCCCGAGCAGGCCTTGCAGCTGCAGCTGGCCGCGCAGGACATAGCCGAGCATCGGCAATTCTTTGCCAGCACCGCCCAAATTGCCTGAGCACCATCACCCATAAAAGCAAAAAGCCGCTGCAAAACACAGCGGCTTTTTTATAGCCTGCGCCTTAAAAACCGGCGCCCTCCAACAAAGGGGCAGCAAGCAAGGGCCGCCCCGCAGCGATGCTGTCGTCCCCCTTCCGCGAAGCGAGAAAGGGGGAAGGCGCGCAGCGCCTCAGGGGGTTACACACAGGTAATAGCCACGGCCTTGGACACCAGATACGACTCCAGCGCTTCGGGGCCGCCTTCGGAACCGTAGCCGGAATCCTTGACACCGCCAAACGGCAGCTCGGCCGAGGGCAGCGCAGGCTGGTTCACCCACAGCATGCCCGTCTCCACATCCTGCGACAGCTGATGCGCCGTCTTGAGCGAGCGAGTGAAGGCATAGGCCGCCAGACCGTAAGAGAGGCGGTTGGCCTCTTGAATCGCATCTTCCAGCTTGTCGAAACCGCGAATGGCGGCCACGGGGCCGAAAGGCTCGTTGTTGAAGATGTCTGCAGACAGCGGCACATCGGCCAGCACCGTGGGTGCAAAGAAGTTGCCAGCATCGCCAAAGGCGTTGCCGCCGGCCAGCAGCTTGGCGCCGTGCTTTTCGGCATCCTGCACCATTTGCGTCAGCGCGGTCACGCGGCGCGGATTGGCCAGCGGCCCCATCTGCACGCCTTTTTCCAGGCCGTTGCCCACGCTCAGCGCCTGGGCATGGGCCACCATCGCGCGGGTGAATTCCTCGCGTACGCTGTTGTGCACCAGAAAGCGTGTGGGCGAGATGCAGACTTGGCCCGCGTTGCGGAACTTGGCCGCACCGGCCGCCTTCACAGCCAGCTCCACATCGGCATCCTCGGCAACGATGACGGGGGCGTGACCGCCGAGTTCCATGGTGGAGCGCTTCATGTGCTGACCGGCCAGCGCCGCCAGCTGCTTGCCTACGGCGGTGGAGCCGGTGAAGGTGACCTTGCGGATCACGGGGCTGGCAATCAGGTAGGACGAAATCTGGGCCGGATCGCCATAGACCAAACCCACCACGCCAGCGGGAATGCCGGCGTCCACAAAGCATTTGAGCAGCGCGGCAGGCGAAGCTGGAGTTTCTTCAGGTGCTTTGCACAGGAAGGAGCAGCCCGAAGCCAGCGCCGCACCAATCTTGCGCACGATCTGGTTGACGGGGAAGTTCCAGGGCGTGAAAGCCGCCACCGGGCCCACGGGCTCCTTGATGACCAGTTGCTGGATCTCGGGCTTGCGCGAAGGCACGATGCGGCCGTAAATGCGCAGCGACTCGTCGGCAAACCATTCAATGATGCCGGCGCCGGCAATGATTTCCACCTTGGCTTCGGCCAGCGGCTTGCCCTGTTCCTGGGTCAGCAGCGCAGCAATTTCGTCGGCGCGCTCCTTGAGCAAGGCTGCCGCACGGCGCATGATGGCGCCGCGCTCGTGTGCCGAGACCTTGCGCCAGACTTGGAAACCTTTGTCTGCCGCGGCCAGAGCGCGGTCCAGATCAGTGATATCGGCATGGGCCACGCGGCCAATCACCTCGCCTGTCGCGGGGTTGCGCACATCAATCTTCTTGCCACTGGCGGCGTCCTGCCACTGGCCTTCAATCAAAAGCTGGGTATCTGGGTATGCAATGCTCATCACGGCTCTCGGATGTGCCAGCCCTCATCCCCCTTGCGATGTACAAGGTCTGGCATGGTGAATGACCAAGGGGAAGCCCGAAAGCCAAGGTTCCGGGCCCAGCCAAATTCTAGTCATGCTTTGCATCACCCTGAGACCATTGGGTGACAAATCAGCGTTTGAGCCGGAGTGCCGTCAGGCAAACCCGGCACAGCGCGTTTCAATTTCACCCGGCGCGCCCCTATAGGCCACCAGGCCCGGCCTCGTCTGGCTGGGCGTCGCATCCCTGGGCCGTACCTTGCCGGCTATGAAGATCGCGCTATGCGCGTGATGGCGGTGCATGAGCGGCGCTGCACTCACCCGCTCCGATGTGATGCCGCTGACCACGTGTACCGGCACGCCAGCCGCCTTCAAACGCTCTGCCTCTTCACCATCGCGGTCAAAGGTAACGGGTTCGCCGCCGCCCTTGAGCCACACCACCACTTCGCCCTGGCCTGCGGCCATGACCATCAGCTTTTCAATGAAGGCCTGCGAGCTGCTCTCGCGCCCGCCGCGCTTGCCCACCTGGATGACACGCGCCGCCGGGCTGGCCAGGGCTACGATTTCGGGCGACACCAGATCATCCACCAGCAGCAAGGTGGCCGCCTGTATGAGCGTCAAGGCTTTGACAGTCAGCAGCTCGGGGCCGCCGGGCCCGGCACCGACCAGATAGCAGCAGCCTGGCGATGGCAGAGGTGTCTCGGGAGAGTTCATACCGACCTTTCGCTTTAAAAAGCTTATGCAACGACAGCAACGCTTTGCACCAGCTGCTTGATCTGCGGAATGCAGGAGCCGCAGCGCGTGCCGCAACCCAGCTGGCTTTTCAAACTCGCCAGACGTTCCTGCGCCGTGCCGCTGCATTGCTGCAGCTGCTGGGTAATGCCGGCCTCATCCACATTCATGCAGGCACAGACCTGACGGGATCTGGCCGGCATGGCCGTTGGCGGCATTTTTCCGGAGGCCAGCAACAGGCGACCGAAGCTCTGGGTTGCCTGCTCATCACGCAAGATCGGTGCCAGCCACTGACCGGCACTGGCATCGCCGCAGAGCAGAAAGCTGTCGAGCAAGGTCTGCCCCTCGTGCTTGCGCAGCGCCATGGCGCGGCTGCACTGGCGACGCGCATCCACATAGCGCAGAGCATCGGCCCCGCCCAGCTGCAGCAGCTCATGCAGCCGCGCCAGCACGGCGGCAGAAGGCGCTTCATAGGCGGCGGCGCGAAACTGCACGCCACTGCGCCCCTGCGCAGCCTGCTCCAGCGGCACGGCACGGCCAAACAGCACGCTGCTGGCAAAGTCGAATTCCTGCATCAAAGCGGCCAAGGCCTGGCGCACCCGCTGCACCTGGGATTCATCCAGCCATGCCATACCCAGGCAGGTCCAGGCCATCTCGGCCTTGAGCACCTTGACCGCCACATGTTTGAGCTCGGGCTGGCGCGAACGCGGGCAGCGTTGGTCCGTGGTCAGCGCATTCACGCCGGCCAGCCTCAGCCCTTTGGAGCTTTTACCGCTCAGAAACATGCTGCCCCAGTGCATGGGCAGATACACCTGGGCCGGCTGCAAGCCCGCATCGGCCACCACCGGCAGAGCAATCGCGCCCAGGGGGTTGGAGACATGGACCAGATCGCCAGACTGCAGCTGCAAGCGCTGCATGTCCTGCGCATGCATTTGCAGCTGAGGCTCGCTGACATGGGAGAAGAGTCGGCCCAGCTGCCCGGTGCGCGTCATGCCATGCCACTGGTCTCTGAGCCTGCCGGTATTGAGGCTGAAGGGATGGCGGGCGTCGCGCCGCACGGCCACGGCTTTCCAGGGCTGAACATCGAAGGTGGCACGGCCGTCGGCCGTGGCAAAGCGCCCGTCCGCATACAGGCGTTTGACTCCGGAATCCGCGCCACTAGGCATGGGCCATTGCTGCGGACCTTGCTGCTCAAGCACGCTCCAGCTCAGACCGGTGATATCCAGATCGCGGCCCCGCGTACTTTCCCGGTGCTCGTTCCAGATGGCCTCGGCACCGGCCTCGGCCTGAGCCGTGTCATAGGCAAACAGGCTGGGCAGCCCGTGGCGCAAGCGCCGTTCCAGCCGCTGTGCCAGCTGCACGCCGATCTGCCAGTCATGCTGCGCCAGCCCCGGAGCGGCCACGGCAGAGCGTACGCGGGAGATGCGCCGCTCGCTATTGGTGACCGTACCCAGCTTCTCGCCCCAGGTGGTGGCCGGCAGCAGCACATCGGCATAGGCCGTGGTTTCGGTGGCGGCAAACGCTTCCTGCACCACGACCAGCTCGGCACGCTCCAACGCCCTGCGCACCATGGCCTGATTGGGCATGCTCTGCGCCGGATTGGTGCAGGCAATCCACAAGGCCTTGATCTGCCCGTCGGCGGCGGCCTCGAACATCTCCAGTGCCGCCTTGCCCGGTTGCGCGGGAACAGCGTCCACGCCCCACAACCGAGCGACTTCGGCACGGTGCTCGGGGTTCGCCAGATCCCGGTGGGCGCTGAGCAGGTTGGACAGACCGCCCACCTCACGCCCGCCCATGGCATTGGGCTGACCGGTCAGCGACAACGGCCCTGCTCCCGGCCTGCCGATCTGGCCAGTGGCCAGATGCAGATTGATCAGCGCCGCGTTATTGGCCGTGCCGCTGCGGCTCTGATTCAGGCCCTGGCAATACAGGCTGAGCGTGGGCTGGCGCTGGCCGTCCAGAGCTTCGGCTCCGCCCAGCGCCATCCAGCGCGCGGCCTGGTAAAGATCAGCTACGGGCAGGCCGCAGACGCGGGAAACCTGCTCCGGCGTCGCCTCGCGCACCAGCTGCTTGAGTTCGGCAAAGCCGCTGGTATGCCGCGCGATATAGGCGCTGTCCGTCCAGCCCTCCCAGAGCATGATGTGCAGCAGGCCGTGAAACAGCATCACATCGCTGCCCGGCTGCAAAGGCAGATACAGATCCGCCAGCTCCGCCGTCTCCGTCTTGCGCGGATCGGCCACGATGATCTTGAGCTGGGAGTTGCGCGCCCTGGCCTCTTCCACCCGTCTGAACAGAATCGGGTGGGCCCAGGCCATATTGCTGCCGGTGATGAACAGGCAGCCGGCCAAGTCGATATCTTCGTAGCAGGCTGGCGGCGCATCGGCCCCCAGCGTGGCCTTGTAGCCGGCCACGGCACTGCTCATGCACAGGCGCGAATTGGTATCGAGGTTGTTGGTGCCCAGCAGCCCTTTGACCAGCTTGTTGAAGACGTAATAGTCCTCGGTCAGCAACTGACCGCTGAGGTAAAAACCCAGCGCATCGGGCCCATGGTCGGCATGGATGTTGGCAATGCGCGCGGCCACGTCGTCCAGGGCTGCATCCCAGCTCACCGCCTCCGGCGCAGCGCTGCGCTGCAGCCTGCGCATGGGCTGCAGCAAGCGGGCCTGCTGCGCCAGCTCCGGTGCTGCGGTCAGATGCAGACTGCTGCCCTTGCTGCACAAACGCCCCTGGTTGGCAGGATGGTCCTGGTCGCCGCGCACGCCGACAATGCTGCGCCCTTCGGACTCGATAACCACGCCGCAGCCGACGCCGCAGTAGGGACAGGTGGACTTGGTCTCACGCATGGCAGACTTTCAGTGAAATCGTGCTGTAGCGCATTCCAAAAAAGCGCATGCAGCTATTCAATTCATAGCAATCAAAACACTAGGCCGTGGCGCAGCCAGACTTGCCAGCGCAATGTGCGGGCCCTGCATGCGGCCGCGTCTGCTCCAGCGCACGGCTGGCCAGTTCTTCGGCGCACAGCTGCACCTCGCCGTCCTGCACACGCACGCTGAAATAAGGCGTGCAGCCTTCATCGGGCGCAGCCGCCTGGCCGGTGCTCAAGGCAATCGTCCAGTTGTGCAGCGGGCAGGCCACGCTGCGGCCAAACACAATGCCTTGCGACAAAGGCCCGCCCTTGTGCGGACAGCTGTCCAGCAGCGCAAACACCTCGTCTTCGCTATTGCGAAACACGGCAACATCCAGGCCTTTGGCCCGCGCCACACGGCGTGCGCCCAGCACGGGGATGTCGTCAATCGTGCAGATAGAAATCCATTCGCTCATTTCTGGCTCCTCGGTGCTTTGATCAGGCGCTGACGCCAGTGCTTTGGGTTTGCATCGCAGGCAGGGCCTGGAACTGGCGCGTATCCACGGCCGCCTTGTCGGTTTCGAACCAGGGGTCGGGCTCGCCTTGCAGCGCAAACTGCAGCTGCTCCCACAGCGCCTTGCGGCCTGGCTCATCTTCAAGAATGCGGCGCTTCACATGGTCTAGCCCGACACGGTTGACGTAATGCACGGTGCGCTCCAGATACCAGCCTTCCAGGCGGTACAGCTGCATGAAGGCGCCCGTGTACTCCAGCACTTCCTCTGCGGTCTTGAGCTTGGTGAAGAAATGCGCCACCTCGGTCTTGATGCCGCCGTTGCCGGCGATATACATCTCCCAGCCCGAGTCCACGCCTATGATTCCCACGTCCTTGATGCCGGACTCCGCACAGTTGCGCGGGCAGCCGCTGACGGCGAACTTCACCTTGTGCGGCGCATACATGCGCCACATGGCCCGTTCCAGATCCTTGCCCATCTGCGTGCTGTCCTGCGTGCCCATGCGGCACCATTCGCTGCCCACACAGGTCTTGACCGTGCGCAAGGCCTTGGCGTAGGCGTGGCCGCAGGGCATGCCTATGTCGTTCCACACGCCTTGCAGGTCTTCCTTCTTCACGCCCAGCAGGTCGATGCGCTGGCCGCCCGTCACCTTGACGGTGGGGATCTGGTACTTGTCCACCACATCGGCAATGCGGCGCAGCTCGGAGGCCGTGGTCTCACCGCCCCACATACGCGGGATCACGCTGTAGGTGCCGTCTTTCTGGATGTTGGCGTGGCTGCGCTCGTTGATGAAGCGGCTTTGCGGATCGTCCTTGGCCTCCTTGGGCCAGGTGCTGACCAGGTAGTAGTTGACGGCCGGACGGCAGGAAGCGCAGCCATTGGGCGTGCGCCACTCCATGAAGTGGAACACGGCATCGGTGCTCAACAGCTTGTGCTCGCGGATCGCATCGCGCACGGCCTGGTGGCCGTGGTCGGTACAGCCGCACATGGCCTTGGTCTTGGGCGAAGCCGAGTAATCGCCGCCGGCCGTGAACATGATGATCTGCTCCACCAGCCCGGTGCAGGAGCCACAGCTGGCGCTGGCCTTGGTGTGCTTTCGCACATCGTCGAGCGTGAACAAGCCCTTGTCCTTGATGGCCTTGCAGATGGCGCCCTTGGTCACGCCGTTGCAGCCGCAGACCTCGTCGCCATCGGCCAGAGCCGCCGCCTTGTTCTGTCCCTGATGGCCGGCGTCGCCGAGATTGGACTCGCCAAACATCAGCTTGTCGCGGATATCGGCCACGCTGCGGCCTTCGCGCAGCAGCTTGAAATACCAGCTGCCGTCCACCGTGTCGCCGTAGAGGCAGGCTCCGACCAGCTTGTCCTCCTTGATGACCAGCTTTTTGTAGACCCCGGCATAGGGGTCGCTCATCAGAATCTCTTCGGTATCGCCGCCGCCCTGGAAGTCGCCGGCCGAGAACAGATCGATGCCGGTGACCTTGAGTTTGGTCGAAGTCAGCGAGCCCAGATAGCGGCCGATGCCGAACTCGGCCAGATGGTTGGCCAGCACCTTGCCCTGCTCGAACAGCGGTGCCACCAGTCCGTAGGCAACACCACGGTGCGCCGCACATTCGCCCACGGCATAGATGCGCGGATCGGTCACGGTCTGCAAGGTGTCGCTGACCACGATGCCGCGATTCACATGCAGATGCATGGACTCGGCCAGACCGGTATTTGGACGTATGCCCACGGCCATCACCACCAGCTCGGCCGGGATCTCGCTGCCGTCCTTGAAGCGCACGGCGCTCACGAGGCCGCTGGCGTCACCCAGCAGCTCCTGCGTTTGCGCCTGCATGCAAAACTGCATGCCGCGCTCGGCCAGAGAAGTCTGCAGCATGCGGCCGGCCTGCTCGTCGAGCTGGCGCTCCATCAGCCAGTCGCCCACATGCACCACCGTCACCTGCATGCCGCGCTTCATCAGGCCGTTGGCGGCCTCCAGCCCCAGCAGGCCGCCGCCGATCACCACCGCATGTTTGAGCGTCTTGGCCGCTTCGATCATGGCCTCGGTGTCGGCAATGTCGCGGTAGGCCAGCACGCCCTTCAGGTCCTTGCCGGGGATGGGCAGGATGAAGGGCTTGGAGCCCGTCGCCATGATCAGGCGGTCGTACTCGGCACTGACCGTCTCGCCGCCGGCATTGACCGCATGCACCACGCGGCGGGCTCTGTCCACGGCCATCACCGTGTAGCCGGCGTGCAGCAGGATATGGTTGTCCTGATACCAGGCCCAGTCGTTGAGCACGATATCGCTTAGCGTCTGCTCCCCAGCCAGTACCGGCGACAGTAGGATGCGGTTGTAGTTGGGGTGCGGCTCGGCGCCAAACACCGTGATGTCGTACAAATCGGGGGCAATGGTCAGCAGCTCTTCCAGAGCGCGAACGCCTGCCATTCCGTTGCCAATCATGACCAATTTGGATTTTTTCATCTGAGTCCCCGTGGGTTTGCGAGAAAGGGCCCCCCACGCCTGCCCACTGCGTGTGGCAGCAGCCCCCAAGAGGGCGCTGGCCCGGCAACAAAAAAAGACGTCTGCGCGTTGCATGAATTGCATGAACGCGTAGACGTCTTTGTCTTTGGACTCTGGCACAGCCTTGCACCTTCGCCCTGTGGCCCACTTTGGCCACGCTGAACAATATGCAATTGCCATGCCAGCTTTTTTCAGCCTGCAGGCCGCATGCCTCTCGCCCTGCATGCACTGCTTTTGTGCAAGCCCGCTTTATTGCTGTGCAAAAAACATGGCGCCACCAGGCGCCATGCAACGTGAGAAGCCGAGGGTTCAGGCCGCTTTTTCCACATGCCCTTGGCGGGTGTAGAGAAAGTCGATCACGGCCTTGCGGTATAGCTGGTAGTTCGCGTCCTCGGCCAGCTCCACCCGGCTTCTGGGGCGCGGCAGCGCCACCTGCAGCACTTCGCCAATCGTGGCGGCGGGCCCGTTGGTCAGCATCACGATCTTGTCGGACAGCAGCACCGCCTCATCCACATCGTGCGTGACCATGACCACGGTACTGTGCGTGCGGGCCACGATCTCCAGCAACTCGTCCTGCAGCTTGGCACGCGTCAGCGCATCGAGCGCCCCAAACGGTTCGTCCATCAGCAAGACCTGGGGCTCCATGGACAGCGCCCGGGCAATGCCCACGCGCTGCTTCATGCCGCCAGAGATTTCGCCGGGCCGTTTCTGGGCCGCATGGCTGAGCCCCACCAGCGCCAGCGCGGCGGCCGTACGCTCGGCCAGCTGGGCCTTGTTCTCGCTCTTGCCAAACACGCGCTCCACCGCCAGGTACACATTGCCGTAGCAGGTGAGCCAGGGCAGCAGCGAATGGTTTTGAAACACCACGGCACGCTCAGGCCCCGGGCCTTTGATCTCCTTGTTGGCGCACAGCAGCACGCCTTGCGTGGGGGTGGTCAGTCCGGCAATCAGATTGAGCAAGGTGGACTTGCCGCAGCCCGAGTGACCGATCAGGCTCACGAACTCCCCCTGGGCAATGCTCAGATTGACGTTCTGCAAGGCCAGAAACACTCCTTTGGCGGTCTTGAAGCTTTGCTCCACATTCTGCACATCGATGAAGCGGGCCGCAGTCTGTTTGGATGGATGGGAATTCATGCCTTGACCTCCTCGAATGTGAATGCCGAAGCCAGCTTGACCAGTGCCCACTCCAGCACCAGGCCCACCAGGCCGATCACGAAAATCGCAATGATGATGTTCTTGACGTTGAGGTTGTTCCACTCGTCCCAGACCCAGAAGCCAATGCCCACGCCACCGGTCAGCATTTCAGCCGCCACGATCACCAGCCAGGCCGTGCCCACGGCCAGGCGCACGCCGGTCAGCATATAAGGCAGCACGGCCGGAAACAGAATGGTGGTGGCAATCTTCCATTCGCTGAGTTTGAGCACCCGCGCCACGTTCATATAGTCCTGGGGCACGCGCTGCACGCCCACCGCGGTGTTGATGACCATGGGCCAGATGGAGCAGATGAAAATCGTCCAGATGGCAGCAGGGTTGGCGCCCTTGAACAGCAGCAGACCAATCGGCAGCCAGGCCAGGGGCGACACCGGACGCAGCAGACTGATCAGCGGGTTGAACATGCGCGAGAGAAAGTCAAAGCGGCCGATGGCAAAACCCAGTGGAATGCCGACCAGCGCCGCCAGACCAAAGCCCACGCTCACGCGCTGCAGCGAGGCCAGAATGTTCCAGCCCACGCCCTGGTCGTTGGGGCCGTTGCGATAAAAGGGATCGCTGAAGACCTCCAGCGCCTGCTTCCAGGTATCGACTGGCGTGGGAATGCTGCCGCCGCTGCTGCTGGCGGCGATAGACCACAGCACCACCAGCAGCCCCAGGCCCATGGCCGGTGGCAGCAACCAGTTGAGCGCCGCGCTCAAATACTGGTTCAGGGAGATCCTGACCTTGGCCGCTTGTGCCGCAGGCGGCGGTGCTGGCGTGGATGGTGGCACTTGCACGGCAGTGGCGGGCACAGCGGCCGCTGCCGTCGCTGCATTGGCTGGTTCGGGCTGGTCGGCGCTGCGGGCAGGGGTCGATTCGATCAGTGCGCTCATCATGGCTCACTCCTTTCAGAACAGGGGTCGGTGCATCAGGCCTTGACAGCAAAGCTATCGGCGTAGCGCGCAGGATCGGCACCGCTCCAGCTGCTGCCGTCGATCAGCTTGCTGGTGCGCAGATCCGATTTGGGCAGGCTGACCTTCAGCTGCGAGGCCGCTTGCTTGAACAGCTCGGTCTTGTTGATCTTCTTGGCCACGGCCAGGTAGTCCGGATGGCTTTTGAGCAAGCCCCAGCGCTTGTGCTGGGTGAGAAACCACATGCCGTCCGACAGATAGGGATAGTTCACATCGCCATCGGCAAAGAACTTCATGTGATTGGGATCGTCCCAGGTCTTGCCCAGACCGTTTTGATAGCGCCCCAGAATGCGCTGGTTGATCGCATCCACGCTGGTGTTCACATAAGACTTGGCGGCAATGGTCTCCGCCATCTTCAGCTTGTTTTGCATGCTGGCATCAATCCAGCGCCCGGCCTCCATCACGGCCATCATCACGGCGCGTGCGGTATTGGGGTTCTTGTTGGCAAAGTCGCCGGTACAGCCCAGCACTTTTTCGGGGTGATCGCGCCAGATGTCCTGCGAGGTGACGGCCGTGATACCTATGCCATCCATGATGGCGCGGTGGCCCCAGGGCTCGCCTACGCAATAGCCGTCCATATTGCCCACGCGCATATTGGCCACCATCTGCGGCGGCGGCACGGTGATGACCTTGGCATCCTTGATTGGATTGATGCCAGCACTGGCCAGCCAGTAGTACAACCACATGGCATGGGTGCCCGTAGGAAAGGTCTGGGCAAAGGTGTATTCGCGCTTTTCTGCGGCCATCAGTTTGGCCAGGGAAGCTGCATCCACCGCACCTTTTTCCGCCAGTTTTTTGGACAGCGTGATGGCCTGCCCGTTGCGGTTGAGCGTCATCAGCACGGCCATGTCTTTTTGCGGTCCGCCCACGCCCAGATGCATGCCGTAAACCATGCCGTAGAGCACATGGGCAAAGTCCAGATCGCCATTGACCAGCTTGTCGCGCACGCCGGCCCAGCTGGCCTCCTTGGTGGGCGTGATCTTGACGCCGTATTTCTGATCCAGCCCCAGTACCGAGGCCATGACCACGCTGGCGCAATCGGTCAGCGGGATAAAGCCTATCTTCACTTCCTTGATTTCAGGGGCATCCGAGCCGGCAGCCCAGGCGCCATGGTGGCCCAGAGCGCCATAGAGAAAAGCGCCCGATGCCGCGCCTGCACTGAGGCGCAAGAAGTCGCGGCGCCCCGTG
Organism: Comamonas aquatilis; assembly: GCF_965139575.1. Taxonomy (NCBI): domain Bacteria; kingdom Pseudomonadati; phylum Pseudomonadota; class Betaproteobacteria; order Burkholderiales; family Comamonadaceae; genus Comamonas; species Comamonas aquatilis. The sequence continues at coordinate 127,203 of NZ_CBCSIW010000001.1, read as the reverse complement.
GCCGTGGGTCTCGCGCAGGGGGTAAAAGCGGGTGACGATTGGCGCTTGCTCATGAGAAAACTCCATCAAGAATCGTGGTGAAAACCTGGACCTCAAAACAAAACGGCGTCCTTGCCTCCCCGGTTCGGAGAAGAAAGGGACGCCGTTGTCCTGAGCTACTTGTAATAACGCTAAAGCCCGACCGCCTTTGGCCTGCTTGATGTAGAAGACAAAGCAGAATTCATGCCAGCTTTTTCCCATCGCAGCCAAAAGGGAGAGCCCTGGGCCGACCTCCTCGCCAGCCCTTCTTTGGTGCGGTGCAGCAGAGAATCTGCACCATCGAGCTACGCTTTGGTGCCAACTCCCGCAGGCAGCAACTCCACCGTCGCCAATACGGCCTCGGCCACGTCCAGCATGCGTCGGTTCTGGTTCATGGCGGTCTGGCGTATGAGCTTGTAGGCATCGCTCTCGCTCATCTGCCGGTAGCTCATCAGCACGCCCTTGGCCTGCTCAATCGTCTTGCGCTCCTTCAAGGAGGTTCTCGCCTTGTCGATTTCCGTCTGCATCAGCTGCAGGCGCTGCGCCTGCTCCTGCACCAGAGACAAAATGGAACGCCCCAGCTGCGGCCCGCAGCCCAGGTCCATGGGCCAGGGCATGCCAGGCGCAGGCTCGTTGAAAAACTGCATGCCATCCGCAGACTGGCCTGGAGCCGGGTCTGGCATACCGTCTGGCAACTGCAAGCGCTGCAACTGCTGAGACAGACTGGTACGGGCAAGCGCCAGCTTTTGATCGCACAGGCTCTCCAGCTCCTGCGCCAGCAGGGCTTCAATTTGGTGCATGGCATCCAGCCTCAGCGAGCAGGCTTCAAACCAGACGCTGTTGAGCGCCCAGTCCAGCGTGCTGCCCGGCGGGCTGGTGCAGGCAATACGGCGCAAACGTTCGATCACCGCCATATCCGCGCAGGACTGGTTTTGCGTTTGCCAGCAGGCCGCCACTGCCGGCGATGCAAAATCCGCAAATACCTGAAAGCACTTGTCCTGAGACTCAATCAGATGCAGCCAGTGGTGCTGGCGTGCCGCGCTGCACACCCCGCTGGCAAAGGCGGCCGCACCGGCGGCACGCTCCTGGCCCGTAAGCTCCTTGCCCTGCATGAAGTGAAACATGGCTACCAGGGTGCGGGAGATATCGGGATCGCAAGCGCTATCGGCCGCCTCGAATACCACGGTCAGGCAGCCGGCAACCAGGCGCATATAGGCCTGCGTGCTTTCCTCGGGCGTCAGCCGCTGTCCATCCCGGTGGGCCCGCAGCAGCGGCAAGGCCTCAACCCCTTGCAGCGCATAGGCAATCGCACTGAAAAGCCGCGCCCCATGCGCGCCGGACAGGCCTAGGCTGAAGGCCTCCAGCGTTGCACTGAGCTCGGTGATCGCCTGCTGCACCCAAGGCTGGTGCTGATCCAGTTCCTCCCGGCCCTGCGAGCCCTCGCTGGCCAGAAAGATATTGGACAGGCCCCGCTCTTTTTGCAGAGCATGTATCAGCTGCGACATGCGACTGACCAGGGCGCAAGCGCTGCCGAGCTGCTCCAGCTCGGCAATTTCGTTTTGCCTTGCCGCAACCAGGTAGTGCAGAGGGGTTTTCATGGGGTAATGCTTGTTGTCATGCTGATACCTGAAACGAACAGCACATTTCATGCCACCTCAGGCCAGCGAACGACCTTGTTACACCAATGCAGGGCGACTGCCAATCGGCAAGCAGGATGAACGCTCACCTTCAGGGAATTCAGGCCGCGGCTGCAGACCGGCGCGCGCCCTACACTGGCAGGCACCTCATTTCTGGAGACCGACCTTGGCAACCCCACTCACGCTGTACTATGCTGCCGGCACCTGCGCTCAGGTCGTGCTGATTGCGCTCTACGAAGCCGACGCGCAGTTCACGCTCAAGACGCTGAGCTTTTCCGACCATGAGCAGCGCAGCCCCGAATACCTGACCCTCAATCCCAAGGGCCGCGTGCCTGCGCTGGTCACCGAAAGAGGCGTGCTGACCGAGGTTCCTGCGCTGCTTCTGTATGTGGCGCAGACCTATCCGCAAGCCGCTCTGGCACCGCTGGACGATGCCTTCGCGTTGGCTCAGATGCAGGATTTCAATGCCTATCTGGCCTCCACCGTGCATGTTGCCCACGCCCACCGCATGCGGGCATCGCGCTGGGCCGACGATGAAGCCGCTCAGGCCGCCATGCGCGCCAAGGTGCAGCAGAATATGTACGAATGCTTTTCCGTAATCGAGAAGCACTACCTGGGCGACAAGCCCTGGGTGATGGGCGAGCAATTCACCGTGGCCGATGGCTATCTGTACATCTTGGCCAGTTGGCTTAAAGGTGATGGCGTGGACATTGCCGACTTCCCCCGCGTGGCAGCCCATTCCGAGCGTATGCGCGCCAGGGCTTCGGTGCAGAAGCTGCCGTGAAAAGGCGTGGCGCTCTCCATCCGCACTGAACCGGACTTCCCCTGACCCCAGACAGGGCAGGGTGCGGTAACGGGGTTTGAACTGCCGGGCTGACTCATCCCCCTAAGCCAACCAGCGGCAAAGGCTTGTTGCCCCAGACATGCACGGCGATCAACTCTGTCAACTCACTTCAGCACATAGCTGGCCAGAATCGACTGCACTTCGTAAATGCTCAGTTTCTTGTTGAATTGCTTTTGCACAGGCGTCGCCATGCCGGAAATCCAGATCTTCAGTTCGGCATCCAGATCGAAGGTTCCGCCGGTCTCCACGCTGAAGTGGGTAATGCTTTTGTAGGGCACGGAGTGGTAATCCACCTTGCTGCCGGTGATGCCCTGCTTGTCCACCAGCACCAGGCGCTTGTCGGTAAAGACGAAGTAGTCGCGGATCAGTTGGTACGCATGCTCCACCCTCTCGCCCGGCGCCAGAATCTGCGCAAACTCCGCTTGAATCTTGCCCGCATCCATCTTGGATGCGTTACCCAACATACCGTCCAGCAATCCCATGGCAGTTACCTCAATCCCTGTGTTGTATGACAGGCCGATTCTAAACAGCGTACGCAGCAGCCCCGCAGCGCATCACGCCCACGCGGCTCAAGCGTTCAAGTCTTGCGCTTGTGCCACACGGCGCCAGGGCCAGCAGGCATCCACCAGCGCGCCCCAGCCTATGCCGACCACATAGGCCGCCAAGTCCAGCGGATCAAAGCCATTGCCCAGCACCAGATACGCCAGCTTGTTGGCGCGCAGCGCCTGCATCCAGGGCGCCTGATAGAGCTGCAGAAACTCGATGGCAAAAGCGATCAGCAGAGAGAGGCCGACCAAACGCCACCGCGTCATGGATGGCTTGACCCAGGCCACGCACAGGAACACGACCCAGGCCCACAGCGCATCGCCCGGGTAGTTGCCCAGCACCGCCGGGAACGGCAGCCAGCCCCGACGAGAGGCAAGTCCGATGGCGATAACCAGCGCCGCTAGAAAGCTCAAAGCAAATCGACTACGTCTACTCATGGACAACTCGAAAACCACATAAACGCGCCGTCAATCTTCAATTGAATTTCTTTCTGGGAAGCTTGGCTTCAGCAACCTCTTGATACAGCACAGGCTCTATATCAATTCGTCCATCGTGAATGGCATGACAGTGAACGGCTGCCTGACGTCCATGTATTTGCAAATACGTATGAGCTACACGATGCGCTTGAAGAAAAAGCCTTTCAACCTCATCCGCCTCACCGGCATTAACCACTGCGCGGATGACTACCCAAACATTTATGTCTTCTAGGTAGATCACATTCTGGATCTCAACTGCTTTCCCATCAGCACGCGATAGCAAACGATCTAGAAAAATACCAACGGGCCTTTTAGCAGTCCTCTCGTATAGCTCATCAAATATCTTCTTCGCAAAGCACGAAGCAACAAATATGGAAAAAGCACCTGCAATTTCGCCCAAATATTGCGCATAAAAACGGGGCTCGTCAGGTACAACCAACAGAGAGCGGAAGTAGCTTGGATTGCTCGTCCACCCCTCCTCCTCATGAAAATCCTCAAACTCGCCCTCGATGGCAGCAGCAACAGAACGATAGAACTCGGCATTCCCTTCGCACAGGTATGTAAAGGCAATCGGACTCATAGTCTTTTCAAGCTCCAAAAGTTCACAAGAAACCCAACATTAGGCCACTTTTACAGCAGCACCAGCCCCGGCGGCAGGCTGTCGCCCAGGCTGCGTTTGTGGTCCTCGGCCTCCATCTGCACCACCTGCTCCACCAGCTCTATCCAGCGCTGCGGCGCGCCGCTGGAGCGCATTTTTTCCAGCACCTGCTCCCGCACGGCATCGGGCAGATCGCGGGCGCGGTCGCCGGTCATGCGGGCCATTTGCACGGCGGCGAACATGGCGGTTTCGTTCTTGCGCCAGTCCTGGGCCAGCGTGGCGTCCAGAAACTCCTGTGCGGCTTCGGGCGGCATCACCAGATGTGCATTGGCAGCCAGCGACTGGCGCACGGCCAGACGGCCAATCGCCCACCAGGTCTGCACGGTTTCGCCTTCGCGCTCGAGGCGCTGCAGCATCCACTGCCCCATCTCCTGGCGGTACTGCCAGGGCACGGCTTCCATGGCGGCAAACAGGCGCAGCATGTCGTCATAGCTGCCGTGGCTTGATTTGCCGCCGGCGCGGGTGGTTTGCTGCACGGTTTTTTGCATCTGGCCGGCCACGGCTTCCAGCACCTGCATTTGCTGCTCTTCGTTAAGACCGGCCGCCACGCGGCGCCAGAAGACCCACCATTCCGTCCAGTTGGCCGCTTCCTTACCATGGCCCAGGCCCTGGGGATACAAGGCCCAGACCTGCGCCATGCGCCAGCCATCGAGCTCGGCGCCCACGCCGGGGCGCAGGCACCAGCCGGCAAGGTTCAGCCACACGCGTTCATGCTCGGCCGTGCGGCGGCGGCGCTTGGCGCGGGCCAGCAACGCATCAAACAGGGCGCGCAGCAGGCCCACCTCCCAGCCCTCGCGCGGGCCCAACACCTTCTCCAGCGATTGGCGCAGCTGGCGTACTTCCTTGGCCGTCACCTCCTGCGCCTGGGTGCCAAAAATGCGCTCGATCAGCGCCAAGGCTTCGGGCAGCCTGGTGGCCTGAGAATTCAAGCCTTTTGGTTCTTCAGCGCTTGATGCATCTGCGCTGGCAGCTATGTTTTCTGCAGCAACCGCACCGCGCACGGCAAAGGGCAGCAGCCAGGACTGGGCGGCATCCTGCACGGCCACGCAGCGCACCTCCAGCGTGCCGACCTCGCTCATGCTGGCCTGCAGCTGCACCTCCACCTGCGCAGCGGCCAGGCCTTCGGGCACGGGCAGCACGGTGGCCAACGGGGGCAGCTCCACCCAGCCGTCGCCCGTCAAAGGCGCTATCTGTCCGGCCTGCACGGGGACGCTGCTCTGGCTATTGGCCAACAGATTGAAGCGCACGGCCTGGCCCAGCTTGAGCGCAAAGCGCCGGCCCGAGAGCACGATGCGCACGCCCTCTTCCGTGCCGCGCGGCAGCAGGCACAGGCCTTGGGGAGCTTGGCCTTTTTTTCCCGGCAGCAGCAGCCAGTAGCTGCGCGCCGCACCGCCGCCAATCCGGGGAATCATGGTTTTGATAGCTGCCAGCGCTTGCTGTGCTTGCACCGCAGGCCGATTGACCTCTGATTTTTCTTGCAACTCGGCCTGCACCCGTGCCAGCCCATAGGCCGCCGCGCCACGCGCCACGGCCCAGTCCGGATGCGGGTTGTGCAGCACGCGCACCGCTTTGCCGCGCCACTGGCCAAGCAAGTCAGTCAGCCGCTGCACCAGCGCATGGGCATGGAACACGCCGCCGTTGAGCAGCACGGTATCTGGCAAAGCACCGCCTGCGTGCAGACTCAGAAACTGCGCCAGATGGCGGCTGATGGCCGCATCGGCCGGATATGGCAGACCAAAACCGCGCAGCGCGCCCTGGCGCTTGGCCGGCACATCGCTTATCTGCGCGGGCGGCAGAAAGCCTTCGACCACGCGGCTCTGCACCTGCGTGCGCGTCAACGTGGCGGTCTGGGTTTGCGCCAGCAAACGGCTACCGCCACCCAGCAAGGTAATGCTGAGCTGCTCGGGCGCATCTTGTGCCAGCAACTGTTCCTTGGCCACGCGGCAGCGCTGCACCAGCTGGGCAAAACGCTGGGCCGGCAGCTTGTTACCCTCATCTGCAAAAGCCGGTTCGAGCTGATGTGCCAGCGCCAAATCCATGTTGTCGCCGCCCAGCATCAAATGCTCGCCCACGGCGGTGCGGGTCAGCGTGGGTAGGCCGCCTTCGGGGTCGGCCTCCACGCGGATCAGCGTCAAATCGGTGGTGCCTCCGCCCACGTCCACCACCAGCACCAGGCGGCTGTCGGCCAGTTGGGCCGCCAGCTGCTCGCCTTGCAGCAGCAGCCAGTCATGAAACGCGGCCTTGGGCTCTTCCAGCAGTTGCACACCGGGCAAACCGGCCAGTTGCGCTGCCTCCAGCGTCAACGCACGCGCGCCTTCGTCAAACGAGGCGGGCACGGTCAGCACCACGGTTTGCGCCTGCAGCGGCGCTTCAGGGTGAGCCTTATCCCAGGCCGCTTTGACATGGGCCAGATACGAGCTTGATGCCGCCAGCGGCGAGACCTTGACCACCTCCTCGTCAGCGCCCCAGGGCAGTATGGGCGCCGTGCGATCCACGCCGGTATGCGAGAGCCAGCTTTTGGCACTGGCCACCAGTCGGCCAGGCACGGCCGTGCCCAGGTCTCGAGCCCAGCGGCCGATGACGGCGGGCGCGGCCTCATCTGCGCCCTGCGGAGGCCAGGGCTGCTGCCAGCTATCACCCAGCTCGCCAGGTGCCGCCTGATAGCGCACCGAAGGCAGCAGGGGCAGGGCCACGACTTCGCCTGCGGCGCTGCGCTGGGGAATATCCAGCAACGCAATATCGCCCGCCGCACCGGTCAGCGAAACGCTTGCGACGACCGTGTGGCTGGTGCCGAGATCGATGCCGACTATATAAGCGGGCTGAGTGGAATTGACAGTCATGAAGCCAGGGACGATACGCTACGGAGGTGGCTGATCGTAACAATTGGCAGCAAGGACTGTGGAGTGCAGTTCTTTTCGCCTGTGGCCGTGTTTGGGAGATTCACCAATCTCCGTCCTCCCTCCAGATTCACAGGGCATACAGCTGCATTGACTGAGGTTCAGGACAGAGGACGGGTCTCGGCCCGCCTGCCGACTTACTTTCTTGCTTGTGCAAGAAAGTAAGCAAAGAACACAGCCCCAACTGCCCCCGTCCCTCCGGCTTCGCCTGCGGGCAACCTGCGCCGTCAACCTCTTGTTGCTGTGCGGCCCAACTCACTTCGCGGCAAGCCGCTCCGTTTAGACAAACGGCCGCAAGTTAGAAATTGATGCGTCTGCACTCTGCGGTGCAGCCGCCCGCCACAAGAGGCCGCCGCCGCAGGCGGGGCACAAGGGGCAAGACCGAATGCGAGATAGCTTCTTTATCAAAAGAGATAGCTGCTACAGTAAATGGAATAAGAACTAAAAGCCAATTTCGTCACAAACCGGCAGGCCGTCCGCACCCTCCCGTGTGTCTACGCCTGCGGCACGTGGTTCAGGCTGCGGGCATTGGCACCGCAGACTGGATTGCGTGACGCAGGTTTGCCCGTAGCGAAGCGCAGGGACGCAGACAGTCGGGTTGCGCTCTTTGCTTACTTTCTGGCGACAGAAAGTGAGTCGCCCGCCGGGGCGAAATCCCGGCCTAAGGCAACATCGCCACAGCAAAATCCAATCAAGACTCATAGCTCCTAGCGCTTTCTGCATCAGCGCTAGAGGCTTAAAACAGCCAAAAACAACAAAGCCCGCCAACCATCCGGTCAGCGGGCTTTCTCAATCAAGCAACTAAGCGGCTTTACTCGGCAACTTCCGCCGAAGTCTCGGCCCGCACATCAAACTCCACCTTCCAGCGGTCGGTGCCACCCACGGGCACGGCATTGAGTTCCAGTGTGCCGATATCGGTCACACGCGCTTCCAGGGTCACAGGCACGACCTCGCCGGCGGCACGGCCGGCAGCAGGCAGGTTCAGCTCGATCTCCTGCAGCTCCACCAGCTCTTCGGGGCCCCAGAAATCCAGCATGGTGCCGACCTGATCGGTGCGGCGCACGGAGGAGCCGAAGAAGCGCAGGCGCACGGGCTCGCCGACGACCAGACCCAGTTCCAGATCGGTCAAGGCCACTTCCGTGCCCTCTTCCATGCCGAACGGTGCCAGGCACAAGGCTGACATGGGCGGCTCCATGCCGGGGATGGCCGGCATATTGCTTTCCACGCCCACGTAGTAGGACTGGGCGGTGCCGCCGCGGATGCGCACGCCGCGGCCGCTGGTGGCAATATGGCCGTAGTAGGCCGCGCCACGGGCGACGGCCAGGTCGAGATTGGCGCCATCCAGCAGGCGGGCGGGTTCGGACGCTTCTTCGTCCAGCCAGCCGTTGATGACTTCCAGAATGCGCTGTTCGATCTGCGGAGCCTTGAGCACGCCGCCGTTGAACAGAATGGCCGTGGGGTGCAGGAAGGTGGAACCATCCACCTGCTCGGCGTTCAGACCATCGATCTCGGCCAGTGCATTGACCTGGCGGGTCAGGAAGGCGGCCAGATGGCGGGTAACGGCTGCGTCTTGTGCGTAAGGCAGGCCCAGTTGCGTGAGCGCAGCACGGGCGCGGGTCTGGGGCTTGGCGCTGACAGCAACCTTGGGGAAGAAACCTTCGACCAACATGGCCAACACTTCGCTGCGCGTGACTTCGGTGCGGATACTGCCGCCGATGAGCTTGCTGCCACGGCTGGGCACAACCACGGGCACGGCTTGCAGGTTTTCGTCGGCCAGCAGCTGCTCCTTGGCAGCGCGGCAGCCGTGGGCCAGGGCGCGGGTTTGCCAGGCGTCTAGCTGCTTGCCCTCGGCCGCCAGCTTGCGGGCCACGCCATAGGCCAGGGCCAGGTCCATATTGTCGCCACCGAGCAAGATGTGCTCGCCCACGGCAATGCGTTGCAGCTCCAGATTGCCTTCGCGTTCGCGCACGGCGATCAGCGAGAGGTCGGTGGTGCCGCCGCCCACGTCCACGACCAGAATCACGTCACCGTTGTTGACCTGCTTGCGCCAGTCGCCTCCGCTGGCCTGAATCCAGCTGTAAAGCGCGGCCTGGGGTTCTTCCAGCAGCGTGAGCTTGTTGAAACCGGCAGCCTTGCAGGCCTCGGCCGTCAGCTCGCGCGCGGCGGGGTCGAAGGAGGCGGGAATGGTGACGGTGATGTCTTGCTGGGCAAACGGAGCCTCGGGGTGGGCTTGTTCCCAGGCCCAGCGCAGATGCTCGAGATAACGGATAGACGCCGTCAGCGGCGAGATGCGGCTGACTTCTTCAGGTGCATCGGCTGGCAGCAAGGGCGAGCGGCGATCGACACCAGGGTGGCAGAGCCAGCTTTTGGCGCTGCTGACCAGACGAATCGGTGTGGCCGCGCCACGGCTGCGGGCGAATTCACCGACGATGAAATCCTGCGCTGCCGCGCCGGGCAAGTTGCGCTCGGCCTCGCTCAGCTCGCTTTCATGCGGCAGGTAGAGAAAGGACGGCAGCAGAGGCTGGGCCTCGACGCTGGCCGGAGCCGAAAGCTGGGGAATGTCCAGCACGCCTTGGACGATCTTCTCGCCGTCGCTGGCGGTCTTGTCCACATAGGACAGCGCGCAATGCGTGGTGCCCAGGTCGATACCGATGCTGAACTGCGCCGCAGATTCAGAGCGATTTTGGCCTGTAGCACTGGCTGTTTGTGCGTTGGCAGCTACGGTATTTGCAGCATCCACGGCAGGGGTCTGCGCAGCATGGCCGGAGGCAGCAATCGAAGAGAACATATTCATGCTTACAGCTCCACTTCGGCTTGGGCGATAACTTTGGCAGCCTGGATGTCGGTCAGCTGGGGCAGCTTGACGTCGGTGACTTGCCAGCCACGGTGGGACAGCGTGCCGGTGAACGGGGCCTGGCCGACCACATTGCCGGTCAGGCGTACGGCGGAGGCGTCAAAGCCGGCCTGCAGCGTGAGACGGGAGCCTTCGGCCTCGGAGCGCACGGGAGCAATGGTGAAATGCTCGCGCAGCACCTTGCGGCAGCCTTCATGCACCACACGGGCGGCAGCGCCGATTTCGGCATCGGTATAGGGCGCCACGTCTTCCTGGACGAAATCCACAAAGCGTGCTTCGCGCTGCATCAGGCCCAGCAGTTGCAGGGCTGCGGTATCGGTGGGCACTTCCACGGTCTTTTCGACCAGTCGCTCCACCGGCACTTCGACGCGCTTTTCCACTGTTTTTTCCACGATCTTCTCGACCGGGATTTCCACGCGGACTTCGACGATTTTCTCCACGGGCACTTCGACGCGCACTTCCTTGGGCGCCACATCGGCGGCAAAGGCTTCACCGGCGCGTACGCGGTTCACATCGGCGGCCAGGCGGCCGTTGCCTAGGATGGCAAAAAAGCTGCCGATCGCAATGGCGATGCGGCTGAGGAATGAGGGGGGTGTGTTGGCAGTCATGGAATCTGTCTCAAAACAGGTTCACGCATGCCAGGATTCTTCCGTGGCGCCCTTGCGGGCCTGCGCTGCGCGAACCGAAAATAGAGCCCGGGCCCGGCAGCTTCTGCACGGCCCGGCCCTGGCGGCACCAGGCAGGACACGCCGGACATATGTGCGCGCGGGCCTGTGCAATAGGCGCAGATGTTACCCAAAAGCACAATCTGCCGCCTCATGACGGCCTTGCGGCCTGCAGGTCATACGCCGCAAGCATGACCTTCTTCCGTTTCATCGTTATGACGGCAGCCGCAATTGCCGGATAGTTGATGCAGGCACTTGACGGATGCTTGCAGGCTGCTCAGAGAAGGCTCTGACCCGCTACGCAGCCGTTGGTTGATGCCTGCTTCATGGGCTGCAGGCAATGCGTAGCACCATGGAGGACTGAAAAACAACCGCATTGCGCTTTTGCTTTCACCTATATCCCGAGGAGACACCCCCATGCGCTTGATGACCGCGAACATAACGCTGGCATGTACCGCCCTTCTGGCCGCTTTTGGCGCCCAGGCACAGACTGCGCCCGGCGGAACGCTGGACAAGGTTCAGAAATCCGGCAAGGTCGTCATCGGCGTGCGCGAAAGCTCGGCACCCATGGCCTACGCCATAGGCGCCAATCACCGCTTCGCCGGCTACCACGTGGAGCTTTGCGAGAAGGTGCTGGCCCAGGTCGCTCCCAGCGCCAAGATTGAGTACATGGCCATCACGGCCCAGAACACCATGCCCCTGGTGCAGAACGGCACGGTAGACCTGGGCTGCGGCCCCACGACCAACAACCTGAGCCGCCAGAAGCTGGTGTCCTTCGCCGTCACCACCTATGTCAGCCAGGTGCGCATGGCCGTGCGTGCGGACTCGCCCGTCACCTCGTTCAAGCAGCTGGACGGCAAGACCGTGGCGGCATCGACCGGCACCACCGCCGTGCAGTTGCTGCGCAAATTCGGCCACGAAAACAATGTGAAGCTGCCGACCCAGCTGGGCAAGGACCACTTCGAAAGCTTTCTGATGCTGGAGTCCGGCCGCGCCGATGCCTTTGTGCTGGACGACAATCTGCTGGCCGGCGTGCTGGCCAACTCCAAGGACCCCAAGGGCTACAAGATCGTGGGCGAGGTGCTGGGGTCCGAACCCATCGCCCTGCTGATGCGCAAGGACGACCCCACGTTCAAGAAGGCCGTGGACGACGCGCTGATGCGCATGATGAAGAGCGGCGAAGTGGCCAAGGTCTACGACAAGTGGTTTATGCAGCCCATTCCGCCCAAGGAAATGCCGCTGAACCTGCCCATGAGCGACACCCTCAAGCAGCTGCTGCAAAACCCCAACGACAAGCCGCTGGAAGCCTACGCATCGTAAGCAGCCCGCAGATGAGCTACCAAAGCACATTGGTGCAAGCCCATCTGTCATCCCCAGACACAAGGGCATAAAAATTGCAGCGTTTGCCTTGAGCGCCCAAGATGCCGTTGCATGCATCGCATGCACCCAGGCATCAGCTCAGCAACACTGCAAGCACAGAGAGGAACTGCACCATCATGCAACGTCGTCATTTCATGCTCACAAGCGCCATAGCGCTGGGCCTGCCAGCCGTCCAGGCACAAAGCCCTTGGCCCCAGAAACCCGTTCGGGTCGTGATTCCGTATGCCGCCGGCGGTGTGACGGACAGTGTGGGCCGCAAGCTCGTGGACAAGATGGGGCAAGTCCTGGGACACAACTTTGTTGTCGAAAACAAAGGCGGAGCAGGCGGCACGCTTGGCATGGCAGAAATGGCCAAGGCTGCTCCCGATGGCTACACGCTGGCGCTCAGCGCCATCAGCCCGTTGACGCTGTCACCGCACCTGATGAAGCTGCCTTACGATCCGTTCAAAGACATTACGGCGGTCGTCCCCATGATGTACTCGCCCGTCTATGTCCTGGCCACCACCGCGTTCAAGGGCAGCAGCTGGCAAGACCTGATTGCGCAAGCCAAAGCCAATCCGGGCAGTGTTCGCATTGCCACCTCGGGGATAGGCTCGGTCGGCCACATCATGGTGGAGCAGATTCAGGCCAAGACCGGCGCGCAGTTCATCCATGTGCCCTACAAAGGCGTGGGGCAGACCGTCACCGATGCGGTAGGCGCGCATTTCGAAATCATGATGGGCAACCCGTTTTCGACCGTCAACAGCCTGATCGAACAAGGCAAGTTGCGCGTGCTGGCAACCACGGGCCCTCAACGTGCGCCCAATCAGCCCAAAGTGGCGACCCTGGCAGAACTGGGCGTGCCAGAGGCCAACCTCACCTCCCTGTTCGGCTTTATGGCTCCGGCGGGCACGCCAGCGAGCATTGTGGAAAAGCTTAATGCCCTGGTGCAGCAGCAGGTGCAAACCAAGGAAATTCAGGACCTGCTGAACGCCACGGACAACATCGCCTTGCGGCAAAGCGCTGCCACATTCACGGACTTGCTGCGCAAGGAAAGTGACAACAACGCGGCCATCATCAAAAAGGCCGGCATCCGGATCTGAGCGTCTGGCGTGCAAGCGTTGACGGCCCTCATCTCAATGCAAAACACGCTCTGAAGCCCATAGGAGCTGCGCAAGCAGCTCTTTTTTTTTTATGGCTTTGAGGCTCCGTCCTTGAAACCTTGGCTGGCCTCTTGCAGCCATCCGCGAAAAGCCAGCAGCGGCGGATAGCTGGAGCGGCTGTTGGGCCAGGCCAGGTAATAGCGCTCGGCACTTTCGACCTCGGGCAGCTGCGGCAAGGCCTGGACCAGGTCGCCGCTCTGCAGCTCGCGCTGGATCAGAAACTTGGGCAGCAAGGCCACACCCACCCCGGCAATCGCCGCCTGGGCCGCCGTGGCGAACTGATCGAACAACATGCCCTGCATATCGCTGACCTGGCAAGCCTGACTGCCGAACCAGCGCCGCCAGGCATCGGGGCGCGAGGCCAGGTGCAGCAGCGGCGCACGCAGCAAGTCCTGCGGCTGGGCAAACCGGTGGCGATCCACCACGTCCGGGCTGCAGGCCGGCACCACGGTCTCGCTCATCAAGAACTCCAGCTCCGCACCCGGCCAGTGAGGCAGGCCGAAATGGATGGCCGCATCCACGGCTTCCAGCTGAAAGTCGAACTGCGACAACCGCGTGGTCAGATTGATAGTGATGCCAGGATGGGCGCTGAAGAATTGCGGCAGCCTTGGCGCCAACCAGCGCGTGCCAAACGTGGGCAGGATGGCCAGATTCAGGCTGCCGCCCTGCGGATTGGTGCGAAAGCCCAGCGTGGCATTGGAGATGCGCACCAGGGCGGCGCGAATCTCCTGCGCATAGGCCTGGCCTGCGGCGCTGAGCCGCACGGTCTGGCGCTCGCGCACAAAAAGCGCCGTGCCCAGGCGTTCCTCCAGCGCACGGATCTGGCGGCTGACGGCGCTTTGCGTCAGATGCAACTCGGACGCCGCCGCAGTAAAGCTCTGCAGCCGCGCCGAAGCCTCGAAAGCGCACAACAGAGACATGGGAGGCAGAAAACGACGGGAAAGCTGCATGGTGGGGGCGAGGGAGAAAGAGAGCTGCTGGCGATCATTCCGTTTGGGTATGACCTACAGGCGGGATTATCGTTTGACCAAAATCAGGCAGCCGCCCAACATCTTGCATATCTCTGCGGCAAAACCCTTGGTTCAGCCGCCCCACGACCCCCAGCCCTTTAGTTCTGTCATGAGCGCCACGCATACCAACTCCAGCCGCTTTGTTTCCAGCAACGACATTCGCACGCGCTTCTCGCGCGCCATGTCCGAGATGTACCGCAAGGAAGTTCCGCAATACGGCACGCTGATCGAGCTGGTGGCCGATGTCAACGCTCTGACCCTGCATGCCGACGCTGAGCTGCGCCAGCGCATGGCCAGGAGCGGCGAGCTGGAGCGCCTGGATGTGGAGCGCCACGGCGCCATCCGCGTGGGCAGCGCACAGGAGCTGGCCACGCTGCGTCGATTGTTTGCCGTGATGGGCATGGAGCCCGTGGGCTATTACGACCTTTCGGTGGCCGGCGTGCCCGTGCATTCCACGGCCTTCCGCCCGGTGGATGAAGACGCACTGCGCGCCAATCCGTTTCGGGTCTTTACCTCGCTGCTGCGCCTGGAGCTGATCGCCGATGCGGCGCTGCGCGCCCAGGCCGCCGAAATCCTGGACCGCCGCCAGATCTTCACACCCCGCGCCCTGGCGCTGATAGAGCAGGCCGAGCGCAGCGGCGGTCTGGACAGCCAGGATGCCGACGCTTTTGTGCAGGAGGCGCTGGAGACTTTCCGCTGGCATAGCGATGCCACCGTGGACGCAACCACCTACGATGCACTGCAAAAATCGCACCGCCTGGTGGCCGATGTGGTCTGTTTCAAAGGCCCGCACATCAACCATCTGACGCCGCGCACGCTGGACATTGATACCGCCCAGGCCGGCATGCCGGAGCGCGGCATGGATGCCAAGGACGTGGTGGAAGGCCCGCCCCAGCGCGCCTGCCCTATCTTGCTGCGCCAGACCAGCTTCAAGGCACTCAAGGAAGCCATACGCTTTACCGATGACGCTGTCGATGCCTCCCGCGCCGGTGCCCACACCGCCCGCTTCGGCGAGATCGAGCAGCGCGGCGTGGCGCTGACGCGCCAGGGACGCGCCCTGTACGACGAACTGCTGGCCCAGGTGCGCAGCATGGACAACGCCGGCAGCGCCTCGGCCGACTATGCGAGCCGCCTGCAGCAGGTCTTCACGCAGTTTCCCGACACGCACGAAGCGCTGCGCCAGCAGGGCCTGGCCTTTTACCGCTACAGCCTGACCGAGCAAGGCCTGGCCCAGGCCGGCCAGACGGCCGACCATGAAGAGCTGGAAGCGCTGATCGCCAAGGGCCTGGTACAGGCCGAACCCATCACCTACGAAGACTTTCTGCCGGTGAGCGCTGCCGGCATCTTCCAGTCCAACCTGGGCGGCGAGGAGCAAAAACAATACCAGGCCCATGCGGCGCAGCAGGTCTTCGAAAACGCCCTGGGCGCCCGCGTCCATGACGAAATCGCCTTGTACGAACGCGCCCAGCAGCAGTCCATGGCGCAGGTGCGCGACAGCCTGAGCGGAGCCCTGGCATGAACCAAAACGTGAACCAGCACACATCGCTGGCCGCTTTTGCCGCACCGTTTGCCGAACCTGCCGGTTCGCCCATACGCGAGCTGTTTCCTTATCTGTCCCGCCCCGGCATGATCTCGCTGGCCGGCGGCTACCCCTCACCCAGCCTGTTTGATGCCGAAGGCCTGGCCCAGGCAGCCCAGCAGGCCATGACACAGGGTTCGGCCACGCTGCAATACAGCGCCACCGAAGGCCTGCCCGAGCTGCGTGAGGCTTTGGCACTGCAGGCGCAGGAGCGCGGCATGCAGGCCACGGCCGCCGACATTCTGGTGACCACGGGCTCGCAGCAAGCTTTCGACCTGCTGGTGCGTGTACTGGTGGAGCCCGGCGACACGGTGCTGGTCGAGGTTCCCGCCTACCCCGCCACGCTGCAGGCCCTGCGCCTGGCCCAGGCCCGCATCCTGCCCATTCCCATGGACGAGCACGGACTGCAGACCGAAGCCCTGGCCGAACTGCTGGCAGCATTGCCCGCAGCGCAACGCCCCAAGCTGCTGTACAGCGTGCCCAACTTCTCCAACCCGCGCGGCACGCTGCTGACGGGCGAGCGCCGCGCAGCCCTGGTGCAACTGGCCCTGCAATACGGCTTCTGGGTGGTAGAAGACGATCCCTATGGCGAGCTGCGCTTTGACGATGTCTCAGGCCTGCCAGAAACCATGCCCGCCACCGTACGCGGCACAGGCCAACGACTGGCAGAGGCCGGCCACAACCCGGTCGTCTATCTGTCCAGCCTGTCCAAGACTGTGGCGCCTGCGCTGCGCGTGGGCTGGATGCTGGCCGACGCCCCGCTGCTGCGCCGCTGCACCGTGGCCAAGCAGACGGCCGATCTGTGCACCTCTGCGCTGACGCAGATGGTGGCGGCCTGCTATCTGCAAAGCGGCCGCTACCCGGCCACGGTGCAACGCGCCCGCCAGGAATACCAGCGCCGCATGCAGGCCCTGGTCCAAGGCCTGAGCACGGGGCCGGACAGCGGCATACGCTGCTCGCGCCCTGCAGGCGGCATGTTTGTCTGGGCCGAGCTGGACCGAAGCATCCATCCGCAAAAGCTTTTCGATGCCGCCGTGGCCCAGGGCGTGATCTATGTGCCGGGCAAGGCCTTCTATCCGGCCGACCCCGATCTGCACACGCTGCGCATGTCGTTTGCCGCTCCCGAGGTGGCGCAGATTGAGCAGGCCGTGGAGCGGCTGCGCACCGCCGTGCAGCAAAGCCGGTAAAGCACACAATCGGCACCGGCGTCAGGGGCTCTGGCGCTGGCGGCTGCGCCCGGCAATGTCACGCGGCATAATTCGGACTCAAGAATCCCCTCCCCTCCATGGCCTGCATCACCCAGTCACCCGCTGCCCGCTTGCACCGCACCTCGCTTGCGACGGTACAGGCTGCGCGTGCCTGCGTGCTGCGCACCCAGCAAGCACTGCGCCATGGAGTTCCCACCGCCTTCGTGAGCCTGAGCGGTGTCACGGCCATGCTTTCCGCCGCCGTGCGGAAGGTCTAAGGCACACCAACCTCCCTCCGCACGGCCCCAAGCACTTGCAAACTGCAGGCGCAAGGGAAAGGCCTATCCACGTCTGCTCAGACAGCCTAGCCACGCGCCCGCTTTCCCGAACCCTATCTCGGAGGCTTGGCCATGGACATGGAACTCTCACAAACTTTTCTGCGCGGCAAAAACCCTTGCGCCATGGGTTACCGCTGGTTTGTTCGCAACAACCTGAGCGGCGGTGATTACCAGGCCGCCATGGACACGCAAGTGGCCGCCGGCCGTGTCGATGATGCACGCTGGCTGCTGGAGAATTTCGGCAGCACCAACACCGTGCTGGAAGTGGAGCACCTGGAGGCCGACAACTTTGTCTATGCCGGCACCTTGATCGTGCGCGGCGATGTGCGCGTCAGCGGCCAGTTGCTGGTGGGCCGCAGCCTGCAGGTGGGTGGCGGCATTCGTGCCGGCAAGCTGGAAGCGGGCGAAGACCTGCAGTGCGAAGGCGCCATTTTTTGCGATGAACTGCTGCAGGCAGGGGGCCATATCAAGGCCGCGTGGAGCGTGGAAGTCCAGGGCAAGATTCGTGCTGCCGATTTGCGTGCGGGCTGGGAGCTGCGCTGCGGCGACGATGTAACGCTCAAAGGCGGCCTGCACGTCGGTCAGGAGATTGAGGTGCAAGGCCGTCTGACCTGCACCAAAGGCCTGCGTGCCGGTGGCCGCGTGGCCGTGCAGGGCCTGCTGGAAGCGGGTGACGGCATTGCATCGAATGACAGCATCGACTGCGGCAACCACATACAGGCGGGCTGGGGTATCAAGGCCCTGGGCGATATCCGCGCAGCCTGCAGCATTCGCGCTGGCGAGACGCTGCAGGCCGACGGCGAAATAGCTGCCGGCTCCGGCTATGGCGTGTTTGCCGGCATGAATGTGCAGATGCAGGCCTGGCCTGACTGCGCCTGGGTACGGGCCCTCAAAAAGCCCCAAGGCCTGATCAGCGGATTTTGGGAAGGCCAGCCCTCCTTGGCCTGAGCGCTGCGGGGCGAAGGCACAAGCAGGCAAAATAAGGGCTTTGAACCATGGCTGCGGCGTCTTGCGCCCGGCCTGTTGAAAAGAGAGACCCATCCGTGTTTACCGGCATCATTCAGGCCGTGGCAAAGATTGCCGCGCTGCGCGACCAGGACGGTCTGCGCACTTTCACCATGGAGTTCCCCGAGGGCTTTTGCCAGGAGCTGGCCATTGGCGCCAGCGTCTCCCACGACGGCGTTTGCCTGACGGTGACGGAAAACCTATCGCCTACCACGGCCAGCTTCGATGTGATGCTGCAAAGCCTGAACATCACCACACTGGGCCGCTACCAGGTGGGCGATGCCATCAATGTGGAGCGCGCGGCCAGGGACGGCGCCGAGATTGGCGGCCATCCGCTGTCCGGCCATGTGGACTTCACCGCGCCGCTGCTGGAAGTGCTGAGCACCGACACCAATCACAAGATCCGCTTCGGCATTCCCGAAGCCTTTCGCGCCTATGTGTTTGCCAAGGGCTATATCGCTGTCAATGGCGCCAGCCTGACCGTCTCCGAAGTCAACCGCAAGGAGGGCTGGTTCGAGGTCTGGCTGATTCCCGAGACCCTGCGCATGACGGTGTTCGGCAACAAGCGCGTGGGCGATCTGGTCAACATCGAGATCGAGCGCAGCACCCAGGTGGTGGTGGATACGGTGCGCGAAACCGTGGAAACCAGCCTGGGCCGCCTCAAGCCCGTGCTCGAAGCCTTGCTCAAGGAAAAAGGCCTGAGCCTGGATGATTTTGTGGACGTGCCGCAGCTACCCCGCTAAGCCTTCTGCCCATCAAAAAAGCGCTGAATTCAGCGCTTTTTTGCATTAAATAGGCATCAACCCCTTTATTCATAAGCGCTTTTCGCTATAAAAAAGGAACTCAACAAGCCACCTGACGGTGCGCTACCGCCGCCAGGCAAGCCATCAGAGCGCAGGCTTGAAACGCTTGAGCCGCAGCGCATTGCTCAGCACGAACACGCTGGACAACGCCATGGCACCCGCGGCAAAAACCGGCGACAGCAGCATGCCGTTGAAGGGGTAGAGCAGGCCGGCAGCCACCGGAATCAAAGCCACGTTATAGGCAAAGGCCCAGAACAGGTTTTGGCCGATATTCTTCATCGTGGCCTTGGACAGCGCAATCGCATTGGGCACGCCGGCAAGGTCGCCGGACATCAGCACCACGTCGGCCGCTTCGATCGCGATATCGGTGCCAGTGCCGATCGCAATGCCCACATCGGCCTCGGCCAGCGCAGGGGCGTCGTTGATGCCGTCGCCCACATAGGCCAGCGTGCCATGTTCGGCCTTGAGGCGCTGCACGGCCTCGACCTTGCCGCCCGGCAACACCTCGGCCACGACTTCATCAATGCCCAGCTGGCGCGCAATGGCGCGGGCCGTGTACTGGTTGTCGCCGGTGATCATTGCCACTTTCAGGCCCAGCGCATGCAGGGCATCAATGGCCGGCTTGGTGCTGGCTTTGATCGGGTCGGCCACGGCAATCATGGCCGCCAGCCGGCCACCTATGGCGGCATACAAAGGCGTCTTGCCTTCATCGCCCAAGCGGGCAGCTTCGGCGGCAAAGTGGGCCACATCCAGACCCAGCTCGCGCATGAAACGGTCGGCACCGATTTCCACCTTGACGCCGCCCACCACAGCGCGCACGCCAAAGCCGGTGACGGATTCAAAAGCCTCAATGCCGGGAGTCGTCAGCCGCTGCGCCTTGGCCGCATCCACAATGGCACGCGCAATCGGGTGCTCGGAGCGATCTTCCACTGCCGCGACCTGGGCCAGCACGGCGCTGTATTCAAAGCCATCGGCCAGCACCAGATCCGTCAGCTCGGGGCGACCCTTGGTCAGAGTGCCGGTCTTGTCCACCGCCACCACCTTGGCATCCTTGAGCTGCTGCAAGGCCTCGCCCTTGCGCAGCAGCACGCCCATTTGCGCAGCCCGGCCCGTGCCCACCATGATGGAAGTCGGCGTGGCCAGACCCATGGCGCAAGGGCAGGCAATGATGAGCACGGCCACGGCATTGACCAGGGCAAAGCTCAGCGCGGGCGACGGGCCCCAGATCAGCCAGACCACAAAGGTCAGCAGCGCAGCCGCCATAACGGCCGGCACAAACCACATGGTGATCTTGTCCACCAGGGCCTGAATCGGCAGCTTGCTGCCCTGGGCCTGCTCCACCATACGGATGATCTGCGCCAGCAGCGTATCGGCACCGACCTTGGTGGCCTTGAACACCAAGGCGCCGTTTTGATTGATCGTGCCGCCCACGACTTCAGCGCCTGCGGTTTTCTCCACCGGCACCGGCTCGCCGCTGATCATGGATTCGTCGACAAAGCTCTGGCCTTCGATGACTTCACCATCGACGGGAATGCGCTCGCCGGGGCGGACCTCGATCACATCGCCGGCATGCACCTGAGCAATGTCGATTTCCTGCACCACACCATCACGACGCACGCGCGCCGTCTTGGCCTGCAACTGCACCAGACGGCGAATCGCTTCGGAGGTATTACCCTTGGCACGCGCCTCCAGAAAGCGGCCCAGCAGGATCAGCACCACGATGACGGCCGCAGCTTCGTAGTACACGTTCACCGTGCCGGCCGGCAACAGCTGCGCGGCAAAGGTCGCCACCACCGAGTAGGCAAAGGCCGCCGCCGTGCCCACGGCCACCAGAGAGTTCATGTCCGGCGCGCCGCGCAACAGGGCGGGAACGCCTTTTTCAAAAAAGCGCCGACCGGGGCCGACCAGCACCAGCGCCGTCAGCACAAACTGAATCAGCCAACTGGTCTGCGTACCGATGGTGCCCGCAATCCAGTGGTGGAAGGCCGGCACCATATGGCCGCCCATTTCCAGAATGAAAACGGGCAGCGCCAGCACCGTAGCAATCGTCAGCGCCCGCTTGAGCGAGGCACGCTCGGCTGCCTGACGCTCGGCGGCGGCGTCTTCGCCTGCGGTTGCGGCGTTCTGCGCCACGGGCTGGGCTTCATAGCCGGCCTTGGCAATGGCTGCAATCAAGGCGCTGACCTCGGTATCGCCCTGCAGCTGCACGCTGGCACGCTCGGTGGCCAAGTTGACGGTGGCGCTTTGCACACCAGGCACTTTCTTCAAGGCCCGCTCCACCCGGCCCACGCAGGAGGCGCAGGTCATGCCATTGACCTGCAAGTCCACGCTTTGCGTTGGCACGACATAGCCGGCCTTTTCAATAGCCGCCACCACCTGCGGCAAGATGACCGAAGCCTGAGCGGGGTCATCAATGGTCAGACTGGCTTTTTCAGTGGCCAGATTGACCACGGCCTGCTGCACGCCCGGCACTTTCTTGAGTGCGCGCTCAACACGGCCCACGCAGGAGGCGCAGGTCATGCCTTCGACCTGCAACTCCACAACGCCATTTTTCGCCAATGCATTCATAGTCTTCTCCATTCACGTTGGATGTGACTTTAAAGATTGACATGATGTGAATGTCAAGCCCTGCGATCTCTCCGCATGCGAATGGCTTAAAAACTTGATCTGACTCAGCCCGCAGTTTCAAGCAAACCGAAATGTTCAAGCAGCTGCGCCTCGGCCTGCACCAGCATGGCCTGCAGACCCTGGACCGTAGAGCTGGCCATATGCGGCGTGAGCACGATATTGGGCAGATTCCGCAAGGCTTCGGGCACTGCCGGCTCATGGGCAAACACATCCAGGGCCGCAGCGGCAATCGTGCGGCTTTGCAGCGCCTGCTGCAGCGCGTCTTCTTCCACGATGGAACCCCGGCCGATATTGACCAGCACGCCTTGCGCTCCCAATGCCTGCAGCACCGCTGCATCGATCAGCCCTTGCGTGGCCACGCCGCCGCTGGCGCAGACCACCAGAAAATCCACCTCGGCGGCCAGCTCCAGCACGCTGTCATACCAGCGATAGGCCACATCGGCCTTGGGTGAGCGCCCGGTATAGCCAATCGACATATCAAAGGCCTGCGCCCGTCGGGCCACGGCACGGCCAATGCGACCCAGGCCCACAATGCCCAGGCGCCGGCCCGAAACGCGCATGCCGGGCGGATGACGACCCTGCAGCCAGCGCCCCTGCTGCACAAAGCGGTGGGCCTGGACAAGCTGCCGTGCGGCCGCCAGCAGCAAGGCCAGTGTGTGATCCGCAATGTCTTCGGTGGACAGATCGGGCGTGTTCCGCACCGCTATGCCTAGCTCTGCAGCGGCAACCAGATCGATGCCATCCATGCCCACGCCGATGACGGAAATCATCTCCAGCGCAGACCATTGCTGCATCTGTGCCCGGCTCACCACCGATTGCGCATTGCACAACATGGCGCGCACCTGGCCGGCAAGCGCCATGCGCTGGCCATGAGCCAGCTCCGCATCGTCGTGCAGCACAAAGTGTCTATGCAAGCACTCGCGCAAGCTCGGTGGAACAGGCGTCACCAACAGCAGATGGGGACGCGGATCTGGGGTAGTCATGAGAGGAGCTTTCAGAGGAGCGAGGACATTCCTCGCTTCCCGCAAGCCAAGCTGCGGGAAGCGACGGAAAGCGAGGAATGCGAGGAATGCGAGGAATACGAGGAAAGGGCTTACTCGAGCACCGAGGGATCGCGACGGATTTCCTCGCGGCACATGGCTTCCCACAGGAAGGGGAAGCCATTGAGGTCCGTGCGCCCCCCTGTGGCCTGCACCACGGACTCACTCAAAGGATGGCCGCCGCCCAGCGCCTGCACCCGCCAGGCCAGGCGGCAGCGCCACTCCAGCGTGATGGCGCGCAAATGGGCCTGACGCACGCCATTGGCAACCACCAGCGCGCCATGGTTGGCCAGCAGCGCCCATTTGTTCTGCCCCAGCGCGTTGGCGACGGCATTGCCCAGTTCGCGCTGCTCCACCGTGCCACGGTATTCGTCATAGACCACGGGGTCGGTATCGACCAGCGCCGAGGTCTGGTCATACACCGGCGGCACCTTGCCCGTGGCCGACCAGACCGAGCTCCACTCGGGGTGGTTGTGAATCACCACCCGCACATCGTGGCGCCGGTTGTGCACATCGATATGCAGCTGAATGGCGGGCGTGATATTCCACTCGCCCTCCATCACATTGCCTTGCGCATCGAGCCGCAGAATGTCGGAAGCGGTCAACTCGCTCCAGGTCAGCTCCCAGGGGTTGGCCAGATAGCTGCCGTCATCAAGGCGCAGCGTGATATGGCCGGCAATATGGTCGTTATAGCCTTCGCGGGACAGCACGCGGCATAGCAGCGCGACTTGCTGGCGCTCATTCAACGCGGGCAGCAAGGGCTTGCGACCCGGGCGCGGCGCGTACTTGGAAAGCAGTTCCTGATTCAAACCGTCGTGGCGCATGCGGCCTCCTTGTTGTCTTGCTGGCTGGTGGCAGTGCCCTGGCGTGCGAACACCGAGGCACGGTGCATGCGGCGCTGATGCGGGGCATAGTCGAGGATGGCGTTGTGCACCACGCTGCGGTTGTCCCAGATCACCATGTCGCCCAGCGTCCAGCGGTGCTTGAACATGAACTCCACCTGCATGCAATGTGCGTGCAGATAGGCCAGGATGGCGCGGCTTTCGGCCGGCGGCAGACCGTCGATATGCGTGACGTAGGTGGGACTGATGTACAGCGCCTTGCGGCCCGTGACCGGATGCACGCGCACCATGGGGTGCAGATGCCGGCGGTTCTGCGTCACCACTTGCACATAGCGCTCGTGGGTGACGACACCCTGCTGCAGCGCGGCCGTCATGGGTGCATTCATGTCATGCCAGGCATGCAGACCCTCGAGGTACTGCTTCATGCGCGCAGACAGCGCGTCATAAGCGCTGGTCATGCTGATCCAGCAGGTATCGCCACCCGTGGGCGGCAGAATGCGCGCATGGGTCATGGTGACCATGGGAGGACTGGGCAGAAAGCTCTCGTCGTGGTGCCACATATCGGCACGGTCGCCCAGCTTGGAGTCAATCACCGTGATCTGCTCATAACCCTGCCCCAGATTGGGATAGAAGGTGTGCACCTCGGGTTCACCAAAATGCAGGGCCATTGCCAGCTGCTGCTCGGGCGTCAACTCAGGCACATGCAACACCAGGGCTTCATGTTGGACCAGGGCCGCTTCCAGCTGCTGCAAGGTCTGTGCCGACAGCTTGCCTGTCAGATCCAGCTTCAGCACTTCGGCACCAATGCGCGGGCCCAGAGCCCGTACCGTCAAGGGGGGTGACATGTTTTTCTCCTCTATGCAATGTCTTGCCTGAGTGCAGCGCTTGGGTCTCCTCCAGCACGCTGCCTCAAGCGCTTCAAGTCGCTCTTTGCCGCTAGGATGGAGAGCTTCCTGGCTGCAAAGTCTAGAGAGCGAAGCGAGGCTTTTCCACTCGCATTCAGCTACCCACAGAGAAACCGCAAGCCATTGATACAACAGGAAAAAACACGCACAACCCCAGCCACCGAAAATGGCACTTGCATTTCATGGACGCCACATCGCCACCTCTTCCCAAAGATCAGTTGCCCCAGCCGCGCAAGCTACCTATGCAGGCGCGCTCCAAGGCCCTGGTCGATGCGGTTGCCGAGGCCTGCCTGCGCATTCTGGAAAAGGAAGGCGAAGATGCGCTGACCGTGAACCGGATTGCCGAGGTATCGGGAGCCACCGTGGGCTCGATCTACCAGTACTTCCCGAACAAGGAATCCATGATTGCGGCGGTCTATGAGCGCCTGCTCGATCAGGAGTCCCAACAGCTTTTTCAGATGCGCGAGCAGCTGCACGGGCTGCCGCTGCAAGCCGTGCTGCGCCAGGTGTTTGCCAACATGATCCGGGTGGAGCTGCGCCTGAACCGACTCAGTCATGGGTTTCATGCCCGCTATCGCAGCGCCCTGCACCTGGGGCTGTGGCACGCGCCGCAAGCCAGCCGGCAGGAATTCATCAACACCACCTGGCTGCCGCTGCTGCAAATGCATGCGAGCGAGGTACAGACCGACAATCTGCAGCTGGCGGCCTACCTCATGGGTCAGGGCCTACGCGAAATCATTCACAGCGCCGTGCAGGACATGCCAGAGCAAGCGCAATCCAGCGACTTGCTCGATGCCCTGGTCGCCATGGCCCTGAGCTGCATAAAAAAACGCGGCCCTGAGGCCGCGCCTTGAGAGACTGAGCTTAGAACTTCAGCGGATATGTGCCAGCACGGCGCCCAGCGCCTGTGCGGTTCCGGCCTGCGCGGCCAGCGTGATGCGGCCGCTTTGGTGTGCAGCCACCTGCATCTCCATCTTCATGGCTTCCATCACGGCAATCACATCGCCTTCCTTGACTTCATCGCCATCGGCCACTTTCCAGGCATGCAGATTGCCGGCAATCGGCGAGGCAACAGCGGATGGATCCAGCGCTTCCTGGGCAGGAGCCGAGGCGGCCACGCCGCCCGAACCCGTGGCCAGGCCTTGCAGCAGCATAGCTGGCAAGCCCAGTTGTACACGACGGCCGTCGATCTCGATCGCGGTACGCACCAGGCTGGTATCAACCATGGGCTCGGCACGCACGGCGGCGGCCAGAGGCTCGGCAAAGTCGGATTCGATCCAGCGGGTGTGGACCTTGAAGCCGTCTGCACCCAGAAAGTCCGCATGCTCGATCACGGCCTTGTGGAAAGGCAGCACCGAGGCCACGCCCTCGATCTTGAACTCGCGCAGCGCACGGCGGGCGCGGGCCAGAGCCTGCTCGCGTGTGGCACCAGTCACGATGAGCTTGGCCATCATGGAGTCGAAACTGCCGGGAATCACCGAGCCCGATTCCACACCCGTATCCAGGCGCACACCAGGGCCCGAGGGCGGTGCAAAACGCAGGATGGGGCCGGGCGTGGGCAGGAAGCCGCGACCCACATCCTCGGCATTGATACGGAATTCAATCGAATGAGCGCGGGGCTTGGGTGTCTCGGTAATGGACAGGGGCAGGCCGTCGGCCACGCGCAGCTGCTCGATCACCAGATCCACCCCCGTGGTTTCCTCGGTCACCGTGTGCTCCACCTGCAGGCGGGTATTGACTTCCAGGAAGGAAATCGCGCCATTGCCGCTCAGCAGAAACTCCACCGTGCCGGCGCTGACATAGCCGGCTTCGGCACAGATGGCCTTGGCCGCATCGTGAATGCGGGCGCGCTGCTCTT
Source organism: Comamonas aquatilis (assembly GCF_965139575.1). Taxonomy (NCBI): domain Bacteria; kingdom Pseudomonadati; phylum Pseudomonadota; class Betaproteobacteria; order Burkholderiales; family Comamonadaceae; genus Comamonas; species Comamonas aquatilis. Next base: position 100,891 of record NZ_CBCSIW010000001.1, on the reverse strand, counting down.
CGGTGATGAAAGGCGCGGGAGCCTCTTCCACCAGCTTCTGGTTGCGGCGCTGCAGCGAGCAGTCGCGCGTGCCCATCACCACCACATTGCCATGCGTATCGGCCAGCACCTGGGCTTCGATATGGCGGGGCTTGTCGAGGAATTGCTCCACAAAGCATTCGCCGCGGCCGAAAGCCGTCACCGCTTCGCGCACGGCGGATTCGTACAACTCGGCCACCTCATCCATGCGCCACGCGATCTTCATGCCGCGACCGCCGCCGCCAAAGGCAGCCTTAATGATGATGGGCAGGCCATGCTGCTGTGCAAAGGCCAGCACTTCATCGGCGCTTTGCACCGGATCGGGCGTTCCCGCCACCAGCGGAGCACCCACCTTGAGGGCAATCTTGCGCGCCTCCACCTTGTCGCCCAGCTTGGCGATGGTGTCGGGACGCGGACCGATCCAGGCCAGACCGGCATCCGTCACCGCTTGTGCAAAGGCTTCGCTTTCCGACAGAAAACCATAGCCGGGGTGCACAGCATCGGCACCGGACTTCTTGGCAATCGCCATCAGCTTGGCGATGTTCAGATAGGTCTCGGCGGGCTTGTCGCCGTCCAGACCAAAAGCCTCATCGGCCATGCGAGCGTGCAGGGCATCGATATCGGCATTGGCATACACGGCCACGGATTTCACGCCGTAGTCGGCACAGGCGCGGGCAATACGGACGGCGATCTCGCCACGGTTGGCAATCAATACTTTTTTCATAAAACGCTCCTCATTTCGTAGCTGCAGACGTCATCTCTGCAAAGGCTAGAACGGGGTTGAAACGAATCCAGGCGCCGACAGGAATCTGTCCCGCCAGATCAAGGTGATACGGCGCAACACAGCCGATGACGGGGTAGCCCCCGGTCAAGGGGTGGTCGGCCAGAAACAAGACGGGCTGACCGCTGGCGGGCACCTGTATGGCACCCAAAGGCGTGCCTTCGCTGGGCAGCTCGCTGGCGATGGCACGGCTCAAGGCCTGCTCACCGGCCAGGCGCAAGCCCACGCGATTGGACTGGGGTGTGACCTGCCAGCGCTGGCCGCTCAGCAAGGCCACAGCCTCGGGGGTGAACCAGTCGGTGCGCGGGCCCAACTCCACATCCAGCACCACTTCGCCATCCACCGCAGGCAGGTTGTCGGGCGGCAAGGCCTCCTCGCCCACCACGGCATGCTGCACGGCATGAACATTCAGCATCTGCCCGGCCTGCAAGGCCTTGGGACCCACCTGGGCCAGCGTGTCGGTGGCAGCACTACCCAGCACGGGCGCGACCTGATAGCCGCCGCGCACCGCCACATAGCAGCGTGCGCCGGCCGTGGGCTGGCCGATGGTCAGCGTATCGCCGTCGGCCAGGGCAATCGCGGCATAGCGCGCGGCATTCCAGCGACGGCCGTCGGCCGTGGCGATGCTGATCGGTGCATCGGCGCCGGTGACGGCCACCACGTTCTCGCCCACGCTTTGCAGCGACAGGCCTCCGCCCACGGTCTCCAGTGCCGGCAGATTGCTGGCATTGCCCACCAGGCGGTTGGCCGTCTTGAGCGCAGCCTGATCCATGGCTCCGGAGGCCGAAACGCCCTGTCCGGCCTGACCGTGGCGGCCCAGATCCTGGAACACCGTCAGCAGACCCGTGGCTTTCACCTTGAGAGCGCTTTGCCCTGCACCGGCTACAACTATATTTTCGATAGCACCTTGCGCTTTTCCATTCTTGGCTTGAACCTGATTTTCCTCAGATTCATACCCTGAGGCAGCCATATCGACAAAACGCACGCGATAGCCTGGCTGCAGCAGCGCCGGCAGATCACGCGACAAGTCCCACATGGCGCTGTCGGTGACGCCGATGATTTGCCAGCCGCCCGGGCTGGCCTGTGGATAGACGGCGCTGAAAGTGCCGGCCAGGGCCACGGCACCCGCAGGCACCTTGGTGCGCGGCGTGGTGCGACGCGGCACGTTGAAGATGGGATCGCCACCGGTCAGATAGGCAAAGCCGGGGGCAAAGCCGGTAAAGGCCACCGACCACTCGCTTTGCGTGTGGCGGCGCACGACTTCTTCGACGCTGATATTCAGGATCTGCGCCACTTCGGCCAGGTCTTCGCCGTCATAACGCACGGGAATCTCCACCAGCACATCGGAACGCTGCACCGAACCCTGGAGATCATGGGCGGCAATCTCGCCAATCAGCTGCGCCGCCGTGATGATGTGGGGAGCAAACTGCACGAGGATGGTGCGTGCCGCCGGCACCAGCTCCTGCACGCCGGCAATGGGCTTGGCTTGCAGCGCGCCCAGGAGCACCAGGGTCTGCTGCAGATCGGCCAGTTCCACCATGATGGAGTGGCGGTTGACGGGTAGAAAACGCATAGTCATCACCCTGCGAAGGACGTGATCTGCACGCCCTCTTGTTCGAAGCGCTGGCGCAAGGCGCGGGCAATCGCCACGGCGCCAGGGCTGTCGCCGTGCACGCAGATGGAGTCGGCCTGCACATGCACCATGCTGCCGTCCACGGCCTCGATCCGGCCTTCACGCGCCAGGGTCAGCATGCGTTGGGCAATCAGGGCCTCATCATGGAGCACGGCACCAGGTTCGCGGCGCGAGACCAGGGCGCCCTGGGGCGTGTAGCCACGGTCGGCAAAGGCTTCGGCCACCACGGTCAAACCGGCATCGCGCGCCCAGTCGATCAGCGGGGCACCGGCCAGCGCCATCAGCACCAGCGAGGGGTCGATGGCCTTGATGGCATTGATCACATCGGTGGCCTGGCGCTTGTCCTGGGCAATGGTGTTGTACAGCGCGCCATGGGGCTTGACGTATTTCACGCGGGTGCCTGCTGCTGCAGCCAGACCTTGCAGTGCGCCGATCTGATAAATCACATCGGCCACCAGATCGCTGCTGGCCACATCCATGTTGCGGCGGCCGAAACCGGCCAGATCGCGGTAGGCCACATGGGCACCAACGACCACGCCGCGCGCCTTGGCTGCCTTGAGGGTGGACAGAATGCCGGCTGCATCGCCGGCATGAAAGCCGCAGGCCACGTTGGCGCTGCTGACGATGTCCAGCATGGCTGCATCGTCGCCCATGCTCCAGGCGCCAAAGCTCTCGCCCAGGTCGCTGTTCAAATCCATTTTCATCGCTCTCTCCTTGCCGCAATCAATGCAGCTGGCCTGCGTTTTCACGCAGGTCTTGTTGCACGGTCATGGCCGTGCGAATCGCTTCGCGGATGGCGCTGATCTGCGCCTCCAGCACCATGCTGGCCATGCCTGGCTGCTTGACAGCCTGCTGCGGCAGGGCCGGCACATGAATGAAACCGCCGCGCACACCGGCTGCTGCGCGGCGGGACAGGCGGTGCATCAAGGCATAGAACACATGGTTGCAGACAAAAGTGCCGGCGGTGTTGGACACCGAGGCCGGAATGCCGGCCTCGCGCAGATTGCGCACCATGGCCTTGATGGGCAGGGTGGAAAAATAGGCGGCTGGCGCATTGCTGACCACCGCCTCGTCCACCGGTTGCTTGCCGGCGTTGTCCGGGATGCGAGCGTCATCGAGATTGATGGCCACCCGCTCGGGTGTGATGTCGCTGCGGCCGCCGGCCAGGCCCAGGCTGATGACCAGCGCGGGCTGCAGCTGCGTCAGCGCCTCGTCCAGCACCTGCATGGCATTGCCGAACACACAGGGCAGCTGCACGGCATGCACGGTGCCGCCGACAATGACTTCACCATCAAGCGCGCGCGCCACCTCCCATGAGGGGTTGATGCTGTCCTTGTCAAAAGGCTCAAAGCCGGTGAGCAGGATGCGGGAAACGGCGGACGCGGTCATAAACAGTCCTTCAACGGAACATCAGGAAATTGAGCAGGAACACGTTCACGATCAGCAGTGTGATCGCTGTGGGTACCTGTGCTCGGATCACGGCATTCTTGTCAATCTCCAACAGCGCCGCAGGCACCAGGTTGAAGTTGGCCGCCATGGGGGTCAGCAGGGTGCCGCAGTAGCCGGACAACATGCCTACAGCCGCCATCACGGCTGGATCGCCGTGGTACACGCCCACCAGCACGGGCACGCCCACGCCGCCGGTCATGACGGGGAAGGCCGCGAAGCCATTGCCCATGATGATGGTGAACAGTGCCATGCCGATCACATACACGGCCACGGCCACAAAGCGCACGTCCATGTTGATGTAGGTGGTGGTGACATAGGCCACGGCCTTGCCCACACCGGCATCGGAGAACACCAGGCCCAGCATGCCCAGCATCTGCGGCAGCACCAGAGCCCAGCCCAGCGCATCAATCAGGCGGTGCGATTCGCGCAGGCCTTGCATGGGCGTCTCGCGGGTCAGCTTGCAGGCCAGACCCAGGGCGACCACGCAACCAATGCCCAGGCTGACCAGCGTGGTGTTCTTGGGATCGATCAGCGGCACGCCGCCAAACACCAGGTGCTTGGCAGACAGCGTGCCCACCATGGTGATCAAGGGAATGGCCAGTGCGGGAATGAACAGCTTGTTGCCCAGACGCTTGGCGCTTTCCATGTACTGCGCATCGGTACGCGGCTGGTGCTTGCCGCCCAGCACGCCGCCAAAGCCGGCAATCAAAGCCATGAGCACGGCCACGACGCCCACCCAGACGGGTGGCAACTGCTCACCGATCAGGAAGACCACGGCATACAGGGCCCAGAAAATACCGGCGGAATAACGACGGGGGTTGCTGGCATCGCGCAGCGTCATCACGGCCGTGATGGCCAAGATGATGCCGACGAGGTAGTACAGATACTGGATGGGGATGATCATGCTTGCTCTCCCTTGGCGTTCTTTTTCTCTTCAGCGATTTCACGCGCCAGCGTCTTGTCCAGACGGTGCAGGCGGAAGGCATGAATCACAAAAGCGCTGATGGCCGTAGGAATGCCCCACAGTGCCACGTGGATGGGTTCGACTTCGATGCCCGCTTCCTTGAGGAAGGTGGTCATCAGCACGATGGCGCCAAAGGCCACAAAGATGTCTTCACCAAAGAACAGGCCCACGTTGTCCGTGGCAGCCGACATGGCGCGCAGCTTTTCGCGCACTTTTTGCGACAGCTTGCCGTAGCGCGATTCGGTGGCACCTTCGGCCATTGGAGCCAGCAAGGGGCGAACCATTTGCGGGTGACCGCCCAGGCTGGTCAGGCCGATGGCAGCGGTCAGCTGACGAGCGCCCAGATAGACGATCAGCAAACGGCCGGCCGTGGCCGATTTGATGGAGCTGATCCAGTTTTGCGCGTGTTGGCGCAAACCGTGGCGCTCCAGCAAACCGATCACCGCCAGCGGCAGCAGGATGATCAGCGGCAGGTTGCGCGTCTTGATGAAGCCCGCGCCAATGGTGGCCAGCACCTTGTCTATGGGAAAGCCCGCCGCCAGTGCCGTGCCTATGGCCGTCACGATCACGACCAGCATGGGGTTAAAGCGCAGCGCAAAGCCGGCAATGATGATGAGCACGCCAATCAGCGGCCACAAGTTGACTTCAGCAGGCATGTCGACCTCCGAGATCCCGGTTGGGCCCAGGCCCTCAAGTGACCTGGAAAACTACAAAAGCAGTCAACGCCACACCAGCCGCTGCCTGCACCTTGAACTGCTGAGCCCCAGGTCGGCCGTGTAAACAGCCACTTGCGACACCTCAGATTGTTGAACAATCAAAATAAGATGAAAGTACAAATTAGATTTTTTGCAGAACAAGTTAAATTCCGTAATAGAGAAAACCCTAGGAAATCATCCCAAACGTCAGGAATTTTGCTCAACGCCAGCCGATACACTGGGCCGCATTGATTGCAGGTTGGATATGAAAGTAGTCGCAGACCCCCAGAATCTGACGGAACGCATCGCCCACGAAATTCGCGGCAAGCTGGTGCATGGCGAGTTCGCGCCGGGACAGCGCCTATCCGAAGCCGCGCTCAGCGAAACGCTGGCCATCTCGCGCAACACCTTGCGCGAGGTGTTCCGTGTCCTGACCAAGGAAGGCTTGCTGGTCCATGAGCCCAACAAGGGCGTGTCGGTCGCCGTGCCCAGCATGGCGTCCATCATCGACATCTACCGCGTGCGCCGCATGATCGAGTGCCAGGCGCTAGCCCAGGCCTATCCCATGCATCCCGCGCGCGAATTGATGCGCAAGGCCGTGGACAGCGCCATGTTGCAGCGCGAAGCCGAGGACTGGCCGGGCGTGGGCACCTCCAATATGGAATTTCACAAGGCCGTGGTGGAGCTGGCCGACAGCGAGCGTCTGAACGAAATGTTCTCGCATCTGCTGGCCGAACTGAGACTGGCTTTCGGCCTGCTGCGCGACCCGCATTTTCTGCATGCCCCGTATGTGGACATGAATCTGCACATCCTCAAGCTGTTTGACGATGGCAAACCGGCCGAAGCGGCCACCGCGCTCAACAACTATCTGGTGCACTCGGAGCGCATCATCCTGGCGGCCTATGCCAGAAGGCTGGTAGAAACCGGCAACAAGCTGGGCTGAGTAAACCCAGATCCGCTGCACGGCCAGGCCCGGAGCAGCAAAAGCGTTGTTGAGTTCGATGACGCCCATCGGCGCCTTGGGTGTCAAAAGGAAAAGCGCTTCATCGAAGCGCTTTTCTTAACGATGACAGTTATCTAGAAGAATTTCCTGGCTTCGAGCAACTTTATTCTGACCAGACGGACGCTATCCGCCCTGGTCAGTTCTCCAGACAGACTTACTCCACCGTCACCGATTTGGCCAGATTGCGCGGTTTGTCCACATCTGTTCCGCGCGCCACGGCCGTGTGATAGGCCAGCAGCTGCAGCGGCACCACATGCAAAATGGGGCTCAAGGCGCCGTAGTTCTCCGGCATGCGAATCACATGCATGCCTTCGCTGCTTTCGATATCGGTTTTTGCATCGGCCAGCACATACAGCACGCCACCGCGCGCACGTACTTCCTGCATATTGCTCTTGAGCTTTTCCAGCAACTCGTCATTGGGAGCCACGGTCACCACGGGCATGGAGCTGTCTACCAGCGCCAGCGGGCCGTGCTTGAGTTCACCCGCCGGATAGGCCTCGGCGTGGATATAGCTGATTTCCTTGAGCTTGAGTGCACCTTCCAGAGCAATCGGATAGTGAATGCCGCGCCCCAGGAACAGCGCATTTTCCTTTTTCGCAAAGTCTTCGGCCCAGCTGATGACCTGCGGCTCCAGTGCCAGCACGGACTGCAGTGCCACCGGCAAATGGCGCATGGCCGTCAGATACTGCTGCTCTTTCTCTTCCGTCAGTCGGCCCTTGGACTGGGCAAGCGCCAGCGTCAGCAGGAACAGACCCGCCAGTTGGGTCGTAAACGCCTTGGTGGATGCCACACCGATTTCCACACCGGCCCGCGTGATATAGGCTAGCTCGCACTCGCGCACCATGGCGCTGGTGGAGACATTGCACACGGTCAGCGTGTGCTTCATGCCCAGGCTTTGGGCATGGCGCAACGCCGCCAGCGTATCAGCCGTCTCGCCCGACTGGCTGATGGTGACGATCAGCGTCCTGGGATCCGGCACGCTGGTGCGATAGCGATATTCGCTGGCCACTTCCACGTTGCAGGGAATGCCTGCCAGCGCTTCGAACCAGTACTTGGCGGCGCAGCCGCTGTAGTAGCTGGTACCGCAGGCCAGGATCAGAACGCGATCGATTTCCTTGAACACACGCCAAGCCGACGCACCGGTCTTGCCTTCTGGCGTGACGCCATCGAACAGCTCGGGCACGATGCTCTGCAAACCTTCCAGTGTGTCGCCCAGAGCACGTGGTTGCTCGAAAATTTCCTTTTGCATGTAGTGACGATACGGACCCAGCTCGGCCGCACCGCTGTGAGCATGCACGGTCTTGACAGGGCGCTGCTCAGCACTCATGCGGGCACCACCCTTGGCAACCACCCAATAGCGGCCTGGTTGCAGATCAATCAGATCGCCCTCTTCCAGATAGACGATCTGATTGGTCACACCGGCCAGAGCCATCGCATCGCTGGCCAGAAAATGTTCAGCGCCCTCCTGGCCCACGCCCAGGATCAGCGGCGATCCAGCGCGAGCACCCACCACGCGGTGCGGCTCGTCCTTGTGCATCACCGCAATGGCGAAAGCACCATGCAGACGGCTTGTGGCCGCTTGAACGGCTTCAAAGAGGTCGCCGCTATAGAGACTGTCTACCAGGTGCGCGATGACTTCCGTATCTGTCTGGCTGGCAAACACATAGCCCTTGCCCTGCAGCTCGCGGCGCAGTGCTTCATAGTTTTCAATGATGCCGTTGTGCACCAGAGCTATGCGAGCCGGAGCGTCTGCATCGGCCACGGCACTGACGCCTGGGCCATGACTGAAATGAGGGTGGGCATTGCGCACGGCAGGCTCACCATGGGTCGCCCAGCGCGTGTGGGCAATACCGGTGAGACCGCCCACATGCTCGGTCTTGACCTGCTCCATCAACTCCGCCACGCGCGCAGTGGATCGGGCACGTTGCAGGCCAACGCTGAGACCTTTGGCATCCAAGGCCTGCACGGCCACGCCGCAAGAGTCATAGCCCCGGTATTCCAGGCGCTGCAAGCCCTGGACCAGAACCGGAACGATATCGCGGTGAGAAACCGCTGCGACGATGCCACACATAGATTACTGCCCTTCATTGAATTGCAGGCATGCTACGCGGATCACAATAATTTTTTATTCCGTTTTTTGAATTCAAATGAAATAAAAAATCATCACATCACGTAGTTGATTTTTTATTTCATTAAACTAAAAAATATGGATAAAAATTCAATTGCATTGGATGCCACGGATCTGGAGTTGCTGCAAGCATTGCAGCAAGATGCGGGCCGGAGCAATCAAGCGCTTGCACAGGCCTTGCATTTGACTCCTCCCACCTGTTTGCGCCGGGTCAAACGACTGCAAAGTCTGGGCTTGATCGAACGCCAGGTCGCCATTCTGAACAGCGAACGCCTGGCCGTCGCCCTGGGTCACGGTCTGCAGGCGGTGGTGGAAGTGTCTCTGGACAGGCAAGACAGCGCTGCGCTGCTGCAATTTGAGATCAAGGCGATAGCCGAGAGTGCTGTACAGCAGTGCTGGCGCGTTTCCCCCGGGCCAGATTTCATACTGATCGTGGCGACCCAGGACATGCCAGCCTATCTGAGCTTGAGTCAAAAATTATTCACTCAAGATTCCAACGTGAGAAACGTCAAAACGTTTTTTTGCGTCAAACGCGCAAAATTCACCACAGACATACCTATTTCTAGGTAGGAACTGTAATAAATCCCGGCCTGTTCGCGGGTACAACCTTGGCTCATTTACTTTGAGTCAATTAATCCTGATGGGAGAGTTGCACTTTTGCATCACCCGTTGATACGAATTGATGCAATTCAATTATTCTTGACGGTTTCAAGCCCAACCCATCACTCCAGATGCCCGTGTCCAAGCGCATTCATCGCCGGACTTACCCTTTGCGCACCTCCAATATGGCGCTGGGTGGTCTGGTTGTGTCTGTCAGTCTGGCGCAGCAACCATCACCGAGCATGGCGCTGTGGGCCTTTGTGATTGTCAGCGCCCTGGCCTGGCCACATATTGCGTTTTTTCACGCCAATCGCAAGCGCGATCACTTCCAGGCCGAATACGTCAACCGCGTGATCGATGCCCTGATCCTGGGCTGCTGGATTCCCATCATGCAATGGAGCATTCTGCCCAGCCTCAGCATCGTGGCCATTTGCGCGGCAGACCGCCATTACATAGGGCTCAAGAAACGCTGGCTCCAATCGCTGCTCGCCTTGCTGATAGGCATGATTGGCGCGCATTGGTGGGTGCAACCGACATTGAACTGGGCTGCCAGCTTCTGGGTGCAACTGAGTTTGCTGCCGCTGATCCTCATGCACAGCGTGTATGCCAGCTGGTCCTCCAAACGCATGATTCGCACGCTGGCCAAGCAAAATCTTCAGCTGCAGGTGCTGGGCAGAATTGACCCGTTGACCACGGTCTACAGCCGCGACTATTGGTGGCAAAAAGCCCGCACGGCCCTGCGCAACCACAGAGCCGCCCATGAGGCCACCAGTCTGCTGATCATCGATATCGACCACTTCAAGCAGATCAATGATTTCTACGGCCATATCGTCGGGGACTCCGTGTTGCAGGCCGTGGGCCTGAACATCCGCCAATGCCTGCGCAGCCACGATGCGGCCGGACGTTATGGCGGCGACGAGTTCACGGTGCTGTGCAAGAACGCCGGTGTCGAGGTGGCTTATGCGGTGGCGCTTCGCATCCGTGATCAGGTGGCCCGCATCCGTATCCGCGAACATCCCGAGCTACGTGTCAGTGCCAGCATAGGCGTGGCTGCCGCCGAAGCGCGCTTTACCTCGGTCAAGGACTGGATAGAGGCTGCGGACGGCGCGCTGTACAAGGCCAAACAGGCTGGCCGCGATCAGGTCATCCATTCCAGAGACATGCACACGTCGGCGTCCGCCACCCTGCCCCAGGCACATGCGGCGGTGGAGCAGCGCACGTCGACTCCGGCCATACCCTTCATCTCCAAGAAGGACGACGTCAACGATCTGTTCTCCCAAACCGAGATGCGCTAAGACAGGCCACGCACCAGGCCGCCGGGCCAGTGCAGTCTCACGACGCAGCCTTCGCCTGGTCGGGCCTCAATGACGGCCTCGCCCCCATGACGCCGGCAAATAGCTCGCACCAGCGCCAGCCCCGTCCCCACGCCTTCGAATTCGCTGTCCTTGTGCATGCGTTGAAAGATGCCAAACAGCTTGCCAGCCCGCAAAGAATCAAATCCGCTGCCGTTATCCGCAATGCTTAGCGTCCAGCCTTGATCGGCATGGAGTTCAACGGTCACGGCGATTCGGGCTGTCGCCACTTGGCGGGTGAATTTGACGGCATTGCAAAGCACGGCCTGCAAAGCCTGTTCCAGCAGCTGGGCATCCGCTCTGACAGGCGGATACTGCGCAGGCCATTGCCATTCGATGGTCCGGCCCTGCACATCGGCTCGGCTGCTCAAGTTGCTATGAAGGCGCTGCAGCATGCCGCCAATATCCACCGGCTGCCATTGCATGACATGGCGGTTGGCGCGCGATAGTTGCAGCAAGCCATCGAGCATGCCGCCCATGCGGCGGGCCGACTGGCTCATGATCTGCAGAAATTCCCGCGCATCCGCCAGCTCCTCGGCAGCCACTGGCTGTGCCTGCAGCAACTCGGCAATCATGGGACCGAAAGAAAGCACATGCCGCAGCGGTGCACGCAAATCATGCGATATCGCATGCACCCATTCATCCTGGGCACAGCGCAAGGTCTGCAGTTCCTGCTCGCGCTGCTGCAGCAGCATGAGCGCCTGCTCCAGCGTTTGCGGCAGAGCGCTGCCCTCCTGCTCCGTCTGGGCTCCCGACCGCTGTGTCGCGCGCTGCACCCCGGTCATCACAGCTTGGGTTGTTTGACGGGTCGCTTCCACGAGGCCAGGCTGACCTGCTTGCCACGTGCCACGGTCAGCGCATTTTCCGGCGTGCTCTTGGTTACCGTGGAACCTCCACCCACCGTGCCGCCAGCGCCAATCGTCACCGGTGCCACCAGCACGCAATTGCTGCCTATGTGCACATCGGCTTCAATCACGGTGCGGTGCTTGTTCACACCGTCGTAGTTGGCGGTGATGGAGCCTGCGCCGTAGTTCACACGCTCGCCCACCGTGGCGTCGCCCAGATAGGCCAGGTGATTGGCCTTGGCCCCATCGGCCAGCGTGGAGTTCTTCACTTCCACAAAGTTGCCGATATGAACCTCCTTGCCCAGCGTGGCACCCGGACGCAGACGGGCAAAGGGGCCAATCAGCGCGCCCTGCCCCACCTGCACACCGGCTTTCTCGCCATCAATATGGGTGAAGGGGTGAATGACGGCGTCCTCCGCAATCATCACATTGCTGATGTGGCAGTTGGCACCAATTCTTGCGCCGGCTCCGATGCTCACCTTGCCGGTGAAGATGCAGTTCGCATCAATTTCCACATCCTGGCCGCAATTCAGGCTGGCCTTGGTGCCGCGCGCATCATCCCTCAGGTCGAAACGTGCAGGATCCGCCAGACGCACACCTTGCTCCATCAGCACCTGGGCCTGACCCAACTGGTGAGCCCGCTCCAGCTGCGCCAGCTGCAGCGGGCTGTTGATGCCCGCCACCTGCAGCACATCGCTGATACGGTGACCCACCACCGGCACGCCATCGGCCACGGCCATGGCGACGATGTCGGTCAGGTAGTACTCGCTTTGGGCATTGTGATTGTTGAGCTTGGCCAGCCAGGCCGTCAGATGCTTGGCAGGCACGGCCATGATGCCGCTGTACACCTCGGTAATCGCCTGTTCGGCCTGGCTCGCATCCTTTTGCTCCACGATGCGCTGCACCGTACCCGCTTCGTTGCGCACAATGCGGCCGTAGCCGGTGGGGTCGGGCATGCTCACGGTGAGCAAAGCCATCTTGTCGCTGCCTGCGGCATCCAGCATTGCCTGCAGCGTGTCGGCCCGGGTCAGCGGCACATCGCCCGAAAGCACGACCACCATGCCATCGGTCTTGAGCACGGGCACGGCCTGCTGCACGGCATGGCCTGTGCCCAACTGGGGCTCCTGGCGCACGAATAACAGATCAAAACCGGCCTCTGCGCTGTTGGCGCCTGCGATAGCTGCTTCCACTTCTGCAGCGCCATGACCGGTGATCACCACGGCCGAACGCGCCTTGAGCGAGGTGGCCGTGTCCAGCACATGCTGCAGCAGGGCACGACCGGCCAGCTTTTGCAAGACCTTGGGATGGCGGCTTTTCATGCGGGTGCCTTTGCCGGCGGCCATGATGACGATGTCCAGAGGTGCAGTCATAGTTGTTGCGAGATCAAAAAACTTTTCGATTATCGGCCCAGACACAGGCCGCATCGATGCAAGAGAGTGCAAACAGAGCATCAAAACCCGTATGCTTGCCCGCACCATGCCGCACGCTACCACCCGTTCCGCACCGCTGCTTCGCACCCGAGCCATTGGCGCCGGCCATTTGCGCGCCTTTCTGGCCGTGGCCAAACATCTGAATTTTCGCGTTGCCGCCGATGAGCTGGCCCTGACGCAGTCGGCCATGAGTCGCCAGATTCAGTCGCTGGAAGATGAGGTGGGCGTACCGCTGTTCTTGCGCCATTCCCGCGCCGTGGAACTGACAGGCGCTGGCGCTCAGCTGCTGCATGCCGTGCAACCTGCGCTGGACTCCATTGATGCCACCGTGCGCCAGATTCGCCAGACCGTAGGACGCAAAAGCGTGGCCATTACCACCTGGGCCAGTTTTGCCGCCATGTGGCTGATCCCGCGCCTGGAAGCCTTTCAGCGCGCCTGGCCCGACATCGACATCCGCATCGACACCGGCGACGCCGTGGTCGATCTGGAAACCACCGATGTGGATCTGGCCATACGCTACAGCCGCGATGTCACCGATGCGGCGGCTCAGGCCCTGTTTGGCGAAGAGCTGGTGGTGGTGGCCAGCCCGGCGCTGTTGAAGAACGGCCCGCCGCTGCGCCAGCCCGCCGATGCCGCTCACTACACCTTGATAGAAACCGGCGATGTGCATCGCATGCCCCAGCTGGAGTGGCTGAGCTGGCAGCGCTGGTTTGCCGCCAAGGGCTGCGATCAGCTGCAGCCCCCGCGCTGGCTGTATTTCAACTACGCCCACCAGATTGTTCAGGCCGCCCTGGCCGGCCAAGGGCTGGCCATTGCCCGCTTGCCCCTGGTGGCCGATGCGCTGGCGGCCGGCCATCTGGTGCAGGTCTTGCCCGAGCACCGGCTGGCCTCTCCCCTGGCCTATTGGCTGCTGGTGGGGCCGCGCAGCCAGCAGCGCCCCGAGGTTCAGGCTTTTTGCCGGTGGCTGATGGCCGAGGCCGAGAAGACCAGCGCCTGCATGATGGGCCCTGAAAACACATAAAAAAAGCTACCAGCCCAGTATCTAATTGGGATGGTAGCTCTTAGTTCAGGAGCAATTTAAGCCAGCGTCACGCGAGCGAACTTGCGCTTGCCCACCTGCAGCACAAAAGTACCGGCGTCCAGCTTCAAGCCTTTGTCGCTGACCACCGTGCCGTCAATGCGCACACCGCCGCCGTCGATCAGGCGGCTGGCTTCGCCATTCGACGCGGCAAGGTTGGCTTGCTTGACCAACGCAGCAATGCCCATGGGCGCGCCGCTGAGGCTAACTTCAGGGATGTCATCAGGAATACCACCCTTGGAGCGGTTGATGAAGTCCTGCTCGGCAGCATCGGCAGCCTCGACGCTGTGGAAACGTGCCGTGATTTCCTTGGCCAGCGCCACCTTGGCGTGCTTGGGATTGCCACCGGCTTCGATCTCGGCCTTGAGCTGGGCAATATGCTCCAGGCTCTTGAAGGACAGCAGCGTGTACCAGTCCCACATCAGGGTGTCCGAAATCGACAGCACCTTGGCAAACATGGTGTTGGCGTCTTCGGTGATGCCTATGTAGTTGTTCTTGGACTTGGACATCTTTTCCACGCCGTCCAGGCCCACCAGCAAAGGCATGGTGAGCACGCACTGCGCCTCTTGCCCATATTCCACCTGCAGATGACGACCCATCAGCAAATTGAACTTCTGATCGGTGCCACCCAGCTCCAGATCGGCCTTGAGCGCTACCGAGTCATAGCCTTGCAGCAACGGGTACAGGAACTCGTGCAGGCTGATGGAGCTGCCTTCGGTGAAGCGCGTGTGGAAGTCGTTGCGCTCCATCATGCGGGCCACGGTGTACTTGGCCGACAGCTGAATCATGCCGCGCGCACCCAGCTGATCGCACCATTCGCTGTTGTAACGAACTTCGGTCCGAGCCGGGTCCAGCACCTTGGCGGCCTGGGTGTAATAGGTTTCGGCGTTGAGTTTGATCTGCTCGGCCGTCAGTGGCGGGCGCGTGCTGTTGCGACCCGAGGGATCGCCGATCAGGGTCGTGAAGTCGCCGATCAGGAAAATGACGGTGTGGCCCAGATCCTGCAGCTGGCGCATCTTGTTGAGCACCACGGTATGGCCCAGATGGATGTCAGGAGCCGTGGGGTCCAGACCCAGCTTGATGCGCAAAGGCACGCCGGTGGCTTCGGACTTGGCCAGTTTCTGGACCCATTCGTCCCTGGGCAGCAGTTCATCCACGCCGCGGAGAGTGACTTCCAGCGCCTGGTTCACTCTGTCGGTCACGGGGTAAGGTGTAACAGCAGATTGATTCATAAGGGTTTTTCGGCAGACGCGGTAGGACGCGCTCGATATACTTGGGGGTTTGGCGTTGCGGCCAATTCTAGACTGCTCCCTCATATAGACCTCTTTGGATGGACATATGGCACGGTTGAGCGTGCTGGAGCTCGTGTCAGTCGTAACAAAACGCCAACTCACCAGACACGCCTATCCCCAAGGATCTGAAGTTTTGATTAATGGCCTGAAAAATGCCGGTAGTGCATGGATTGCGCGGCTGACCGTCGCCCTGCAAATGCACCCCAAGCGCGTCACCGCAGCCGTAGCGGCTCTGTTGTTAACCGGTGGCAGCGGCGCATTCGCAGTGGCCAGCCTGGGTCCAGATCCCGCCGACCTCCCGGTGCGCACACTGACCGAGTCCGTTGCCTCCCTGGCAGACGGCCATGAACTGGCAGATCTGACCGATCTGCAGTCGTTCTCGCTCTACCGCTCGGAAACCACCCGTGCCAACGACACGGCAGAGTCCCTGCTGCAGCGCCTGGGCATTGCCGACCCGCAGGCCGCCGCCTATATGCGCGCCAGCGATGCCGTGCGCCAGAACGTGCTGGGACCTGCAGGCCGCCTGGTTTCAGCCGAAACCACCAGCGATCACCAGCTGAGCAAGCTGATCGTGCGCTGGGCACCCGATGAAGACGGTACTTTCCGCCGCCTGACGCTGGAGCGCGTGGACGGCAAGCTGAGCACCAAGATCGATTCCGGCAAGCTGACGGCCTCTCCCCGTCTGGCGGGCGGCGTGATCCGCTCCTCCTTCTTTGCCGCGACGGACGCCGCCGACATCCCGGACAGCGTCTCCATGCAAATGGCCGACATCCTCCAGGGCGAGCTGGACTTTCGCCGTGGCCTGCGCAAGGGCGACCGCTTTGCCGTGGTCTATGAATCCCTGGAAGCCGATGGCGAACCCCTGCGTGCCGGCCGTGTGCTGAGCACCGAATTCCACAACAGCGGCAAGGTGCACCAGGCCCTGTGGTTCCAGGACGAAGGCAAAAAAGGCGCTTACTACTCGCTGGACGGCAAAAGCAAGCGTCAGGCCTATCTGAACTACCCCGTGGAGTTCTCGCGCATCAGCAGCAACTTTGCCATGCGTCTGCACCCTATCCAGAAGACATGGCGCGCCCACCTGGGCACCGACTTTGCAGCACCTACCGGCACCAAGGTGCGCACCGTGGGTGATGGCGTGGTGTCCTTTGCCGGCGTGCAAAACGGCTATGGCAACGTGATCTTTATCGAGCACGCCAACCAGCACACCACCGTCTACGCCCACCTGAGCCGCGTGGACGTCAGGCAAGGCCAGCGCGTGGATCAGGGCGATATCGTGGGCGCCGTGGGCTCCACCGGCTGGGCTACCGGCCCGCATCTGCACTTCGAATTCCGCGTCAAGGGCCAGCAGCAAGACCCGCTGAGCATTGCCCAGGCCGCCGATACCGCCAAGCCCATCTCCAAAGCCAGCCGCCCCACTTTCGAGAAGCTGGCCGCGCAAATGCGCGTGGAACTCAACGCTGGCACCCAGTCGTTTGCCATGGCCAGCACACGCTGAGGCAACCGTACTCCATCACCTAAGGGCTGCACATGCAGCCCTTTTGTTTTATGTAGCAAAAATGGCTGCTGCGCTTACATGACATGCGCCATACGCTACAGCTATGATAGTGCTCACTCCGTCAGCACCCAAACACCATGAGTCACGTCATCGCCTCTGCCGCCCAGCGCACTCTTTTTATCGGCCTGATGTCCGGCACCTCGCTCGACGGCGTGGACGGCGTGCTGGTGGACTTTGCCCACGGCACCCAGGTACTGGCCCACGCCAGCAGCGGCTTTGACGAGGAGCTGCGTACCGAGCTGCTAGCCCTGAACACCCCCGACGGCCACAACGAGCTGCACCGCGCCTTGCTGGCCGCCAATGCCCTGGTACGCTGTTATGCCCGGGTCGTCCGTCAGCTGTTGCAGCAAAGCGGCCTGCCT
Organism: Comamonas aquatilis; assembly: GCF_965139575.1. Lineage (NCBI taxonomy): Bacteria > Pseudomonadati > Pseudomonadota > Betaproteobacteria > Burkholderiales > Comamonadaceae > Comamonas > Comamonas aquatilis. The sequence goes on along the minus strand of NZ_CBCSIW010000001.1, from coordinate 83,706 downwards.
GCCTCCAAAATCGCCGCCATCGGCGCCCACGGCCAGACGGTGCGCCACCGCCCCCAGCTGTTTGACGGTACAGGTTATACGCTGCAGCTCAATGCTCCGGCCTTGCTGGCCGAGCTGACCGGCATCACCGTGGTGGCAGATTTGCGCAGCCGCGACGTGGCTGCTGGCGGCCAGGGTGCGCCCCTGGTGCCCGCTTTTCACCAGGGCGTGTTCGGCAGAACCGAGCAAACCACGCTGGTGCTCAATATCGGCGGCATTGCCAACCTTAGCGTGCTGGGCGCGGACGGCAGCGTGCTCGGTTTTGACAGCGGCCCCGGCAATGCGCTCATGGATGGCTGGTGTCTGGAACACACCCGCAAGCCCTATGACGAAGGCGGGCGCTGGGCCGCCTACGGCCAGCTCATTCCCGAGCTGCTGGACAGCATGCTGGCCGAGCCCTTTCTGAACCTGCCTCCCCCAAAAAGCACGGGACGCGATCTATTCCACGCCCAATGGCTGACACAGCAGTTGCAGGCGCTGCACAACACTCCGGCCCCGGCCGATGTGCAGACCACGCTGACCGAATTCACGGCGGCCAGCTGCGCCGATGCCGTCAAGCGCTTTGGCCGCGACGGCAAGGAGTTGCTGGTTTGCGGTGGCGGCGCGCTCAACAGCTATCTGATGCAACGCATGGCCGCCTTGTTGCCGGGCGTACATGTCACCACCACGGCCGCACGCGGCCTGCCGCCGCTGGAGGTGGAGGCCGCCGCCTTTGCCTGGCTGGCGCACCAATGTCTGCAGGGCCTGCCCGGCAATCTGGCCAGCGTGACGGGCGCCAGCGGGCCGCGCATTCTGGGCGCCATCTATCCCGCATAGTCCCAAGAGGCACATAGAGCGACCATAAAAAAGGCGGCTTAAAAGCCGCCTTTTTTGCTGGAATCAGCGATTGATCAATGTCCGCCCAAGTAAATGAACTTGAACAGGAACACCACGGCGATCAGCCACACAATCCAGTGCACCTCCCTGACCTTGCCGGTAAACAGCTTGAGCACGGCATAGGTGATGAAACCAAACGCCAGACCGTTGGCGATGGAGTAGGTGAAAGGCATCATCAGCGCGGTGATGACGGCAGGCACGGCCTCCGTGGTTTCCTCCCACTGCACTTCCGTCAGATCCTTGAGCATCAGGCAGGCCACGAACAGCAGAGCTGGTGCCGTCGCATAGCCGGGCACCACGCTTGCCAGCGGAGCGATGAACAGGCAGGCCAGGAACAGAACTGCCACTGTGAGCGCCGTCAGTCCGGTGCGGCCGCCGGCCTGCACACCGGCTGCGCTTTCCACATAGGCCGTGGTACTGGAGGTACCCAGCAGCGAACCCACAAAAATTGCACCGGAATCGGCCAACAGCGAGCGGTTGAAACGTCCCATGCGCTCGGGCACCAGCAGGCCGGCACGGCGGGCCACGCCCATCAGCGTGCCGGTGGCGTCAAACAACTCCACCAGGAAGAACACCAGCACCACGTTCAGGATGCCGCTGGTCAGCGCAGTCTTGATATCGAGCTTGAGGAAGGTGGGCTCAATCGACGGTGGAGCCGAGAAAATGCCGTTGAACTTGTTGCCGCCAAAGAAGAAGGATGCTACGGTCACTGCCAGAATGCCGATCAGCAAGGCACCCGGCACCTTGAGTCTGTCCAGCACCACGATGAGCAAAAAGCCCAGGGCCGCCATGATGAGTTCGGGCTTGTGCAGATCGCCCAGCGTGACCAGAGTGGCCTTGTCACCCACCACGACGCCAGCGGATTTGAGAGCGATCAAGGCCAGGAACAGGCCGATACCCACGGTGATCGCCACACGAATGGAATGTGGGATGCCCTTGATGATCAGCTCACGCAGGCCGAACAAGGTGGCCAGCAGGAACAGACAGCCCGACACAAACACGGCCCCCAGTGCGGCCTCCCAGGTGTAGCCCATCTTGAGCACCACCACATAGGCGAAATAGGCGTTCAGACCCATGCCCGGCGCCAGCGCAATCGGGTAATTGGCATACAGCGCCATGATGATGGAGCCCAGGGCCGCAATCAGGCAGGTGGCCACAAAGACCGAATCCTTGGGCATGCCCGCATCACCCAGAATGGTGGGATTGACGAACATGATGTAGGCCATGGTGAGAAAGGTCGTGAGGCCCGCCACCAATTCGGTGCGCACGTTGGTGCCGTGCTCGTTGAGTTTAAATATTCGCTCTGTCCAGTTCATTACTAAGTCTCCGTGTTGTTTTTGCATGCATGGCGCAACGATGAGGAACGCGCCTTCCTGCACACCGGCCCCGAGGACGGCGCGCAACATAGCCTCCGCCTCTTTGGGCGAACAGCAATGACTTTTTTCGATAGCTGCAGGCCCTAGGGCCTACAACACCCTTCAGGAAAACCCGGCAGTGTGCGCCTGAACGGCTTCCAGTGCACGAAGGATGGCTTCTGGCGTGGCCGGCGCACGCAGCGCCGGGTTGCAACCCGGCGTGCCCGTGGCGGCAATCGCATCGCGTATGGCGAAGAAGACGGAGAACGGCAGCAGCAGCGGCGGCTCGCCCACGGCCTTGCTGCGGTGGATGGAATCCTCGTGGTTCTCGCCCTCGAACAACCTCACGTTGAACACCGGCGGGCAGTCATTGGCCGTGGGAATCTTGTAAGTGCTGGGAGCATGGGTGGTGAGCTTGCCGCTTTGCGGATGCCAGACCAGCTCCTCCGATGTCAGCCAGCCCATGCCCTGAACAAAAGCCCCTTCCACCTGGCCCACATCGACTGCGGGGTTCAGCGAGCGTCCCACGTCATGCAGCACATCGGCCCGCAGCAGCTTGTGCTCGCCTGTCAGCGTATCGATCACCACCTCGCTCACGGCCGCGCCGTAGGCAAAGTAATAGAACGGATGGCCCTTCATGGCCTTGCCGTCCCAGTGCAGACCGGGCGTGGCGTAAAAGCCGTCAGACCACAGCTGCACGCGCTGCAGATAGGCGCTGCGCACCAGCTCCGCAAACGGCAGGCTGTGACCGTTCACCTGCACGCAGTCATTGGCAAAGCGCACGCTGGCAGCATCGCCGCCATGCAGCTTTGCCGCGCATTCGGCCAGACGCTCGCGCAGCTGGCGCGCTGCATCCTGGGCCGCCTTGCCGTTCAGATCGGCACCGGTCGACGCCGCCGTGGCCGAGGTATTGGCCACCTTGCTGGTATCCGTGGCCGTGACGCGCACGCTGTCAAAAGCCACGCCCAACTCGTGGGCCACCACCTGCGCCACCTTGGTGTTCAGGCCCTGGCCCATTTCGGTGCCGCCGTGGTTCACCAGGATGGAGCCATCGGTGTAGATATGCACCAGCGCCCCGGCCTGGTTGAAATGGGCCACGTTGAAGGAGATACCGAACTTGAGCGGCGTCAGCGACAGGCCGCGCTTGAGCACGGGGCTGCTGGCGTTGAAGGCATCCACGGCCGCACGGCGGGCACGGTAGTCGCTGGACGCCTCCAGCTGCTGCACCAGCTCATGGATGACGTTGTCTGCCACGGGCTGCTCATACGGAGTGACGTTGTTGTCGTCCTTGCCGTAGAAGTTGACGCGGCGTACGTCCAGGGCATCGCGTCCCAGCTTGCAGGCAATGGCCTCCATGATGTTCTCGATGGCAATTGCGCCTTGCGGGCCACCAAAACCACGGAAAGCCGTGTTGCTCTGCGTATTGGTCTTGCCCGTGAAACCATGCATGCTCACATCGGGCAACCAGTAGGTATTGTCGAAATGGCATAGCGCCCGCGTCATCACCGGGCCGGACAGATCGGCCGAGTGGCCTGCGCGCGAGACCATGGTGATTTCCACGCCCAGAATCCGGCCCTCGTCGTCATGGCCGACCTCGTACTCATACCAGAAGCAGTGACGGCGACCCGTGATCATGAAGTCGTCATCCCGGTCCAGGCGCAGCTTGACCGGCTTTTTCAGACGCGTGGCCGCCACGGCCGCCACGCAGGCAAACAGACCGGACTGCGACTCCTTGCCGCCAAAACCGCCACCCATGCGGCGGCACTCCACCTGCACGGCGTGCGAAGCAATGCCCAGCGCATGGGCCACCAGATGCTGCATCTCGCTGGGGTGCTGGGTGGAGCAGTGCAGATGCACGGCTCCGTCTTCCTTGGGAATGGCGTAGCTGATCTGCCCTTCCAGATAGAACTGTTCCTGACCGCCCACATCCAGCGAGCCTTTGAGCTGATGCGCAGCGCCGTCGATAGCGGCACGGGCACCACCGTCGCGGGTGCTGCGGTTCAGGTGCATGGGCGGCAGCACATACTGGCCCAGCTCATGGGCTTTTTGCGGCGTCAGCACCGGCGCTTCTTCGATGATGCTGGCCACGCTCTTGGCTATGGCCGCCGCACGCCGTGCCGCATCGCGGCTGCGCGCAATCACGGCAAACAGGGGCTGGCCCACGTAGCGGATCTGACCGTCGCACAGAATGGGGTCGTCGTGAATGATGGAGCCGCAATCGTTGACGCCGGGGATATCGGCGGCAGTGATCACATCCACCACGCCGGGCATGGCGCGCACGGACTCCAGTGCCAGCGCCGTGAGTCTGCCGTTGGCCACGGGCGACAGGCCGAGTGCGCAATGCAGCGTGCCTTCCAGCTCGGGCAGGTCGTCGATATAGGCGGCTTCACCCGCCACATGCAGATGGGCCGATTCATGTTTGCGGCTGATACCCACACGGGCGCCGCCGTTCAAGGCCTGGGCCTCGGTGGGTTCGTCCAGGCGATAGGCCGTGTTCTTGCGGTAGTCGGCAAAAACTTCGGCAATCTGGGCCTTGCTCAATTCACGTGGATTGTTCATTTCAGTCTCCTTGCTCCACGGTGGCAGTCATGGCGGCATGCGGCATCACGCTCCACACGCTGGTGGCTTGCGTATCCATGGGCTGGTCGGCACGCGTTTCCAGCCATAGGCGTTGAATCAGGTTTTGAGCGACCTTCAGGCGATAGTCGGCGCTGGCGCGCATATCGCTCATGGGTTTGAAATCCTGGGCCAGAGCCAGCTGGGCGGCTTTGGCATTCTCCTGACTCCAGGGCTTGCCAAGCAGCATGGACTCTGCACCAGCAGCTCTTCTTACCGTAGCGGCCATGCCGCCGAAAGCTAGGCGCACGGTCTTGACCACATCGCCATCGAGCTCGATGGAAAAACCTGCGCACAGGGCCGAAATATCACAGTCAAAGCGCTTGCTGATCTTGTAGGCACGCACCTGACGGCTGCTGACATGCAGAGGAATGGCCAAGCCTTGCACAAACTCGCCGGGCTCCAGCTGGCTCTTCATATAGTCCAGATAAAAGTCCTGCAGCGGCATGCGGCGCACGCGCTCGCCCTTGCGTAGTTCAATCTGTGCATCCAGCGACATCAGCACCGGCGGCGAATCCCCGATGGGCGAGCCATTGGCCACATTGCCGCCCATGGTGCCGGCGTGGCGTATGGGAGTGGAGGCAAAGCGCAGCCAGACATCGGTCAGGCTTTCAAAGCGCTGGGCCAGCGCGCTCCAGGCGGCTTCCAGCGAAGCTGCGGCACCGATATAGAGTTCGCCACCTTCGGCATCCTCACGTACCTCGATGCGCTTCATCTCGCTCACATCGCCCACGTAGAGGATGTCGCCCAGATCGCGGAACTGCTTGTTCACCCACAGGCCTACATCGGTGCAACCGGCCACGATGCGCGCCTGGGGCTTGGCTTCGCACAGGCTGGCCAGCGCATCCAGCGTGCGCGGTGCGTGAAAATGGTCGGTGCGCAAGCCGCTGGCAACGGCATAGTCGAAGCTGGCATCGCCATGCTGCAGGCCTTGCAAGGCCGCCACGACCGGTGCGGCATCCAGGCGCACGGCCGGCAGATCGAACATGCGCTGGCCAGCATCCAGAATCGGGCGGTAGCCTGTGCAGCGGCACAGATTGCCCGAAAGCTCGTCGGCCAGTTGCTGGCGCGTGGGCTGGCTGCCCTGCTGCTGGTGGTGCTCATAGCTGGACCACAGCGACATGGCAAAGCCGGGAGTGCAGAAGCCGCATTGCGAGCCATGGCAGTCCACCAGCGCCTGCTGCACCGGGTGCAGGCTTTGCGCTTCTGAATGGCCGGACTTTCCCGCACAACCCTGGGCGCCGGCTGCGGAGCACTGGGCCATGGGCTTGAGGTCTTCGACCGTGAACAAGGCCTTGCCATTGAGGCTGGGCAGGAACTGGATGCAGGCATTCACCGTCTGCAGGCGCAGGCCGCCGATGGCATCCTTGGCGCCGTCTTCGGCCAGCTCGGCAATCACCACGGTGCAAGCACCGCAATCGCCTTCGTTGCAGCCTTCTTTGGTGCCGGTGCAGTGCGCGTCTTCGCGCAACCATTCCAGCACCGAACGGGTGGGATGCGGGCCTTGGATCTGAACCACCTCGCCTCTATGGAAAAAGCGGATGGGCTGTGGACTGTTGCTGGTGCTCATATTCGTGGGGCAAGGGCTTTGCCAGGTATTTGCGGGCCTGCACGCAAGCGGCGTGCCACTTGGAACGCGGGCAGTGCAGGCTATGGTGCAAGACTACGGCCTGCACTGCCACCTTCACATATTGCAGCCCCCATATTGCCTATGTGGGGCGACTTATATCCCTGGCAAAAACTGGTGAGAACCCGCACAAAATCCGGCATACCAAGGGTAAACACTGGAGTTCCGTAAAGCTGATCCGCGCCCACGTTTTGCTCGACGCCTATTTTTGATAGCAGCTAGCGCTTGATATATCAGAACTTCATGCCTGATAAGGCATGAAGTCCTTCAATCGCAAACGCTACCCGCTATGAAATTGATAAGACTCAAGCATCTCCGCCATCGGGCGCGGGCCGTACGGGTTCATCCGTCTCCAGCTGGCTGAACACCAGCGTGGCGGCCAGCGTCATCAGCGCCACTGTGGCAAAAGTGGCACGAATGGCCAGCATGCGGTCGTCCACATCACCGGGCCACATTTCGGCATAGCCCGTCAGCAGCGCGCCGGCAATGGCCACCCCCATGCTCATGGCCAGCATCTGCACCATGGACAGCAGGCTGTTGCCGCTGCTGGCGAACTCGCCCTCCATGTCCTTGAGCGTGACCGAGTTCATGGCGGAAAACTGCATGGAGTTGAAGCCGCCAAAGATGAACAGCTGCAGCAGAATCAGCCAGGTCGGCGTGCCCACCGTCACCAGACTGAACGAAGCCAGCATCACCGCCAGCATCACGGAGTTGACCTGCAGCACCCGCTTGTAACCAAAATGCTGCACGGTACGCACCGCCACCCGTTTGACCAGCATGCTGCCGGTCACGGTGGCCAGCATCATCATGCCCGCGTTCATGGGCGACATCTTCAGTCCGATCTGCAGCAGCAGCGGAATCAGAAACGGCGCAGCACCGCTGCCAAAGCGGGTGAACAGATTGCCCAGCAGACCCACGCGCAGCGAACGCACGCTGAACAGCGCCGGAGGAAACAAGGGCGTTTCGGTACGCAGGGCGTGCATCCAGTAGCTAGCCAGGCTGGCCAGGCCAAACACCATGAGCACGACCACCAGGGCCATGCCCAGCCCCATGCCGGACATGCCATCCAGCGCAATCGAGATCGCCACCATGCCAAAAGCCAGCAAGGCATAGCCTGCGCCGTCAAACTTGCGCACCTGCACCGGCGGGGCCTTGGGGAACCAGCGCCAGGTGGCCCACAGGCCGAGCATGCCCACGGGGACATTGATCCAGAAAATCCAGTGCCAGGAGGCGTACTCCACCATCCAGCCCCCTAGCGTAGGGCCCAGCAGCGGCCCGACCTGACCCGGGATGGCAATAAAGCTCATGGCCCGGATGAACTCGCCGCGCGGATAGGTGCGCAGCACGGCCAGCCGCCCCACGGGCAGCATCATGGCCCCGCCCACGCCCTGCACCACCCGGGCCGCGACCAGAAACGGCAGACTGGGCGAGAGCGCGCACAGCACCGAGCCGATGACAAACAAGGCAATTGCCCAGCCGTATATGCGGCGCGTGCCAAAGCGATCCGCCACCCAGCCCGTGGCCGGAATCAGCATGGCGGTGGTCAGCGCATAGGCCACAATGACGGACTGCATCTTCAAAGGGCTCTCGCCCAGCGCCTCGGCCATGGACGGCAGGGCGGTGTTGAGAATGGTCGCATCCAGCGACTGCATGAAAAAGCCTATGGCGACCAGCCACAGCAAGCGTTCTTTATGCGGCGCACTGCCGGGCGCAGTCATCTCTCCCATCAGCCTTCTCCAGAAAATTCCTATGCATCAGACGCAAAAAAGCCGCTGTCAGGCAGCGGCTTTCAAGTGTGCGTTCACCAGCGCAGCAGCAGCTGGTGCGCCGGCCTCCATGGGCTTAAACCGAGAAGCTGGAACCACAGCCACAGGTAGTGGTGGCATTGGGGTTCTTGATCACGAACTGGGCACCTTGCAGGTCTTCCTTGTAATCGATCTCGGCGCCCAGCAGGTACTGGTAGCTCATGGCATCGATCAGCAGGGACACACCGTTCTTGGTCATGGTGGTGTCGTCTTCGTTGGTGATTTCATCAAAAGTGAAACCATATTGAAAACCCGAGCAGCCGCCACCCTGCACAAACACGCGCAGTTTCAGATCGGGGTTACCCTCTTCGGCGATCAGATCGGCCACCTTGGCGGCAGCGCTGTCCGTAAAGACGATGGGGGTGGGCATTTCTGTGGTGGGGGATTCGGCAACGGCGCTCATGGCAACACTCCGTAGTTTTCTTGATTAGTCGAAATGGTACAGCAACAGGCTCGGGAATTCAGACCCTGCCACTTTGTCGACAGGCCCTGTAAGGGCATTTGCAGCCGCCACCAAGAGCTTTGAGACGCCCACAAAAAAGCCGCCGGAAACTTGCGTTCGAGGCGGCTTTTTTGTGGGAAGGCCCAGCTGGCAAGCCAGACAGACCTTCCTGCAGTGGAGGCGAATTAACGCTTCGAGAACTGCTTGGCGCGGCGTGCGGAGCGCAGACCGACCTTCTTACGTTCGACTTCACGAGCATCGCGAGTCACAAAGCCGGCTTGGCTCAGGACGGGCTTCAGAGCTGCGTCATAGTCGATCAGGGCACGGGTGATGCCGTGGCGGGCTGCGCCAGCCTGACCAGATTCACCGCCACCGTGGACGTTGATCTGGATGTCGAAAGTTTCCAGGTTCTCGGTCAGAGCCAGAGGCTGCTTCGCGATCATGATGGAAGTTTCGCGGCCGAAGTACTGTTGAATGTCTTTGCCATTCACAGAGATCTTGCCGGAGCCCTTCTTCAGAAATACACGTGCGACGCTGGACTTGCGACGGCCGGTACCATTGTTCCAATCACCAATCATCTCTAGTCTCCTTAGATTTCCAGAGCCTTGGGCTGCTGAGCGGTATGGGGGTGTTCAGCACCGCCGTACACCTTCAGCTTCTTGATCATGGCGTAGCCCAGAGGACCCTTGGGCAGCATGCCCTTGACGGCCTTTTCCAGAGCACGGCCAGGGAACTTCGTCTGCAGATCGCGGAAGTTGGTGGCAGTGATGCCGCCTGGGTAACCGGAGTGACGGTAGTACACCTTGTCCAGATTCTTGGTACCAGTGACCTTGATCTTGGATGCATTGATGATGACGATGTAGTCACCGGTATCAACGTGAGGTGTGTAAATGGCTTTGTGCTTGCCGCGCAGACGGAGTGCCACTTCGCTGGCGACACGTCCGAGCACCTTATCGGTGGCGTCAATCACAAACCACTCGTGTTGCACCTCAGCGGGCTTTGCGCTGAATGTAGACATGAGTTTTCTCTTTCAAGAGGGTTTGGCGAGTCCTTTTCCGCGGTCGGTGCTTCTTCTCAAAAAGGAAAACCTTTAAAGGAAGCCTCTTAGGCGGTATTTCTAGGGCTATAGCAAGTACAGCCCAAGACTTCGCCGCGGGACTCATAAAATCGCTGCGAAGCCCGCAATTATACAAAAACACCGCAGCACGTGTCGTTTCCGTCCAAAGGCTGTGGCAAATAAGGCCATTTGCCACTTCACAGCAACGGTTTGGCCGCGGTTTTTCGGCCCCCATACAACCTTCAGCCGCCAAGGGCATCGCCCTTCACCACACGCCTTCACGAGCGTCGCGCGGCTGGTTACCATCAGCACCTATGTTCAGTTATCGCCACGCCTTCCATGCCGGCAACCATGCCGATGTGCTCAAGCACACCGTCCTGATTGCCACCGTGCAATACCTCACGCAAAAGGAGGCAGCGCTGACGGTGCTCGACACCCACGCCGGCGCAGGCCTGTACCGCCTGGACGGCGACTACGCCAACAAGAGCGGCGAGGCCGAAGAAGGCGTGCTGCGCCTGGCCGCAGCCAACGAAGCCGAGCTGGCCCCCGTGCTGCAGGACTATATGCAGATGGTGCGCTCCTTCAACCAGGGCGAAAAGCTGCGCAACTACCCTGGCTCGCCCTTCATCGCCCAGGCGCTGCTGCGCCCGCACGACCGCCTGAAGGCCTTTGAGCTGCACCCTACCGACATGCGCTCCCTGGCGGGCAATCTGGGTCAGCTGGAAAGACACCGACAAGTGACCGTGCTGCCCGAGGACGGATTCGAGGGCGTGAAGAAGTTTCTGCCCCCGCCATCGCGCCGCGCACTGCTGCTGTGCGATCCAAGCTATGAAATGAAGAGCGACTACGGCCGGGTGCTGGACATGGTGACGGACAGCATGAAGCGCTTCCCCACCGGCACCTATGCCGTCTGGTATCCCATCATTCCGCGCCCCGACGCCCATGATCTGCCCAAGCGTCTCAAGACCATGGCCACCAAGGCCGGCAAGAGCTGGCTGCACGCCACGCTCACCGTCAAGAGCAACAAGACTTCCGAACGCGGCGGCCTGCCCGCCAGCGGCATGTTCCTGATCAACCCGCCCTTCAATCTGAAGGAGCAACTCAAGCCTGCCATGCCGCAGATGGTCAAGCTGCTGGGCCAGGACGGCAACGCGGCCTTCACGCTGGAGTCCGGCGGCTGAAGCCGGGCGGCATCTAACCGAAGGTCAAAAACAGAAAAAGGGGCTGCGAGCCCCTTTTTTGATGCTGTCTTGATGGCGCGCCAGCCGGCTTATTTGCGGCGCGTATTGCCCGCCACCACTTTGGACGCTGCGGCCTTGGTCGTGGTTTTCTGGCGTGCAACGGTTCGCGGCTTGCTTTTGGCCACACTGCTCGCCTTGGCACTGGCCGTGCTGCTGCGCGGCTTCTTCTTGGCCGACGCATTGAGCTGAGCCGGACACTCGTCCTCATCCGCATCGAGCTGCCAAAGCTCCACGGGTTTGATACCCAGGCCCAGCATGCCCAGCTCCTGCGCCGCAGCCTTGCTCAAATCAATAACGCGCCCGGGCGCAAACGGCCCGCGGTCATTGATGCGAACCACCACGCTTTTGCCGGTCACAGCGCTGCGCACGCACACGCGGGTGCCGAATGGCAGCGTCTTGTGGGCTGCCGTCAATTCATTGAGATCGAAGCGCTCGCCGCTGGCGGTTTTGCGGCCATGGAACTGTTCGCCATACCAGGAGGCCTGGCCTTGCTGATCACTCTCGCGCGGAGGATTCAGCTCATATTTGTTGGCGTCTTCCGGCGTTTCGGAATGGTCTGCATCCGTAGGCTTGTTGGCCTTGATGCCCAAGCCTTTGTCGCGATACTGGCTGCGCGCATAAGCATCGGGCAGGGACTCGGAGACTCCGGCAGCTCCTGCGCGCTTGCCTCCCTTGATCGCGGCACGCGCGGAGGTTTGAGTCTGGCCGCTATCGACACCGGACTCGGGCGTGGGCGCACAACCGGCCAAAATGGCCGTGGCAGCACCCAAAACCCACCACTGACAACAACGCCATCGCGACAACAGAATGTGCATGGACGGGATCTCCTTGACTAGCTCAAGTGAGTGCCGCCCAAGACTGCACCGCCGGGCGTGTTGCGTTGTGCGCTTACAGCCCCAGTCGGTCGCAGATCTCCAGAGTGGCGACGCTCTGGTTCATCGTATAAAAGTGCAGCCCGGGAGCCCCCTGGCTGCGCAGTTGTTCGCAGAGATGGGTCACCACGTCCAGTCCGAAGGAACGGATGGAGGCAGTGTCATCTCCGAAGGCCTGCAGACGCAGGCGTATCCAGCGCGGGATCTCGGCGCCGCAGGCGTCCGAGAAGCGCATCAGCTGTGTGGAGCTGGTGATAGGCATGATGCCGGGTACGACCGGAACATCGACTCCCATGCCATTCACGGACTCTACAAACCGGAAATATGCGTCGGCATTGTAGAAGTATTGCGTGATGGCGGAATCTGAGCCAGCCCGTACTTTAGCGACAAATGCGTCCAGATCGGCGCGTGGGGACTTTGATTGCGGGTGAAACTCAGGGTAAGCGGCCACTTCTATATGAAACCAGTCACCGAATTCCTGTCGCACGAAAGCCACAAGATCGCTGGCGTAGTGGAACTCGCCACCCAGGCCGTAGCCGCTGGGCAGATCGCCGCGCAAGGCCACGATGCGCTTGACGCCCATGGCCTTGAGAGCGCTCAACTCATTGCGCACCGACTCATGCGTGGCACCGATACAGGAAAAGTGCGAAGCCGCGCTCACGCCTTCATTCTGGATATCCCCCACCATGGTGAAAGTGCCGGACTGAGTAGAGCCGCCGGCACCATAGGTGACGGAGCAAAACTGCGGCTTGCGCGCATACAGCGCCTGGCGCACGCCCACATGCTTGGCCGCGCCCTCGGGCGTCTTGGTGGGGAAAAACTCGAAGCTGATCGGAAAACTCATGGCGGTCTTGGTCTCTGAATCAAATCACGGGGTCAAATCACGAGTGCAATGCGCTGGGCTAAGAACGTTCAGCGTTCGTTGCGCTTTTTTTGCTTGGGGCGTGCAGGTCCTGGCTGGCCGAAGCTGTCGGCTTCAGGGTCCAGATTGATCACGCGCTCGTTGCGCTGCTCGCGCAGCGTGGTGCGCGATACGCGCTTGACTGCCGGCTTGGCGGGCGCCGCATCGGCAGGCACTTCAGGCGACGCTTGCACCTGGGCACCTTGCTGGGCATGGATAAAGAACTCATGGTTGCCGTCGCCACCTTCGATGGGCGAATCCAGCCACTTGAGCACCTTCAGGCCCAGGCCGTCCAGGCATTCGCGAATGCGCTGCTCGACTTCGGCGAACAGCGCCGCATCGCGCACAATGCCACCCTTGCCCACCTGGCCGGGTTGCAGCTCGAACTGGGGCTTGACCAGCATCAACAGATGGCCGTGAGGCTTGAGCAGGCGCACGACGGCCGGCAGCACCAGGGTCAGCGAGATGAAGGAGACATCGCCGGTCACGAAATCGAACTCGGGCGTCACATTCACATCGGCAAACTCGGCCTTGCGGCGGCGCTCGGTGGCAATCGTACCCTCCTCGCGGGCCTTGGTCTTGTTGGCGCGTTCGAGCTTGAACTTTTCAATGTCCTGCTCTTTGGCGTCTTCGCTGTCGTCGTACTCTTCGTCGATCAGACCGCCGTTGCGCATCCAGGCATAGGGCGCCACGGGCTGGGTGTCGTTGTCGTCTGCATCTTCTTCCCAACGCTCGGACAGTACTTCCTCGCAGGCATCGATCAGGCTCTCGGCCGTCATGGCGCGGGCGTTCAGCCCTTCCACGCAGATCACGCGCTCGTCGGCGCGCAGGCGATCATGCAACTGGCCGTGGCCCACATCCACGCCTATGACCTGGGTTGCACCTTGCTGCAGCAGACAGTCGGTAAAACCGCCGGTGCTCTGACCCACATCCAGGCAGCGCAGACCGGCCACCTTCAGGCCCGTGGCCAGCAAAGCGCCTTCCAGCTTGAGACCGCCGCGCGAGATGTATTTCGCCTCGGCCGCGTCCAGCAGCTGCAGCTCGGCACCCGCAGGAATCTCGTCACCGTTCTTGGCAACCTTCTTCCACGGCGCCAGAGGCGTCAAACGCCATTCCACACCCGAAGCAATCAGGCGCTGGGCCTGGGAGCGTGTGGAGGCATGACCGGCTTCCACCAAAAAAACATCTGCGCGCATAGCGTCGCTTCCTTTGAAACATCCAGCGCCGGGCACTGCGCAACAACACGCAGCGGGGCTTTGAGTAATGTATTTTTTGCAGCAGCTAACGCTTGACTGCATTGACTATCAGCATTGAACCTATCTGAAATTCAGACAAACCCAGCGCTGACAGCTATCAAATAAATGAGCCTGCACCGACTTCCGACAGCCGGTGCAGCAGCTACCGCGAATTAATAGCGGTAGGTTTCAGGCTTGTAAGGGCCTTCCTTCTTCACACCGATGTAGGCAGCTTGGGCATCGGTCAGCTCGGTCAGCATGGCGCCGACCTTCTTCAGGTGCAGACGGGCCACTTTTTCGTCCAGCAGCTTGGGCAGCACATAGACCTTGCCCACTTCGTAGGCGTCAGGGCGTGTGAACAGCTCGATCTGGGCGATGGTCTGGTTGGCAAACGAAGCGCTCATCACAAAGCTGGGGTGGCCGGTGGCGCAACCCAGGTTCACCAGACGGCCCTTGGCCAGCAGGGTGATCTTCTTGCCGTCCGGGAACTTGATCTGATCCACCTGAGGCTTGACTTCTTCCCACTCGTACTTCTCGATCGAAGCCACGTCGATTTCATTGTCGAAGTGACCGATGTTGCAGACGATGGCCTGGTCCTTCATGGCCACCATGTGCTCGTGGCGAATGATGTCCTTGTTGCCGGTGGTGGTCACGAAGATGTCGCACTTGTCGGCGGCATATTCCATGGTCACGACCTTGTAGCCTTCCATGGCGGCTTGCAGGGCGTTGATGGGATCAACTTCCGTCACCCACACCTGGGCGCTCAAAGCGCGCAGAGCCTGGGCGCAGCCCTTGCCCACGTCGCCGTAGCCGGCCACGCAAGCGACCTTGCCGGCGATCATCACGTCGGTGGCGCGCTTGATGCCGTCCACCAGCGATTCGCGGCAGCCGTACAGGTTGTCGAACTTGGACTTGGTCACCGAGTCGTTCACGTTGATGGCGCGGAACAGCAGGCTGCCGTTGGCCGACATCTCGTTGAGGCGGTGCACGCCGGTGGTGGTCTCTTCGGTCACGCCCAGGATCTGGGCCGACTTGCGGGTGTACCAGGTGGCGTCCACGGCCAGCTTGGCCTTGATGGCGGCAAAGACGATTTTTTCTTCTTCGCTGCCGGGGTTGGCCAGCACGGACAGATCCTTCTCGGCCTTCTGACCCAGGTGCAACAGCATGGTGGCATCGCCGCCGTCGTCCAGGATCATGTTGGGGCCTTCGTTTTCGGTGCCGGCGGCGCCGAATTCAAAGATGCTGTGAGTGTAGTTCCAGTAATCTTCCAGCGACTCGCCCTTGATGGCGTACACAGGAGTGCCGGTGGCAGCGATGGCGGCGGCAGCGTGGTCCTGGGTGGAGAAGATGTTGCACGAAGCCCAGCGCACGTCGGCGCCCAGGTCCTTCAGAGTCTCGATCAGCACGGCCGTCTGAATGGTCATGTGCAGCGAGCCGGTGATGCGCGCGCCCTTCAAGGGCTGGGCAGCAGCGAATTCTTCGCGGATGGCCATCAGGCCGGGCATTTCGGTTTCCGCGATGCGGATTTCCTTGCGACCCCAGTCGGCCAAGGTGATGTCGGTGATGGCCGAATCGGCAGGGTTGAAGCGAACAGCAGCGTTCATGGTTTTCTCCAAAAAATGAATGAAAAACCACGTTCAGCGGAAGAAGAGGGATAAGCCATCTCACCGCACAGAAAGCGTGGGTGAGCGTCGTTGCGGAATCGATAAATCGAAGGATCCGAGCCTCACGCCCCGCTGATGCCTAGCTCTTGGCCGGCTGGGGAACGCTGCAACGCTCCTCGGATGGACGGCAATTATAAGGGTATAGGCACAGAGAGTGTGTTGACGATCTCTACGCAGCCGCGTTGAGGCGCAATCGGGATGAGTTCGATGCGGTGTGGAGTAGATTGCACCGGGGTGCAAGCCAGCCGCAGCGCGAAGAAATCGCCCGATTTCGCCTCAACCCTTCGGGCCAGGGCCTTTGCGGGCGCTCTGCGGTGTTGCGGTCGCTTGCAAGGCAATAGCCTTGCTGCGCACCCGCGCCTAGCATCTCATCCCGCAAAGACACTGGCGCGGTGCCGAGGAGACCGTCAACACACTCTCATAACCCCACAATCCGGTAGCCCACTTGCAGTTCGGTCAACAGATGGCGGGGCTGGGCGGCGTCCACTTCCAGCTTCTGGCGCAGATTGGCCATGTGCACGCGCAGATAGTGGGGTCGGTCCAGGTATTCCGGCCCCCAGACCTGCAGCAGCAATTGCCTATGGGTCAGCACTCGGCCGTGTCCGGCAATCAAGGCTGCCAACAGGCGAAATTCAATCGGCGTCAGGTGAATGGAGGCATCGCCGCGCCGCACTTCATGGCTTGCCAGGTCCACGGTCACATCGCCAAAGCGCGCCAGGCTGCCGCTCCTGTCTCCGGCCGTGGATTGCTGGCGGCGGCGCAGCATCACGCGCAGGCGGGCCAGCAGCTCGGGAATGCCGAAAGGCTTGCTCAGATAGTCGTCGGCCCCGGCATCAAGGGCCGCCACTTTTTCTTCCTCACGCTCGCGCGCCGAAAGCACCAGAATCGGCAGCTGGCTCCAGCCGCGCAGCTCGCTGATCACGCTTTTGCCATCGGCATCGGGCAGACCCAGATCCAGCACCACGGCATCGGGCTGGCGGCTGGCGGCTTCGATCAGGCCGCGCTTGGCGGTGTCGGCCTCGAACACCTGCCAGCCTTCGTCTTCCAGTGCCAGGCGCACAAAGCGGCGGATGCTGGCATCGTCTTCAATCAGCAAAATACGGGGGGCAGCGTGGTTCATGTCTCAAAGCTCAATCTGGCAAAGCATTGTCGGCGCTATTCATCAATGGCCGGCTGATCCGGCACGGGCAGACGAATGGTGAACACGGTTCCAGGCCCCGGCTCCAGCGTTTCGGCCAGCAGGCTGCCGCCATGCACTTTCACAATGCGCTGCGCCAGCGTCAGTCCCAACCCCATGCCGGAGACGGCAGATTCGGTTTCGCCGCGTGTAAACGGCTCGAACAGCTGCACCGGCTCCACATGGGCGGGCAAGCCGGGGCCGGCATCCTCCACGGTGACCAGGCAGTCCGCGCCATCCAGCCGCGCAGCCACGGTAATCGGCGTACCCGGCGGCGTGTATTTGGCTGCGTTATCCAGCAGGTTCACCAGCACGCGCTCCATCAGCACGGCATCGATATGCAGCAGCGGCAAATCCACGGGCACATCGGTGCGCAGCACATGGGCCGCCAGGCGCTCGCGCATCTGCTGCAGGGCGCTGCCCACCAGCTCGTCCACCGGCAGCCATTCGCGCTTCAGATGCACGCCGCCTTGCTGCAGGCGTGCCATGGCCAGCAGGTTGTCCACCAGCTGCTGCATGGCCTGGGCCTGATTGCGTATCTGCACCAGCATATCGGCCGCAGGGCCGGCAGGCACATGGGGCAAGGCAGCCTGCGCCGCCCCCAGAATACCGGTCAGCGGCGTGCGCAAGTCATGCGACACGGCAGACAGCAAGGTGTTGCGCATGCGCTCCCCCTCCATGGCCACCTGGGTCTGCTGCGCCACCTGCACAAAGTGCACGCGCTCCAGCGCCAGAGATATCTGGCTGGCACAGGCGTCCAGCAGGCGGCGCTCCTCGGGTACGCGCAGGCGCTCGGGCTGACGCAGCTGCAGCGCCAGCACGCCGCGGGAGCGCACGGGCGCCATCAGCGGCACATACAGCGCAGCGGTGGCGGCCAAGGTGTCGGTTCCGTGGCCGGCCATCTGGCCATGCTCCATGCTCCAGCGGGCCACGCTGGTGTCGATCACGCCTTCGCTGCCACTGACAATATGCAGCTGTTCTTCGCTGTCCGGCAGCAACAGACCGGCCTGGGCATCGAAAACGCCGGCGATGGTGGACAAGGCAATCTGCGTGACCTGCTCCTGCGTGAGCGCACCCGACAGATCCCGCGCCAGTCGCGCCAGCGCACCGGCACGCCGCTCGCGCTCGGCCGCCACCCTGGCCTCGCGGCGCAGCCGCGCCATCAGTTGGCCGCAGACCAGGGCCACGCCCAGCATCAGGCAGAAAGTGAAGATGTATTGCGTGTCATTGACGCTGAAGGAATTGCGCGGCGGCACAAAGTAAAAATCGAACAGCAGCACCGACAGCAGCGCCGCCCAGGCCCCCGGCCCGCGCCCCCAGCGCAGCGAAGAGAGCACTACCACCAGCAGGAACAACATGACCACATTGGCCGGGTCAAACACCTCCAGCAACAGTGCGGCCAGGCCGGCAGCGGCAAAGCAGGCCAGCGTGACGCCCACATACCCCTTCCAGGAAAAACCACGGCTTGAACTGACAGGTTCCGGCGGAACGCTCTCGTTTCTGGAGCTATTGACCGACAACACCAGCACGTCCAGGCCCGGGTTGAGCAGAGCAATCTGCTCAGGCAGGCTGGGCCGCCGCCATGGCAGCCAGCGATTGAGGCGCTGCTGCACCCGTGCCAGCACCAGATGGCTGGCGTTGCGCTCACGCGCAAAGTCCACCAGCGCCTGCGCCACATCGGCACCGGGAATGGTGGCGGTATCCGCACCCAGGCGTGCCGCCAGCGCCAGCGTCTTGAGCACCGCTTCCTGCACGGGGCGCGGGCGGTGCTGGCGCTCGGGCGCATCCACATAGACCACCACCCACTCGGCCTCCAGCCGGCGCGCCAACCGCGCCACCTGTCGTACCAATGCGCCATCGCCGGCACGGCCACCAATGCCTACCAGCAGCCGCTCGCGTGCGGGCCAGACTTCGCCAATCGCGCGCTCGCGCCGGTAGTCGCGCATGTCTTCGTCCACGCGATCGGCCGTGCGGCGCAGCGCCAGCTCGCGCAAAGCCAGAAGATTGCCCAGGCGAAAGAAGTTGCGCGAAGCACGCTCGGCCTGCTCCAGCGGATAGACCTTGCCGGACTTGAGCCGCTTGAGCAGCTCTTCCGGCGGGATATCTACGACGATGACCTCATCGGCTTCATCGAAAATCTGATCCGGAACGGTCTCGTGCACCTGTATGCCCACGATGCCACCGACCACATCATTGAGGCTCTCCAGGTGCTGGACGTTCAGCGTGGTCCAGACATCGATGCCCGCATCCAGCAGCTCCTGCACATCCTGCCAGCGCTTGGGGTGGCGCGAACCGGCCACATTGCTATGGGCCAGCTCGTCCAGCAGCAACACGCCGGGGCGGCGCAGCAGTGCTGCATCCAGATCGAACTCCGGCAGCTGCTTGCCTTGGTAGTTGAGCATGCGCCGCGGCAGCAGCTCCAGCGTGTGCAGCTGCTGCTCGGTCTCGGCCCGGCCATGGGTTTCAACCAGGCCCACCAGCACCTCCCGGCCCGCCTGGCGCTCGCGCTGCGCGGCCGCCAACATGGCATAGGTTTTGCCTACACCGGCGTTGGAGCCAAAGTAAATGCGCAGCTTGCCCCGTTGCGCCTGCTGCTGCTCGGCTTGCAACTGAGCGACCAGCGCATCGGGGTCGGGACGCGGGGCCATGGAGGTGTTGTTGCTTGGCATGGGGATATCAGCGTATCACTCTCGCCCGCATCAGAACGCCGCACTCAGGCCCAGGACCAGACCGCTGCGACCCAGGCTGCGCATACGCCCCTGGCTGTTGACCGCGCTGTAATAGCTGTCATCAGCCGATGTGCCCACCCAGGCGGCAGAAGCCGTCCATGCGCCCCATGTCCTGGCCAGCGAAACCCGCCAGTCCGCATACGAAACCTCGCTGTAATTGCGCACATGGGTGTAGCCCGCATGCAGGCCCAGCGTGGCCCAGTCGCCCAGCGGATGCTGATAGTTCAGGTCCAGATACTGGCTGCCGCGGGTGCTGCCCGCTGGCGTGAGTGCCGTCGCAAAGGCGGAGGCTGCCGTGCTTTCCCGCAAGCCGAAGTAAGGCGTCAGCGCCAGCGACCATTTGACATTGAAGCCGCCATGCGTGGCCCCCAGATAGGCCTCGGTGGTATCAAAGCGCTGGCTGCGGCCATCCGCGGCATTCAGACGCGCGCCGGGGTAACGGTAGTGCAGCAGACCTGCATCCAGTTTCCAGTCTGGCAGCACATCACCACGCCAGCCACCATAGAGATCGTGCTCCAGACCCTGGCCTTGACCGTAGCTGTGGGTGGAGACATTGGACAGCCAGGTTCCCAGATACCAGCCCCGGGGCAAGGCCAGCTCCACGCCGGCTTGCACGGCGGCACCACGCCAGGTCTGCGAAATGCCGCGAAAGCGGTAGTCGGACTGCAAGCCCAGGCTGCCGCTGATCGCAGGCGGGGACTGCGGCACATCTTGCGCTACAGAAGGCGTAGCTTCTTGCGCAATCACCTCCTGGGCTTGAGCCATATTTGGCATTGAAAACATACAGGCTAGCGCGCCGAAAACCACAGTCACGGAACGCAGCAACACCAGAGATTTTTTGAAAGAGGGGCACATGATGAAGAAATAGCAGAGCCAGCCGCCTCCAGCCCTGGCGCATGAGCGCTGGGCATGGAAAGCAGGCAAGACAAGAGACAGAGAAAAGCGAACCTGCAGGCCGGCGCTTAGACCAGGCCCAGCGCGGCCAGCAGCATGTCGATGAGCTTGATACCGACAAAGGGCACGATCAGCCCGCCCAGGCCATAGATCAGCAGATTGCGGCGCAGCAGCACAGCGGCACCCACGGCGCGATAGGACACGCCGCGCAAGGCCAGCGGCACCAGGGCGATGATGATCAGCGCGTTGAAGATCACCGCACTCAGAATGGCCGAGTCCGCGCTGTGCAGCTGCATCACGTTGAGCGAGGCCAGCTGTGGATAAGTCCCCACGAAGGCGGCAGGAATGATGGCGAAATACTTGGCCACGTCGTTGGCAATGCTGAAAGTGGTCAGCGCGCCGCGCGTCATCAGCATCTGCTTGCCGGTTTCCACCACCTCGATCAGCTTGGTCGGGTTGCTGTCCAGATCCACCATATTGCCGGCCTCTTTGGCGGCCTGGGTGCCGCTGTTCATGGCCACGGCCACATCGGCCTGGGCCAGAGCTGGCGCATCGTTGGTGCCGTCGCCCGTCATGGCCACCAGCCGGCCTGCAGCCTGGTGGCTGCGAATCAGCTGCAGCTTGTCTTCGGGCCGGGCTTCGGCCAGGTAGTCGTCCACGCCGGCTTCGGCAGCAATGGCGGCGGCCGTGAGCGGGTTGTCCCCCGTCACCATCACCGTCTGAATGCCCATGCGGCGCAGCTCGGCAAAGCGATCGCGCATGCCGGGTTTGACGATGTCCTTGAGTTCGATCACTCCCAGTATCTTGGCGCCATCGGCCACCACCAGCGGCGTGCTGCCCTTGCGCGAGACATTGTCCACCGCCTGCTGCACGGCAGCAGGCAGGCTGCCGCCCAGGGCTTCGACATGGCGACGCACGGCATCGGCCGCACCTTTGCGCAAGCTGCGCAGGCCTTGGGGTGTGGACAGATCCACGCCACTCATGCGCGTCTGGGCGGTAAACGGCACGAATTCAGCCTGCAGATCCGCCGTGCTGCGTTCGGGCAGGCCGTGGCGCTCTCTGGCCAGAGTCACCACGCTGCGGCCTTCAGGGGTTTCATCGGCCAGAGATGACAGCTGGGCCGCCTCGGCCAGTTGCTGGGCGCCCACGCCGGGGGCAGGAAAGAACTCGCTGGCCTGGCGATTGCCCAGGGTGATGGTGCCGGTCTTGTCCAGCAGCAGCACATCCACGTCGCCTGCGGCCTCCACGGCACGGCCCGACGTGGCAATCACATTGGCCTGCATCATGCGACTCATGCCGGCCACGCCAATGGCAGACAGCAAGCCGCCAATCGTGGTCGGGATCAGGCACACCAGCAGCGCCACCAGCACCGCAATGCCGACCACCGAGCCGCTGCCGGCCTGAGCCACAGCAAAGGCCGAGAAGGGCCACAACGTGACGATGACCAACAAGAACACCAGGGTCAGCCCCACCAGCAAGATGGACAGTGCCAGCTCGTTCGGCGTTTTCTGGCGCTTGGCCGATTCGACCATGGAGATCATGCGGTCCAGAAACGATTCGCCGGGATTGACGGTGACTTCCATTACCAGCCAGTCGGACAGCACGCGCGTGCCGCCGGTGACCGATGAAAAATCACCACCGGCTTCCCGGATCACCGGAGCCGATTCGCCGGTAATAGCGCTTTCGTCCACCGAGGCCACGCCTGCGATGACCGTGCCGTCCAGCGCAATCACATCGCCGGCTTCCACCAGCAAGGTTACGCCCTTGCGCAGCTCGCTGGCACGCATGGGAATCCAGGAACTGTCATAGCGCGGCTGCTGCAGCACCTTGGCCACGGTGTCGCGTTTCATGCCGCGCAGGCTGGCGGCCTGGGCGCGGCTGCGGCCCTCGGCCAGCGCTTCGGCAAAGTTGGCAAACAGCACGGTAAACCACAGCCACAGCGCAATTGCCAGCGTAAAGCTCAGGTTCTCGCTGCCCGGCTCCATCAGGCCCTGCACCCACAGCAAGCTGGTCAGCATGGCGCCCAGATAGACCACGAACATCACCGGATTGGCCCACTGCGTGCGTGGGGACAGCTTGCATACCGCACCCCACAAGGCAGAGCGCACCAGCTTGGCATCGAACAGGCTGCTGCCAGCCTTCATATTTTTGTTGCTCATGGCTTACTCCTTGGCCGCAGCAGAGGTGACGACTGGTTTGCTCAAGGCATCCAGCGCCAGATTCAGCTGCAGCACATTCACCCGTGGCTCACCCAGAAAAAACAGGCTGCGTTGCTCGGTGCTCTGTCTCACCAGCTGCTGCAGCTGCGCCAGCGTCAAGCCACGCTCCCTGGCTACGCGCGGCAGCTGCAACGCAGCATTGGCCGGCGAGATATGGGGATCGAGGCCCGAGGCCGAAGCCGTCACCGCATCCACAGGCACGGAGACCCCGGTGGCCAGACCGTTGTCGGCGCGGTACTGCGCCACGCGGGCGGCCACGGTCTCAGCCAGATCCTTGTGGGTTACGCCCTGATTGCTGGCACCGGATGCACCGGCGTTGTAGGGCGTGGCGATGCTGGCACCTTCCTTGGCGGAGTCAGGCCCCAGGGTGGCACTGGGTCGGCCATGGAAATAGGCCGCAGCATCGAATTGCTGGCCAATCAGGGCCGAACCCACGATCTGGCCATCGCGCATCACCAGACTGCCGTTGGCCGCCTGTGGAAACACGGCCTGGGCCACGCCCGTGGTCAACAGCGGGTAGGCAATGCCGGTGACCAGCATCACCAGCACTGCGGCGCGCACGCTGCTGCCCAGGAGTTGCCCCCAGGAACCGGGCTGCGACTCAACATCAGCCACCACGGCAAGCGGTGCGGACAGGGAAAAAGAAGAAGAGGATTTCATAGCTTGCTCCTTGGCGCGGGGCGCACAGGCCCCGCTCCTTTGGCAAAAGTTCTCGTTATGCGTACAACTGAGCGACCAACATCTGCAGATGCTCAATCACCGGGCCCAGTGCCAAGCTGGGCAGGAAGGTGAGCCCACCGACCACCAGCACCACAAACACCAGCAGCCCCATGAACAGCGGCGTGGCCGTGGGAAACGTGCCAGGGCCGGCGGGCACCGTGGCCTTGGCGGCCATGCTGCCGGCCACGGCCAGCAGGGGCAGCAACGTCAGAAAGCGTCCGGCGATCATGGCCAGGCCAATCGTGGTGTTGAAGAATGGCGTGTTGGCGTTCAGCCCCGCAAAAGCCGAGCCGTTATTGGCCGTGGCCGAAGCATAGGCGTACAGAATTTCCGAAAAGCCATGCGGGCCGCGATTGTTCAGGCTGGCTGCCGCATCGGGCCACAGCGCGGCCAGCGCGGTGAAGCCCAGGATGGCTGCCGGATGGGCCAACACCGAGAGCATGACCAGCTTGATCTCGCGCACCTCGATCTTCTTGCCCAGGAACTCGGGCGTGCGGCCAATCATCATGCCGGCCAGAAACACCGTGAGGATGGCGTACTGAATCAGGTTGATCAGGCCCACGCCGTCGCCGCCGAACACACAGTTGAGCATCATCAGCGCCAGCGGCGTGATGCTGCCCAGCGGCGTCAGCGAATCGTGCATGGCATTGACCGAGCCCGTGGTCGCGGCCGTGGTGGTGGTCACAAACAAGGCGGTATCGGCAATGCCGAAACGCAGCTCCTTGCCTTCCATATTGCCGCCGGACTGGGTCTGGCTCCATTGCTGGTCGGCCCCTGCACGTGTCAGCAAGTCGCTGCCACCCTGCTCTGCCACAAACACCAGGCTCAAGAAGCCGATGAACATCACCATGCAGGCACCAAACAGCACCCAGCCCTGGCGGCGGCGCAGCAGCATGGAGCCGAAGGCATAGGTCATGGCGGCAGGAATCAGCAGCATCGAGAGGATGTGCAGCACATTGGTCAGCGGCGTGGGATTTTCGAACGGGTGCGCCGCGTTCATGCTGAAGAAGCCGCCACCGTTGGTGCCCAGGTGCTTGATGCTCTCCAGGCTGGCCACGGGGCCCATCAACAGCTGCTGACGTGCGCCTTCCAGCGTGGTGGCCACGGTCTCGGTACCCAGGGTTTGCGGAATGCCCTGCCACACATAGACCAGGGCCATCACCAGGGACAGCGGCAGCAGCACGCGCCACAGCACGCGCACATAGTCCACCCAGTAATTGCCCACGTCCTTGCTGCTCGAGCGGGCCAGGCCGCGCACAAAGCCGGCGCCCGCTGCGACACCGGTAGTCGCACCGGCAAACATCAAAAAGGTGATTGCAGCCATCTGCGTGGCATTGCTGAGGCTGCTCTCGCCTGCATAGGCCTGCCAGTTGGTGTTGGTGATGAAGGACGCTGCCGTGTTGAAGGCCAGGTGCGGCTCTTGCGCAGCAATCTCCAGCGGGTTCAGCGGCAACCAGCCCTGCAGCCGCAAGATCAGATAGCCCAGCAACATCATCGCCGCATTGCTCAGCAGCAGGGCCACGGCATAACGCTGCCAGCCCATGCGCTCTTGCGGATTGACGCCCAGGGCGCCATACGTCAGCCGTTCCAGCCAGGTGTGATGCTCGCTGGTAAAACAGCGTGCCAGCCATTGGCCCATGGCCACGGCGAGCACTGTCATGACCGTGAGGACCACGGCAAATTCCATCCAGGGTAACCACATGATGACGCCCCTTCAGATACGCACCAAGGCGCGTACAAAGCCCAGCAGGGCCACGAAGCAGACAACCGTGAGGCTGACAAAGATCAGGTCTTGTAGTGCATGCATGACAGCCCCTTCAGAATTTTTCGGGGCGCAGCAGCGCATAGCCCAAATAGGCAAACAGCCCCAGCGCCACAATGGCTGCCAGGGCTTCAATCCAGCTAGTCGTCATTTATTTCCTCCCGCAAGCCCTTGCTTGGGCTGAGTTGCGATGGAGAAAATGTAGAAATTAACTCGTCAAGAGCGAATAGAGATTGCCGGGCGCGATATCAAGACGGCATCAAGATGCGGGGGTTGCCGGGGCGGCCTGCTTGCCCAGCCATTGCACACGTAGCACCAGAACGACCACCAGGGCCAGCACCAGCAGTGCCACCTGCCCCACGCCAGTCCAGCCCCAGCGCGACCAGAACCAGCCCGCGCCAGCCCCCAGCACGCTGGAGCCCATGTAATAGCCCCAGAGATACAGCGAGGAAGCATGGCCTTTGGCCTGGGTGGCAAGACGCCCTACCCAGCTGCTGGCCACGGAGTGCGAGACAAAAAAGCCGGCGGTGAGCAGCACAATGCCCAGCACGATGACGGCCAGAGGCTGGAACATGGTCAGCACCACACCGGCGGCCATGATCAGGGTGCCGGCAATCAGCACCGGGCCGCGCCCCAGCTTGTCGGCCAGACCGCCGGCAATCGGCGATGCCACCATGCCAAACAGATAGGCATAGAACACATAGCTGATCTGAAGCTGGTTCAGGCCATAGGGTGGAGCACTGAGAAAAAAGCCGGCGTAGTTGTAGATGCTGACAAACACCCCCATCAGGCCAAACGCTATCAAGAACAGCAGCGGCAAGCCCGGGTGCTGCAGATGCCGGCCCCAGGCCTGCAGATGGTGGCGGGCTCCCAGCCCGCTTTTTTTGACAAAGTTGCGCGAGTTGGGCAGCAGCCAGACAAAGCCCAGAGCCGCCAGCAGATCCAGCACCGAGAGCGCGGCCAGCGCATGGCGCCAGCCCCAGAACTCCGTCATGGCGCTCATGCCTACGCGGCCCAGCATGCCGCCCAGCGCCGTGCCGCCCACATACAGGCCCATGGCAAAACCCAGGCCCTTGGGATCGATCTCCTCGGACAGATAGGCCATGGCCACGGCGGGCACGCCGCCCAACAAGATGCCCTCCAGCGCGCGGGCCGCCAGCAGCGCATGCCAATGCGGCAGATAGGAGGCCACCAGATTGCACACGGCTGCCAGCGCCATGGAGATGAACATCAGCTTGCGCCGCCCCAGACCTTCGGACAGCGCGCCAGCCAGCACGATAGAAACCGCCAGGCAGGCCGTGGAAACCGACAGTGCCAGCGCGCTCTGGGCCGGGCTCACGGCAAAGGTCTGGGCTAGCGCGGGCAACAGAGGCTGCACGCAGTACAGCAGCGAGAAGGTGGCGAAACCTGCCAGGAACAAGGCCAGGCTGACGCGCAGATATTCGCGCGTGCCGCGTTCAATCCACACAGGGGCAGGCGCGGCCTGCAACTCTGGAGCGGAGGAAGGATTCACATCCTGCGTGGCGCGATTCATGGCGGGCAATACGATGGGGACTACGGGCTGAGGGGTTCAGCGCTGCATTGTGCGCCGCATATCCGGTCTCTGCCGTCACCGACGGTTCTGCACCGGGCACTAACCTGCCTGCGGCCAAAGAATTGGCGGGCCTATAAAATGGCGTCCTTCTAGGAATTCCATCACCGCCTGCAACCAGAGACAGCAGGCCTTGGCTGGCAAACCTTGCGCGGTCGGCCCCTTGCCTGCCACACCTCTTTCAGCATGACAGCCGCTGCCGCTGGCTGTCCACTTTGCATTCAATACCGTGTCATACGCCCCAGAAACCCGGCGCCGTCGTACGTTCGCCATCATCTCCCACCCGGATGCGGGTAAGACCACGCTGACCGAAAAGCTGCTGCTGTTCTCGGGCGCAATCCAGATCGCCGGTGCAGTGAAGGGGCGCAAGGCCAGCCGCCACGCCACCTCCGACTGGATGGAAATTGAAAAGCAGCGTGGTATCTCGGTGGCCTCCTCGGTCATGCAGATGAGCTACCGCGACCATGTGATCAACCTGCTCGACACTCCCGGCCACAAGGACTTCTCGGAAGACACCTACCGCGTGCTGACGGCAGTGGATTCGGCACTGATGGTGATTGACGCGGCCAACGGCGTGGAATCGCAAACGCGCCGCCTGATCGAAGTTTGCCGCCAGCGCAACACGCCCATCATCACCTTCGTCAACAAGTTCGACCGTGAAGTGCGCGACCCGCTGGACATCATGGACGAGGTGGAGCGCGAGCTGGGCATGCCCTGCTGCCCCATCACCTGGCCTGTGGGCCAGGGCAAGAGCTTTGGCGGCATCATCAATCTGCGCACGCAGAGCATGACGGTGTTCACCCCCGGCAGCGACCGCGGCCCCAAGGACTTCGAAGTCATGCCCCTGAGCGAGGCCGACAAGCTGCGCACGCGCTTCGGCCAGGCTTTTGACGATGCGCTGGAATCCATGGAGCTGGCCGTGGGTGCCTCGGCCGAATGGGACCATGAAGCCTTTCTGGCTGGCAAGCTGACGCCCGTGTTCTTCGGCTCGGGTGTGAACAACTTCGGTGTGATGGAAGTGCTGGACGCGGTGGTCGACATGTCGCCCCCGCCCGGCCCGCGCGTGGCCTTCACGGAAGTGAACCGCCAGCGCGAAGAAAAAATCGTTCGCCCCGAGGACAAGAACTTCTCGGGCGTGGTGTTCAAGGTCCAGGCCAATATGGACAGCAACCACCGCGACCGCATCGCCTTTGTGCGCGTGGCCTCGGGCAAGTACACGCCGGGCATGAAGATGAAGGTTCAGCGCACCGGCAAGGAACTGCGCCCCACCTCGGTGGTGACCTTTATGTCCCAGCGCCGCGAGGCGGTGGATGAAGCTTACGCTGGCGACATCATCGGTTTCACCATCCACGGCGGCGTGCAGCTGGGCGACTCCATCACCGACGGCCCCAGCCTGCAATTCACCGGACTGCCCTTCTTCGCACCCGAAATGTTCATGACCGTGGTGCTCAAGAACCCGCTGCGCACCAAGCAGCTGCAGCAAGGTCTTATGCAGCTGGGCGAAGAAGGTGCGATCCAGGTGTTCAAGCCCGATGTGGGCGGCAACATGCTGCTGGGCGCCGTGGGTCAGCTGCAGTTCGAAGTGGTGCAGCACCGCCTGAAGACCGAGTACGACTGCGATGTGCGTCTGGAAAGCTGCCAGTACACGGGCGCACGCTGGATCACGGCCGACTCGCCCGCCGAACTGCGCGAGTTTGAAAACGCCTACCCCATGCGCCTGGCGCACGATGCGGCCGACACCCTGGCCTATCTGTGCACCAGCCCGTATGACGTGCGCCTGGCACAGGAGCGTTTCCCCAAGATTCATTTCCACCCGCTGCGCGAGCACGCTGGCCTGAGCTTAGGCTCAGCGAACTGAGCCTCACCCCCTGAGCGGCTTTGCCTAGGTGGCCCCGCCGCTTCCCCCTCTCTGGCTTCGCCGGAGGGGGACGACATCCTCACTGCGAGGCGGCTCTTGCTCGATGTCTCTGAGTTGGACCGCGCTAGTTTCAGGCGAGGATCAACATCGAGAGAGTTTTTTGTGAGCAACGAATTTCTGCGCCCCTTGTCTGAACTGACGGTTCCGTCGAACCTGCTGGGCGTGCTGACCGATATCGACGACACCCTGACCACCGACGGCGTGGTGCCTGAGCATGTGGTGGCCGCCATTGCGCGCCTGAAGGCTGCGGGTCTCAAGGTTGTGCCCATCACCGGCCGTCCCGTGGGCTGGAGCGTGCCTTTTGCCAGCGCCTGGCCCGTGGATGCCATCGTGGCCGAAAACGGTGCCGTGGCCTTGCGTCCCAATGGCGCAGGCGGGCTGGACAAGCTCTACCAGCAGGGCAGCGAGGAGCGCGCCAGCAACTTTGCCAAGATGCAGCAAGTGCTGGAGCAGATCGAAGCCACGGTGCCCGGCGCCAACCGCGCCACCGACTCGGCCGGCCGCGAATGCGATATTGCGGTGGACCACAGCGAGTTCACCCACATGCCCCAGGCCCAGATCGATGCCTGCGTGGCCATCATGAAGGCGGCGGGCATGAATGCCACCGTCAGCTCCATCCACATCAACGGCTGGTTTGGCGAGCACAACAAGCTCGAAGGCGCACGCTGGATTGTGGATGCGCTGTTCGGCATCAACCTCGACGCCACGCTGGGCCAATGGGTCTATATCGGCGACTCCACCAACGACCAGCTGATGTTCCAGAGCATGCCCCTGTCGGTCGGCGTGGCCAATATCGCGCGCTTTGTGCCCCAGCTGCAGCACCTGCCCCGCCATGTGACCGAAGCCGAGCGCGGCGACGGCTTTGTGCAGCTGGCGGACCACATTCTGGCCACGCAAAAATAAGAGCGGATAGCTCTTGCAGATAGTCGATTTCAGATGCATTCAATGCTGAAATCAATCAAACACAAGCGTCAGCAGCTCTCAAATTAAAAAAGCCCGCAGCCATTGGCCAGCGGGCTTTTCTTATGGGCCTGAAGAATCAGGCGCCGACGATGGCGGACACGTCCAGCACATACATCTGGCGCTGGTTCTCGTGTACCGAGTCTATGCACACCTGCTTGCCGTCGCGGCTCCAGCGCGGATGCAGATCGCAGCGGTTTTCCTTGCTCAGATCGGGGCTGGCAAAGAAGCTGCCCAGATTGCGGCGCTCGCCGGTCTGCATGTCGAACAGGAACAGAAAGCGCTCATGCGTCTGGTCGTCCGGATAGGTGTCGCTGAGCATCCAGCGCGTGCTCACCGGCGAGAAGGTCATGTGACCGTTTTCCACCAGTACGTCACGGCCTATCACCTGCACTTCGCCGCCCTCTACATCGTGATAGAGGTGGTAGTGGATTTCGCCGGCGTGCGGCCCCCAGACGATGATGTGCTCGTCGTCCTGCCACAGCGGGTGCGAGATCTGGTATTCGGACTTTTCATAGTCGAAAGTACCCACGGCAGCGGGATCGAAATCATCGGCCAGCTGCGGCAACGGATGGTCCGAGCACTCCAGCAGACGCATATCCGAACCGTCGGGATTCATGGTGATCAAACGGTGCAGAAAGCAGGTCTCGTCCTTGACGCGCTCGGTCCAGCGATGCAAGAACAGAATGCGCGAGGAGGCGGGATTGATCTCGATGTGGCTGACCCAGTGGATGGCCTTGTCCATCGATGCCTTGTGGTGGAAAGCCTTGAGCTCGTCGTAGCTGACCAGCAACTGCGCTGCGCCGCTGGCGATGTCCATGCGCCAGATGCCGTCGTCTGCGGGAGCCAGAGGCAGCTCGAACGGGCCGCCCGCTTCGCTGTAGCCAATGGTCTCGTGCGTCACATACAGGCGGCGATAGTTGACCGACAGTGCCCAGGCGCTGCTGGGCGCCACCACATACACGGGCATGGGCAGCAGGCGGCGCTCCTGCGTATCCACATCCACGACCACGGCGCCAAAGCCGGGGTAGCGGGCATTCATGTCGCCCGTGCGGTCGTTGTAGATCAGCTTGCGGCCCTGGGCGCCATCGAGCCACTGCAGCTGGCTGCCCATCTGCCAGTTCCAGGCGCCGGTTTCGCCCACGGCATGAAAGCGGTCGCCGTCCTCGGTGTCGAAATAGCCGATCGTGGCCTTGACTTCGGGCGTCAGATACTGGTCCATCCAGGGCGTGCGCTGGCCGGTGATCAGGCGGTTGGTCCTGTCCCAATTGGACTTGTTGTAGTAGCCGAAAAAGTGGTGCTGGCTGCCGTCACCCACACGGCGGCAGGGTACGAACTGGTCAGTGGCAGAAGTCGTCATGGCAATGCTTGCAAGAATCAAAAATACGCAGCCGCAAACTCCAACAAATGGCTTGCGGCCGAAACACGCGGCCCATGCAGACGGTCATGCCTGGTGCACGCCGTCAGCAGGAATGCGCCGATTAGTTGGCCGTGATCTGGCCTTGGGCAATCACATGGTCCCAGCGCTTTTTTTCGCGGGCCACAAAGGCCTGGGCATCGGGCAAGGAGTTGGCAACGGCGCTCATGCCCTGATCCTGCAATCCCTTGCGGAACTCGGGTGTGTTGATCACCTTGCGCACATCGGCGCTGATCTTTTGCACCACCGCTTCCGGCACCTTGGAGGAAACCGCCACCGTGGTCCAGGAGGTGGCCACATAGTCCTTCATGCCGGCTTCGGGTGCGGTGGGCACATCCGGCAGAGCGGCCAGGCGCTCCTTGCTGGTCACGGCCAGGGCCTTGAGCTTGCCGCCCTTGATATGGGCCAGCACCGTGGGCGGGTTCTCGAACATCAGCTGGATCTGGCCGCCCAGCAAATCATTGAGCGCAGCCGAGCTGCCGCGATACGGCACGTGAACAATCGGCGCACCGGACTGCATCTTGTACAGCTCGCCCATCATGTGTACCGATGAGCCCACACCGGCCGAACCGAAGTTGATGCTGCCGGCCTCCTTCTTGGCCATAGCCGTCAGCTCCTGCAGATTCTTCACCGGCAGGCCGGGCGCGGCCACCACAACATGGGGCATCTCCGCCAGCACCGTGACCACGCGCAATTCCTTGGCCGGGTCGTAAGGCAGTTTTTTGTACACGCCGTAAGCCGCGTGCAGACCGATGGATCCCACCATCAGCGTATAGCCGTCAGCGGGCTGGTCGGCCACGTATTTGCCGCCCAGGTGGCCGCCGGCGCCAGGCTTGTTCTCCACCACCACCGGCTGGCCCCACATGCGACCCAGCTTGTCGGCCAGCATGCGCGCCTGCACGTCGGAGCTGCCGCCGGCGGTAAAGGGCACGATGATGCGCACCTGGCGCGAGGGGTTGGGATAGGCGCCGTCGTCTGCCCAGGCAGTTGCGGAGCCTGCCAGCAAGAGAGCGGCCACGGCAGCCAGGCCCAGTTGGCGGCTTGTAGAACGGTTCATAGTCAAACTCCTTGGATCGAGGTGCTGTCTCGCTAAACCGATGACAAGCGCCTGCTTTTTTGTGAATGAACTGCAGTGTAGAAATTCATGACTACTCAGAAAAATTCATTTTTAAGCGGTAGCTATACAAGATTGGTATACCTTTGAGCCGTGTGCTCTCCATGCAGCCGCAGCTGCACCGCCTATGTCCCGTCCTTTGAACTTTCGTGAAATCGAAGCCTTTCGCGCCGTCATGCAAACCGGCACGACCACGGCGGCCGCTCAGCTGCTGCACACCACGCAACCCTCCATCAGCCGCCTGCTGACGCAGATGCAGGCCGGTGCCGGTTTGAAGCTGTTTGACATGCACAAAGGCCGTTTGCGCCCCACAGCCGAAGCCATAGAACTGTTTGCCACCGTGCAGCAGCATTTCGTGGGTCTGGATCGCATAGAGCGCGATTTGCAAGGCCTGCGCCAGTCCGGCGCGGGCGCTCTGCGCATAGGCTGCACCCCGGCGCTAGGCCTGTCGGTACTGCCGGCCGTGGTCCACCGTTTTCTGCAGCGCTATCCCGGCACCCATGTGAGTCTGCAGACCCTGGGCACCACACATCTGCGCGAAGGCCTGCTGCTGGGACGCTTCGATCTGGTGGTCAGCACCATGGCCATCGCCTCGCCGGAATTCAATGCCAGCGTTCTGCACGGCACGCAGGCAGTTTGCGTCATGCACCCCGATCACCCCCTCGCCCAGCGCGAAAGCCTGCATGTCAAGGATCTGCATGACCAGCCGCTGCTGACCCTGAACGCTGACGACAACATTTTTTTGCAGCTGCAGCACACCATGCAGGCCCACGGCGTGCTGCCGCGCTCGACCATAGAGACCACCTACTCCGCCACCATCTGCTGCCTGGCCGCGCAGGGCGCCGGCCTGGGCGTGGTCAATCCCTATGTAGCGGCCACCTTTGCCCAGGGCCTGTGCATACGCCCTTTTCTGCCGCGCTGCACGGTGGATGTGGTACTGGCCTTGCCCAATCACCAGGCGCCATCGGAGCGCGCCGAGTATGTGATCGAGCTGCTGCGCGAGCAATCGGCAGCCATGCTCAAGCCGGCCTGAAGGCCTGGCCGGACACCGCGACTGAGCGACACCCCATCGCCAATCGCGATGTCGCGCACCTTACATCACGCCCCCCTTGCAGGGGGGGGTCAAGGGCTTGGCCCTCACTACAATCTTTGGATTCATTTTGTCTAGAAGACACACAGGGAGAAAGCACTGCTATGCGCATGATTCGTCGCACTTTTGTTGCCACCGCCGTGGCTGCCACCGCAGCCATGTCTGCCGGTGCCGCTTTTGCCCAAGCCAAGGAAGTCAAGATCGGCTACGCCCTGGCAGTGAACTCCCACTACGGCGCCGCAGCCAACGCCTGGGCCGAAAGCGTGGAAAAAGGCACGAACGGTGCCTACAAGCTCAAGCAGTTCCCGGCCTCTGCCCTGGGTGGCGAACGCGAACTGATCGAAGGCCTACAGCTGGGCACCGTGGAGGCGGCCATCGTCTCCACCGGCGCACTGAGCAACTTTGTGCCCGATGTGGGCGTGGTGGACATTCCCTTCCTGTTCCGCGACACCCAGCACGCCCGTGCGGTGATGGACGGTGCTTTCGGTCAGGACCTGCTGGCCAAGTTCCAGAAGCGCGGCCTGGTGGCTCTGGCCTGGGGCGAGCAAGGCTTTCGCCACCTCTCCAACAACAAGCATGCCGTCAACGGCGTGCCCGACCTCAAGGGCCTGAAGATCCGCGTCACCGAGAACCCCGTGCACATCACGGCCTTCCGTACGCTGGGTGCATCGCCTACGCCCATGTCCTGGCCCGAAGTGATCGGCGCCTTGCAGCAAGGCACGATTGACGGCCAGGAGAACCCCATCTCGGTGCTGGTCTCCGCCAAGCTGTGGCAAGTGCAAAAGCATTTGACGCTGACTTCGCACGTCTACGCCCCCATGGCGCTGATCGTCTCGCCTTCGTTCTGGGGCTCGCTCAATGCGGCGCAGAAGACGGCCTTCACCGAAGGCGCCAAGAAGGGCGCACTGGCCTCGCGCGGCTTTGTGGATGCCGTGGAAAAGAAGGGCGTGGAAGAAGCCAAAGCCAATGGCATGAAGGTGGTCGAGAAGGTCGATCAAACCGCCTTCCGCACGGCGCTGGAGCCCGCGTACAAGGAGTACGCCAAGAAGTTTGGCCAGAAGACTCTGGACTCGATTACCGCCACCAAGTAAGCAGGCCATTCAAAGCAAAGCCGGCACCATCGGTTGCCGGCTTTTTTGCTTGGGCTCTGCCCTCCGCTGCTGCGGTCATTACGGATGGTTTTATTCAAGCCACGCCGCATGATGGCGCAGCCCTCATTTCCGTGACATTGGCCGGCACCTGCATGGCCAAACCAAAGCCTCACGCACCCTCCTCCTATGCTTGATCGTATTGAACGCACGCTGGTGGCTTGCAACCGCTGGCTGCTGATTTTGCTGTTGCTGGCCATGGCCTGCATCGTGTTTGCCAACGTTGTCCTGCGCTACACCACGGGCGACTCGATTGTCTGGGCCGAAGAAGTGGCCCGTCACATGATGATCTGGGTCACCTTCCTGGGCGCCGGTCTGGTGCTGCGCTTTGGCGGCCATGTGGCGATTGACAATCTGCACCGCAGCGTGGGTACGCGCAGCGCGCAAATCATCCGCACCATTGTGGTCGTGGGGCTGGGCGTGTTCTTCCTGGTGATGACCGTGACCTCGTCGCAGTACGTGTACGCCACGCGCTTTCAGACCACGGCGGCGACCGACATCCCCATCTCCTACATCTACGCGGCCATGCCGGTGGGCTTTGTGCTGATGTTTGTCCATCTGCTCTTCATCGCCCGTGGCTATATCAAGGCAGGCGACTTTGCCGAGTCCGACGAAATGGACGCCGACGCAGCTGCGTCCATTTAAGACAGCGCAGGTTCATACATCATGGGTATCACTTTATTTGTCGCCATCATCGTCCTGCTGGTGCTGGGCTTTCCGGTGGCTTTTGCGCTGGCCATATCGGCCGCACTGGCCGTGTTTGTCGGCGGGCGTTATCCACAGCTCATCGTCTTCAAGGAAATGTTCACCGGCATAGACAGCTTTCCGCTGATGGCCGTTCCCTTCTTCATCCTGGCCGCCGAGCTGATGTCGGGCGGTGCGCTCACCGCCGTGCTGCTGCGCTTTGCCGCGCAGTTTGTCGGCCATTTGCGTGGCGGCCTCGGCTATGCCAACGTCATGTCGCTGACGCTGTTCTCGGGCATCTCCGGCTCGGCCCTGGCCGATGCTGCCGGCCCCGGCTCCATGATGGTCAAGATGATGGACAAGGCCGGCTACAGCCGCCCCTATGCAGCGGCGCTCACCGCCAGCACTGCCATCGTCGGCCCCATCATTCCCCCCTCCGTCAGCATGATCATCTATGCGCTGCAAGATGAGAACGTCTCGGTAGGCGGCCTGTTCATGGCCGGCTTCATTCCCGGCATCCTGATTGCGCTGGCCATGGCTGCGGTCAACTGGTGGGTGTGCAAAAAGCGCGACTACCGTTCGACCGATCCCCGTCCCTCGGCCCGTGAAATGTGGGTCAACAGCTTCAAGGCCATTCCGGCTCTGATGCTGATCGTGCTGATCGTGGTCGGCATCCGCTTTGGCATCTTCACGCCCACCGAAGCCTCGGTGGTTGCCGTGTTCTACGCGCTGATCTGCGGCAAGTGGATTTATCGCACGCTGCAATGGTCGGCCCTGCCCGGCATTCTGGCGCGCTCGGCCATGCTCACGGCATCCGTGCTGCTGGTGATGGCCACCTCGGCCGCTTTTGCCTGGGTGCTGACGGTGGAAGGCATTCCCCAGTATCTGTCCGAGCTGATCGTCAGCTGGGAGCTTTCGCCCACCATGTTCCTGATCGCCGTGAACATCTTGCTGCTGGTCTTTGGCATCTTCATGGAGCCGCTGCCCGGCGTCATGATTCTGGTGCCCATACTGGCGCCCATTGCCTTCAACCTGGGCATAGATCCCACGCACTTTGCCATGGTGGTGATCGTCAACCTCACGCTGGGCATGATCACACCACCCGTCGGCGGCCTGCTGTTCGTCACCTCGGTCGCCACCCGGGTTTCCATCACAGCGCTGACGCGCGAGATGCCGCTGTTCTTGCTGGCACACTTCATCGTGCTGTGCCTGCTGACCTTTGTTCCAGCCCTGTCTACCTGGCTGCCGCACACGCTGGGTTTCCAGTAAGTACCCCAATCAGCGTCTGATCTGATCAGCCATGCAAAGGGCCGCCATCGAGGCGGCCCTTTTTTCTGCGTAAAGCGCTCCGTCCGCTCGGGGCTATGGCTAAAACAAAAGCTTGCCCATGCGCTGTGCAGCCGCCTGCAAATGCGGCAAGCCGGTAAGCGCCTGCTCCAGAGACATGCGTGCCTGCGGTGCATGCACCGCCAGCGCAGCACGGCACAGGCCTTTGTCATCCTTGATCGGTACGGCCACGGCAATCATTCCCAGCATGAACTCCTCGCGATCACAAGCATAGCCATGCTCTTGAATGTGCAGGCACTGCTGGACCAGAGCGGCGGCCGACTGCAATGTGTGGGGCGTGCAAGGCGTCAGCACCAGGTTGTCCAACACCGCCATGCGGCGCTGGGGCTCCATATGTGCCAGGAAAAGCTTGCCACTGGCCGTTGCGTGCAAGGGCACTCGGGAGCCGGCTTCCAGCTGCATGCGCAGCGGCCAATGCGTCTCCACCCGGTCCAGATAGCGCACGCGCGTTCCATCCAGCACCGTGAGGTTGCAAGTTTCACCAAGCGCCTGCACCAATTGAGACAGAACCTCATGGCGCAAAGCATGGCGTGGATCACATTGCAAAGCTCTCACCGCGAGGCTGAGCAAACGCGGTCCAGGCGAAAAACTGCGGTCCCCCTCATGCCGCGTCAGCCACTGCCGCGACTCCAGAGCCGAGCACAAACGCGAAGCCGTGGCCTTGGGAAAGTTCAGCGCATTGGCAATCTCCATCAGCCCTGGAGGCTCGCTGCTTTGGGTCACGTAATCCAACACCGCAAGTGCACGGTCCGACATTGAACTGGGGTCTTCCAAAGATGGCGATGCGGCATCGGAAGCACTTTGTGGAATAGCTACAGGCATGACGGGAATGATGGCACAGCTCGCAAATACGCCAGTTAAAAGCCCAGACGTCCTGGTACTTACACCAGCAAGGGAAAGCGCTGATTACAGCATTTGATCTCACACATAGAGTTCCATCAAAAGGAACAAATAGTTCCTCCAGACAAAACAAAGGAGATCTTCTGTGTCAAATGCAATCGAAAGCTATGACTACGTCATCGTCGGTGCCGGCTCAGCCGGATGCGTTCTGGCTGCACGCCTGTCCGAAGATCCCCGCAACAAAGTCCTGCTGCTGGAAGCGGGGCCGCCCGATCGCTCCCTCTGGATCCACCTGCCCATCGGTTATGGCAAGACCATGTGGAGTTCTCAATACAACTGGCGTTTCGAAACAGATCCCGACCCCAATATGAACGGACGGCGGATCTACTGGCCTCGAGGCAAGACCCTGGGCGGCAGCAGCTCCATCAACGGTCTCATCTATGTGCGAGGCCAGGCACAGGACTACGATCACTGGGCCGCCTTGGGCAACCCTGGCTGGTCTTATGAAGACGTGTTGCCCTACTTCATCAAATCCGAAGGCAATGAAAGAGGTGCGGTCGAGTCCCATGGCGGAACCGGTCCACTCAAGGTCTCGGACATTGGCGCCAAGCATGAGCTGATTGAAGCCTTTATCGCTGGGGCCCAGCAGATCGGCGTGCCACGTACCAGCGACTTCAACGGACGCCAGCAGGAAGGTGCCGGCTACTACCAGCTCACCACGAGCAAAGGCCTGCGCTGCAGCACCGCCAAGGGCTATCTGGGCCCTGCCCGCAACCGCCCCAATCTGCATATTGAAACCGACGCCATGGCCACGGGTCTGGTCATGCGCGGCAAACGGGCCATAGGCGTGAACTTTCGCCAAAGCGGCAATATGCGCAAGGCCCTGGCCAATGCCGAAGTCATCTTGTCCGCAGGCGCCATACAGTCGCCCCAGATCTTGCAGCTGTCAGGCATAGGGCCTCGCGCCTTGCTGCAAAGCCTGGACATTCCGGTCGTGCACGACCTGCCGGGCGTGGGTGAAAACCTGCAAGACCATTTGCAAATCCGCCTGAGCTACGAGTGCAGCAAACCCATCACCACCAACGATCAGCTGAATTCGTGGATCGGTACGACCAAGCTGGGGTTGGAGTGGCTTTTTCATCGCTCAGGCCCGCTGGCCGTAGGCATCAACCAGGGCGGCTGCTTCATGCGCGCTCTCAAGAATGCCGACGGAAGCGCTGCCGCCAGCACGCCAGACATCCAGTTTCATGTGTCCACACTCTCTGCGGACATGGCCGGCGGCAAGGTCCACCCTTACTCGGGCTTCACCATGTCGGTATGTCAGCTGCGCCCCGAATCGCGCGGCCATGTGCGCATCCGCTCCAGAGATCCTTTTGCACCGCCATCGATGCAGCCCAACTACCTGAGCACGGAACTCGATCGGCGTACCAATGTGGCGGCCATTCGAGCAGCCAGGGAGATCGCACAGTCGGCGGCCATGGCGCCCTATGTCAAGCGCGAAGTCAAGCCCGGATCCCCTACGCAAAGCGATGAGGAATTGCTGGAGTTTTGCCGCAACAACGGCGCCACCATCTTTCACCCCAGCGGCACCTGCAGCATGGGGCCGAATCACGACCCCATGTCCGTAGTCGACGCCCGCCTGCGCGTGCACGGCATTCAGGGCTTGCGCGTGGTCGACTGCTCGGTCATGCCCACGCTGGTCTCCGGCAACACCAATGCACCCGTCGTCATGATTGCCGAAAAAGCCGCCGATCTGATCCAGGAAGACGCAAAGCAGTTTCAAGTCGCATGACTGCTCAAAGTTCAAACCACGCGACAAGACACCAGGAGACATCATGGCAAAAGACAGTGATCCCAAGGTAGTTCGTAAGGTAGTCACCTCAGCACTTATCGGGGCCACCATCGAGTGGTACGACTTCTTTCTTTACGGCGTGGTCGCCGGCATCGTTTTCAGCAAGCTCTACTTTCCAGGAGAAGACCCGCTGATTTCCACCCTCCTGGCCTACACCACATTCGCGGTCGGCTTTGTGACCCGCCCACTGGGCGGCATCATCTTTGGCCACTTCGGCGACAAAGTCGGCCGCAAGAGCATGCTGGTGATCACGCTCATGATCATGGGCGTTTCCACCTTCCTCATCGGTCTGACTCCGACCTTTGATCAAATCGGCATTGCCGCCCCCATCTTGCTGTTGCTGCTCAGAATCGCTCAAGGCATTGGCCTCGGCGGTGAATGGGGCGGCGCAGTGCTGATGGCCTATGAATATGCACCCAAAAACAAGCGCGGCTTTTACGCTTCCCTGCCGCAAATTGGCCTGGCCATAGGCTTGTTTCTGGCGTCCGGCGTCGTGGCCCTGCTGTCTTGGTTGTGCACCGATGAACAATTCATGGCCTGGGGCTGGCGCATTGCCTTCCTGATTTCCGGCGTCATGGTGCTGGTGGGCATGTATATACGCATGCATGTGCAGGAAACGCCTGAATTTGCGGCCGTCAAGGAACGCAATGCGGAAACCGCCATCCCCTTTCTGGACATGATGCGCCGCTACCCCGGCAACGTCTTGAAAGGCATGGGCGCGCGTTACATCGACGGTGTTTTCTTCAACATCTTCGGCGTTTTCTCCATCAGCTATCTGAATGACACGGTGAAGATATCCCGAACGGATGCGCTGATGGGAGTGATGATGGCCGCCGTGGTCATGTGCTTCACCATCCCGTTCTTTGGCCGGGTTTCAGACCGCTTCGGGCGTCCTCGCATCTTCATGTGGGGGTCCATCGTCACCGCGATTTCAGCTTTTCCAGCCTTCTGGATCATGACCCATGGCGGCAGCAGCCCGCTGCTTATCTGGGCTTCGGTCGTCATCCCGCTCGGCGTGCTCTATGCCGCCATCTATGGTCCGGAAGCCGCTCTGTTTTGCGACCTGTTTGACGCCAAGGTACGGTACACCGGCATTTCCTTCGTCTATCAATTCTCGGGAATCTTTGCATCAGGCATCACCCCCATCATTGCAACCAGCCTGATAAAGGTCGGTGGCGGATCTCCCTGGCTGGTCTGCTTCTACGTTCTGTTTGCAGGCCTGGTCTCGGCCCTGTGCGCCCGATCGATAGGCAACAGCCCACAAACACATGAGCAGATTCAGGAAGAGACTTCATCGAGCACCCGTTCCTCCAGCAAATTGAGCAATGCCTGAATCGCTTCACACAGGAGTCTGGGAATCAGATGCAAGCTGCCCATGGCTGAAAGAGTGCAGCGCACTGTCTGCATTGCAGTTGCAGCGGGAGTCCTCAGGCAAGCCTGGCCATGCCAGCCTGACCTCCAACTGAGCGCCACCACCAAGTCCGATACGCCATGACGCCTGCCACAACATCGCGCGGCAAGCGTCATGGCTGCGGCACTCAGGTACGCGCCAGCACGGGCGCCAGCGCCTTGCCCGTGTGCGTACCGGCACGAACCAGATCTTCCGGCGTGCCCTCGGCCACGATGCGTCCGCCCTCTTTGCCGCCTTCGGGACCCAGATCGATGATCCAGTCGGCCTCGGCAATCACGTCCAGATCGTGCTCGATCACGATCACGCTGTGGCCGCCGTCCACCAGGCGGTGCAGCACCTTGATCAGCTTGTCCACATCCGCCATGTGCAGGCCCACCGTGGGCTCGTCCAGCACATACAGCGTATGCGGCGCCTTCTGCCCGCGGCGGCCGATTTCGTCGCGCACCTTGGTCAGTTCCGTCACCAGCTTGATGCGCTGAGCTTCGCCGCCGCTGAGCGTGGGCGATGGTTGGCCCAGGGTCAGATAGCCCAGACCCACATCCTGCAAAAGCTGCAGCGGGTGGGCAATGCTGGGCATGGAGGCAAAGAACTCCACCGCCTCGTCGACCTCCATCTGCAGCACATCGCCAATGCTCTTGCCGCGCCAGGTCACAGCCAGGGTTTCCGGGTTGAAGCGCGCACCATGGCAGACCTCGCAAGGCACTTTCACATCGGGCAGAAAGCTCATCTCTATGGTGCGAACGCCCTGGCCTTCACAAGAAGGGCAGCGCCCTTCGCCCGTATTGAATGAGAAGCGGCCCGCCGCATAGCCGCGTGCCTTGGCTTCCAGCGTCTCGGCAAACAGCTTGCGAATCGTGTCCCAGAAGCCGATATAGGTTGCGGGGCAGGAGCGCGGCGTCTTGCCAATCGGCGTCTGGTCCACCTCCAGCACCCGGTCGATGACTTCAAAACCCTTCAAGCCCTTGCAACCGATCAGCGCCGGAGACTTGCCTTCGTCCATGGCATCGCGCCCGGCCTTGGTGGAGCGCTGCTGCACCCAGGCCGCCACATTGCTCAGCAGCACATCGCGCGCCAGCGTGGATTTGCCGGAGCCCGACACCCCCGTCACCGCCACCAGCCGCTCCAGCGGAACCCGCACATCCACGCTTTGCAGATTGTGCATATGCGCGCCCAGCAGACCCAGCCAATGCAGGGCCGAAGACTGGGGGCTGACTTCAACTTCCGTAGCAGCTTGCGCTTTTACTTTCTTGGACTTGGCTCGTTTTGGCTCTGCAAGCTTTGCGTCTTCAGCGCTGACAGCACTCAATTCGATAGCAGGTTGCACCGCCGGCTGGGGCGGCTCGCCCTCGCCAATCCAGCGACGCGGCTTGAACGGATGGCGCATGGCATGCAGCAGATAACGGCCGGTGACCGAATCCTTGGCGTCCATGATGTCCTGCACCGAGCCCTCGGCCACCAGGCGTCCACCGCGTATGCCGGCACTGGGCCCGATATCGATGATGTGATCGGCGCGGCGAATCGTGTCTTCGTCATGCTCGACCACCACCAGCGTGTTGCCCTTGTCGCCCAGCTTGTGCAAGGCGTTGAGCAGGATCTGGTTGTCGCGCGCATGCAGGCCAATCGTGGGCTCGTCCAGCACATAGCACACGCCTTGCAGATTGCTGCCCAGTTGGGCCGCCAGACGTATGCGCTGGGCCTCGCCGCCGCTCAAGGTGGGCGCTCCGCGATCCAGCGTCAGATAGCCTAGGCCTACTTCTTCGAGGAATTCCAGACGGCTTTGAATCTCGGGAATCAGGTCGCGCGCAATATCGGCCTCACGACCCGACAGCGCCAGTGTTTGCGACCAGGCGCGCACATCGCTCACTGAAAGCTCGGCAATATCCGTAATGCCCACGCCATGAAATTGCACGGCCCGCGCCGTGGGGTTCAGGCGCGTGCCATGGCATTTGCTGCACTCCACTTCGGCCAGGTCTTCGACCTCCTGACCTTCGAACTTGACCTCGCGGCCCCGGTTGTCCTCGGCCAGCAAGGTGTCGTCATACACCTTGCGTTGGTCCTTGGTCAGCTTGACACCCGTGCCCACGCAATCCGGGCACCAGCCATGCTTGCTGTTGTAGGAGAACAGACGCGGGTCCAGCTCGGCATAGCTGGTGGCGCAGACCGGGCAGGCCCGCTGCGTGGAAAACACCTGAAGCGCGCCTATGCCGGCCGTGCTCTGCCCGCCGGCCATGGCTTCGGCCAGGTTCTCGATGCCGGACAGCACATGCAGCACGCCCTTGCCTATCTCCAGCGTCTGCTTGAGATGGCTGCGCAACTCAGCCTCGTTGGCCGCCGTCAC
This sequence comes from Comamonas aquatilis, assembly GCF_965139575.1. Classification (NCBI taxonomy): domain Bacteria; kingdom Pseudomonadati; phylum Pseudomonadota; class Betaproteobacteria; order Burkholderiales; family Comamonadaceae; genus Comamonas; species Comamonas aquatilis. Next base: position 40,765 of record NZ_CBCSIW010000001.1, on the reverse strand, counting down.
CGTCACGCTGGCGACCGGCAGCTCTATGGTGTGCTCCTTGAATCTATCGATGCGCGGAAAACCCGTGGTGGGCAAGAACTCGCCATCGACCCGCAAATGCGTATAGCCCTTGGGTCGCGCCCAATCAGCCAGCTCGGTATAGACGCCCTTGCGATTGACCACCAGCGGGGCCAGCAAACCAATGGTCTGGCCGCGGAAGTTCGTCATCAGCTGTGCGGCAATGCTTTCCTCGGTCTGCGGCTGCACCACGGCATGGTCGTGAACGCAATGCTGCACCCCCAGCTTCACATACAACAGGCGCAGAAAATGCCAGACCTCGGTGGTGGTTCCCACCGTGGATTTGCGCCCGCCACGCGAAAGGCGCTGCTCGATGGCCACCGTGGGTGGAATGCCATAGACGGCATCGACCTCCGGACGCCCTGCCGGCTGTACGATGGAGCGCGCATAGGCGTTCAGCGATTCGAGATAACGGCGCTGACCTTCGTTGAACAGAATGTCAAAAGCCAGCGTGGATTTTCCGGAACCGGAAACACCGGTCACCACATTGAATTTTCCGCGCGGCACATTCACGCTCAAGCTCTTCAGGTTGTGCTCCTTGGCGTTGACGATTTCAATCGCATCTTTGCCCTGAGTCGCTTGCACCGCCTTCGCCTTGCGCTCTGCTTTGTAGAGCATGGGCGCCACTTCGTGCACGGCTTCACCGCCCACACCCATGGCCAGATCGTATTCACGCAGCGCCTGTGCAGTGTGCGATCCGCTGACCCGGCGCACATCTTCGGGCGTACCTTCGGCCACCACCAGACCACCGCCGTCGCCGCCTTCAGGCCCCAGATCGATCAGCCAGTCGCTGGCGCGAATCACATCCAGGTTGTGCTCGATGACGATCAGCGAATGCCCGGCCTCCAGCAGCTTGCGCAGGGCGCGCATCAGCTTGGCAATGTCTTCAAAGTGCAAGCCTGTCGTAGGCTCGTCGAACAGGAACAGCGTGCCCTTCTTGGCCAGAGACTGCTTGGATTTGGACTGGGCCTTGGCCGCCTCGGCCAGAAAGCCGGCCAGCTTCAGACGCTGGGCCTCTCCACCCGACAGCGTGGGCACGGGCTGGCCCAGCTTCACGTATTCCAGCCCCACATCGACAATGGGCTGCAGGGCGCGAATCACATCGCGATCCTGCGAGAACAGCAAGGCGGCCTCGGCCACGGTCAGTTCCAGCACATCGGCCACGTTCAAAGGCTTGCCACCACGTTCGATCTTGACTTCCAGAATCTCGGGGCGATAGCGCGAGCCATTGCAATCGGGGCAGCGCAGATAGACGTCGGAGAGAAACTGCATCTCCACATGCTCAAAGCCCGAACCGCCGCAGGTGGGGCAGCGCCCATCGCCGCTGTTGAAGCTGAACTTGGAAGCGGTATAGCCGCGCTGGCGCGACAGCGGCGCCACGGCAAACAGCTCGCGCAGCGTATCCCAGGCCCCCACATAGCTGACCGGATTGGAGCGCGCGGTCTTGCCTATGGGCGACTGATCGACAAACATCACATCGGCCAGATGATCGGCTCCCATCAGACGCTCAAACGCACCTGCGGCATCGGTGGGCTTGCCAAAATGGCGCATCAAGGCGGGCACCAGCACATCCTGAATCAGCGTGGACTTGCCCGAGCCCGAGACACCGGTAATGGTCACCAGCCGCTGCAGCGGAAAATCCACGGTGACATCCCGCAGATTGTGTTCACGCGCGCCTTCCAGAATCAGGCGCGGCGTGGCTTCAGTCACCATGCGCTTGAGGCCAAAACCCACCTGCTTGCGCCCGCCCAGATAGGCACCGGTCAGCGTATCGGCCTTGCGCAGATCTTCGGGCGTGCCGTCAAACACGATCTGGCCGCCGCGCGCACCTGGACCCGGCCCCATGTCAATCATGCGATCGGCGGCAAACATCACGGCCGGGTCGTGCTCGACCACCACCAGCGTGTTGCCCGCATCGCGCAGGCGGTGCATGGCTTCGGTGATGCGTTCCATATCGCGCGGGTGCAGGCCGATCGAGGGCTCGTCCAGCACGAACAAGGTGTTGACCAGGGAGGTGCCCAGGGCCGTGGTCAGGTTGATACGCTGCACCTCGCCGCCGCTGAGCGTGCGGCTCTGTCTATCCAGCGTCAAATAGCCAATACCTACATCGCACAGGTACTGCAGACGCGTCATGATTTCCTCATGCAGCATCTTGAGCGCCTGGAGTTCGCCATCGTTCTTGTCTGCATTGGCAGCCGGTGCCAGCTGCGCAAAAAATTCTCGCAAACGCGTGATGGGCAAGCGCATCAGATCGTGCAGACACAGACCCGGCAAGCCATCGAGCTGCTCGCGGCTCCAGCCCACGCCCAGGGGCAGAAAACGCTGGTACTTGCCACCGGCATCGTGGGCCGGCAACACCGCATCGGCGGCCTGCTTGCTGCCCACGCGCCACAGCAGGCTTTCGGTCTTCAGGCGTGCGCCGCCGCAAGTCGGGCATTCGGTGTAGCTGCGGTACTTGGACAGCAGCACCCGGATATGCATTTTGTAGGCCTTGCTTTCCAGGTACTCGAAGTAGCGGCGTATGCCGTACCAGGTCTGCGTCCATTTGCCGTTCCAGTTCGGCGAGCCTTCGATCACCCAGTCTTTTTGCGCCTGGGTCAGCTTGGCCCAGGAGGTATCGCGCGGAATACCTTCGGCTTCCGAGTGGCGCATCAAGTCATCCTGGATCTCTTTCCAAGCCGGTGTCTGAATCGGCTTGATGGCCCCCGTGCGCAGCGTGAGCTTGTCGTTGGGTATCACCAGGCCCCAGTCCACACCGATCACCCGGCCAAAGCCACGACAGGCATCGCAGGCACCCACGGCAGAGTTGAAGGAGAACAGCGAGGGAATCGGCTCCTGGTAGGACAGATTGCTCTCCGGGCAGTGCAGTCCCTGGGAGAACTTCCACAGCTCTGGCTCCGCACCCTCCACACCACTTTCCGGCAGCAGATAGACCGTCAGCCGGCCGCTGCCGCGCTTGAGCCCGACTTCAATCGCCTCCATGGCCCGCACACGCTCGGCCTTGCTGAGGCGAAAGCGGTCGGCGATCACATCCAGCACCTTGACCTTTTCAGGCACAGTCTGGGACTTCTTTTTGCCCTTGTCTGCTTCCTTGCTGGCCTGCTGCGCGCGCTCCACCTCGCGCTCGGCCTGCACCTTGGTAAAACCGCTGGCAGACAGCCATTGCTCCACCTCCTCGGCCGAGGTATTGGCCGGCAGCTCCACCGGGAAGGTGATGGCGATGCGCGGATCGCCTGCCGCTTCGCAGCGCTGGGCCAGTTCGGCGTAAATCGTGTCCGGCGTATCGTGACGCACGGCCATGCCGGTTTCGCGGTCGTACAGCTGGGAGGCTCGGGCGAACAGCAGCTTCAAATGATCGTTGATCTCGGTCATCGTGCCCACGGTAGAGCGCGAATTGCGCACCGGGTTGGTCTGGTCGATGGCGATGGCCGGCGGCACGCCCTCGACCTTGTCTACCGCAGGCTTGTCCATGCGATCCAGAAACTGGCGCGCATAGGCAGAGAAAGTCTCCACATACCGGCGCTGACCTTCGGCATACAAGGTATCAAACACCAGACTGGACTTACCCGAGCCGCTGGGGCCCGTCACCACGGTCAACTCACCCGTGCGGATGTCGATATCCAGATTGCGAAGATTGTGCTGGCGAGCACCACGAATACGGATCAGGCCCTGCGTCATGTTCTGCTGTCTTTCCTATGGAGGCCAAACATTCTAGGCAGTCTGAGCATGCACTTGTGTCGGCTGGCCCTTTACGCCAGCGCGCCTAATCACCACCCACCAACAGCAAAGCCCCGACCGGCGGGGCTTTGCACGCAAATGCAGCAGCGTTGCTGCTTACTTTGATTCAGCCGCCGGAACGGTGACGGCATCGGCACCGTGCTTTTCGCCACTCATATCCACGCTGTCACCCGCCTTCATGATGGCGAAAAGCGATATCGCGGCAAACACCACAAAACCCACAGCCAATTTCCACATCGTTGTCTCCTGAGTCCTTGATTGAATGAAGCAGGCCGCTTGCAGCCATTCCCCAGCATGCTCGACACGCCCACCAAACCATTGAAACCGCCTTGCATTGCATGCGGCTTACGTTGAACGCTTCAGCAAAGAAAAAAGCCCTGTGCTTTAGACACAGGGCTGGAACTTGGAGTAATGGTCTGCATTATCAGCTGCAGCTGCTGTAGACACCGCTTACGCGGTGCACCAATTAGAAGTTGTGGCGAACGCCAACGGCAATAGAGCTGAAATCTTTGCCTGCAGGTGCGTTATATGCGGCACCGCTGTCGTTGTTCACACGGGTGTAGTAGCCGTACACCTTGGAGCGCTTGCTCAGGTTGTAGTTGTAACCCAGCGTCCACTGCGTGGCTGCGGAGTCGGCAACCTTGCTCCACTTGTTGGCGTGACCAACGTTCACGTGGAATTCGGAAGCGCCCAGAGCATACATACCCGACAGGCGGAAGTTATTACGCGTACCGATCAGTTCCTGGTCGCTGCGCTGATAGTAGGCGCCAACCGTGAATTGACCGAGGGTGTACAGACCGCGCAGAGCAGCTTGCCAGTTGTCGCCAACCTTGCTGTAGCCAGCGCCCAGGTGCAAAGGACCTGCAGCGTAGTTCGCGGCCAGATCGTAGCCGTTCTTGCGAGGACCCACAGTGGGATCCTTCTCATGCAAGGACACCGAAGCATCCACCGTCAGGCCACCCAGGCTAGGAGTGCGATAGCCGATCTTGTTCTTGGTGCTCAGACCACCGAACCAGACGGGATCGTAGTACAGAGCATCAGAAGAAGAACCGGTGTCGTGGTTGTGCATGCTGATGTAGTCAGCCGTTGCATAGTAGGACTCGGGCACGAAGTTGCCCAGGCGCACCATACCGAAGCCGCCAGACAGATTCACTTCGCTCTGACGAGCAAACGACATGCCGGTGGTGGGGTGGGTCCAGGCGGAACCAGTGCCGGTATCGGAGTTGAAGCCAGACTCCAGAGTGAAACCAGCCTTCAGGCCGCCACCCAGATCTTCGGTACCGCGAATGCCCCAGCGAGAAGCATTGTTCTGCATGCCAGTGACGGTCTGATCACCAGTCTTTTGGCGTTCAACCGTGGTGTTGATACGACCATACAGCGTCACGCTGCTTTGTGCCATTGCGGTGGTTGCGCCCATCACTGCCAGTGCGGCCAGAGCGATGCGAGTCATCTTGGTCATGTGTTGCTCCTAATGTTCCGTTTTCTGTTTTTCACCGCATCAGCTGAGGAATTTCATGAATCCCTTGGCGGCTGGTTTCAGATTCTAGGTGGGGGTCGGTAAAAAATTGTGCTTGTCATTCCAAAAATATGCGCGGTGATGCATAAGTGCCACACTTGCGTCACATTCTTTAGACCTCAACGTTTTCCTCAATTGAAAAAGCCTGCGCCATACGAGAGGCACAGGCCTTGATAAGTTTGATTCGCACACCGTTCAGATGCGCGAATTCGTCCATCAGTCTTCCGCGTAAATATCGCGATCCTTGGTTTCGGGCACAAACAAGGTGCCGATCACGGCCGTCACACCGGCAATGATGATGGGATACCAGAGGCCGTTATACATATTGCCGGTCTGCGCCACGATGGCAAAAGACATGGTGGGCAGCAAACCGCCGAACCAGCCATTGCCGATGTGATAGGGCAAGCTCATCGAGGTATAGCGGATGCGGGTGGGGAACAGTTCCACCAGCATGGCGGCGATAGGACCATAGACCATGGTCACCAGCAACACCAGATATGCAAGGATGACGATCATCATGACCTTGTTCATCTTCGCGGGGTCTGCCTTGTCCGGATAGCCATCGTGCTTGAGCGTGGCGGTGACGGTCTTGTTGAATTCCGCAGTCTTGGCCTTCAGCTCATCCGGGCTCAACCCAGCCATGGAGAAGCTGGGGATGGAATCGTCGCCAATCTTGATGACGGCCGGCGTGCCGGCGGGAGCGGTTTCGCTTTCATAGCTCACCGAGCGATTGGCCAGGGCCTGCTTGGCTACGTCACAAGAGCTGGTGAACTTCGATGTACCGGTAGGGTTGAACTGGAAGGAGCACTCATTGGGATCCGCAATGATCACCACCTTGTTCTTGGCTTGTGCCGCGGCCAGATCGGGATTGGCGGCTTCAGTCAGTGCCTTGAAGACAGGGAAGTAGGTGAGCACGGCCAGAACGCAGCCCAGCATGATGATGGGCTTGCGGCCGATCTTGTCGGACAAGGTTCCGAAGACCACGAAGAAAGGCGTGCCGATCAGCAGCGCGGCAGCAATCATCAGATTGGCCGTGACTGCATCGACCTTGAGCTGCTGCGTCAGGAAGAACAAGGCATAGAACTGACCCGTGTACCAAACCACGGCCTGACCGGCCGTCAAACCGACCAGCGCCAGAATCACGATCTTCAGGTTCTTCCACTGACCGAAGGATTCCGTCAGCGGTGCCTTGGACACCTTGCCTTCGGCCTTCATCTTCTGGAACGCAGGCGACTCGGACAAAGTCATGCGAATCCATACCGAGATGGCCAGCAGCAGGATGGACACCAGGAAGGGAATGCGCCAGCCCCAATCGGCAAACGCTTCTTCACCCAAAGTGGTGCGCACACCCAGAATCACCAGCAGCGACAGGAACAAACCCAGTGTGGCCGTGGTTTGAATCCAGGAGGTATAGGCGCCCCGCTTGCCGTGCGGCGCATGCTCTGCCACATAGGTTGCCGCACCACCGTATTCGCCACCCAGGGCCAGACCCTGCAGCATGCGCAGCGCGATCAGGATAATGGGAGCGGCCACACCAATGCTGGCGTAGTTTGGCAAGATACCCACGATGAACGTGGACAGACCCATTAGCAAAATCGTCACCAGAAAGGTGTATTTGCGGCCGATCATGTCCCCCAGACGACCGAACACCAGCGCACCGAACGGACGCACGATAAAGCCCGCAGCAAAGGCCAGCAGCGCAAAGATGAAGGCCGAGCCCGAGTCCAGTCCGCTAAAGAACTGCTTGGCAATGATGGCCGCCAGCGATCCGTATAGATAAAAGTCGTACCACTCGAAAACCGTTCCTAGCGAAGAGGCAAAAATCACTTTGCGCTCTTCTGGACTCATCGGCCGCGGGGCCGACTTGCTTCCCATATTTGCTGTCGCGTTGATGGCCATGCTTGTCTCCTTGATTTTGAAAGATCAGGCGCAGCCAAAACGCCTGTATTTCCAATATCAAATCGGCAACTGACCGCTAACTTACAAAAATTCACTTTCAGAAAATTCCCGACAAGGCTTTACCCGACCCTCCCAGCGCTAACCCTTGGTTCGATTTTTTCGATATGAAAAACCGAGTGAAAACACTGATAACGTAAGTAAGGACGGGGTCAGACGGACTTTCCAGAATGCAAGCGCCTGCAGAAGTTACGCACCACAGCGGCCACTTCAAGCAGACATGCATTCATAGGAGACAAGACTGTGAGAGACCCGGTGATTGAAAGAATCCAGAGCAATCCTGAATATCAGGCTTTGCGCAAAAAACGTAATCGACTGGGTCTGATGCTGACCTTGTTGATGTTGGCCGTCTATTACGGCTATATCGCACTCATTGCCTTTGACAAGGAATTTCTGGCCACGCCACTGGGTGCAGGCGTCACCACACTCGGCATTCCCATCGGCATGGGCGTCATCATTTTTTCCGTGCTCATCACCGGCCTCTATGTGCGCCGTGCCAATGGCGAATTCGACAAGCTGACCCGCGACATACTCAAGGACGCCAAGCCATGAAGCAGCGCACATTCAATCAATGCCTGGCCGCAGCGCTTGCGATCTGCGCCGTCGCTCCGGTGATGGCCGCCGGTGGCGACGTGGGCGTAGCCGCCAAACAAAGCACCAACTGGACGGCCATCATCCTGTTCACCAGCTTTGTGGTGGCCACACTCTGGATCACCAAATGGGCGGCCGGCCGCACCAAGTCGGCGGCAGATTTCTACACCGCTGGCGGCGGCATCACCGGCTTTCAAAACGGGCTGGCGATTGCGGGCGACTATATGTCTGCCGCCTCGTTCCTTGGCATCTCCGCCTCCGTCATGGCCAGCGGCTATGACGGTCTGATCTACTCCATCGGCTTTCTGGTGGGCTGGCCGATTCTGACCTTCCTGCTGGCCGAGCGCCTGCGCAATCTGGGTCGTTTCACTTTTGCGGACGTGGCCGGCTACCGCTTCGAGCAAACGCCGTTCCGGATTTTTGCCTCCTGCGGCACGCTGGTGGTGGTGGCCTTTTATCTGATTGCCCAGATGGTGGGCGCCGGCCAGCTGATCAAGCTGCTGTTCGGCCTGGACTACTGGATTGCCGTGGTGCTGGTCGGCGGCCTGATGATGGTTTACGTGCTGTTTGGTGGCATGACCGCCACCACCTGGGTACAGATCATCAAGGCCTGTCTGCTGCTGGCAGGCGTCACCTTCATGGGCTTCATGGTCTTGTCCAAGTACGGCTTCAGCCCCGAGGCCCTGTTTGCCGATGGCGTGCGCGTTCGCACCCAGATCGCGGCCAACGGCGGTGCCGAGCCGGCACTGGCTGAAAAGCTGGGCCTGGCCATCATGGGCCCCGGCGGTTTCATCAAGGACCCCATCTCCGCCATCAGCTTCGGCATGGCGCTGATGTTCGGCACGCTGGGCCTGCCCCACATTCTGATGCGTTTCTTCACGGTGCCTGATGCCAAGGAAGCGCGCAAAAGCGTGTTCTGGGCCACGACCTGGATTGGCTACTTCTATGTGCTGATCTTCATCATCGGTTTTGGCGCCATCACCCTGGTGCTGACCAATCCTGAAATGGCCGATACCGCCAAGGGCATCATTCATGGGGGCGCGGGCACGGCCAATATGGCGGCCGTGCTGGTGGCCAAGAGCGTGGGCGGCGATGTGTTCTACGGCTTTATCTCGGCCGTGGCCTTTGCCACCATTCTGGCCGTGGTTGCCGGTCTGACGCTGTCCGGCGCCTCCGCCGTCTCGCACGATCTGTACGCCACCGTCATCAAGAAGGGCAAAGCCGACAGCGCCTCCGAACTGCGGGTCTCGCGCATCACCACGCTGTGCCTGGGCTTTGTCGCCGTGCTGCTGGGCATTGTGTTCGAAAAGCAAAACATTGCCTTCATGGTCTCGCTGGCCTTTGCAGTGGCGGCTTCGGCCAACTTCCCACCCCTGCTGCTGTCCGTGCTGTGGAAAGACTGCACCACCAAGGGCGCCGTGATCGGCGGCTTCCTCGGCCTGGTTTCCTCCGTGGGCCTGACCATTGTGTCGCCCTCGGTTTGGGAAGGCACGCTGGGCAATCCTGCCGGATCGGCATGGTTCCCATATGCCTCGCCAGCGCTGTTCTCCATGGCCATCGGTTTCGGTGGCGTGTGGCTGTTCTCCGTGCTCGACAAGAGCGGACAGGCGGCCAAGGAACGTGCGGCCTTCGCTGCCCAGCAGGTACGCTCCGAAACCGGCCTGGGCGCCGCCGGCGCATCGGGCCACTGATGACGATGGGCCCGGTGTCATGCCGGGCCTCGCTCCCTGAGCGCTGAGAACGTGATTACGATTCCCTCGACTGGCCCGCATGAAACACGGCTGTTTCTGCGGGCTATTTTCATGGCGCGGCCAGTGCGTCGGCCTGCGCCAGCTCGAACAGCAGCTCCCGCGCCCACTGGTGGCCTGGTGAGCGATGGGTGCGCTCATGCCAGGCTGCCGTCTTGGTGAAGCCGGGGATCTCCAGCGGCGGCTCCAGCACCACCAGACCCGAATCCGGTCGGACCAGACGCCGCGGCACGACGGCAATCAGATCGCTGCTGCGCAGTATCTCGGGCAGCACCAGAAAGCTGGTGACCGACACCGCCACGCGCCGCTGCCGCCCCAGGCGCTCCAGCGCCTCATCCGTCACTCCGCGAAAGCTGCCGCCACCATAGGAAACCAGGGCATGGTCTAGGGCGCAAAAGCGCGCCAGCGACAAGCTGCGCCTGCGTGCATCGGGATGATCGGCCCGCATCACGCAGACATAGTGCTCATCGAACAGGCGGCGCGCGTGCAGATCCGGCGCAGTGTTCTCCGGCGTGATCAGCGCCAGGTCGATATCGCCGCGCTCCAGCCTCTCGTGCAGCGGCAGATGCTGGGCCGGCACCACGGCCACGCACAGACCGGGCGCACGCTGGCGCAGCACGGCCAGAAACGGCAGCACCACGGCCTGCAGCGCGTAATCGGTGGCAGCGATGCGCAGCGTCATATGTGCCGTGGCCGGATCAAAGGCCTGAGGGCGCAGCAGCGCCTCGGCATTACACAGCAACTCCTTGAGCGGCCCGGCCAGCGCCTGGGCCCGCAAAGTGGGGGCGATGCCACGTTGCGTGCGCACGAACAGCGGATCGCCGAAGCTCTCGCGCAGCCGCGTCAACATGCCGCTGACCGCAGGCTGGGTCAGCGACAAACGCTCGGCAGCGCGCGTCACGCTGCGCTCGTCCAGCAGCGCGTCAAGTGCTTTGAGCAGGTTCAGGTCCAGGTTCTTGATATCAGACGGCACGATGTCATAAATCACAAATATCGATTGGATTTATTTCAACACAGCCCCGATGATTCATGCCTTCCCCGCACACAGAACCCCTGCATGCATTGCATTCATTGGCCCGCCGACCATGAGCGGGGCACGACAGAAGATTTCGCCTCCAACCAGACCATCGCCCAGAGCCTGAGCGCCGCAGCCGTTTCGGCCTGAATTTGGTTTTCCATTTTTTTGATAGCAACCACCGCTTGTCATGCATTATTTCAAGATGCATTTCACTCCATAAACAAGGAATGAAAAGCGCCAGCTGCTATCAAGTTCTTAAACATGTCCGGCGACAACGCCAGGCCATTCACCTCACTCACCGCAGCGTTTCTCCATGTCCGCACTCTTTACTCCTTTCACTCTCAAAAGCCTCACCCTGCGCAACCGCATCGCCATCCCGCCCATGTGCCAGTACAGCGCCGTTGACGGCCTGACCAATGACTGGCATCAGGTTCACTACGCATCCATGGCGCGCGGCGGTGCCGCTCTGGTGATCGTCGAAGCTACCGGCGTCTCGCCCGAAGGCCGCATCTCGCCGGACTGCACCGGGCTGTGGAACGACGGCCAGATCGAAGGCATGTCCCGCATTGCCGCCGGCATCAAGGCCGCCGGCGCCGTGCCCGGCATCCAGATCGGCCATGCCGGACGCAAGGCCAGCGCCAACAATCCCTGGGAAGGCGACGATCACATTGCCGAAGGCGATGCGCGCGGCTGGCAGCCCATAGCTCCATCGGCCATTGCTTTTGGCGGCGGACTGCCGCGCGTGCCGCGCGCCATGACGCTGGAAGATATCGCCCGCGTGCAGGCCGACTTTGTGGCCGCAGCCCGTCGTGCGTTGGAGGCAGGCTTTGAATGGCTGGAGTTGCACTTTGCCCACGGCTATCTGGCGCAGAGCTTTTTCTCCGCCCACAGCAACCAGCGCAGCGATGCCTATGGCGGCAGCTTTGACAACCGCGCCCGCTTTCTGCTGGAAACCGTGGCTGCCGTGCGCCAAGTCTGGCCCGAGCACCTGCCGCTGACGGCGCGTTTCGGCGTCATCGAGTACGACGGCCGCGACGAGCAAACCCTGGAAGAATCCATCGCCGTCACCCGACAGATGCGCGAGCGCGGCCTGGACCTGCTCAACGTCAGCGTCAACTTCGTGATTCCCGATGTGAAGATTCCCTGGGGCACGCCCGCTTTCTTGGCCCCCATCGCCCAGCGCGTAAGCCGCGAGGCCGGCCTGCCCGTGGCATCGAGCTGGGGCATGGATGATGCCCGCATTGCCGAGCGCGTGGTGGCCGACGGCCAGATCGATCTGGTCATGATAGGCCGCGCCCATCTGGCCAACCCGCATTACGTCTATCAGCTGGCCCAGACCCTGAGCACCGAGCGCCCCGACTGGACGCTGCCCGCCCCCTACGCCCACTGGCTGGAGCGCTATCGCGGCGCAGGCAAGCTGGCCACGGTGCAGTAACCTTAGCTCAGTCCGGACTTCACTTCGGCCGCCGCCGGCCAATGCCCGTCAAACCAGCTGTCGCCTTGCAGATAGCTGCGCAGCATGGGCAGGGCGTCCAGCCCCCAGAACACATGGCCGTCGACCTCCCAGGCCGGCACGCCGAACACGCCGGCCTGCTGCGCCTGATCGGTATTGGCGCGCAAGCATTGCTTGACCTCGTCACCGCCCTCGTCGTGATACTTCTGATCCTGTAGCAGGGTTCGCAGCTGCTGCAAGCGCTGTGGATCATTGGCATCTTGGCCACCCACCCAGACATGCTGCATCACGGACTGGGCCACAAAGCGGTTGATGCAGCCATCACGCCCATGGGCCAGCGCCAGCCGCAGCAAGGCAATCGGCTTGAACGGGTGCTGGGCCGGCATCTGCAACTCCACGCCCAGGGAATGGCCCAGCCAGCTCACATGTCGGTAAGTCCAGGCGCGCTTGGCCGGTATGCCGGCCGGGCCGGGGTTGCTGTTGTGCTGCAGCAAGGCCCCCAGCAGCACCGGGCGGTATTCCACGTGATAGCTCAGACCCTGCAAGGCCTTGGGCATTTGCTGCAAGGCCAGCCAGGCATAGGGCGAGACAAAATCCAGATAAAACCTGATGTGTTTCATACCAGCTCGCCTTCGGTTGTGCTTAGATTTGTGCTTCCCGCGGGTCCTTCAGGCCGGCACGCTGCAACAGCGTGCTCCAGGTCTGCAGACGCAGCTCGTTATCGCCCTTGGACCAGGCCCGAATTTCGTCAATCGTTCTGAAGCAACCCTGGCAATGGCTGCGGTCTTCCGTCATACGGCAGACATTGATGCAGGGCGAGGCCACGGGTTGATCGGCCTCGGCCCAGACCAGGGCCACTTCGGCCTTGTTGGCCAGTTGCACCAGTTGTTGCGCTTGCTGTTCTTGAAAAATTTCTGTACTCATGCCTGTACCACCACATCCGACCAGGGAGCGTCCGTCAGCTGCTGCAGCTGCACCGGCGACGCGGGAAAAACACCAAAAGGGTGACCGGCTGCAGCCCACACCGTATCAAAGCGCTGCAACTCCATATCTATCAGAGTCACCACCTTGCTGGCATGCGCCACGGGGCTCACACCACCAATCGAAAAGCCGGTGCTGCTTTTGACAAACTCGGCATCGGCACGGCCGATCGATCCGACCAGGGCAGCCACTTTTTTCTCATCCACGCGCTTGTCGCCCGAAGTCACGACCAGCACGGCCACGCCATCCATCCGGCGCTTGAAGATGATGCTCTTGGCCACCTGCCCCACCAGGATACTGAGCTGGTCGGCAGCCTCCTGCGCGGTACGCGCCGCACCGTCGAGCATCTGCGGCGCATGAGGATGACCGGCATCCTGCAAAAAGCGGCTGACACGCTGCACACCTTCGGGCAGCGCATGAAGTTCTGATCCACACATCATTGTTTTCCTGAGACGCACTGCAGCAACGCAGCGCCTTGATTCCTACTGCGCCAGCCTGAGTTTGAGCTGCACCAGCTCCAGCTGCAAATCGCGCAAGTCCTTTTGCACATAGGCGATATGGCCGGCGCTGTTCTTGGCGTTGCGAGCGTCGCGCAACTCTTTTTTCTTGGCCTCTATGCGCCGTTCCAGATCCAGCGCGGACTGCTGGGCATCGTAGCGATCACGCGCAGGACTGTAGCCGTCCAGAAAAGCCGCCTCCAGCTGCGCCGGGCAGTAGCCGGGCTGAAAGCGCAGGCCTTGCTCCGCATAGGCCTTGCCGCTTTGCGGGGTGCAAAAGTCCCGCAGGCCGCGCATCCAGCCTTGCTGATAAGCACGTGCATCCATTTGCACGCCCTGGTCCTTGCAGGTTCTGAAATGGCGTTGGGCGCGGGTTTTCAGATCCTGTTTGCCTTCCATGGCATCCAGCTGCCCCAGATAGGCCCAGTCCGTATCCCGGCACTCCTGTGCATCCATGGTGCTGCAGCCCCACAGCATGGCCGAGGCGGCCACCACCACGGCCCGTGAAAAACATGATCTCGCTTGCATGGGCGTGATGGTACCAACGCCCATGCACCGCCGTCATGCCAGGGCGATATCAGGCCCCACGTTTGGCCAGCAAAGCCTTGGCCACCCGCGATTGCGTGGGGCGACCCAGATGCTCGCTGATGAACTGGCCAGCATCGATCAGTTTGTCGAGATCAATGCCAGTTTCAATGCCCAGCCCCTGCAGCAGATAGACCACATCCTCGGTCGCCACATTGCCAGTGGCGCCCTTCGCATACGGGCAGCCGCCCAGGCCTGCCACCGAAGACTGGAAGTTCCACACCCCCAGCTGCAGCGCCGCCAGCGTGTTGGACAAGGCCTGACCATAGGTATCGTGAAAATGCCCGGAAATCGCGTCGATAGGGAAATGGGCCAGCGTGGCTTCCAGCGCTTTTTGCACCTTGACAGGCGTGCCTACGCCAATGGTGTCGGCCACATCCACGCGCTGCACGCCAATACCCTTCATCAGCCTTGCCAGATAGGACACGCGCTCGGGCGCAATCTCCCCCTCGTAAGGGCAGCCCACGGTGCAGCTCATGGCTCCACGCACGGCAATGCCTTGGGCTAGCGCCGCTTCGACCACTGGGGCAAAGCGCTCGATGCTCTCGGCAATGCTGCAGTTGATGTTTTTCTGGCTGAAGGCCTCGCTGGCCGCACCAAACACCACGATCTCGTCGGGCCTGGAAGCAACCGCCGCCTCAAAGCCCTTCAGATTGGGCGTGAGCACCGAATAAAGCACCCCGCTGGCGCGCGTGATGCCGGCCATGACCTCGGCGTTGTCCGCCATCTGCGGCACCCATTTGGGCGAGACATAGCTGGTGACCTCGATCTCCTTGAGACCGGCCTCCTGCAGCTTGTGCACCAGCGCAATCTTGACTGCCGCAGGCACAGGCTGCTTTTCGTTCTGCAGCCCGTCGCGCGGGCCTACGTCGATGATTTTCACGCGTGCGGGGTAGTTCATTTCGTTCTCCTATCGTTTCTTTACGCTGACTATTGAACAAGCACACCCCTTGCGAGAGACGTCTAGCAAGGGCCTGGGCGGCCCCGCCGCCCCGCAGCGTTGTCGCCGTCCCCCTTCCGAAGAGAAAGGGGGAAGCCGCGCAGCGGCTCAGGGGGTTCAATATCCTTTTTTTAGGTCTACGCGCCCTGTGACCGGCTCGCCCCGGCTCATGGCCGCCACCTTGCCGGTGATCTGGGCAATGCTGTCGGCCGCCAGCGTGCGGGCCGAGGTATGGGGGGTGAGAATGATTTTTTCGTGTGCCCAGAAAGGGTGATCTGCGGGCAGCGGCTCTTCACGGAAAACGTCCAGCATGGCGCCGCTGACATGACCGGCGTCGATCTGCGCGATCAGGTCTGCATCGACCAGATGGCCGCCGCGCCCCACGTTGATGACATAGGCGCCGGGCTGCAGCAACGCCAGGCTGCGGGCATTGATGATGTCGCGCGTCTCGTCATGCAAAGGCAGCAGATTGACCAGAACACGGGTTTCGGCCAGGAAGGCATCGAGATTTTCGGTGCCGCTAAAGCACTTCACGCCGTCCAGCTCGCGCGGCGAGCGGCTCCAGCCATTGACCGTGAAGTCAAACACCGTCAGCGCCTTGGCCACACGCTCGCCCATCTTGCCCAGGCCCATCACGCCCACGGGATAGTCGGCACGTCGAGGGTTGCGCTGGTGCTGCCAGATGCCTTGCGCCATATCGGCTTCGTACCGATCCAGTCCTCTGAAGAAACGAATCACGGCCTGCGCCACGTATTCGGCCATCTGCACCGACATACCAGCATCTTCCAAGCGGTAAACCGGCAGCGCAGCGGGCACTTCCAGGCGCAGCAAGGCGTCCACGCCAGCGCCTATGTTGAACATGGCTTTGAGGCCTGCCGCCTGCTCGTCGATGAACTGCTGAGGCGGAGCCCAGACCAGCGCATAGTCGGCCTGGGCGGCGCCCGGCTCCCAGATACTTACCTCGGCGTCGGGCAAGGCATCGAACAAGCCCTTGAGCCAAGGCTCGGGCCGCGTATCGTCACAGCAAAATAGAACTTTCATAGATGCGAAGCCTAACGGTTTGGCGCCAGTGCTGCAGACGTGGATGGCAATTGGTCCGCTATTAAAAAAGCAGCTTCCTGCGCTTTATTTCATTGAAATTCAGCATCAGACATGGCTGAAATCATTGACCAACCAGCACAAGCCGCTCTTTTTGTAAAACAGTTCAACCCGGCCGCCCTACGCCCATCAGGCCGTCACCTCAATGCGCAGCAGCTCGGCGCCTTCGGTGACCTGGTCGCCAGGCACATAGAGCAGCTCCACCACCGTGCCATCGCTGGGCGCCGCAATGGTGTGCTCCATCTTCATGGCCTCCATCACCGCCAGCGGCTGGCCCTTGCTGACTTTCTCGCCAGCCTTGACCGCAAACGAGACCACCTTGCCGGGCATGGGCGCGGTCAGGCGTCCGCCTTCATGGCCGCCGCCTGCCGCATGGGCCAACTGGTCCACCTCGGTGATCTGGGTGCTGCCGGCAGCGGTAAAGATCGAGAGCATCTCGCCCAGTGCATGGACCACGACCACGGTGCGCACGCCGCCCCAGTTCAGCTCCAGACGATCGTCAGACAGAGCGCGCCACTGCAGCGCGAATTCGCTGCGGCTCTCGCCCACGCCCACGCCCACTTGATACGTCTGGCCGTCATGTCCGTAGGCCAGACCGGCATTGAATTCCTCGCCACGGTAGGCAAAGCTGAACTGGCGCTCGTAACGGCCGGAGACGCGCCAGCCGTCGCGGCGGCTGAAGGGATCGGCACCCTGCTGTGCCTGCTCGTGCTGCAACTCGTGCACCATGGCGGCGGCCACGGCCAGATCGCGGCCCACCAGATCCTTGCCGAACAAGGCTTCGCGTTCGCGCTCGATCAGCGCCGTGTCCAGCAAGGCGTTGGAGAACGCCTGGCTCTTGGCCACCTGGCGCAGAAACTGCACATTGGTGGTCAGGCCCACGATATGGGTTTGGGCCAGGGCCGCATCGAGGCGTGCCAGCGCCTGGGTGCGGTCGTCGCCATGCACGATGAGCTTGGCGATCATGCTGTCGTAGAAGGGGCTGATGGCATCGCCTTCGCGCACGCCGTCATCCACGCGCACATCGCTGATGGCAAAGCTGGAGCAATCGGGCTTGCGGTACACGGCCAGCGTGCCGGTGGCGGGCAGGAAGTTGTTTTCGGGGTTCTCGGCGCAGATACGCGCTTCAATCGCATGGCCGATGATCTTCAGCTCGCTTTGCTGCTTGGGCAGAGGACGGCCACTGGCCACCAGCAGCTGCCACTGCACCAGGTCTTCGCCGGTAATGGCTTCGGTCACCGGATGCTCCACCTGCAGGCGGGTGTTCATTTCCATGAAGTAGAACTTCATGGCCTCGGGCTGGTCGTAGCCGCCGGGCTGCTCCACGATGAACTCCACCGTGCCCGCACCCACATAGTTCACGGCCTTGGCGGCGGCCACGGCGGCTTCGCCCATCTTCTGGCGCAAGGCCGGCGTCATGCCGGGCGCCGGCGCTTCTTCCAGCACCTTCTGGTGGCGGCGCTGCACCGAGCAGTCACGTTCGAACAGATAGACGCAGTTGCCATGGGTGTCGCCGAAGACCTGGATTTCGATATGGCGCGGGCGCAGCACATATTTCTCGATCAGCACCGCATCGTTGCCAAAGCTGTTGATGGCTTCGCGCTTGCAGGAATCCAGCGAGGCCGCAAAGTCCTCGCTTTTCTCGACCAGACGCATGCCCTTGCCGCCGCCGCCGGCGCTGGCCTTGATCAGCACCGGATAGCCGATGCGATCGGCTTCCTGGTGCAGCATGGCCGGGTCCTGGCCCGCTCCGTGGTAGCCGGGCACCAGGGGCACGCTGGCTTTTTCCATCAGCTGCTTGGATTCGGCCTTCAAACCCATGGCACGAATCGCACTGGCAGGCGGGCCGATGAAGACCAGACCGGCCGCTGCGCAGGCATTGGCAAAGTCTTCGTTCTCGGAGAGGAAACCATAGCCGGGGTGAATCGCTTCGGCACCGGTTTGCTTGGCCGCTTCCAGAATGCGTTCCCAGCGCAGATAGCTGTCCTTGGGGGCGCTGCCGCCAATGTGCACGGCCTCGTCGCAGGCTGCCACATGCTTGGCGCCGGCATCGGCGTCCGAGTACACGGCCACAGTCTGGACTCCCATGCGGCGTGCGGTAGCGGCCACACGGCAGGCGATTTCACCGCGATTGGCAATCAAGATTTTTTTAAACATTCTGTCTCCAATAATTCAGGTCAAATTGCCCGCCAGCGCTTGTTCAATCAGCGCAAGCAGCTATGTTTTTTGTAAAGGCTCGGCATCTCCAGCGCCCAGCCAGCCGCGCAGGCGGCGCATCGCGGTCTTCAAGAAGCGCCACAGCGCCCAGATCACCAGCCACATCAGAATCACCACCACGACCAGCACGCTGCCAAACACCAGCGGGTTGGCCAGTGCCAGCCAGATGGCCCCCACCGCCACCGTGTCTTCGGCCAGACTGGCGCCCACGTTGGAGAAAGGCTCGGGCGAGGTATT
The DNA here is from genome assembly GCF_965139575.1 of Comamonas aquatilis. Lineage (NCBI taxonomy): Bacteria > Pseudomonadati > Pseudomonadota > Betaproteobacteria > Burkholderiales > Comamonadaceae > Comamonas > Comamonas aquatilis. Next base: position 22,133 of record NZ_CBCSIW010000001.1, on the reverse strand, counting down.
GATCAAGGCCCGCGTCGTGGTCTTGGCCGCCTGGCTGGTGGCCGCCAGCGTACCGCCCATCAGGGCCGCCACCATGGCCATGGTGCTGTTGTCGGCACCAAACACCGCGGCCGCCAGCGCTGCACCGGCGGGAATGCGCAGCACGCTCTGAAACAGATCCCACACCGAATCGACCAGGGGAATCTTGTCGGCGAAAAACTCCACGAACAGCAAGCTGCCGCTGAGGATCAGCACCATGGGATGCTGGAGCACGCCCAGGCCGCCAGGCAGCGGCATCAAACCGGTGGCGCCCAGCAAGCCCACGAGAAACACCACGGCATACAGCCTGAAACCGCTGGCCCAGCCCAGAGCCGCCGCCAGCGCCAGCAATGCGCCCATATCCATCTGAGCCACGGCATGGCCGGCCCTGGAAGCCACATCGCCGACCTGACCTGCAGCCTCGCCCACGGCCTGGGCCGTATCGGGGTCCACATGCAGACCGGCGCTGTGCAGCCAGTTGACGATGGTTTGCCAGATGTCCATGGTGTTTCAGCTCTGGGGCGGAGGCTTGCTCAAACAGGCTTCAACCGGGCAGCCAGTTGGGCTTGCGCTTGTTGAGGAAGGCCTGCACGCCTTCCTTGCCTTCGCTGCTGGCGCGGATAGTGGCAATGCCTTCCACGGTCACGGCAATCAGCTGTTCGTTGATCTCGCGCTCGGCCACCTCGATGACCAGGCGCTTGCAGGCACGCACGGCTTCGGGGCCGGCGCTGAGAAAATGCTTGATCCAGCCGTCGACCACGGAGTCCAGTTGCTCGGCGGCGACGATTTCATGCACAAAGCCGATGCGGTGCGCTTCTTGCGCCGAAAAGCGCTCGCCGCTGAGAAAGTAGCGGTGCGAGGCCCGCGCGCCCATGGCTCGGACCACATAGGGGCTGATGGTGGCGGGAATCAGGCCGATCTTCACCTCCGACAGGCAAAAGCCCGCCGTCTCTGCCGCCACCGCCATATCGCAGCAGGCCACCAGGCCCATGCCGCCGGCATACACATCGCCCTGCACCCGCGCAATCGTGGGCTTGGGGCAGTGGTAGATGACGCTGAGCATCTGGGCCAGCAGGTCGGCATCGACGCGGTTTTCATCGCGCGAATACTCGGCCATGCGGCGCATCCAGTTCAGGTCGGCACCGGCGCAGAAAGCCGGGCCTTCGGCCGCCAGCACCACGGCCCGCACATCGGCTCGCTCGCCGGCAGTCAGAAAAGCCTGGGTGATTTCGGCAATCGTTTCATCGCTGAAAGCGTTGCGGATTTCTGGACGGGCCAGCGTGATCGTGGCGATACCGGAGTTCACTACCAGGGTCAGGGCTTTTGTCGTCATTGGCTTGGCTCCAGTCATCAAGGTGCAGGCGGGGCAGCCTGGCGCTGCAAAAATTGTTGTACCAAAGGCAGGCACTGCGCAAGGTTCCGGACTGCGGTGCTCAGGGTGCGCTGTGCTTGCATGGAGACGGGCTTTTAGGCGCTCTGGCGCTTACATGCGGAACACGCCGAAACGCGTGTCCTCAATCGGCGCATTGCGCGTGGCAGCCAGGCCCAGCGCCAGCACGCGGCGGGTGTCGGCGGGGTCGATCACACCGTCATCCCACAGCCGTGCCGTGGCGTAGTAAGGGTGACCCTGGTCTTCGTATTGCTGGCGAATCGGTGCCTTGAAGTCTTCCTCTTGCTCGGCACTCCAGCTGCCGCCCCTGGCTTCGATGCCGTCACGCTTGACGGTGGCCAGCACGCTGGCGGCCTGCTCGCCGCCCATGACCGAGATGCGGGCGTTGGGCCACATCCAGAGGAAACGTGGCGAGTAGGCGCGGCCGCACATGCCGTAGTTGCCTGCGCCAAAGCTGCCGCCGATGATGATGGTGAACTTGGGCACGGCCGCTGTGGCCACGGCCGTGACCAGCTTGGCGCCATGGCGGGCAATGCCTTCGTTCTCATACTTGCGGCCGACCATGAAGCCGGTGATGTTCTGCAGAAACACCAGCGGCACCTTGCGCTGGCAGCACAGCTCGATGAAGTGCGCGCCCTTGACCGCCGATTCGCTGAACAAAATGCCGTTGTTGGCGATGATGCCCACCTGCATGCCTTCGATGCGCGCAAAGCCGCAAACCAGGGTACTGCCAAAGCGGGCCTTGAACTCGTCGAACTGGCTGCCGTCCACCACGCGGGCAATGATCTCGCGCACGTCAAAAGGCTTGCGCGTATCCACGGGGATCACGCCATACAGCTCGCTGCCCTCGAAAAGAGGCGCTTGCGGCGCAAGATCCGCCTTGTTCTCGGCTTTGTTCTTGTTCAAATTGGCCACGGCCTGGCGGGCCAGTGCGATGGCATGCAAATCGTTTTCCGCCAGGTGATCGGCCACGCCCGACAGGCGGGTGTGCACGTCGCCGCCGCCCAGGTCCTCGGCGCTGACCACCTCGCCGGTGGCGGCCTTGACCAGCGGCGGGCCGCCCAGAAAAATCGTGCCCTGGTTCTTGACGATGATGGACTCATCGCTCATGGCCGGCACATAGGCGCCGCCGGCTGTGCAACTGCCCATGACCACGGCGATCTGGGCAATGCCTTGCGCACTCATATTGGCCTGGTTGAAGAAGATGCGACCGAAGTGCTCGCGATCCGGAAACACATCGTCCTGATTGGGCAGATTGGCACCGCCGGAGTCCACCAGATAGATGCAGGGCAGGCGGTTTTGCGCAGCAATTTCCTGGGCGCGCAAATGCTTTTTCACCGTCATCGGGTAGTAGGTGCCGCCCTTTACCGTCGCATCGTTGCAGACGATCATGCAGTCCACACCGCTGACGCGGCCCACGCCGGCAATCACGCCCGCGCCCGGCGCATCGTTGTTGTACATATTGAGCGCGGCCAGCGGCGACAGCTCCAGAAACGGCGTGCCCGCATCCAGCAGGCGCTGCACGCGCTCGCGCGGCAGCAACTTGCCGCGGGCCACATGCTTGGCACGTGCGGCTTCGTTGCCGCCCAGCGCCATTTCGTCGCAGCGCGCATGCAAGTCATTGACCACGGCCTGCATGGCAGCGGCGTTGGCCAGAAAATCCGCAGAACGCGGGTTGATTTTTGTCCCCAGAATGCTCATTGCTTGCCTCTTGAATGCTTGGCTCTCAGAACGTATTCACGCCACTGGAGCGGGTTTGTGCTTTTCCTGCTGCCCGCTCAGGCGGTCTTGACCACGCGCAGATCCAGCAGCTCTATCATCTCGTCGCGAATCTTGAATTTCTGAATCTTTCCCGTGACCGTCATGGGAAAGGCCTGCACAAAACGGATATAGCGCGGCACTTTGTAGTGGGCAATCTGGCCCCTGCAGAATTCGCGCACCCCCTCCTCGCTCAGCTCCTGGCCCGGCTTGACGATGATCCAGGCACACAGCTCCTCGCCATAGCGCACATCGGGCACACCGACCACCTGCACATCCTGCACCTGGGGGTGGCGGTAGAGGAATTCCTCGATCTCGCGCGGATAGATGTTTTCGCCGCCGCGAATCACCATGTCCTTGATGCGGCCCACGATATTGACGAAGCCTTCCGCATCCATGGTGGCCAGATCGCCGGTATGCATCCAGTGCTCGTCGTCAATGGCTTCGCGGGTCTTGGCCTCGTCGTCCCAGTAGCCGTGCATGACCGAATAGCCGCGTGTGCACAGCTCGCCCGAGACGCCGGGCGCCACGATCTCGCCCGTGCTCGGGTCCACCACCTTCACCTCCAGATGCGGCTGCACCTTGCCCACGGTGGCCACGCGCTTTTCCAGCGGCGTGTCGGCGTCGCTCTGGCAGCTCACGGGGCTGGTTTCGGTCATGCCGTAGGCAATGGTGATTTCCGACAGATGCATGTCGCGCACCACGCGCTTCATCACCTCGATGGGGCAGGGCGAGCCGGCCATGATGCCGGTGCGCAAGGTGGACAGATCGAACTGGGCAAAGCTGGGGTGGTCGAGCTCGGAGATGAACATGGTGGGCACGCCGTGCAGACCCGTGCATTTCTCGGCCTGCACCGCTTCCAGCACCGAGACGGGGTCGAAGCCGTCATTGGGATAGACGATGGCCGAGCCATGGGTGAAGCAGGCCAGATTTCCCAGCACCATGCCAAAGCAGTGGTACAGCGGCACGGGAATGCACAACCGGTCCTCGGGCGTGAGGCGCATGCATTCGCCGATGAAGAAACCGTTGTTCAGGATGTTGCGATGCGTCAGCGTCGCGCCCTTGGGAAAGCCGGTGGTGCCGCTGGTGAACTGGATGTTGATGGGGTCGGTATTGCTGAGCGTGGCGGCAATGGCGTCTATGCGCGCATCGCCGGATGTGCCTTGCGCCATCAGCTGCGAAAAGCGCAGCATGCCGGGCTGCTCCTCGCCCTGCCCGGCAATGTCTATCCAAACCACGGTGCGTAGCTCGGGCAAGCGCTTGGCCTGCAGCTGGCCCGGTGCACAGCTCGCCAGCTCCGGAGCCAGCTCGCGCAACATGCCCAGATAGTCGCTGCTCTTGAACTGGGGCATGGCCACCAGCGCCTTGCAGCCCACTTTGTTGAGCGCGTATTCCACTTCCGAAGTGCGGTAGGCCGGGTTGATGTTCACCAGCACCACGCCCACCTGGGCCGTGGCCAGTTGCAGCAACACCCACTCGGCATTGTTGTGGCTCCAGATGCCCACACGATCGCCCTTGACCAAACCCAGATTCAGCAAGGCACTGGCCAGCTGGCGCGCGGCCTGGTGCAGCTGCGCATAATCAAAGCGCAGCCCCTGGTGGCGGCTGATCAGCGCATCGCTATGGGGCTGACGCGCGGCCATGTCGGCAAAGAAATCACCAATGGTCTGCTCGATCAGCGGCACATCGGTGCGGCCTTTGGCATAGCTGGTGGTGAGCAACTGCATGGGCGATGACATGACTGACACTCCTTGAATTCCTGTTTTCCCCGGCAGCGCCAGCGAGAATTGATTGCCGCAGCATAAGGGCTAGCCCTGTTCAGATGAAGTCACAAAGGTTGCAATAATTGCCACATGCTTACCCCCTCACTGGTCAAGACGCCGCTGCCACACAATGCCAGCATTGCGACCAAATCTCACCCGGCAATTACCCCCATGGCCTTTGTTCTGGCCGTTGTACAGGCTTACGAGCAAAGACAGTTATCGCCGCTAGAGGCTTTGAACAAGGCACAAATCCCGCCAGAGCTACTCAGCGATGAAACACAGTGCATCACGGCCTTGCAAATGGAAGCCCTGTGCGATGCCGCCATGCGCGAACTCGATGACGAGACTCTGGGTTGGTTCGAGCGCCGCCTGCCCTGGGGTAGCTACGGCATGCTGGCCCGCGCCAGCATCAGCGCCCCGCATCTGGGCCTGGCCCTGGCCCGCTGGTGCCGCCACCACGGCCTGATTGCTGCCGACATACGCCTGACCCTGACCGAGGAACACGGCATCGCCACCCTGACTCTGCAGGAATGCCGGCCGCTGGGTGCCATGCGCGAGTTCTGCCTGGTCTCGGTGCTGCGCAACATCCACGGCTTTGCCAGCTGGCTGATCAACGACGCCATTGCCCTGCAAAAAGCCAGCTTTCCGTTTGCGGCGCCGGCACATGCCGCGGTTTACGGCGTGCTGTTCCCACCTGGCGAGCTGGAATTCGATGCCACCGAGGCCAGCCTGCAGTTTGATGCCCGGCTGCTGCAAGCCCCGCTGGCCCGCGACGAGGCCGCGCTCAACCGCATGCTGCAGCGTGCCCTGCCGCTGCAGGTGCGCCCCTACCAGCGCGAGCGCACCCTGGTGCAACGCGTGCGCCAGCTGCTGACGGCCAGCAGCGAAGGCCAGCAAACGGCCGAGACCCTGTCACGCCAGCTCCATGTCTCGCAGCGCAGCCTGCACCGCCAGCTCAAGGAGGAAGGCGCTTCGCTGCAGGCCCTGAAGGACGAGATCCGCCGCGAACGGGCGATTGCCCTGCTGCTGCGCACCAGCCGCCCCATCAAACGCATTGCCCAGGCCTGCGGCTTTCTCAACGACAAAAGCTTTATCCGCGCCTTCAGGCTGTGGACCGGTCTGTCGCCCTCGGAATTCCGCAAATCCGCCAGCCACCGCCCCGACTGAAACACCGACCATGTACCAGCTCTACCACTGCGTCAGCGCGCGCTCGTTCCGGCCTCTGTGGCTGCTTGAAGAGCTGCAACAGCCCTACACCCTGCACCTGCTGCCCTTCCCGCCCCGGGCGCTACAGCGCAGCTATCTGGAGCTGAACCCGCTGGGTACCATCCCGCTGCTGCTGCATGGGCAGGTGAAGCTGACGGAGTCGGCCGCCATTTGCGAATATCTGGCCGCTCTGCACCCGAAGCATAAGCTGGGAGTCCTACCCCATGAGGCCGGCTTTGCCGCCTATCTGAACTGGCTGCATATGAGCGATGCCACGCTCACCTTTCCCCAGACGCTGGTGCTGCGCTACCAGCACTTCGAGCCGCCCGAGCGCCGCCATGACGATGTGGCGCAAGACTATGCACGCTGGTTTCTGGCCCGGTTGCGGGCGGTGGAAGCGACGGTGAGCACATCGGACTGGCTGTGCGCAGGCCGCTTCACCGCCGCCGATGTGGCCGTGGGCTATGCGCTGATGCTGGCCGACTTTCTGGGCCTGCTGCCACAATCGGGGCCAGCCACCCAGGCCTACTGGCAGCGCCTGAAGCAACGCCCAGCTTTTGCACGCGCCCTGCAGGCCGAGCAGGCTGCTGCCAGAGCACAAGGCGTGGACAGCACGCCCTCACCTTTGCTTCGCCCGTTTGGATGACTTGACCATGCATGAAATACAAGAAAAATGGCGCTCAATCGCTGACAACATATACACTCTTAGCTATCAATTCAGCAATATGGGCCTCCAGGTCAGCACCCGCATGACGGTGGTGAAGCTGAGCGATGGCAGCCTGCTCTCTCACTCAGCCGTGCCGCTGACGCCGACGCAAAAGCAGCAGCTGGACTCCATGGGGCCGCTGCGCCACATCGTGGCGCCCAGCGCCATGCACCATTTGTTTGTCGGCGATCTGGCCGCGCAGTATCCCAAGGCCAGGATTTACGGTACCAAGGGCGTTCGGCGCAAACGGCCCGATCTGATGACCATGGAACTCTTGCCGACGATTGAGGCGGAACCCTGGGCCGGCGATCTGGAGTACCTGCGCTTTGGCGGCATTCCCATGCTTGATGAAACCGTCTGGTTCCACCCGGCCTCGGGCTCGCTGATAGCCACCGACATACTGCAGTGCTGGAAGGGGCCGCTCAGTCTGCCGGTGCGCCTGTACCTGGGGCTGACGGGCGGCCATGAACGGCTGACCGTGCCGCGCAGCGTGCGCTTGTTGGTCAAGGACAAGGCGGCGGTGAAGGCCAGCGCGGCCCAGATGCAGCAATGGCCGGTGCAGCGCGTCATCCTGCTGCACAACAGCGTGATTGAAGACAAGGCCAGCCTGCGCCTGGCCGAAGCCCTGTCGGTCTGGAACTGACAGTCTTACTGGATTTCGTGCTCATAGCCGTCGCCACCGGTCAGGGAAGCGGCGGCCTTGCGCACTGCATCGAACATGGCGGGCAGATCGCCCATATGGCCGAACACGCAGGCAGCGCCGGCATCCAGCAGTTGCTCCGACGAAGCATGGCCTTGATCGGCAGGGAAATAGCCCCAGACCGTGGCACCGGCGGCCACACCGGCCTGCACGCCGGTGACAGTGTCTTCGATCACCAGGCATTGGGCCGGGTCAACCGCCAGCGCCTGTGCGGCCGCCAGATACACATCGGGAAAAGGCTTGCTGCGCGGCATCTCATGGCCGCTGAAGACCAGCCCCTCAAAGTAGGCCGCCATGCCCACCTGTTCCAGCTGCATCTCCACCTTGGCGCGGTCGGCCCCCGAAGCGCAGGCAATACGCCCCCCGCACAGTTCATGGATTTGCTTGACAGCTTCCAGCGCCCCGTCAATGGCCACCAGCTCGGCACGCAAGGCCGTGTTGCGACGCTCATAGAACTCGGTCATCCAGTCGTCGGTCAAAGGCTTGCCGGTGTGCGACTCGATGACGGCGGCCTGGCTGCGCACCGTCTTGCCTATGAAGTCACGCGTGCACTCCTCCTGGCTGATGGCCCAGCCGGATTCATTGAGCATGGTGCACAGCACACGGTTGGTAATGGATTCGCTGTCCACCAGCACACCATCACAGTCAAAGAGCACAGCGCCAAAAGCAGTCATAAAGCATCGCCCGCACCGACACAAAGCGATGCAAAAAGGCGCCTGTGGCGCCTTTGGTCATAGAAAAATGGATGGCGCGATTATGCGTGCATGCGGTATTTCATGCTTGCGGCCAGAAAACGCCGGCCGACGCGGGGATCACGGGCACGTTGTTGGACTCGCTCAGAACTGCTCGCCATCCACGTAATACCAGCGTCCCTCTTCGCGCAAAAAACGGCTGCGCTCATGCAGACGCACGGCGCGGCCCGCATGCCGGTAGCGGGCAACAAACTCCACCTCGGCCGTGCTCTCGCCCGTGAGCTTAAAGTCCTTGACCTCCAGGCCCAGCCATTTGCTGGCCGGATCGAACTCCAGACTCTGGGGTCGCTGGCTGGCATGCCAGCTGGCCTGCAGATAGGCGGCGTTCTCACGCACAAAAGCCGTGTAGCGCGAGCGCATCAGCGCCTTGGCATCGGGGGCTGGCTGGCTGCCCCAGTGGTCCAGATAGCGGCCACAGCATGCGGCATAGGCCAGCACCTTGCCCTTGGTTGTCGTGTTTCCGCAGGGGCAGGCGGCGGTCTGACTCTTGTCGCTCACGGTGCAATCTTTCTCTGGCAAGCCACGGGCTTGCATCAATATTCATAGCTCGATGTGCTTGAAGGACAAGCGCTAACAGCCATTTTTATCACAAGAATGCACCCCGCCCCCGTGCGCCAGGGTCAGTGCAGACCCGCGAGGAATTCTTCCAGGGCCGCGTTCACCGGCTCCGGGTGGGTGAGGTTGGAAGCATGGCCAGCCCCCACCACATCCACCCAGCGTGCCTGGGGCAGGCCTTTGAACATGGCGCGGGCGCGCTCGGGGGCGATGGCCTCGTCCTTGCTGCCATGAATGACCAGGGCCGGCATGCGGATCTCGGCCAGGCGCGGGCTGATATCGTCGCGCAGCGCCAGCGTGGCAAAGCTCTGGCCCAGATTGACGGGCGTGGCCTGCTTCCATTTGTGGCGCCACTGGGCCGCTCCGCCCCAGCCCTGGCCCAGGATGATGTGCTCCACCATGGTCGCCATATCGTCGGACAGGCCGTGCTCCATCCAGGCTTTGAGCAGGGCTTCGTGATGCGGCATTTGCTCCGGGTCTTCCAGCAAGGCCTGGGTATCGATCAGCACCAGCGCTCCCACCACCTCAGGGTGAATCAGCGCGCAGCGCAGCGAGAGATAGCCGCCTTGCGACATGCCGACCAGCACCGCCTTGTCCACGCCCAGGTATTTGAGCAGCGCGGCCAGATCGTCGGCACTGTCGTAGTAGGTGAAAGGCGCGCAATGCTCGGGGTCTGCCGTCTGCCCATGGCCGCGTTCATCCCAGCTGATGCAGCGAAAACGGCTTTGCAAGGCCTGAACCTGGGGCGCGAACATGGTGTGATCCATGAGCAGCCCATGCGAGAACACGATGACGGGACCACGCCCGCCCGTATCTTCGTAAAAGAGGTTCTGACCGTTGACCGGGGCAAAAGGCATGCTGGAGACTCCTGTGCAATAGGTTGATCGCTGCAGGGCGCTGCGTGCACCCTCTCCTGCGTTCATCCTAGGCAGGCGCCATCGCCACGGCAAGCGGCATGGCCCTTAGGCCGCCACACCCGGTTGACAAGCCCTAGACTTTTCGCGCAGGCGCGCGGCGCCTCAGGCGCTGCAGCCAGCCCAGCAGCAAGCCATAGCCGCTGACCAGCACAATCCCGGCCAGCACCAGGGCGGCACCGATGGCGAAATTGGGCTCCACCGGTTCATCAAGCAGCCAGGCCCCCAGGATCACGCCAAGAATGGGCGTGAGAAAGGAAAACACGCCCAGACGAGAGGCCAGGTATTTGCGCAGCAAGCTGAACCAGACCAGAAAGCTGAAAAAGCAGACGATCACGGCATTGAAAGCCAGCGCCGCCCATACCGGCAAGCTGGAGCGGAAAACCGTCTCGTCAAGGGCCCAGGCCGCCGCCATCAGCAGCACAAAGCCCACCACCAGCTGATAGAACAGGGTTTGCGTGGCCGGCAGGCCGGACAGCGGCGAGACGCGGATCGCCACCGTGGTCAGGCCCCAGGCCAAGGCTGCCCCCAGCGCCAGCGCATCGCCCAGCAGGATGGAGGATAGGCGACCCTGGCCGCCATCTCCCAGAAAAGCCACGGCAATGCCGCCAAAGGCCAGGGCAATGCCCAGCCATTGCAGGGGCGCCAGCCTCTCGGCCGGCAGCTTCAGGTGCAGGCCCAGGGCCGCAAACACCGGGGCCGAGTACAGAAACACCACCACATGGCCTGCCGTGGTCAGGCGCACGGCCTGGCCCAGCAGCACGAACTCCAGCGCAAACAAGGCGCCCACCAGCAGACCTGCCCGCCAGACCCCGGTTTGCAGATTGAGCCGCTCGCCCTTGAAGCGCATGTACAGCCACACCAGCAGTGCCGCAATGCCGGAGCGCAGCGCCAGCTGCAAGGTGGGCGAGAAATCAGGCGCCGTGGCCTTGAGCACGATCTGCTGCAAGCTCCAGATCAGGCACAGCATCAGCATCAGGCCCACCGCCTGGGAATCCAGCGGACGCCGGATGTCCTGACCGCTCATGCCAGAGCGCGCTGGATGATGATTTTCTGCACGTCGCTCGTGCCTTCATAGATCTGGCACACTCGCACATCGCGGTAGATGCGCTCCACCGGGAAGTCGTTGACCACGCCGTAGCCGCCCAGCGTCTGAATCGCCATGCTGCACACGCGCTCGGCCATTTCGCTGGCAAACAGCTTGGCCATGGCCGCTTCCTTGAGGCAGGGCAGACCGGCATCGCGCAGGCTGGCCGCATGCCAGATCAGCTGGCGTGCCGCTTCGATCTGCGTGGCGCAGTCCGCCAGCCTGAAACCCACAGCCTGGTGATTGAAGATGGGCTGGCCGAAGCTCTCGCGCTCCTTGCTGTAGGCCAGAGCGGCTTCGAAGGCCGCACGTGCCATGCCCACGCTCTGGGCGGCAATGCCTATGCGCCCGCCTTCCAGCGCCGACAGGGCAATCTTGTAGCCCTCGCCTTCTGCGCCGATCAGATTGGCGGCCGGAATGCGGCAGTTGTCGAAATTGATCTGCGCCGTATCGCTGCTGTGCTGGCCCAGCTTTTCCTCCAGCCGCGCCACCTGATAGCCGGGGTTGCCGGTGGGCACCAGAAAAGCGCTCATGCCCTTCTTGCCCGCGGCCTTGTCGGTGACGGCAATCACAATCGCCACATCGCCGTTCTTGCCGCTGGTGATGAACTGCTTGACGCCGTTGATCACATAGTCATCGCCCTCGCGGACGGCCGTGGTGCGCAGCGCACTGGCATCTGAGCCCACATGGGGCTCGGTCAGACAGAAAGCGCCCAGCATGGCGCCTTGGGCCAGCGGGCGCAGCCACTGCTCTTGCTGCTGGGCATTGCCGTAGCGCATCAAGATGGCGTTGACCGGGCAGTTGGTCACGCTGATCACGGTGCTGGTGCCGCCATCGCCGGCAGCAATCTCTTCCAGCACCAGGGCCAGGCTGATGTAGTTCAGCCCTGCGCCGCCCAACTCCTCGGGCACGCAGATGCCATAGGCGCCGAGCTGGGCCAGGCCTTGGTGCACATCCTTGGGAAAGTGGTGCTCCTTGTCCCAGCGCGCGGCATGGGGCGTGATTTGCTCGCGCACGAAATCGCGCACGGCATCGCGGATCATTTCCTGGTCAGAGGTCAAAAGCATGGATGTCTCCTATTATTTTTTAATACATTTTTGATAGCGCAGAGCCTAGATAAGAACTAGGCCTGCCCTTGGTTCAACCGTGTTCTCAAGCCATCGTGGCGCAGCAGACAGCCCTGGTCTTCAGGCGTCACCGTGGCCAGGGCCTGCATCAGGCCCTGCACGCTTTGCTGCAGAGTCAGCGGCGCCTGTGCACCGCCCATCTCGGTCTGCACCCAGCCCGGGTCCAGCGCCAGCAGCGTCATGCCCGGCCATTGCTGGCAGGCCGACACCACGGCCATATTCAGAGCGGCTTTGCTGACACGGTATAGCCAGGCATAGCCATCGGCCTGCGCCAGCAGCGACATCTCGCTGGAAAACGCTCCCATCACGCCGCCCGCAGCCTGGACCATGGGCGCGATCTGCGGCAGCACCTGCATGAAACCCAGCACATTGCTGTGCATGACGGCATCGAACTGCGGCTGCGAGGGCGGAACGCCGGCGTCCTTGCCATCCCAGACGCCCGCCACATACAGGGCCAGATCGATGCTCTCGCCGTCCAGCCGCCAGGCCAGGCCGCTGACGCTGGCCGGATCGGCCAGATCCATCTGCAGCACCTCGGCACTCAGGGCCTTCACGCCCGCCATGTCCTCGGCCTTGCGCACCGTGGCGATGACGCGGTGGCCTTGCTGTGCATAAGCCTCGGTCAAAGCCCGGCCCAGACCGCGCGATGCGCCCAAAATTAGTATCAAAGCCATAGCTGCTTGCGCCTATCTTTCATTGAATTCAAGTCAAAAAACACTTCAATCCCTTTCAGTTAAAGCGCCTGCAGCTATCAATTATTTTTTGCCCTGCTCGGCAGCGATTTGGGCGTTGTAGCGGTTGACCATCAACTCCTGCGATTCAGGCGCCGTGGTCATGCCCATTTGCGACTGAATCATCTGGTTGAGCGTGGGCATCACATTGCGCTGCACCTGGGCTTCGGCACTCCACAGCCTGGAGCGCATCAAAGCCTTGGCGCAGTGCAGATAGGCTTCCTGCACCTCGATCTCGATCACCAGCTTGGGCCTGAAGTGCTCGGACGCAAACAGCGCCGTGTAATGCGCCTCGTCGCGCAGCCTGGCCTTGCCGTTGACGCGCAGCGTCTCGTCAAAGCCGGGCACGAAAAACAGCAGACCCACACGCGGGTCTTGCAGCAGATTGCTCAGGCTATCGAGCCGGTTGTTGCCGCCGGCATCGGGTATCAGCAGCGTGTTCGCATCGGGGGCTTTGACAAAGCCCGGCTTGCCGCCACGCGGCGAGGCATCGAGCAGCGCGCTGCTGGCACCGCCCGTGGCCATGACCAGCAGCGGAGACAGGGCAATAAAGCGCAAGCAATAGCGGTCCAGCTCCAGCTGCTGCTTGAGCAAGGCCCGCTCTGCCGGCGGTGCATACAGCTGCTGCAGTTGCTCTAGCGAGGTGATCACGCGTCACCCTCCTGCCCATGCTGGCGGTGGATAGCGGCATACAGGGACAGGTATTCGTTCCACGCGGGATCGAAGCTCAGGTCCAGCTCGGCTTCGAGCCCTGGCGCATGCCGGGCTGCCAGTTGCTGGGCCAGTTGCGCGGCGTGGACCGGATCGTCCACATAGAAAGCGGCCACGCGCGAGCTCATGCTCTCCACCCTTGTAAAGGCCAGAATGCCGCGCTGCTGGCGGGCCAGCTCCGCCTCCAGCCCGTCCTGTGCATCGCGCACGGCATCGAGTTCCTGCTGACTGGAAAACGGCAAGCGCCACAGCATGAAATGCGAAAGATCGGCGCGCGTGGCCACGGCATTGGCCGAGTCGTGGAAGGACAGAATATCCGGTGCATCATCCTCGTCAGCATCCCGGGCCCGCACTTCCAGCGACAGCCAGCGACTGTCCTGCTCCTGCGGAAACTGGAAGCTGCGGCCCAGCACCTCGCGCTGAAACGCATCAAAGACGGGAGCAAAATCCCGCAGCGGCACCGGCCCCGAGCTGCCATCCGACAGCTGCTGCACAAATTCCACCGGCCCTACGCGCACGGAGAAATCCCACTCGCCCAGCACATGGTCGAGCATGATGAAAGCCATGTGCTGGGCATGCGCCGCCATGTCCTCGGGAATGGCTTTGCCAAACGACAGCTCCAGGCCGGTGATGCCGCCGGCGTCGTAATAGCCCACCAGCACCTCGGCGCTGGACAGCTCGAAATCTTCCATGCGCATGGCGAAATCACCGCCGGCGGTGCGGCTGCGAAAGGCCTGCACGCCATAGTTCTCGAAGTGCGGTGCATGACGCACCAGGGCTTGCACATTCTCAAACTGCGCCGTGTTGCCGTGGGCGGAAATCACCAGCCTGGAGCCGGCCTGCCGGAGCTGGCCTTCCAGCTCCACGGCCAGACCCGGCGCATGGCGCTGCAGCAGCTCGTTGGCGCGCTCCACGAAGTCCGGGCCATCCAGGGTTTCCAGCGAGCTCAGCTGCTCGGAAAAATCGCTCCAGAACGCCGCTATCTGCGGCATGCCAAGCGGCAGCACATGAGGGGTGTCGTCTTCTTGAATGTCTGCGCTCATGAATGGTTTTCGCTAAATGCCTGTGCACACCTTGGCAGGTGCGCACAGGCCGTTGAACATCCGCTCAATGTAGTGCACGCAGGCAGGGCTTGAGCCTCACACCAGCTCGATCGCCATGGCCGTGCCTTCGCCACCGCCTATGCACAGCGTGGCCAGGCCTTTTTTCTTGCCATGGGTCTTGAGTGCATGGATCAGCGTGACGATGATGCGCGCGCCGCTGGCGCCAATCGGGTGACCCAGGGCGCAGGCGCCGCCGTGTACATTGACCTTGTCGTGCGAGATGCCCAGCTCGGCCATCAAGGCCATGGGAACGACGGCAAATGCCTCGTTGATTTCCCACAGGTCCACATCCTCCACCTTCCAGCCGGCTTTCTTCAGTGCCTTCTCGGTGGCGCCCACGGGCGCGGTGGAGAACCACTCGGGTGCCTGGGCATGGCTGGCATGGGCCACGATGCGGGCCAGCGGCTTGCAGCCCATGGCTTGGGCGGTGGACTCGCGCATCAAAACCATGGCGGCGGCGCCGTCATTGATGCTGGAGCTGGATGCGGCCGTGATCGTGCCGTCCTTCTTGAAAGCGGGCTTCAGGCTGGCTATCTTGTCGAGCTTGGCCTTGGCCGGACCTTCATCCACGCTCACCGTCACATCGCCCTTGCGAGTCTTGACGGTGACGGGCGTGATTTCCGCATCGAAGGCACCGCTTTGCGCCGCGGCTTGTGCACGCTGCACGCTGGCAATGGCAAATGCGTCCTGCTGCTCGCGGGTGAAACTGTATTTGGCAGCGCAGTCTTCGCCGAAAGTGCCCATGGAGCGGCCTGGCTCGTAAGCGTCTTCCAGACCGTCCAGCATCATGTGGTCAAAAATCTTGTCATGGCCCATGCGATAGCCGCCACGGCCCTTCTTGAGCAGATAGGGCGCGTTGGTCATGCTCTCCATGCCGCCAGCCACCATCACATCACGGCTGCCGGCCACCAGCTGGTCATGGGCCAGCATCGTGGCTTCCATGCCGGCGCCGCACATCTTGGACAGGGTGACCGCACCCGTGCTTTGGGGCAGACCGCCCTTGAAGCCGGCCTGGCGTGCCGGCGCCTGGCCTTGACCGGCCATCAGACAGTTGCCAAACAGCACTTCCTCGACCTTGTCGGCCGCAATGCCTGCGCGCTCCACGGCGGCCTTGATGGCGGCACCACCCAGATCATGGGCGGCCAGATCGGAAAAATCGCCCTGAAATGCGCCCATGGGCGTGCGGGCGGCGCTGACGATGACGATGGGGTCGTGTTGCATGGTGAGTCTCCTGGGTTGTAGTGGTGAACAATGCAAAGTCAAAAGATGAGCGCTTGATGGCTGCCTGAAATACGTTTCAGGCTCGCTTCAGGCAGGACACGGAACGGAACGAACCGAGAACATGGCCGGCCATTGCTCGTTTTCGTCCAGAAAGCGGCTGCTCTCGTAGGGGAATACATCGGGCATCTGGCCGGCACGGATGCTGACCTGGTGCTGCTGCCAGAAAGCGGGCTCCAGCAGATCGGCGTGGTGGCGCATGAAGACCTCTCGCACCGCCGGGTGACCCAGAAGAAAAGGGCCGAAGGTTTCGGGAAACACATCCTTGGGGCCTACCGAATACCAGATCTCGCCCGACATCTCGTCGGCGTCATCTCGCGGCGCAGGCACGGCGCGGAAGTTGCATTCCGTCAGGTATTCGATCTCGTCATAGTCGTAGAACACGACCTTGCCGCCGCGCGTCACGCCAAAGTTCTTCCACAGCATGTCGCCTGGAAAGATATTGGTGGCCACCAGCTCCTTGATGGCATTGCCGTATTCGATCACCGCCCGCTCCATGGCGGCGCAGCGCTCGGGCTTGGTCTCGGCTTCGGCCAGACATTCCTGCAGAAAGAGGTTCAGCGGCACCAGACGCCGCTCGATATAGAGGTGGCGGATGATGACTTCTTCCTGCCCGTCGCCATCGCGGTCGCTGATCTCGATCTGCTCGGGGGCCTGTGCCTGCAACTCGGCCAGCAGCTCGTCGCTGAAGCGACTGCGCGGCAAGGCCACCAGGCTGTATTCCATGGTGTCGGCCATGCGCCCGCCCCGGTCGTGGCGCTTGACGAGGCGGTATTTGCCTTCGACCTGGGCGCGCGTGATGTCCTTGCTGCTGGCGATGCGGTCCTTGATGAGCTTGAACACATAGGGAAAGCTGGGCAGATCAAACACCAGCATGACCAGGCCCTTGATGCCGGGCGCTATGCGCAGCTGATCGCTGGAGTGGCGCAGATGGTGCAGAAAGTCGCGATAGAACAGCGTCTTGCCCTGCTTGGCCAGACCCAGGGCGTTGTAAATCTCGGCACAGGGTTTGCGTGGCATCAGGCTGTGCAAAAAGCGCACATAGGCGCTGGGCACTTCCATGTGCACCATGAAATAGGCACGCGCAAAGCTGAACAAGCCGTGCAAATCGTCTTCGCCAAACAGGGCTGCGTGCAATACCAGCTTGCCCTGGGCGCTATGAATAATGGGGACGGCAAAGGCCAGCTCGGTATAGCCGGTGATGATCTTGCCCACCAGGTAGGCACCCTTGTTGCGAAAGAACAGGCTGGAAAGCACCTGCAGCTGGAAATTGGGGCGCAGCGTGAGACCTTGCAGGCGCCCGCGCACACGCTCGGTCAGGCGCGCCACATCCCGGGTCAGATCCTCGAACGGGCATTGCAGTGCCAGTTGCGCCACCATCTGCGTCAGGCTGGCGGGCAACTGCTCCCGGCTGGCGGGGTAGTAGCCACGGTAGATGGGCACCGCGCCCGGCGCGTGGTTCTCCAGATATTCGGTGCTGACCGCCGCACGCACAAAGATGAAGTCGTTGTGAAAGTGCGTGCGGTGCAGGATCTTGGTGGTGACCGAGTTGAAAAAAGTCTCGGCCAGCTCGGGCTGCAGGTGATCGACCATCAGCCCTATGTAGTGCAGCTTGACCTGCTGCCACACATTCATGGGCTGCCGACTGGCGGCAAATTCTTTTTCCAGTCTGCGCATGCATTCACGCACATGCAGGTCGTAGAACTCTATGCGTTCACGCTGGGCGCGTTGCTGGCCCAGCCAGTCCATGGTTTCAAAGCGGTGCTTGGCCCGCGCCGATTCGGCGCTGAACATGCGGTAGTGCTGGCTGAAACCATGCATGAGCGCCTGCGCAATCGCATAGGCCTGTGGGGCATCCAGTCGTTGGGGAAACATGGCTGGGCTTGCTGCCTTTCAGGCCTTGGAGTTTGCGCAGGGCTGCATGATGGCTGCGGGGTTTAGCTGCGTTCGCGCTTGGCCACTTTTTCGATGGCAGCGGCGTACACCTCATCCAGCCCACCCACGCCAGGCACGGTCATCTCCAGGTTGGTGATGTGACCGTTCTTGAGGCTGTAGCACCAGCTGTGCAGCGTGACCTTCTGGCCGCGGGCCCAGGCATCCTGCATCACCGTGGACTGGGCCACGTTGACCACCTGTTCGATGGCATTGAGTTCGCACAGCGCATCGTGGCGGAACTGGGTGGAGATGCTTTCCAGCAGCTTCAGGTGCTTGTCGCGCACATCGCGCACGTGGCGCGTCCAGTTGTCCACCAGGCCCAGACGCAGATTGTTGAGGGCGGCATAGACGCCGCCGCAGCCGTAGTGGCCCACCACCATCAGGTGCTCGATCTTCAGGTGGTCCACCGAGTACTGAATGGTGGACAGGCAGTTCAGATCACTGGGCACCACCACATTGGCCACGTTGCGGTGCACAAAGACCTCGCCAGGCTCCAGACCGGTGATCTGGTTGGCCGGGACGCGGCTGTCGGAGCAGCCAATCCACATGTACTTGGGTTTTTGCTGCGCCATCAGTCCGGTGAAAAAGCCCGGACGCTCTTTTTCCACCTGATCCGCCCATTGGCGGTTGTGGATAAAGAGGTCTTCGATGGAGGTCGTTGTCATGAGGTGATCCTTCTTTTTGATGGTGAGTGACAATGACGGCGCAGCAATCCTGTTACGGCCTGCTTTATCAGCAGGTTTCAGCGAACAATTCGCGGCCAATCAACATGCGGCGAATTTCGCTGGTGCCAGCGCCAATTTCATAGAGTTTCGCATCTCGCCAGAGTCGGCCCAGCGGATACTCGTTGATATACCCATTGCCGCCATAGATTTGCACGCCTTCGCCAGCCATCCACGTGGCCTTCTCGGCACACCACAGAATCACGCTGGCGCAATCCTTGCGTACCTGGCGCACATGGTCGGTTCCCAGCAGATCCAGGTTTTTAGCGACCGTATAAGCAAAAGAACGGCCTGCTTGCAGCACGGTGTACATATCAGCCACCTTGCCCTGAATGAGCTGAAACTCACCAATGCTCTGGCCAAACTGCTTGCGGTCATGGATATAGGGGACCACATTGTCCATCACGCTTTGCATGATGCCCAGCGGCCCGCCGGTAAGCACGGCACGCTCGTAATCCAGCCCGCTCATCAGCACCTTGGCGCCCATGTTCAGGCCACCCAGGATGTTTTCAGCCGGCACTTCCACGTTTTCAAACACCAGCTCGCCCGTGTGGCTGCCGCGCATACCCAGCTTGTCCAGCTTTTGCGCAACCGAAAAGCCCTTCATGCCTTTCTCGATCAGAAACGCCGTCACGCCCCGTGCGCCCATCTGCGGCTCGGTCTTGGCATAGACCACCAGCGTGTCGGCATCGGGGCCGTTGGTGATCCACATCTTGCTGCCGTTGAGCAGGTAGTAGCCGCCCTTGTCTTCCGCCTTGAGCTTCATACTGATCACATCGGAGCCAGCGCCCGGCTCGCTCATGGCCAGCGCGCCCACATGTTCGCCGCTGATCAGCTTGGGCAGGTACTTGGCTTTTTGTGCCTCGTTGCCGTTGCGGTTGATCTGGTTCACGCACAGATTGCTGTGCGCGCCATAGGACAGCCCCACCGAAGCGCTGGCGCGAGAGATCTCCTCCATGGCCACCATATGGGCCAGATAGCCCATATCCGCGCCGCCATACTGCTCGGAGACGGTAATGCCCAACACACCCAGGTCACCGAACTTGCGCCACAAGTCCATGGGGAACTGGTCGTTGCGGTCAATCTCCGCTGCACGCGGAGCGATTTCGCTTTGGGCAAACTCACGCACCGCATCACGCAGGGCATCAATATCTTCACCCAGTTGAAAGTTCAGTCCAGGCAGATTGCTAAGGCTCATGGTTGTCTCCTATCGGTTTTGTATTGAACAATGAGTTGGAAAAGTCGGACGTTTCAGTCGCTCAGGCCCGCACGGCCTTGCACCGCCATCAGGGTGCAGCCCATGGTTGCTATCAATTTTTCCTGGCCGTTATCGATCGCATAGGCACGGCCCTCGGTGACGGTGATGGTCCGGCCGGGCTTGATCACCCGCCCTTCCATGCGAAAGCGCTGGCCTTTGGCAGGAGCCAGCAGATTGATCTTGAACTCGATGGTCAAAACTGCGGCGCTGGCAGGCATTTGCGTCAGCCCCGCATAGCCACAGGCGGAATCCAGCGCCGTGGAGACCATGCCGGCATGCAAAAAACCGTGCTGCTGCGTCAGTCCTTGCGCCCAGGCAAGACTGATATCCACAGCGCCCGGCTCAATGCGGCTCAGTTCTGCGCCCAGGGTCTGCATCGCACCTTGCAGGGCAAAGCTCTCACGCACACGCTGCTCAAAATCCACGTCTTCCGAGGTCAAGGCTGGCATCTGGTCTGCTTCCGGTTCAAGAAATTCAGAGAATTGACGTTTACGTAAACGTCAATTATGCAGTACTTTTGCCGGAAGTCTTCTTGAGTAGCGTACGCGCTTCTTTTTCCTGCTCGCGCACCTCATCCAGCGTAGCTTGCAGATCCGCCATCTGCGACTCCAGCTGCTTGCGATGCACGGCCAGTACATCGAGAAACTTTTGCAGCTGCACGCCGGTATCGCGCGGGCTGTCGTACAGCTCGATGATTTCCTTGGCCTCCGTCAACGACAATCCCAGGCGTTTGGCACGCAAAGTCAGTCGCAGGCGCGCGCGATCACGAGGCGAGTAAACGCGGTTGCGCCCTGCTGCTCCCGAACGCTCGGGCTGCAGCAAGCCCATATCCTCATAAAAACGGATGGCCCGCGTGGTGAGATCAAACTCCTTGGCAAGATCGCTGATGGTGTAACTGGTCGACATAGCAAGATATGGTTGGCAGAAGCTGAAGAGCGGCACATCACACGTGCGACTGTGCATACGCCGAAGCTCTCTACAATGGGTTGTTAATACTGACGTTTACGTTAACGTCAATGTAATCGATAAGCAGGCCCACCATGACCCAGACCCAAGAATCAGCACTCCACTACCCTCTGGGCGATGCCATCCCCGGCGAGTCAGAAACCATGGAAGTCGCTCCGGGTATTTTTTGGCTGCGCATGAGCCTGCCCTTTGCGCTGGACCATATCAATCTCTGGCTGATACGCGACCGCATGGAAGACCGCTTTGGCACGCTACGCGAAGGCTGGACCGTGGTGGACTGCTGCGTCAACAGTCCGCAATCGCAAGCTCAGTGGAATGCCATATTCGACAAGCGGCTTGAAGGCTTGCCCATTTTGCGCGTCATCGTCACCCATATGCATCCTGACCATATTGGCCTGGCCGGCTGGCTTTGTGAACGCTGGCAGGCTCCGCTCTCCATCAGCGCCACCGACATCAATGTCGCCCGCGTTGCCATGACCGACCACGACGGCTTTGGCGGTGAATCAGGCACCAGGTTCTATGAGCTGCACGGCCTGCGCGATGAAGGCTTTCTCGGACACGTTCGCGGCCGCCGCAGCTATTACTCGTCTTTGGTACACAAGCTGCCCCAGTCATACCACCGCCTTATGGACGGCGATCTACTGAGCATCGGCGGCCATTCATGGCAATGCATCGCCGGTTATGGCCATGCACCCGAACACATCGCTCTGTACAACCAGGATCTGAACCTGCTGATCAGCGGCGATATGGTGCTACCCCGCATCTCCGCCAATGTCAGCGTGCATGCCAGCGAACCAGAGGCCAATCCCTTGCAGCTATTCATGGATTCGCTCAAGCGCTACTTTGATTTGCCGGCGGATGCCTTTGTGCTGCCGTCCCACGGCAAGCCTTTTAACGGCCTGCATACCCGCGTACAACAGCTGCTCGATCATCACCAGGAGCATCTGAACGATATCCTGCAGGCCGTGCCGGGCAAGGAGCTCAGTGCAGCCGACATCCTGCCCCTGCTCTTCAAACGCAAACTGGATGCCCACCAGACCACCTTCGCCATGGGTGAAGCTCTGGCCCACTTGCATTACCTCTGGTTCAAGCAGCAATTGCAGCGCCGTGAAGATCCACACGGGGTATTGCGCTTCTCGCTGCCTCAGCCGAAATAGCAACTGCATTCACCCAATAAAAAGAGAGCGCATGGCGCTCTCTTTTTATTGGGTCTGTGGTATTTCATGACTGCATCACTTATGCAGCACGCACTGATTGCTATCTCTTTTGTGGTTGCTCTTTCGCCACCACAATAAAAAAACCCCGCAGCCTTTCGACTACGGGGTTTTCACTGTAAGAGCCTGACGATGACCTACTTTCACACGGGAACCCGCACTATCATCGGCGCAAATTCGTTTCACTGTCCTGTTCGGGATGGGAAGGAGTGGTACCAAATCGCTATGGTCATCAGGCA